>JBCCTO010000045.1:0-25080 GCA_039198355.1 Pseudomonadota bacterium
GGATTGAGCGTTTCGGCGATCCGCGCGGAAAATCCATTGAGCAGGTTGTGGACTGGGTGGAGAGCATCCCGTTTTCGGAAACCCGCAATTACGTGCAGCGGGTGATGGAAAACTATCAGGTCTACAAACGTCGGCTGCAGGGTTCCAAACTCACCATTGAGCGGGACTTGCGGCGGGGACGCCCCGTTTAATTCTGCCAAGTTTGTTGTTAGGGTCGCGTGATGACCGACCTATACACAAGCACACCCTTCACCGTTTCCATGAAAGACGGAGCCATTCTTCATGGGGAGGAATGGCGGCTCATCCCTAAGCCGCGCCGGGGCAAGGCCCCTGCCCCGATGGATATGCCGCTGCTGTGCTTGCCCAACGAAATGGGCAATGGCACCGACTATGAGGCTTTTCTAAAAGCGCTTCTCCAACTGCCCGGCCCACCAGCGAAGGTCATCACATTGGATCTGCGGGGGCGTGGCAAATCATCGAAGGCCCCGGTTCATGGCACAAGCGTGGAGAGTGACGGGGATGATCTTGTCACCGTGATGGATGTGCGGGGGCTTCATCATATTGCAGCGTTAGCCAGCGGCTGGGGTGCTCTGCCCCTATTCCACGCCGTGGTGAAAAGGCCGGGGGCCGTCTCCAAACTCATCTTGAATGATGCCGGACCCACACTGGACAGTGTCGGTATCGCTCGCCAAACCGCCCTTCGGCAACGGCAAGGCGCGCCTTCATCATGGGCTGAGGCGGGTGAACAGATGAAGGTGTTGTTGGACCAAGATTTTCCAAACGCCACGCAAGCGGACTTTTTGGCCATGGCCAAAAAGCGGTGGAGAGACGATGGCGGCAAGCCCGCTCTCAACCGCAGCGCAGATTTGCAGCGCGTTTCAAACACGGTGAACTATGACGAGCGCCCGCCGGAAATGTGGAAAGAGTTCGCCCTGTTCCGCCGCTGCCCCACTTTGTTGGTGCGGGGCGAACATTCGTCACTTTTGACGCAGGAAATCGCGCAACAGATGGCCGAACGCCATGGCAAGCTGGTGCGGCTGGAAGCGAAAGATCAGGGGAATATCCCGGATTTGGCAGCGACAGGATTGCCGGAGGCCCTGCTGGCGTTTTTGCGAGGGGATTGAGGGCTCAGGCTTTGATCGCATTCAGCATAGTGGAGCCCCGTTCGTCGCCTGACCCTCATTGCCGGACTTGTTCCGGCAATCCATTCCGACAAACCCAACAGTTTTTTTATCCGTTGGCATGAATCCCCGGCATTCGCCGAGGATGAGGGCGAATGCGTTTGAGGTCTTGGTGCTTACGCCAAGTCTAGCAAACGTAAGCCGGCTTTCACGGAAACTTCACTACGGGCGGCATGGAACTCAGAATCGAATTCACATTGCCGCCGGTCTTCAAGCCAAAGATCGTTCCCCGGTCTTGCAATAGGTTAAATTCCACGTAGCGACCCCGGCGGATGAGTTGTTCATCGCGCATGGCGTCGTCCCACGGCTTTTCCATGTTGCGGGCCACCAGCTTTGGGTAAATATCCGCAAATTCGCGGCCAATGTCCTGGATGAAGGCGAAATTGGCTTCCCAGCGGTTCAGCTTCTCACCGCTGTGGAGATAGTCGCAAAAAATACCGCCCACGCCGCGGGGTTCGTCCCGGTGAGACAGGTGGAAATAGTCATCACACCAGTCTTTAAGCGCCTGATAGTCAGCCACTTCATGCTTGTCGCAGGCGGCTTTCATGGCAGCGTGAAAGTCCTGCGTATCCGGGTCCTCTTGCGTGCGGCGGGCATCCAAAACGGGGGTGAGATCGCCGCCGCCGCCGAACCACTGGCGGGACGTAACCACCATGCGGGTGTTCATGTGCACCGCAGGGACATTGGGGTTTTGCATGTGGGCGATGAGCGAAATGCCCGAGGCCCAAAAACTGGGGTCTTCGTCTCCGCCGGGCATTTGCTTGCGAAATTCCGGCGAAAACTCGCCATAAACGGTGGAGACGTGGACGCCCACTTTCTCAAACACCCGCCCGTGCATCATGGCCATAACGCCGCCGCCGCCCTTGCCCTCTTCGCGGTTCCACGGGGTTTTTTGAAAGCGGCCCGGAACTTGGTCTGACAGGCGGCCTTCAAGCTGATCCTCCAGCGCTTCAAACCGGGCGCAAATATCATCGCGCAAAGCTTCAAACCACTCCTTTGCCCGGGCCTTCTTGCCTTCAATATCGTCGGGAAGGCCGGGGGGAAGGGCATTGCGGTCGCGCATGACGGGGCTCTTGAAATTGTGCGGCATTAGCGTTTCACAAGTGACAAGTTGCGGACGATCTGTCCAGAGAATTGGACAGTTGTGGAGAAGAAAGTGCCATGGAAATCATACAGGCCACCACGAAAAGCCAGCGCGAAGCGGCCTATCAATTGAGGTACGAAGTGTTCGTGGAGGAGCAAAACGTGCCCGTTGAACTGGAACGGGACGAGCATGATGAGACAGATGCTGTTCATTTCATTGCGATACAAGCGGACAATGTGGTTGGGACAGCACGGATCATTCGCAAAGGGACGGCAGCCAAAGTCCAGCGTGTGGCGGTGGCGAAAAGCCATCGCGGAACGGGGCTTGGACGCAGCCTGATGCGCCATCTCATGGAATTCGCGCCCTCCATGGAGGGCATTGATGCCATCGTGCTGGGTGCGCAGATTGATGCCCTGCCGTTTTATGAAAAACTGGGGTTTGTGGCTGAGGGCGATGTGTTTGACGATGCGGGCATTCCCCACCGCACCATGCGCTACGCTTTAGAGAGTTGACGTAACGCTTCCCCCGCCACCATGGCGGCGCTGACAGCCACGTTAAACGACCGCCCGGTGACAGCCATGGGAATGGTGAGCGCGGCATCGGCAGCGTCGGCCACTTCTTTCGTCACGCCCGCGCTTTCGCGGCCAAACAAAATGCAATCATCGGGCCTGGACTGGAATTCCGTATAGGCGGTTTCGCTTTTCGTTGTGAGCAGAACGAGACGCCGCCCCTGCTGCTCACGCCGCTCTTCAAACGTCGCCCAATCGGCGTGGCGGGTCAGATTTGTGCGCTCCAGATAGTCCATCCCGGCACGCAACAGCGCCTTGTCATCCGCGCGAAAGCCCGCCGGTTCGATCAAATCCACCGCCATCCCCAAACAAGCCGCCATCCGCAGAATCGTGCCGGTATTGCCGGGAATATCCGGCTGGAAGAGCGCGATGCGAGGAGAGTGTGCGAGTGCAACCAATTTGAAAGTCCTCAAAGCTAAGCAATCGGCTTTCAATTCTCAGAAGTTTTGAGAGCGACCGTTTTGTCTAAGAACCCATTTACGAGTTCCCGAAGTTCATCGTGCAGATCATCTCGATCCAAAGCCAACGCTGCTTCGCAAACTGGGATTAGTTTCTTATCCAAGTATTTCTGATCCAGAAATTCATAAGCCTGACTCCGCAAAACGTTGAGCAGCAAATCCCCCTCAAAAAAGTCGCCAGCTGCGAGAGGGTTTCCCTTCAAAAGTTCAAGCGCTTTAGGAACAAGGTATTTCAAGCCGATATTCTGACCAATCATGATGCGCAGATTTTCGATCGAAAAATCACGCACCGGCTCTTTTCGCAAGGCATGGCAGGTGAGCACTGGGTGGGAATCGAAAGTAGGCTCCTCCCACACATCCTTTTCGAGTTGCTCCAAACTCATATGTTCCTTGAATTTCACATCCGGCTTAGATGAGCGCATAGTCAGCAGAAAATTTTAATCATCTAAATCCTCATCAGCAGAAGGAAACAATTCTTCGTATGGAGGATCGAAAATACCCAGAACGCTTAGCAAATATTCGATATTGTCTTGGTCAATTCGAATGCAATGCAAAACCGCTCCGGATGAGTGCACATTTTTGCCGTTCTGCAGGACCAATTTGAAACCGTTCCAAATTCTGTGGTCAACTTCATTGTCCCAGTAAGGAGGAACCGATCTCTCGAATTCAACAAAGTGCTCGGTGGGTTTGAAATCACCTTCTGCACAACCCATCGACACGTCAGATGGTCTCAGCACGCTGATGCTCCCAACGTGAATATTCTCATGAAACAACAAGTGCATTATTTTTCAGGCGTTTGTATTTGCTCATATCCTGAGCGTGATTATTAGCGTTTAGCTTTATGGTAGCAATTCGCAACTTTTTGACGCTGCCAACCTCGACCCCAAAACAAGCAAACGAAATCGAGGGAGCAGCCATTTCGCCCATTTGCCACCGTGCAAATCACAATTGCGTTTCCTATACTCCATCCGTCCCCCAAACGAAATGGATGGCAGACGTGCCTTCGCCTGCCGGTCGCTCCTGTGATGAACGCGCTGTTCTCCCGCTTTGAAAAATTGGTTGATCCCTTCCCGCCGGAAGAGCCGACCCAACCGCCTAAGGAGCTTATGAAGTTCATTCTTCACTATTCGCGCGGCATTTGGGGTGCGCTGGCGGCGGTGACGGCGCTAGCGCTGACTTCGGCCGTCATCGAAATCTACATTTTTTCGTTTCTCGGCTCCCTTGTGGAATGGCTTTCCAGTGCGGACCGGGCGACGTTTTGGGAAGAGGAGAAATGGACCCTGATTTTCATGGGGTTAGTGGTAGTCCTTGTTTCACCGCTGCTGACTTTGTTCCACGATCTTTTCCATCACCAGTCCGTGGCCGGCAATTTTCCCATGATTATTCGCTGGCAGGCCCACCGCTACATGCTGGGCCAGTCTATGGGCTTTTATCAGGACGAGTTTGCCGGTCGGGTCGCCACAAAGGTTATGCAGACGGCCTTGGGTGTGCGCGAGACCATGATGAAAATGCTGTCGGTTTTCATTTATGTGGGCACCTATTTTGTGGGCGGGGTGTTTTTGATCGCCACATTCGATCTGGTCCTGGCAGCGCCGTTCTTGCTGTGGCTATGCCTTTACGGCGTGGCCATGTGGTATTTTTTGCCGAAGATGGCCCACATTTCACGCCTGCAGGCGGATGCCCGTTCCAAAATGACCGGGCGCGTTGTGGATAGCTATACCAACATCGCCACGGTCAAACTGTTCGCCCATGCGGGACGGGAAGTGGGCTATGCGCGGGACTCCATGGAAGAGTTTTTGGATACCGTTCATCCGCAGATGCGGCTGGCGACCAAAATCGATGTGACGATTGATATACTCAACAATGTGCTGCTGTTCACCGTTGGAGCCATTGCCATTGCCCAGTGGTTGGGTGGGGCGTCCACTGTGGCGGCTGTGGCGGTGGCAGCGGCACTGGTGACGCGGCTTTCTGGCATGTCCCACTGGATCATGTGGGAACTGGCGGGGCTTTTTGAGAATATCGGCATGGCCATTGATGGCATGAACACCATCGCCAAGCCCCGCAGCGTGCAGGACAAGCCCGGCGCAAAAGAGATGGTGCTGTCCAAGGGCGAAATTCACTTTGATGATGTGACCTTCCGCTATGACAAACATGGGACGGTCATGCAGGAGATGCAGCTGAAGCTCGCGCCCGGTGAAAAAGTGGGGCTGGTGGGCCGCTCTGGGGCGGGCAAGACAACCATGATGAACGTGCTGCTGCGCCTGTATGATATTGACGGGGGCGCGGTGAAAATTGACGGGCAGAACGTGGCGGAAGTCACTCAATCCAGCCTGCGCTCCAATATCGCCGTGGTGACGCAAGATACTTCCCTGCTCCACCGCTCGGTCCGCGATAATATCGCCTATGGTCGGCCCGATGCGGATGAAACCGTGATCGAAGCCGCGGCACGCAAGGCCAACGCCCATGAGTTCATTTTGGCGTTGGAAGATAGCGAGGGCCGCAAGGGCTATGATGCCATGGTGGGGGAACGGGGGGTGAAACTCTCCGGGGGCCAACGGCAGCGCATCGCCATTGCCCGAGTGTTCCTCAAAGATGCGCCCATCCTGATTTTGGACGAGGCGACTTCGGCGCTGGATTCCGAAGTGGAAGCTATCATCCAGGAACAGCTTTTCAATCTCATGGAAGGCAAGACGGTGCTGGCCATCGCCCACCGGCTTTCCACCATCGCAGATATGGATCGCTTGATCGTGCTCGATAAGGGGCAAATTGTTGAAGAAGGCAGCCATGATGAGCTTGTGGCGCAGGAAGGTCTCTACGCCTCGTTGTGGGCACGGCAAAGCGGCGGGTTTTTAGACTTCAGTGCGGCTGAAGCCGCTCAATGAACGCCATCGCCGACCGCTTTTTCCGTTTCTTTGAACGCCATGTGAACCCGCTGGGGCGTTCCGACCCCGGTCCGCCACCCGCCGGGGGCATTGGGTTTATCCGCCACTATGTGCGCCAGATGCCTTGGCCTTTTGTGGCCATGCTCACGCTGGGCGGCCTGACAGCTTTTATCGAAACCGCCCTCTTCGTTTTCGTGGGTTGGCTGGTGGACATGATGAACGCCTCCGGCCCCGCCTCTTTTTGGGCGGACCACGGCACAACCCTCATTGCCATGGCTCTTTTGGTTGGCATTGTCCGTGTGGCGGTGGCTGTGCTGACGGCCGTGGTGGAAGAGCAGGTGGTGGTGCCTGACTTTTTCTCCATGGTGCGCTGGCAAGGCCATTTGGCCGTGTCCAAGCAAGACGTGTCCTTTTTTGACGATCAATTGGCGGGCCGTGTTTCATCGAAAGTTTGGCAGGCGGGGCAGGCAGCGGGGGATGTGCTGGTTTCGCTCCTACAAATCATCTGGTTCATCGCCGTTTTTGCGCTCACCACGCTTGTTGTCATCGCCTCGCTGGATTGGCGAATGCTTCTGCCCGTCCTCCTTTGGCTTGCCGTCTTCGCTGTGCTGGCCCGCACCTTCGTGCCGCGCATCCGTGATGAAGCCCGGCGGCTGGCGGAGGTGGCGGCGGTGACCACCGGGCGCATGGTGGATGGCTATTCCAACATTCGCACCGTGAAACTCTATGCCTCCGAAGAGACGCTGGACGATACGGTGCGCGCCGGGTTTGAAAACACGGTGGCGCAGGCCATGCGCTTCACCCGTGTCATTTCGGGTATGCGCATCAGCTACCAGACGTTCTCATCTCTTATGCTGGTGGTGATCGCGTCACTGGCGCTCTATCTGTTTGTGCAAGAAAGCCTGAGCGCGGGCAGTGTGGCGGTGGTGCTGGCCCTTTGCCTGCGGCTCAATTTGCTGTTGGGACGATTGCTGGGCTTGCTGAATGGGTTGTTTCGCAATTTTGGCACGGTGCAAAATTCTGCGGAATTGGTGAGCAAACGGCCCACCATTGTGGATGTGGCGAAGCCCCGGTCCTTGCCCTCCCCTATCAGGGGTGATGTGAATTTTAGGGAGGTGGCTTTTACCTATACCGGTGACAATACGGTTTTGACAGAATTCAACCTGCACATCAGGCCGGGCGAGAAAGTGGGCCTTGTGGGGCGCTCCGGTGTGGGCAAGACGACGCTGGTGAACCTGCTTCTGCGCTTCCACGATGTGGACGCGGGCACAATTACGCTGGACGCCATTGATATCGCGCAGGTGCAACAAAGCGAATTGAGGGAAGCGCTGGGGATTGTGACGCAAGACACCACCATGCTGCACCGCTCGGTGCGGGACAACATCATTCTAGGCAAGCCGGGTGCCAGCGATAGTGAAATTGAAGCTGCGGCCCATCGCGCCAGCGCCCATGAGTTCATCATGGGGTTGCAGGATTCCAAAGGAAATGCGGGCTATGACACGCTGATGGGAGAGCGGGGCATGAAACTGTCCGGCGGACAGAGGCAACGCATCGCGCTGGCCCGCGTGTTTTTGAAAGATGCGCCGGTGCTGCTGTTGGATGAGGCAACCTCAGCGCTCGACTCCGAGGCGGAGGCCGTCATTCAGGACAATCTGGAAGCGTTGATGGCGGGCAAAACCGTCATCGCCATCGCCCACCGCCTCTCCACCATCGCCCATCTGGATCGATTGGTGGTGATGGATGAAACAGGCATTGTGGAAGAAGGCACGCATCAATCGTTACTAGAATTGGGCGGGACTTATGCGGGTTTGTGGGCGCGCCAGTCGGGCGGATTTCTGGCGCGGGGGGAGTGAGACTTTAACATACCCCCCTCATTACCGGGCTTGTCCCGGTAATCCATGCCGCAAGATCAGCCTTTTCTTTCGTTGGTTGGGATGGATTGCCGGAACAAGTCCGGCAATGAGGGAGAGGCTGGGGCAGCGGACAGAAACCCTACTCCAAATCCAACGGTAGTTTTGCCAGCAATTCCTCCTTCCCCATCTGGAAATCGCTCTCAATCCAAAAGTCTTCCAGCTTGCGCAATGTGGGGGCGATGATGGGGCCGGGCTCGTAGCCATGCTCCAGCAGGTGTTTGCCCGAAAGCGGGAAGATCGGGCGCTTTTCGCGCAGCAATGCCAGTTTGGCATCCACCGGCGCGCTGTTCACACCACTCTTGGTGAGGGCAAGGATGAGCTTATCTTCCACAGCTTTGGCGTTTTGGCGGTAAAGCCAGCGGCGGAAGGCATTGTCTTCAAGTTCTGAATCAGGTTCAGGGCAATTTGCCCAAAGTTCCAATCGCTTGCGGACAGCATTGGGCAATTTGAGTCGGGTCGCCAATCCATCCGTCACGCCCCCGTCGGAGCGGATGATGGCCATGAGACGGCGCACACAGTCGGGCTCCAGCCCAAGCCTCTCCTCCTGCGCCATCAGCGGCATGGCAGCATCAATGCCCCAGTTTTCAGACTCAGGCAGGACGCGGGACAGCACCCCCGTCTGGCGCATCCACAGCATGGTGCGGGATGGGTCCGGTGCGGCAAAGGTCTTAGAGAGTTCTTGCCAAATGCGCTCCACGGAAAGGTGGTCGAGGCCTTCCTTCAATTTCGCACAGGCTTTCAACCCTGCCGCATCGGGCCGAAAAGCGCCGTACCAGGCGAAGAAGCGGAAAAAGCGCAGGATGCGCAAATAGTCCTCACGGATGCGCTGTTCGGCTTCACCGATGAACACAACGCGGCGGGCCAGCACATCGTCCAGCCCGCCCAGCACGTCAACAATTTCACCATCCGCGCGCAGGTAAAGGGCGTTTATGGTGAAGTCGCGCCGCTGCGCATCTTTGCGCCAATCCTTGCCATAGATCACCCGCGCGTGGCGCCCATCGGTTTCGATATCCTCGCGCAGGGTGGTGACTTCGAAGGGGGCGCTGTCCACCACAACAGTGATCGTGCCGTGGTCGATGCCCGTTGGCACCGATTTGAACCCGGCCTTCTTGGCCCGTAAAATGACATCGCGCGGCAGCAAGGTGGTGGCAATGTCCACGTCTCTTATGGGCTCGCCCAAGAGCGCATTGCGCACGGCACCACCGGCGATCATGGCTTCGCCACCATCAGCGTTGAGCACTTTGAGGAGAGCTTGAAGGGGTGGCTCTTTGAGCCAATCCTGTTGGATGCGCTGAGTCATGATTTGCTAAATGGCTCCGTAAAGCCGTTCCTGCACCATGCGAATTATGCCTGCCGTCACTCCCCATATGCGCCGTTCCACGGGCGGCGCAACCTGCCGGTCTTCATAGGGCATGGCGTAGAAAAAGATTTCCTTCTCGTTCCAAAAACGGCTTTCGGTTTTGTGATTGCTTTGGTCCATGAGGAAAGCAAGCGGCACTTCGAAGGTTTCGGCCAC
This sequence comes from Pseudomonadota bacterium, assembly GCA_039198355.1. Lineage (GTDB taxonomy): Bacteria > Pseudomonadota > Alphaproteobacteria > Rhizobiales > Rhizobiaceae > Pseudahrensia. Next base: position 9,604 of record JBCCTO010000045.1, read on the forward strand.
CTCATCGGGATTGGGGGCCCATTTCAGCTCGCCTTTCAAGCGCGCCACAACGGGATGGATGGCGTAGCCGGAGCCTGAGTAGTAAGTGCCAAACTCTCCCAAGATTTGAGCATTGGCCGGGTTGAGGCCCACTTCCTCTTCGGCCTCTCGCAGAGCGGCCTCGATGCCGGTCTCTCCGTCATCTAATTTCCCGCCGGGAAAGGCGATTTGGCCGCTATGGCTTTTAAGATGCTCCGTGCGTTGGGTCAGCAGGATGTGGGCCTCCCCTTCCCGCTCCAACACACCGATCAGCACCGCCGCTTTTTTGAACGTTCTGTTTTTCATGTCCGCCGCGAAGCCTGCGTTCAAACGATCATCCCCGCCGAAAGCCGCCATAACATCGGCGCGGCTTTCAAATCGCTGTTCCACCCGTTTCGTAAAAGCGCTCAGGCTGAAAGGGTCGTCCAACAGGCTCATTCGGCGGCAAGGCGCGCGAGTTCGTCGGCGGGCATAATGGGAAAAACCTCACCCGCCGAGCGGACCGCAAACATGGTGATGCCATCCACGTCCACCTCTTCACCGTGATTGACGAGATCGTACATGACAGGCCGCGCCAACAGAGCCTCAAGACGGCCACGAACGGCCAGATAAGGTTTCAACTCATCATTCTCGCCCGCAATTTCAAAGCGGAGCGGATGGTCCCCATCGCAGCGCACCAGATCGCCCACATTGGTGCGAAAGGTTAGGATTTGCTCCTCACCTTCGCCCTCTGCCAGCATTTCAACGGCAACAAAATGGGCATCCTCGACGGTGATTCCCACCTTCTCCACAGGGGTGACGAGATAGGTTTTGCCATCTTCGTCTTTGCGCAAGATGGTCGAAAACAAGCGCACGAGCGGCGCGCGGCCGATGGGCGTGCCGTTGTAAAACCATGTGCCATCGCGCTTAATGACCATGTCTAAATCGCCGCAAAAATCCGGGTTCCATTTGTCTACTGGCGGTAAGCCCTTGCCATTCTGGCCTTTTCCGGCCTGAGCCATGAGCTCTTCCAGAGCGGCGGTGGGGCTTTCGGCTTTGTTTTGTGCATCTTTGCTCATGGCTCTTCCTTTGCCCCGCCAAAGGCATTTGGTCAAACGGGGCGGTCAAACGTGTCGCAGTTAATTGATAGGCCCTAATGTGGGCATGATCGGCGAATAGGGGCTAGTGTATTACGATGCGGCGCGAGCAAATTGCCCAAAATGCCGCGACCATGAGTGTGCTCTCTCTGCGCGTGGAGAAAATTATGACCGACCTTGCCGCCGCCGAAGTTGATCCCAAAGACCATATTGCCGAGGCGGAAAAGGCGGTGGCCACCATCGCCAAAGCCCGTGAGGGCGTGGCGCGGATTATTTTTGGCCAAGAAGACGTGGTCAATAATACACTGATTACCATTCTGGCCGGCGGCCACGCTTTGCTTGTGGGCGTGCCCGGGCTGGCCAAGACGAAGCTGGTGGAAACGCTGGGCACGGTTTTGGGGCTGGATGCCAACCGCATTCAGTTTACGCCGGATTTGATGCCATCGGACATCCTCGGTTCAGAGATTTTGGATCAGGACGATGGCGGCAAGCGTTCCTTTCGTTTCCTCAAAGGGCCGATTTTCGCGCAGTTGTTGATGGCGGATGAGATCAACCGTGCTTCGCCGCGCACACAATCCGCGCTGCTGCAATCTATGCAGGAATATCATGTGACCATTGCCGGTGAGCGGCATGACCTGCCAAAGCCATTCCATGTGCTGGCGACACAAAACCCCTTGGAGCAAGAGGGCACTTATCCCTTGCCAGAAGCGCAACTGGACCGTTTCTTGATGCAGGTGGACGTGCGCTACCCCGAGCGGGACGCGGAGCGGCGTATTTTGATGGCCACGACCGGCGCAGCGGAGGCGCCTGCCGAAGCGGCCATGACGGGGGACGAATTGATGGCCATGCAAGCGCTGGTTCGGCGCATGCCCACGGGCGAAAGCGTGGTGAATGCTATTCTCGATCTTGTCCGCGCGGCGAGGCCGGACGGTGGAGAAGACTTGGCTGCAAATGACCCTCGCCGCCACATCGCCTGGGGCCCCGGTCCTCGTGCGTCGCAGGCGCTCATGCTCACAGTTCGGGCGCGGGCGCTTTTGGACGGGCGGCTTGCGCCTTCGGTGGACGATGTGCTGGCGCTGGCGGAACCGGTACTCCAACACCGCATGGCGCTCAACTTTGCTGCGCGGGCTGAGGGTGTGACGGTGCAGCAAGTCATCGCTTCCATCCGCGAAAATCTGGGCTAGAGGCGGAGCACGGTTTTGGCCCTTACGATCGGCACCAAAACGGAAAGCCAAACCGGCCATGAAGTTCTGGCCCGGTCCCGCGCGCGGGCTGCCCTTATTCCCGATTTGTTGATTGAAGCCCAGCGCATCACCAATACGGTCACCAGCGGATGGCATGGTCGCCGCCGCCGTGGGCCGGGCGATGCATTCTGGCAATTTCGGCCCTATGACAGCGGCGAGAGCCTGTCCCGCATCGATTGGCGGCGGTCTGCGCGGGATGAAAACGCGCTCTATGTGCGCGATCAGGAGTGGGAGGCTGCCCATACCGTATGGGTCTGGGCCGATAATTCCGCTTCCATGCTGTATAAGAGCGAAAATGCAGAGGTTTCCAAACAGTCCCGCGCGCTCGTTTTAGCGCTAGCCCTTTGTGAAGTGCTGGCCCGGAGCGGCGAACGCGTGGGGTGGCCGGGCCTCACCCGCCCCTTTGCCAACCGGGATGCTGCCGAGCGCATCGCCGCTGCCCTTTCACTGCCCGCAAGTCATGGAACAGACAACAGCCCCCTTCTGGCGGACATGCGCCCGCGGACGGAGATGGTGTTGATTTCTGATTTTCTGCAACCCGTTGAACAAACGCTGGCGGAGATGGAAAACATCGCGCGGCAGCAAGTGCGTGGCTCTCTGGTGCAAATTATCGACCCTGCTGAAGAGCTGTTTCCCTTCCGGGGGCGCACAGAATTTGTTGATCCGGAAAGCGGTGAGCGCATTACCTTCGGGCGGGCGGAAACCCTTGGGGAAGACTATCAAAACCGCTTTGCGGCACGGCAAAATGCGCTGGAGCGTCATTGTCGGCGGCTTGGATGGAATTTTGTGGTCCATCATACGGACCAGCTGGCCTCCAGCGCTTTGGTGAAACTGCATTTGCTGCTTGCTCAGGGAGGTGCAGCATGAGCGGTCTTCCCCTCGCTTTTGGCGCGCCCTTCGTTTTGATCGGCCTGTTGGCCCTGCCGCTGATCTGGTGGTTGCTGCGCCTGACGCCGCCCAAACCCCGTGAAGAGGTCTTTCCACCTACGGCTATTTTGGCCGAAATGGACAAGCGGGAAGAAACTCCAGCGCGCAGCCCGTGGTGGCTGACCCTTTTGCGCCTGTTGATGGCGGCTTTTGTGATTTTGGCGCTGGCGGAACCCATCTGGAACCCGCAGGAGAAAGTTTTGCGGGGAGAAGGCCCTCTGCTCGTCCTGTTGGACGATGGTTGGGCCAGTGCCCCGGATTTTGAGGCCCGTAAACGCAAAACCGCCCAACTGTTAGACGAGGCGGAAGCGGCTGAAAGGCCTGTTGCACTGGCACTCGCCAGCAGCGGAGCGGAGGTGGATCTAACCTTGGGCGATGTGCCCACCGCGCGCACCAAATTGGCGGCGGCCACACCGCGCCCGCTTGTCGTTGATTATCCGGGCATTGCCGCAAGACTCGATAATCAAACCCTCAGTAGCTTTGGAGGCATTGCTTGGCTGTCCTCCGGGCTGGACAGCGAGGGCGCGCGGGCCATAGCACAGCGGGCCAGTGAAGCGGGTGTGGAAGCGTTTAACTATGCAGCTTCGGACCTGCAGGGGCTTTATGCTGCCAGTTCCCTCAACAACACGCCCGAGGCTTTAGAGGTGAACGTTGAGCGGGCTATGGACGGCAGCGCGCAGGGCGGTTCCATTACAGCTTACGACATTCAAAACCGCTCCATTGCCAATGCGCCTTTTGAGTTTGCAAAGGGTGAGAAGAGCGCGACGGCGCGGTTCGAGCTTCCTGTGGAACTGCGCAATGAGGTGGCGCGCATTGCCGTGAACGAAGCGCAAAATGCGGGGGCTACTCGCCTGTTGGATGAGCGCTTTCGCCGCCGCCGTGTGGGGCTGATTTCCGGCAGTCGTGCCGACAGCAGCCAGCCGCTTCTCTCACCTCTCTACTATATTTCCCGTGCACTGCGACCCTTTAGCGAGGTGCGCCCGGCGCGGGATGCGCAGGTGGATGCGGCTGTGGACCAGATGCTGGAGGAAAATGTTTCCACGCTGATCTTAGCCGATATTGGCACCATGCCCAATGATGTGCGGGATAAGGTGGAGCGTTGGGTCAATGGCGGTGGGATGCTGGTGCGTTTCGCCGGCCCTCGCCTTTCTGCAGCGGAAAATGATGATCTTGTGCCCGTGGAATTGCGCCGGGGCGGGCGCAGTTTGGGTGGTACGTTGACCTGGGGCACGCCCCAGCCCTTGGCGAAATTTGAAGAGGACAGCCCTTTTGCGGGTCTCACCGTTCCGCAGGATGTGACTGTCACGCGGCAGGTCTTGGCCCAACCGGGCGTGGACCTTGTCAACCGCACTTGGGCAAGCCTTGCCGATGGTACGCCCCTTGTCACAGCTGCACCACGCGGTGATGGTTGGGTAGTTTTGTTCCATGTCACCGCCGACGCCGAGTGGTCCAACTTGCCCTTGTCCGGGGCTTTTGTAGACATGTTGCGGCGGATCGTGGCCGTATCCAACGGGTCCATTGCGGCAGACCAAGCGCGAAACTCCGCCACTGGCGCCCGGGCGGAAAGCGCGGCGACGCAAGCGGCCAGCCTGCCGCCCCTCTCCATTATGGACGGTTTCGGCCGCTTGGGGGCGACGCCGACGGACACCAAACCTCTCACAGTGGGCGGCGGCACGGAGCCAGTCGTTAGCCTTGAAAACCCGCCTGGAACCTATGGCACAAAGGATGCTTTCGTGGCTCTCAATTTGTTTAACGAACCGGTCGGCCTTGCCCCATTTGACACGGCCAATCTTCCCGAAAACGCGATAATTTCAGGCTATGGCAGTGGTGTTGCTATGCCGTTCAAGCCTTGGCTGTTGGCCGCTGCCCTCATTTTGCTGGCATTAGATTGTTTGGCGGTCTTGTGGATAGGCGGTGCCCTTCGACAGAGGGTGAAGCGCGGCGCGAAAGCAGCAGCCGCTGTCATGCTGGCAGCCCTGTTTATCTTGCCCGCTCAAAAGAGTTACGCGCAGGACGCTGACCCGGCCATCGATTTTGAGAACTCTCTGCGCACCCGATTGGCTTATGTTAAAACAGGCGATGCCGCTTTAGATAAGTTGAGCCGAAAAGGCCTCACGGGGCTCACCCAATTCATCGCGTCCCGCACGTCGCTGGAACCGGGTGAACCGGTGGGCGTAGAAATTGCCTCGGATGAATTGGCCTTTTTCCCCCTGCTCTATTGGCCCATTTCCACAAGCGGCGCGGTGCCAAACGCTGCTGCTATGGCGCGGGTGGATGCCTTTATGAAGAAGGGCGGCAGCGTGTTGTTTGACACGCGCGACCAGATCAATGGTGGGTTTGGCAACCGCCACGTGACGCCGGAGACAGCAAGGTTGCGGGAAATCCTGCAAAATCTCGACATCCCGGCCCTGGAACCCGTGCCGGACCGGCATGTGCTGACGCGGGCTTTTTATCTGCTCAACGTTTTCCCCGGCCGTTATTTGGACGGCCGCTTATGGGTGGAAACGTCCCGCGAACGCACGGACGAAGCGGACCGCCCTGCGCGGCAAGGGGATGGTGTTTCTTCCATCATGATTACGTCCAACGATTTTGCCGCCGCGTGGGCGGTGGAAGCGGATGGTTCCCCCAGCCTGCCCATCGTGCCGCCGAACCCCACACAGCGGGTTTACGCGTATCGCACGGGGGTGAACATCATTATGTACACGCTGACGGGCAATTATAAGTCCGATCAGGTTCACATACCGGCCCTTTTGGAAAGGCTTGGACAATGAGCGGCCTGTCGTTTTCGTTCGCCCCCCTTTTCCCTTGGTGGGCTGTTGCGCTCATCGCTTCAGCGGCTGCTGTTTTGGCTCTTTATGGGATCGTGCGCAGCTTGCGTGGCGCTTGGATACGACTTGCAGCACTGGTTTTGCTCACCCTAGCGCTGGCCAATCCCAGTCTTTTGCAGGAAGATCGTGAGGCTTTGAAAACGGTTGTTGCCGTTCTGGTGGACGAGACGGACAGCCAGAAATTTGATGGTCGTGCCGAACAAACCGCTGCCGCTGCTCAGGCGCTGGAGGAACGGCTGGCGCGTTTCCCCAATCTGGACGTGCGCCGCATCACAGCCCGCAATGGCGGCGCGGAGGAAGGGGATGCCTCCACCGCTCTCTTTAGCGCGCTGGAACGGGGCCTGCAGGATGTGCCGCCTGACCAGGTGGGCGGCGCGATTTTGCTCACGGACGGGCAGGTGCATGATGTGCCGGAGGACAGCACCATCAAAGCGCCGGTGCACGCACTGATTACGGGCAGTGAGGCTGATCGGGACCGCCGCATTTCCATCACCAAAGCGCCGCGCTTTGGCATTGTGGGTGAGGCGCAAGAACTGGTCTATCAGGTGACGGACACGAACATCGCCAGTGATGGCGGTTTGGTTTCCGTGCGCGTTTCCATTGATGGAGAGTTATTTTCTACGGAACAGGTGCTGCCCGGCGAAGAAACCAGCTTCTTTTTCGATGTGCCCCATGGGGGACGCAACGTGATTGAGTTGCAGGTGGAGAGCGTTGAAGGCGAACTAACCACCGTAAACAACCAGGCCTTTGCGGTGCTGGATGGCATTCGCGAAAACCTGCGCGTCCTGCTCATCTCAGGCGAGCCCCATGCGGGGGAGCGCACCTGGCGCAATTTGTTGAAGTCGGACGCCTCGGTGGACCTCGTCCACTTTACCATTCTGCGCCCGCCGGAAAAGCAGGATGGCACGCCGATCACACAGCTTTCACTGATCGCTTTCCCCACGCGGGAATTGTTCATTGAAAAGATTGATGAATTCGACCTCATCATCTTTGACCGCTACCAGCGGCGGGGCGTGTTGCCGGTTTTGTATTTTGATAATATCGCCCGTTATGTGCAGGACGGTGGGGCGGTGCTCATCGCCGCCGGGCCAGAACATGCGGGATTTGGCAGTGTGGCCGCCACGCCGCTGGAAACCATTTTGCCCGTGCGCGCCAATGGTGAGGTGATCGAAGCGCCCTTCCGTGCAGATGTATCAGAAGCGGGGCGTCGCCACCCGGTCACGCGCGGTTTGCCGGGGCTGGCGGAAAAGGAAGAAGAGGCCAACCGCTGGGGCCGGTGGTTCCGCCAGATCGATGGGACGGCCATTCGTGGTGATACAATTATGCAAGCCAATGGTGATCGGCCCCTGCTGACGCTGGACCGCCCCGGTGAGGGCCGTGTGGCGCTTTTGATGTCTGACCATGTTTGGCTTTGGGCGCGGGGTTTTGAAGGGGGTGGGCCGCACACCCAATTGCTGCGCCGTCTCGGCCATTGGCTCATGAAAGAGCCGGAATTGGATGAAGAGGCGCTGCGGGCCGATGCGGATGGCAATATCATCACCTTCAAACGCCAGACCATGGGCGACGAACCCGGGCAATTGAACCTGATTACGCCGGACGGGCAAAACCTGTCGCTTGATCTGGTGGATCAGGGAGATGGCACATTTGAAGCGCGGCACGAAGCCGATACTTTGGGCCTCTACCGTGCTGCCAATGGGGATAAGACTGCGCTGGTCCATGTGGGACCCACAAATCCACGGGAGTATAATGAAATTGTCTCCACGCTGAATAAACTCACACCTGTGCTTGCTGCCACAGGCGGTCGGGGCTTTCGCGTTGAGAAAGATGCACCCACCGCTCTGCCCCGCATTGTGACCACAAGGGGCACTGGCGCAACCGGTGGGCGGGACTGGATTGGCATTCGCACCACGCAGGCCAGCGTTTTGAAGGGGATTTCACAAATTCCTCTCTTTGCCGGTTTTCTAGGCCTTGGCATCCTGCTCTTCGCCATGGCCGGCATGTGGGCACGGGAGGGGCGTTAGGCCCGCATTGACTCGCAAAACCCTGAATAGGTTTCAAGGACGTTGGGCAGCAGTTCGCAGGCCAGTGTTCGGGCCGGGTCCGCCGGTCTGGGCAGGGTGATCTTGCCAGGGACGATGGTTTTGAAGCCGAATGGCGCGTAGTAGGGCAAATCTCCCACCAACATAATGAGCGGTGGACATTCGCCAATTTCCGTTAACCTTTGGGCTTCCAGCACGGCTTGCTGCATGAGCGCTTTGCCAAGACCCTGATTTTTCACCTCCGGCAGAACGCACAGAGGACCGAGCATCAACGCCTCTTTGTCCCCCCAACGCACGGTGGTGAGCCGAACACTGGCTACCGGCGTTTCATCGCCTTTGGCTGTGGCCACAAAACTTAACCGCCCATCGTGTTCCACGTCTTCGCGCAGCGCATAGGCGGCGCGGGTGAGCATGCCGGGGCCAAAAACGGTGGCTGTAATCTGCGCAATTGCGGCGGCATCGCTGGCCCGCTCGAGCCGGATGCTAAAATCGTGGATAGACATGGAATTTCACTTCAAGAATGCGGTGGCCCTGTGGGACCTTATCGGCCCGCGCGGGGGCTCTGATTTACCCGCGCACAGGCGTGCGGCGACGGTTTAGACCTGTCGTCGTCGTGCATTCCGATTTTTCAAAGCCGTTGGGAAGGGCATGTGAAACTCTCCGATGGCCTCCGGCTATCATGCAAATTTAACGGGGTCCAGTGCTTCAAGCACACAATGGATGTTCCTAAGTGAGGGAAATACAAAATCGAAGCATGGGAATGAATGATGGGTTTGCTTGTGAAAGGGGTCTGGCAGGACCAATGGTATGACACCAAGAAATCGGGCGGAAAATTCGTGCGTTCCGATGCGGGATTTCGCAATTGGGTCACAGCCGATGGCAGCGCTGGCCCTAGCGGCGAAGGCGGCTTCAAGGCGGAAGCTGGTCGCTACCAACTTTATATTTCCCACGCCTGCCCCTGGGCCAACCGGGCAGCCATTTTCCGCAAATTGAAGAGCTTGGAGGAAGCCATCTCGCTTTCGGTGGTGGATTGGTTCATGGGCGATGAGGGCTGGACTTTTGGTGAAGAGGGTACCGAAACGCGGGACACTGAAAACGGCTTCGCGCGCATGCATCAGGTCTATACCGCTGCCAAAGCGGACTATACGGGCCGCGTGACTGTACCCGTGCTGTGGGATCGGGAACGCAAGACCATCGTTTCCAACGAATCCAGTGAAATCATTCGCATGTTCAACAGCGCCTTTACCGCGGTGACCGGTAACAAGGATGATTTTCATCCTGAGGATTTGCGGGATGAAATCGATGCCGTAAACGAGCGGGTTTATCACACCGTCAATAATGGCGTTTACAAATGCGGTTTCGCCACCACGCAGCAAGCCTATGAAGATGCATTCGACCCCCTGTTTGAAACACTGGATTGGCTGGAAGAGCGCTTGTCTCGCCAGCGCTATTTGGTGGGCGACCGGTTAACAGAGGCAGATTGGCGGCTTTTCACAACGCTAGTGCGGTTTGACGCGGTTTATGTGGGGCACTTCAAGTGCAATTTGCGGCGCATTGCGGACTATCCCAACCTCGCTAATTACACGCGAGAGCTATACCAATATGAAGGTGTGGCGCAGACCATCAACATGCGCCACATCAAATCCCATTATTACGGCAGCCATGAAACAATCAATCCCACGCGGATTGTGCCCGTGGGGCCGGATGTGGATTTCACTTTGCCCCACGATCGGGACCGGCTCTGAAGCACTGCCTATTGAACCTGGGTCATAAATTGCTGCCCCTCAAACAGCAATAAGCTGCTCTCGAACGCATTTTTTGATGGGTGAATATTCTGAATGAATGCGAGATGCTTTTACTCACCAAATCTCGCGGGGCGTAAGGCTTTTGGTGATTTCCTCAAGGCAGGTGCGGGTGGGTTTGGTGGTGCCTTCAGGTAAGCTATCGAGTGGAAACCAAGCCGCCTCCGCGATTTCCAAATTGGGTGAAGGCGGCTCGCCCGGGTCCACCGAACGGGCCACGAATAAGGCCACATGGTCAAAGCGGCTATGGATGGTGTTGCGGTAAATCGCGAAGAGGGCTGGCGGTTGCGCAAGCGCAAGGCCCGCCTCCTCCCTCACCTCTTTCCGTACGGCCTCTAAAACCGTCTCGCCCCGCTCCACGCCGCCGCCGGGCATGTGCCAGCCTTTCACATAGGTATGTCGCACTAAAAAGACGCGGCCTTGTTCATCGAACAAAGCGCAGCGCACGCCCATGGTCATGGCGCGGGTGGCAAGGCTCCAAGCGATAAAGGCTGGAAGGCGAAGGGCTTTGGGCAGGTAACGCAGCATAGGCTTTCTTAAGTCGTTTTTGGCGATGCCAAAAGCATTTTGCGGGTGCCCAGTTGGGCAGGTATCGGCTAGAGGCAAGCCATGTTTCGTCTTGCTCATCTTTCTGATGTTCATCTCGCCCCCCTGCCTCGGGCAAAGCCCGTGCAACTGCTCAATAAGCGGCTGGTCGGCTATCTGAACTGGCAATTAAACAGGCGTGGCGAAATGCAGTCGGAGGTTCTGCAAGGCCTTATCGACTGTATCAAAGGGTTGGACGTGGACCATGTGGCCCTGCCCGGTGATTTAGTTAATCTGGCGCTGCCGGCGGAAATTATCCGCATGAAATCCTGGCTTTTGGAGTTTGGTGCACCGGAATGGATTTCAGTCGTGCCCGGCAACCATGATACCTACGTTCCCGGTGCATTGCGGGCCTGTCGCGCGGCTTGGGGGCCTTATATGGTGGGAGATGATGAAGAGAAGACCGCCTTTCCTTATCTGCGCCGCCGAGGGAACATATCGCTGATTGGTGTCAATTCCGGCATTGCCACGCCCCCTTTCATCGCTCAAGGCAGATTTGGGCGGCGGCAACGTAACAAAACCCGCGCTTTGCTTGATGAAGCGGCACTTCGTGGTGACTTTCGCGTGGTGATGATCCACCACCCGCCTTTTCCCAACGCTACCTATTGGCACAAACGCCTTTTGGGCGAGCGGCGCTTTCGGGCCATGATTGCGGATGTGGGGGCGGAACTCATACTGCACGGGCACACCCATCTGGACACGCAGATGACGATTGCAAAACCGAACGGTACGGTGCCGGTGATTGGCGTGCCATCAGCGAGCCAATCCCTACCGGCAGGACCGGGCGAACTGGCCCATAAGCCAGCATCCCGGTTCAACCTGTTCACCATTGAAGGCGAGCCCGGCCATTGGTCATGCGTGATGGAGGAGTATGGCTATAAGTCTGACAATCCGGGCGTAAACCGCATGTCACGCCGGGTTCTGATGGCTAGTTAGAGCGCGTCTGGCACCAAAAGTAAGGCTGTGGCGATGAAGGCTGCCACAACAGCCAAGGCGCCGAAGAGAAACCAAAAAAGGCTTCGCAGAAAACCGCCCTTACGGACGATTTTTTCGGCCATGACCGGTTCCGCCACCTCTGCGGTTGTTTCAGCAACTTGCGGACCAGTGTCTTGCTCGGCGGGTTCGCCCTTTTGAGCGCGGAAGGATACCCACTCCCCTTCGATCATCCGCTCCCGCTCCAGCACTTTTTCAGCCACATAGTCGGAAACAATGTCAGCAGCTTTTTCCATGTCACCGGTTTCAGCGAGCACGATGCGGCCCGTGCGCGTGTCTTTAATGAAACGGTAGCTGCGCTTGTCAGCGCCCATGGCCACAAAACTGGTCATATCGATCCAAAGACGGGGGCGCTCGCCCTTGGAAAGGGCGAACTCGAAGCGGTCATCCGTCTCGTCCACGCCGTCAAAGACAGGTTGCAACTCATTGGCCAAGAGTTCCAGCCGCCCGGTTTCGCTTGCCTTGAGGTCCACCACCACATCGGCTCGGTCGGCCAAACGGTCCCGGGCGTTGTTTACGGCGGTTTTCAGATCGCGCACCGGGCGCTGATTTTCATTTTCGTTGGGCGTGTTTTCGCGGGACATGGGAGGCTCCAAGCAAAATGTTCGCCTGTTGTTTACCATAGGCTGCCCCGGTGCGCCTATGGAAAAATCAAAACATGTAACGACCCACCAGCCGGTCCCGCTTGTAGACGTCTTCAAAGAACAAAGGCACGCCGTTTTCATCAATCCAGGCGGTGAAATAGGCCAAATGCACGGGTAATTTGCGTTTCAGATTCACCCGCGTCTGCTTTTTGCTGGCAATGATGCCATCCACTTTAGCCGGGTTCAGCCCGCCCTGGTGCTCATAAATTTTGCGGGCGAAATCCAGCGGTTTTTCCACACGAATACACCCATGGGAAAACGCACGGCCGGTGCGGGAAAACAGGCTGCGCGATGGTGTGTCATGCAAATAGACGGAAAACTTATTGGGGAAGATGAATTTTACCTGTCCCAGCGCGTTGCGGGGGCCCGGTTCCTGCACAATGCGATAGGGGAAGCGCTTGGCAGAAACCGTGCTCCAATCAATGGAAAAGGGGTTCGCTGGAGCCGCGCCGGATTTCCAGCTGGTGTAAAGCGTGTAGCCCTTGTCCTGCAAATAGGCCGGGTTATTGAGAATTTTGGGAAGCATCTCTTTTCCTGCAATGGAGGCAGGCACGGTCCAGGTGGGGTTGAATTCGCTGTAGATGATCTCGTCGGAAAACATGGGCGATTGGTGGAAGGGCTTGCCTACGATCACGCGGCGATTGTCCACGGTCTTACCGTTTTTCACCATGAAGAGTTCAAAACCGGCCTGATTCACCAGCAGATGGCTTGTGCCCAGATTTCGGGGCAACCAGCGCCAGCGCTCCATGTTGATGGCGATCTGATTGACCCGTTGTTCTGCGCTGACGGAGAGTGCCTTGAAGGTTTGAGGGCCGACCACACCGTCAGCAGCCAATCCGTGGCGCTTTTGGAAGTGTTTCATGGCCCCCACAAGGCCATCATCAAAGAAATTGAGATCATCCGTGTTGAGGCTGTCATAGCCTCGGGCGGAGAGGTTTTGGCGAATTTCCGCCACGCGGGGGTCGCTCATGCCCGGCTTCAGCGGGCCGCCTTGGGAAATGGGTTGCCAGCCGCCGCGCAGCAGAAGTGAGCGGTAACCGGAGAGCATTTGGCGCAATTGGGCATATTGGGGGTGATTGGGCCGCAGGGTGCGCAGCATGGCATCCACCCCGTTGCGCGCCGCGCCTTCCAGCCATTGGGTTGCATCCACTCTTTTGCGTTTGATGACGATGTTTGGGTCCGTCACTGAAGGGGTGGTGATGCCCGAATAGAGATCGTGGCCAAAAGTGAGGAAGGCGTGGCTGAGGGCCAATTCCAACCGCGCCGCGTCTTCCTCACCATTCACCTGGGAAAAGCCGCGCAGACCGCCGAGATATTCGCTGGAATCCAGCCCGTCGCGGTAGGCATTGGAGAGCGCATCCACCAGCGCCTCCCCTTCTACATTGAGCCGCCCGCCGGAGAGCCAAAGGGGCACGAAACCTCGATTTTCATAGGCTTTGCGTAAGCGCTCGGTGGGGAAAGAGCGGGCGGAGTATTTCACCGCCGATTGGGAAAGCAGGGCTGCCAGTGTATCCGCGCGTTGGGCAGTTGCCGGCGTTTGTGTAGCCGTGGCAATGAGCGTGGCCATAAAAGCTGCAATCAAACAGTTTCTCATTTTTTCCCTCACCGCGGTTGGGGGAGGCGATGCGCGATGGTTAAGCGCTCTATTTTCCCCGAAAAGCGTGTCCCTATCTTAGAGGAAATTATGGTTAACCAAAAACTAATGACGATGGGGCGTTTCACAGCGGACGACCGTTAGGGCCTAGGCCCTTTGCCAGTAAATCAGCGGCCTTCTGCGCCCGCTTTACCCGCGTAGCGTTCTGTTTGGCAGAAGACACGAGATAGGCATACCCACGTTGCTTGCCTGGAGTGAGGGCATCCCAACGTTTGGCGAAGGCTTTGTCTTGTTTCAGTAAAGCGATCAGCTCGTCCGGCATATCAACATGGTCCTGATCGGCCACGGAAAAACGCACCTCCACCATGTCGCCCACTGATAGGCTCACACTTTCTCTAATTTCCTTGGGCACCATAAGATACCAGATGCCCTTTGCAGGTATCCACGCGCCGTTGAAAGGCATTTCGGCAATTTCGCCTTCCACCCGCAAACGGGGATGCTCTTTCAGCGGTAAATCACCCACCAAGTCTTCCGGCAGATAGACTACGGCATATTGATATTTGTCGGACCCCACATCGTGCCAGCAGATGGGGCCTTCAAAGCCGTGGTCGAAATAACTCATAGCGTTTACAGCCCCAGATGACCCTGAATAATCTCGGTCACCAGCCCGCGCGCTTCCTCCGCTGGGGAGTGGCCCATTTTGTTTACGATGTGGAGCGACACTAGGCCCTGATCTGCCATGAGTTGCAAAGAATAGGCCTGGTCAACGGGCAAAACATGGTCATGGGTGCCCCAGATCACGGCTTTTGGAATGTCCAATGCCATTATGTCGTCCACCGGTAATTGGCCCTGGACGCCATCGCGCGCCAGCCCTTTGGCGATTTCTTGCAAGCGGTCAGTGAGGTTTTCGCGCTGGCGGGCTGTGGTGGTGAAGTCCACGAGTTTGGTGTGAATCTCGTAGTCAGGACCGAAGAAATTTGGCAGCAGGGTTGCGATCTCTTCCCGTTCCGACGCGCCCGCCCAGCGGGTGAGAAGACCGTGATTGATGCCGGGACCGTAGCCGCCGGGGGCCAGCAGGGTCATGCTGGCGATGCGATCCGGGGCAAAGAGTGCCATGAGCGAGGCGATGGCTCCGCCCATGGAATGGCCCACGAGATGCAGCCGCTCGAAACCCATGTCTGCCGTGTCCGCCAACACCGCGCGAGCTGCCACTTTAGGCGGGCCGAAACCCGGATAGTCCAGCGATGCACCGTGACCGGGTAAATCGAAAGCGAGGGTTTTGATGTGGGGGGCGAAAGAGTTCAGCCAGCCCTGCCATTGGGCAGCTACACCGCCGAATCCGTGCAGGAAGACGAGGGCCTCGCCTTCCCGCTGGTCTGTTTCTAGCCCATCACGGGCGGTGATGAAGGCGAGGCGGTCGGTCATAAAAGGCCTACAATAATCTCGTCATAGACCAGCTTGACCGGCCTATATGGTTGCGTTGTCATTCCATTATCCAACGACGAAGATCCGCCTGTGGACTCACGTTGCAAGTGCAACGGTTTGGTTTTGTTCTTTTGGTGTTTTGAAGTTGATACATGCTCTTGGCTGTTGTGGAGACCATCCCATCGCAAGGCGGTCGACCACGTGTGACAGAAGCTCCGGCTGGCGCACCAGTTTGAAGCGCGACTTGTTGCGCTGCTGGCGCCGCCGGCTCAGGCTTTGGGCCCGGGCGGCGGTGTAACAAC
>JBCCTO010000046.1:0-24815 GCA_039198355.1 Pseudomonadota bacterium
ACCCCTTGCCTTAAAATGCAAAACCGCTCCGACACTTAAGGCGGAGCGGCGCAATAAACCGGGTTTTGGGCGCAAAACTATCCAAGCATCGTGCCGGTCGCCGCAAGGCTCATCCAGGGCGTGTCCACAAAGACGATGAGGGCTGCGGGGCCTAGAGCCGCGCCATAGGGCACACCCTGTTTCTTGTCATGCAGCCGTGTAATCCAATGGACGTTCATCAAACGTGGCGGCACGGGCATGGAACGGGCTATTATGATGAACAGCGTCAACAGGCCCCCCAAAACGCTGGCGATGACGATATATTCAAGTGTGAAGGCAGAGCCGAACCACAGGGCCGACGCGGACAGCAATTTCGCATCGCCGCCCCCCATCACCCCAAAGGAAAAGAGGGCAAAGCCAACCACCAGCACGATAAAGGCAATAGCAATGCTCCAAGCGATTGTTGCAAAAGCCAGTCCTGAGAATGGCGCGAGCACAGCATAGGTCACCACCAGAGCCAGCGTGATGCGGTTGGGGATGGTCATGGTGAATACGTCGTAAATGGTGGCAAACACCATGCAGAGGGGGAAGATGACGAGGGCAGCAAGGCCGAGGGTTTCACCCATGGCATACACTCCGGCGAAGAGACTGTTTCTTTGAAAGTAGGCGCAAGCGCCTAAACAACGGTTAAGTGCCCACTGCACCCTTTGAGCCCATGGGCCTTGCCCTTAAAGTACATATGAGCCTTGCCCATAAAAAAAGCCGCCCTGCGTGTGCAGGGCGGCCCGGTACAATCGCTATAAAGCGAGAGTGCTTATCCAGCGCCGGAAACGGCCAGTTTGGACGTCACAGTCTCAAACACGGCGTTCAGGTTCGAACCAGCCGTGGTGAAAGCACCCACTGCAACGATGGAAATCAGTGCAGCGAGCAGGCCGTATTCGATAGCCGTTGCGCCGGATTCGTCTTTGAAGAATTTTTTCAGGTTGGTCATGGATTTAATCCCTTACTCCACGTGTTACAGCAAAACCGTCGGTTTGATTTTTTTCCGTTCGGTGAAGCTCAATCTAGCCATGGAATTTTGAGAACCACTTAAAAAACAGCCTTAGCGAAACATTACTTTGCCCAGGCGTGGAGCAGGGTGAAAAAGCGGTAAATCCAATGGCTCAAATGCCCGTCTCCGCTACACGTTAGCCGCCGATAGGCTGGACGCTATAGAGAAGTATATGGGCAATTTTCTGCTTATGCGGCGCGTGAGCCCTGTTTAACGGCAAATTCACCATTTTTGCGCATCATAGGTGCAGGTTTTTGTTTTGGGGTTTGAGTATGGTGTTTCCCGAAATCGTGCGCTCGCGAGTGTTCCGTCCGCTTGGCGGTTTGGCATTTTTGTTATGCATTGCCACCCCGCTGGTTTTAGACCTCGCGCCAGCAAAAGCGGCCAATGAAGGCTTTGAGGCGACGAAAGCGCTTAACGTGATTGTGGATAAGGCCAAGGTGGTGCGCATCGCCAAGCCTGCCGACACGATCATCATCGGCAACCCCTCCATTGTGGATGCAACAATACAGGACGCGCGCACACTTGTGCTCACCGGCCGCAATTTCGGCATCACCAATCTCATCATCCTGGATGCCGATGGCGATGTGATTGTGGATGAAACCGTCGTCGTGCAAAGCCATGAGACCAACATGGTGCGTATTTATCGGCAAGCCAGCCGCGAAACGTTAGCCTGCGCACCGGTTTGCGAAAACACGGTGACCGTGGGTGATAACGCGGAGCAGTTTCAAAACAGCATGAAGCAGATCAACGACCGCGCTGCGCTTTCCAAAGGCCAGTAGCCTTAACGTATAGTGAATTAAAGGCTCAAAATTCAGCCTATCACCAAACCCGGTTTTTACATTTGTCGGTCAAACTGTGCGCAACAAAAGGCACGGGATGGCAGGCATGGTGCGCTCATATCTTGAAAATCGGTGGTGTGCCCCCCGGGGTAAGAGCCTGTCGCAGGCACGTCCACCCAACCGTCACCAGCGCCGCTCGCTGTTGTCTCGCTTCCGGCGCGACGAAGAGGGTGTGGCAGCGGTGGAATTTGCCATCGTTGCCCTGCCGTTCTTCATGTTGCTCATGTTCATCTTCGAGATGGGGTTGAGCTATTTCGCCAACAAGGTGCTGGCCATGTCCACCGATGCGGTGGCTCGCCAGATCCGGGTCGGGGAACTTGTTGTGCGTTCCGGGCCCACTGATACGGATACGGCCGCAGCCAAGAAGGCGTTTCAAGATCGGCTTTGCGATTACTCTGGCATGGACATCCTTTTCGATTGCGACAAGCTGATCGTGGATGTGCGCGTGGTGTCAGAATTTGGCGATGCGCCAGGTACGCCCGGATTTGCAGAGCCTGATGAAGCCGACCCCAATGATGATGGTGGTCTGGACCCGGACCAGTTTTCTTTCGATTCGGGCGGGCGGCTGACCATCAATGTGGTTCGTGTCTTCTACGAATGGGAGAACCTCATGGACTACGCCAACACCTCCACCAAAACCTGGGTGGGTAACAAGCGCATGATGATGGCGGTTTCAGCCTTCCGCACGGAGCCCTTCTGATGACCCGTTTTTTGCACGATCTGAACGACAAGTTTCGCGCCTTTGCCAAGGATGAATCGGGGGTCAACCTGGTGGAGTTTGCCTTCGCCGCTCCGTTTTTGCTGGCACTTCTGCTGGGCACATCCAGCGTTTTGAACACTGAGAATGCCTCGACTACCGTAGGCAAGGCCACTTCAACCGTGTCCGATCTCATCTCCCAAGCGCCTGCGGTGGATCAAAACGCCGTGAAGGACGCTTTTGCAGCCGCAGACTACATGGTGCCCAGCAGCGCCAAGCTTCTGCTCTACGTTGCTGGTATTCAATTGAGCGAAAGCACTGGCCCGGTGGTGCTTTGGGCGGTCACCAATAGAGAAGATATGAAGGGGCTGGATGTGCCTTCGGTCGGCCAAGTCTATGACCGCATGCCGGATGATCTGAAAAACCGGAACAATAACAGTTTTGTGGTGGTGACCCACGGCTACATGGAATACGCAACGCTGTTTGGATCCGATTATCTGCCCGGTGGCGAGGATAAGGCGAAGTTCAACTACACCAATTATTTCGTTCCCCGGGTCTCCATCACAACCCTCTGCGATGCTTGCGCTCAGGACTTTGATTAAAGGATCTCGCATTCCATTTGAAACAGGAACGCGTCAAAAACAGCATATTCCTGTTTGAGAGGCATCTCGTTTTGATTCAGATTAACTGCCCAGTGCTCTACAACAGCACTAAGAGTAGATAGGGGAGGCTCAATACCCAAGGTCGCGGTCAACGACATTTTCCAACCGCTGACCAACCGCCAGCCTGTCCAACTGCGTAGCCACATAGCGGGCCATGGCTTTGGGGCTGGTGACCGCTGCCACATGGGGCGTGATGATTGCCCCGGGCGCGCCCCACAGGGGGGAATGCTCGGGCAAGGGTTCCGTGCGAAATACGTCCAGCGAAACGCCGGATAAGCGCCCCTCTTGCAGGGCCGTCACGATATCATCTTCGTCCTGACTACCCCCGCGCCCTGCATTGATGAGCACCGGCGCGATGAGCGGGCCATCGCGCCTGAGGCCATCAATGAGGTGCGTATTGAGCATGCCATCCGTCTGGGGTGTGTAGGGCATGAGGTTCACCAGCATGTCGGAGCCCTCCAGAAACGCTGCCATTTGGCCGCTGCCGAATGTCTCAAAACCCAGCACGTGACGCTTACTCCTGTTCAAACCGCGCACCTGAAAACCCACCGCCTGAAGCGCCTTGCCACAGGCCTGGCCCAAATTGCCAAAGCCTAATATCCCCACCGTCATTTCACTGGCGGTGGGCATGGCCCGTGGCTCCCACCGGCGTGCCTTTTGGCTGTCATCATAATCGCGCTGACGGCGCAGGTGCATGAGGCATTGCAAAACAACATATTCCACCATGCGACCTGTGAGGTCCGGGTCCACAAAACGCACGATGGGCACATCCGGCAAATCTGGATCACGCAGAAGATGATCTACGCCCGCCCCGAGAGAGAAAATAACTTCAAGAGAAGGCAGTTTGGCGAGAAGGCCCGGTTCGGGGCCCCAACAGGCGGCATAACGAACGCTTTCTGCCGGTTCTTCGGCAATACGTTTGCCAAACACGTCCAGGAAAGCCGCCCGCTCCGCTTGGCTTACTTGGCCGCTCACCAGAATATCTAATTTGGTCAAGACGGAGCCTCCACCAGACGCTCCCGGTGGCGGGCAAACCATAGCAGGCCCACCATGATAATGCCGTTATAGAGGGCGTTTTCATCCAAGGCGGTGAGGGCTTCCTCCAGCGTGCAGGTGAACGGAAAGGTCTGCTCCGTTTCACTTTCCTCGCCCGCTTCACTGGCTAAATCGCTGGCATCCACGCGGGCGTAAAACAAGTGAATCACTTCGTTTGTCATGCCCGGTGTTGTGAGAAATTGACAAAGGGGTTCCATGTGGGAGGCGAAAAGCCCTGTCTCTTCTTTCAACTCGCGATAGGCGGTGGTGAGTGGCTCCTCGCCCTGATCAATCAGCCCGGCCACAATTTCCACGCTCATCCCCCTGCCCACACCCATCTGCGCGCCCAGGCGAAACTGGCGGATCAGCACGAGACGGTCCATCACGGGATCATGGGCCACCACTGCCACCGCTTGCCGCGCTTCAACGATTTCCCGCCGCGCCTGCCGCCCACTTTCAGTCTCGCGATAGGTTTGGGACGTGACGGTGCGAAAGCCTTCAAATTCGATGGAACGATCTAAAATCTCCACCGGGAGGGCAGTGTCTTGGAGGCCTTCCTGATCGGCCATCTATTGTGCCACCGCCCCTGTCGCCGTCGTCTCCAGATCGAAGGCGGCGGCCATGAGGGCGCGCGTATAGTCCGTCTGGGGGGTGTCAAAAATCTGGGCAGAAGGGCCGTATTCCACCACTTTGCCCAGCTGCATCACCATCACATCATTGGCGAGCGCGCGCACCACTTTCAGGTCGTGGCTGATGAACAGATAGGCCAAATTGCGCTCCTCTTGCAGCCGCAGCAGCAATTCCACCACCTGGGCTTGTACGCTCATATCCAATGCGGAAGTGGGCTCATCCAACATCACAAAGCGGGGCTCCAACACCATGGCGCGGGCAATGGCCATGCGCTGGCGCTGACCGCCGGAGAATTCGTGCGGATAGCGAGATTGCACCGCCGGCTCCAGCCCAACCTCTTCCAGCACCGAAGACACCCGATCTTCCATCTCCGCCCGGGACAGTTCCGGCTTATGAATCTTTAGACCCTCGGCGATGATATCTGTCACTGACATGCGCGGGGACAGGGAACCATAAGGGTCCTGAAACACAATCTGCATATCGGAGCGCAGGGGTTTAATATCCTTGAACGAATATTCATTGATATTCTTGCCCACAAACCCGATCCGGCCCTGAGATGAAATCATTCGCGTCAGCGCCAGGCCCAGTGTTGTTTTGCCGGATCCGGATTCACCCACTACCCCCAATGTCTGGCCCGCCTTGAGGGAAAGATCGATGCCATCCACCGCTTTCACATGGTCCACCGTGCGGCGTAGGAAACCCGCCTTAATGGGGAACCAGACTTTCACGTCCTCCGCCTCGATGATGGTCTCCGCATCTGGTTTCAATGCCAGCGGCTCGCCCTGCGGTTCGGCCGCCAGCAGATGTTTGGTGTAGGGATGCTGCGGGTTCTCGAAGATCTCTTCTGTTGGCCCCTGTTCCACAATCTTCCCGCCATTCATCACGCAGACCCGGTCGGCAATCTTGCGCACAATACCCAGATCATGGGTGATGAAGAGCATGGAGAGGCCGCGTTCGGCCTTCAACTCGCCCAGCAATTGGAGGATTTGCGCCTGAACCGTCACATCCAGCGCGGTGGTGGGTTCGTCTGCGATTAACAATTCCGGCTCGTTCGCCAGTGCCATGGCGATCATCACCCGCTGCCGCTGCCCGCCGGACATTTGGTGGGGAAAGGCCCCAAGCCGTTTCTCGGGGTCGCGTATGCCCACTTGATTGAGCAGTTCCAAGGTCCGGGTCCGTGCTTCATCATCGGTCATCCCGTGATGGAGTTTGAGAACCTCCCCAATCTGCCGTTCGATTGTGTGCAGCGGGTTTAGGGACGTCATCGGCTCCTGAAAGATCATGGTGATGTCATCACCCCGAACGGCCCGCAGGTCGCTCTCTTCCCCGTCCAGCAGATCATCCCCCTTAAAAAACACTTGGCCGGAGGGATGGCTGGCCATGGGGTAGGGAAGCAGTTTCAAAACCGAGAGCGCGGAAACCGACTTGCCGGAACCGGACTCCCCCACCAGCGCCACCGTCTCCCCCTTGTCGATGTGGAAGGAGATACGGTCCACCACGGTTTTGGTGACGCCGGATGTGGTGAAGGCGACTGAGAGGTCTTTTACGTCTAGGAGGCGGTTGGTCACTTGGAACTCCCAATAGATCGGGAATATCGCGCCCCCCACCCGAACCCTGCCATGCAGGCTTCCACCTCCCCTCCGGTGGGAGGTGTCGCTGTGGCAAGATCGTGCGTCCGCTGACCTCCCACTGGAGGGGAGGGCAAAACGCGAAGCGTTTTGGGTGGGGGGCTGGATATGAACTTCACCGTACTCCCCTCACGCAAAAGTCTTGCGCGGGTCAAACGCATCGCGCACGGCCTCGCCGATGAAAATCAGTAGAGACAGCATGATGGAAATGACCGCAAAGCCCGCCAGGCCCAGCCAGGGCGATTGCAGGTTGTTCTTACCCTGTTGCAGCATTTCGCCCAGCGAAGGGGACCCCGGCGGCAGGCCGAAGCCCAGAAAGTCCAGCGTGGTCAGGGAGCCGATGGAAGACGAGATGATAAAGGGTAGGAAGGTGAGCGTTGCCACCATGGCGTTGGGCAAGAGATGGCGGAACATAATCGTGCCATTGCCCACACCCAGCGCCCGCGCCGCCTGCACATATTCAAAATTACGCGCCCGCAAAAATTCTGCCCGCACCACGCCCACAAAGGCCGTCCATGAAAACAAAAGCATGATGCCCAGCAAAATCCAAAAGCCCGGTGGCAGTACAGACGCGATGATGATGAGCAGGAACAGCACCGGCATGGAGGTCCAAATTTCGATGAAGCGCTGAAACAGAAGGTCCGTCCAGCCGCCATAATAGCCCTGCACAGCCCCCGCCGAGACGCCAATGATGGCAGAGAAAAAGGTGAGCACCAGCCCAAACAGCACGGAAATGCGGAAGCCGTAAATCAACCGCGCCAGCACATCCCGGGCTTGATCGTCGGTACCCAGCCAGTTGAAATTGCCCGCCGTGCAAAGGGGGTCGTCCACACCCTTGTCATAGCGCGTGCAAGCCTCTTCCGCAGAGAGCATCCATGTGGGTTTGGACGGGGCGGGGGCCGGAATTTCATTATTCACCGTGCGGTAGGAATAGCGAATGGGCGGCCACAGCATCCAACCATTGGCTTCAATCTCTTCGATATTCACCGGGTCGCGGTAGTCGGTGACGGGCAGGAAACCGCCAAATTTCTCTTCGGGATAATCCACCATAACCGGATACAGTAGCTCTCCCTTGTAGGAGACCAGAATGGGCCGGTCATTGGCGATGAATTCCGCAAACAGCGATAGCACAAACAGAATGGCGAAAATCCACAGGGACCAGTAGCCCCGTCGATTGGCCTTAAAATTCGCCCAGCGCCGCTGGTTGATGGGGGACAGCCGTTGCTTTGGCGGCGGTGCGGTCACCACCAGATCATCGGGGTGAACAAACTCATCCCCGCCAGACGGGGCTGTCTTTGCTAAAGGTGTTCCCTGTTCAATGGCTGACATCACACATCCCGCTTTTCAAAATCAATGCGGGGATCGATGAGTGTATAGGTGATGTCCGAAATCAACGACACCACCAGCCCCATCAGAGAAAAGATATAAAGCGTGGCAAACACCACCGGATAATCCCGCTGAATGATAGATGTGTAGCCAAGAAGGCCTAACCCATCGAGGGAGAAGATCGCTTCAATCACCAGCGACCCGGTGAAGAAGGCCGAGATAAACGCGCCCGGAAATCCGGCAATCACAATCAGCATGGCGTTGCGGAAAACGTGGCCGTAAAGCACATCCCGCTCCTTCAGCCCCTTGGCCCGCGCCGTCACAACATATTGCTTTTTAATTTCATCTAAAAAGGCGTTTTTGGTCAGAAGCGTGGTTGTGGCGAAGGCAGAAAGCACCAAAGCGATGAGCGGCAGGGTGAGGTGCCAGAAGTAATCAATAATCTTCTCATACCAGGACAATTCCGCAAAATTGTCTGACACCAGCCCGCGCAGTGGAAACCAGTCGTAAAACGAACCGCCCGCAAACAGGACGATCAAGAGAATAGCGAATAGAAAACCCGGCACCGCATAGGCGATGGTGATAACGGCGCTCGTCCAAACGTCAAACTTGGATCCATCCTTCACCGCTTTTCGAATGCCCAACGGAATGGAAACCCCGTAGGAAATGAGCGTAATCCAAAGCCCCAGCGATATGGAGACGGGCATTTTCTCCAAAATGAGATCAATGACCGTGATGGAGCGGAAATAGCTCTCGCCGAAATCGAAACGGGCATAGTTCCAGATCATCAAGGCAAACCGCTCATGGGCCGGATTGTCGAAGCCAAATTGCTTTTCCAGCTTTTCGATGAATTCCGGGTCCAGCCCCTGCGCCCCGCGATATTTGGAGGAGCCCTCCCCCGAAAGACCCGTTGATTGGTCCGTTGTATCGCCGACAAAATCGCTGCCACCGCCGGTAATACGGTCGGTGCCATCACCACCCTGGCCTTGCAAAGAAGCAATCACCTGTTCCACCGGCCCGCCCGGGGCAAACTGAATGACGGCAAAGGACAGCAGCATGATGCCCAAAATGGTGGGGATCATCAGCAGCAGGCGTCGAAGGATATAGGCACCCATATGTGGCTCTAGCCCTTTTTACCGCGCTGCCGTGCTTTACGCCTTGCCAATGGCTTTTGCCTTGGCCTCGTCCAGCCACCACATGCGCTCAATGGGAAAGCCGTAATCCGGCTTGGCGGGCGGGCGCCCGAACATATCCCAATAGGCCACGCGGTGATTCGCGGAATTCCAATTTGGAATCCAGCTATGCGTTGAACGCAAGACTCTGTCGAGAGCGCGCAGATGAACCGTCAGTTCCGCTTCATTATCAATCTTGGCGATCCGGTCGATCAACTCGTCCACCGTCGCGTTTTTGAGGCCTGAAAGATTAGCGCTGCCATTGCGGTCTGCACTGCGGGAATGGAAATTGTCCTCCAGCCCGGTGGGCGTGGGCAGGGCACCGAGATTTTGGGCGCGGCCCACCATGTCATAATCAAACGTATCCAGCCGCTGGCGAAACTGAGCCGGGTCCACCAGCCGTATGGAGCCGGTTATGCCGAGCCGTTTCATATTGGCGATGAACGGGTTCAAAATTCGCTCAAAAGTGGGGGAGCGAATGAGAATTTCGATGGTGAAGGGATTACCTCCACTGTCCACCAACTGCGTGCCCTGCCGCTGCCATCCGGCTTGGCGTAAAAGATCATTGGCTTGCCGCAACAGCCGACGGTCACTGCCGCTGCCATCGGAAACGGCAGGGGCGGGGGCATCTCCAAAAACACTTTCATCCGGCGCATTGGTCAAAGACTGGAGCAGCGCTAACTCCTCGCCACTGGGCTTACCCGTCGCCTTAAAAGGTGAGTTTTGAAAGAACGAGGAGCCCCGTTCATAGGCCCCGTAAAACAGGTTCTGATTGGTCCACTCAAAATCAAAACATAAATCGATGGCCTGTACCGTGCGCGGATCTGCAAATTTGGCCCGTCGTTTGTTTACGGCCCATGCCTGGAAAGAGGCATTTCTTTCGCTGGGAAACAGCTCTTTCTTCACCCGGCCTTCCTGAACGGCAGGGAAGTCATACTCCGTCGCCCAAGTTTTGGAGGTGAATTCCTGCCGCACAAGAATTTCCCCTTTTTTGAACGCCTCAAAGGCGGGTTGGCGCTCTTTATAAAACTCCACCCGCAGGGTGTCGAAATTATTGGCCCCCTTCGTAAATGGCATATCAGCCGCCCAATAATCGGCCACCCGATCATACTCAATGAAACTGCCAGCGTTGAACCGGCCCACCTTGTAAGGACCAGACCCAAGCGGGATTTCCATGGTTGTGTCTTCAAAAGTGCGCGTGGCGTAATAGGCTTTTGAGAGGATGGGCAACAAGGCTGCGGAGAGAATGGTGCGATCGGACTGGTCGCCATTAAATGTCAGGCGCACAGCATTTCCCTGTTCCACGGTTGCAGAGACCAGGTCCTTCAGGATTAGCGCGATCTGCGGATGGCCCTTCTCTTTCAATAAAGTGTAGGTGAAAGCCACGTCCTCCGCCGTCAGCGGCGTGCCATCATGCCAGCGGGGTTCTGATCGAAGGCGAAAAAGATAGGAGTTTCGGTCTTCAGAAATCTCCACACTTTCCGCCACCGCGCCATAAAGGGCCGTGGGTTCATCCAGCGCCGTCGTCATCAAAGCTGAATAGATGAGCTCTATGCGCGGCGGCGCATTGCCCTTCAGCACCAGCGTGTTGAACGTGTCAAAAGTCTGAGGATTTTGGTTAAACGCCCAATTGGGAATGCCAAAATTCATCAGACCGCCCTTTGGGGCGTTGGGATTGAGATACTCAAAATGCGTATAGTCCGGCCCGTATTTCAAATCGCCGAAGGCAGACAGGCCGTGCAAGGGTTTACGCGTTGGATTGCCAGCGAGAGAGATCGTGCCTTGCAAAAAGGCAGGCCCGCCCACAAGGGCAGCAAAACTGATTTGGCCAAATTGGCGGCGGGTCAGCGTCATCAAAACCTCCTCTGGGCCTAGTTACTGATGGTCAGCGCTTTGGCTTTTTCCGGGTTGATCCACCAGCTTTCCAAATCGATGCCCAAATAGGAGGGCTGTGGCTTGGGAATTTCAAACTTGTCCCAATAGGCCACGCGGGATGTGTCGAGATACCATTGGGGCACGGTGTAATAGTTGAACAGCAGCACCCGATCTAAAGCCTTTGTTGTCGCCACCAGTTCCGCCCGGTCTTTGGCGAAGATGATACGCTCGATCAGGGCATCAATGGTTTTATCCTTCGCCCCAAACAGATTACGGGAACCGGGCTGGTCTGCGGCTTCGCTGGACCAATAGCTGCGCTGTTCATTGCCGGGGGATTGGGATTGGCGAATACCGCTGGAAATCACATCATAGTCAAAGCTGCGAACACGCTGGATGTATTGTGATACATCCACCACGCGGAATGTGGCATCGATACCCAATCGGCGCAGACTGTTGATCCACGGCGCATTCACCTTCTCGCTGGTGGGACTGGCGCCCAGTATCTCCAACTTAAACGGCTCCCCTTGAGCATTCACAAGCTGATTGCCCTTCCGCTCCCAACCCGCTTCTTTCAACAAGTCGAAGGCGGTCCTCAGATGCCGGCGTTCTGAACGGCGGTCTTCGTAGACTGGCAGTTCAAACGGTTCTTTGAAAATTTCTGGCGGAAGGTCCGCTTCATACTCTTTCAAAATTTCCAACTCGCGCCCGGTGGGCAGGGCGGTGGAAGCCAGCTCTGTGCCGCCGAAATAACTGCTGATGCGCCGATACTGGTTGAAGAACAGGTTCTTGTTCATGTCTTCAAAATTCATGGCCCAGGTGAGCGCTTTGCGAACCCGCCGGTCGGCAAATTGCGGGCGGCGTGTGTTGAGGAAAAAGCCCTGCATGGCGTGGCCTGATGTTTCAGGGAAACTCTCGCGCCTCACATCACCCCGTTCCACCGCCGGGAAGGTATAGCGCCGCGCCCAATATTCCGCGCGGTTCTCAAGACGAACATCCTCTAGCCCGCCTTTTTTGAAGCCCTCCCAAATAGCATTGGGGTCTTTCAAATAGGTGTAGCGGCGCTCATCAAAATTATACCGCCCCTTCCGGGTCGGCGTATCGGCAGCCCAATAGTCTTCCACCCGCTCCCATGTGATGCTGCTTCCAGCGTCGAACGCGCCGATCTTGTAAGGGCCACTCCCCAAAGGCCGCTCCAGCGTGCTGGCGGTGAAATCGCGTTTTTTGCCTTCGGCATCAGTGCCTTCCCACCAATGCTTGGGCAGCACGGGCAAATCGCCCAAAATGAGCGGCAGTTCACGGTTGTTTTTTTCGGAAAACATGAAAGTCAGCTGGGTGGGGCTGTCGATACGCACTTCCGTAACATTGGCAAAGTAGCGGTTGTAGAATGCCGAATGCTCTTTCATCTGCTCTAAGGACCATTTCACGTCGTCAGCCTGAATGGGCTCTCCGTCATGCCAACGGGCACGCGGGTCGAGACGGTAGGTGGCAGAGGAATAATCATCCGGGTGGGAAAAACTGGTCGCGATCAGCGGATGGCTGACAGAGGGTTCATCAACGCCTTTTTCCATCAACGTGTCCCAGAGCAGCCCACCCGCCGCGTTGAGCCCTGCCGCCGCCGTGCCTTGCACGATAAACGGGTTAAAACTGTCAAACGTGCCCTGGACTGATTGGTTGAGCCTGCCGCCTTTGGGGGCGCTGGGGTTCACATGGTCATAATGCTCGAAACCGCCATCATATTTCGACTTGCCGATCAAGGAGACAGTGGTTTTGAATTCCGGCTCTTCTGCATTGACTGGGGCCAGCAGAAGCCCGGTCGCGAAGAGAGAAAAACCAAGGAGGCGGGCGGGAAGGGCAAACGGGCTTTTGCGCATAGCGTGTCCTGCAAAATACGGCATTCAAGGTACTACGCGAGCACCTCTTAAAGGGTTGCAGGAAAGTGGATAATGCAATTGTGGCCGTCAAGCGGCCCCGCTGTCACAGCGCCGCGAGGAAAATAACGGTTTTGTAATGCGATGCTTCGCTTTGGACACAAAAAAAGCCGACCAAAAGGCCGGCCTATCGTTCATTTTCAACAGGCAGCTTAGCTGGCAGGCAGAGGTGCCGGCTCGGCTGCAAGGCTGCGCAGATAGGCGATCATGGCCGCCCGCTCGTCGTCTTTTTTGATGCCTGCAAAACCCATGGACGTGCCTTTCACGTGGGCCTTGGGCTTGTAGAGGAAGCCGTTAAGCTCCTCATAACTCCACACCTTGCCGTCGCCATAGGCTTTCAATGCGGAGGAATAGCCAAAGCCTTCCACGCTGGCGATTGCCTGGTTCACGATACCGTATAAACCGGGGCCAACCTTGTTTTGACCACCCTCCACGAAAACATGGCACGCAGCACATTTGCGCGCGATTTTTTGACCGTCGGCAATATCGGCTGAGGCCAGCAGGGGTGCGATGGGTTCTGGACCCTCAGGCTCAGCAGGGGCTGCCGCAGTGGTTTCCACTGGCCCGCCTTCAATGGCGAAACCAGCTGTTTCCGGCGCGCCGTCGCTGAATATGCCGTCGGACATAAAGTTGAGGCCCAGCACCACGAAGGCAGCCGCCAGGCCAGCGCCGAAAATCTTGTTCCACTCAAATGAGTCCATTGCGTCAGGCTCCAAAATCGCAAAAAGGACCTGAACGAAAATTATGCCATGCACTGATCGCCCAGAATTTGGCCGGAAATTAGGTGGTTTGCTCTGCCGTTGCAACACCTATAAGAGGCCCTCACACGAGACTTTTTGGCACTATTTTTGGTCAAAATTAGACTTTGGGAGGGGGTTTTGACCACAGGCGCAACACCAGGAAAACTAGTGCGTTATCCTCTTGTTTTAATTCCTGCCAGAATGGCTTCCACCCGCTTACCGGGAAAGCCCTTGGCCGACATCGCGGGTAAACCCATGATCGTTCAGGTAGCCCAGCGGGGCCTTGAGGCAGATATTGGTCCCGTGGTCGTCGCCACTGATACGCGCGAAGTCTTGGAGGCCGTTCAAGACTACGGCTTTCAAGCGGTCATGACGCGGGAAGACCACCCTTCAGGCTCCGACCGCATTTTTGAGGCTGTCGAGAAATTGGATCCGGGCGGCAAGGTTGATGTGCTGGTCAATGTGCAGGGCGATTTGCCCACCATCGATGCCAAGTCCATCCGTGCCAGCCTTGCCCCGCTGACCAATGGGGGGGTGGCCCTTGCCACGCTGGCAGCAGAAATCACTCATGGTGATGAGCGCACCAATGAAAATGTTGTAAAACTGGTGGGCACAGAAGCTGGGCGTCACAGCGGTTTTGATTGCCTGAGGGCGCTTTACTTCACCCGCGCCACAGCTCCATGGGGGGAGGGGCCCCTGTACCACCATATCGGCCTTTATGCGTGGAGGCGCGAAGCCTTGGCGCGCTTTGTTGCCCTGCCCCCTTCGCCGTTAGAAACCCGTGAGCGACTGGAACAATTGCGCGCGCTGGAAGCTGGAATGCGGGTGGATGCAGCACTAGTGGACACCGTGCCTCTGGGGGTGGATACACAGGCCGATTTAGATCGCGCCCGCCGCATACTGAACGAGACTTGAGATGACGCAAAACGACGATGGCAAAAAGATCGCCTTTCAAGGCGAATTTGGGGCCAATTCCGACACGGCTTGCCGCAATGTTTATCCCAACATGGAACCTCTGCCGTGCCCTACGTTTGAAGATGCCTTTGATGCTCTGAAATCCGGTGCATCAGAACTGGCCATGATTCCCATTGAAAACACCCTTGCTGGGCGCGTGGCCGATATTCATCAGCTCTTGCCCGATTCCGGCCTGCACATCGTGGGGGAGTATTTCCTGCCCATCCATTTTCAACTCATGGCTTTGCCGGGTGTCACCTTGGAAGACATCAAAACCGTCCATTCTCACATTCACGCGCTGGGTCAGTGCCGCAAAGTGCTGCGGGAAAATGGCTGGAAAGGGGTCATTGCGGGTGATACCGCCGGTGCCGCCCGGATGATTGCGGAAAAGGGCGACCGCACCGCTGCCGCCCTTTCCCCCCGTTTGGCGGCAGACCTTTACGGTATGAACATCCTGGCAGAAAACGTGCAGGATAGTGACGACAACATCACCCGCTTTGTGGTGCTCTCCCGACAGTCAGCCATGCCAGCTGTGGGAGCCGGGTCCGCCATCACCACATTCACCTTCCGCGTGCGCAATGTGCCCGCTGCGCTCTATAAGGTTATGGGCGGTTTTGCCACCAACGGTGTCAACATGACGAAGCTGGAAAGCTATCAGGGCGGCGGCACCTTCACCGCCACGTTATTTTACGCCGATATTGAAGGCCATCCCGAAGAGGAACCTGTACGCAGGGCATTAGAGGAAATGCGCTTCTTCTGCACCGATCACCGCATCTTGGGCGTTTACCCCGCCGCCGCCGACCGAACTTAAGGACGACCACATGCCCCACATGAAAGCCGTTGGCTTCACGAAAGCCCTTCCTGCCTCGGACCCTAAAGCCTTTATGGATTTCGAACCGGAACAGCCCACGCCTGAAGGCCATGATATGCGCATTGCAGTGCGGGCCGTTGCGGTGAACCCGGTGGATACCAAATTGCGCCGCGCACAGACAGAGGCGCTGGACACGCCCCGCATCCTCGGTTTCGATGCTTGCGGCGTGGTGGATGCCGTGGGCCCCGACGTCACGTTGTTTAAGGCAGGTGATGCCGTCTTTTACGCTGGTGACAGCACAAGATCCGGTTCAAACGCCCAATATCAATTGGTGGATGAGCGTATTGTTGGCCGCAAACCCGCCACCCTCTCCAATGCCGAAGCCGCAGCCCTGCCGCTCACATCCATCACAGCTTGGGAGAGCTTCTTTGACCGGTTGGGTATCGATCCCGACGGGGCCAACACAGGCGAGAGCATTCTCATCATTGGCGGGGCAGGGGGTGTGGGCTCCGTTGGCATACAATTGGCCAAAACTGCCGGCCTCACCATAATTGCCACCGCGTCCCGCCCGGAAACGGTTGAGTGGTGCAAGGCGCTGGGCGCTGACTACATTATCAATCACCATGAAGATATGGTGGCCCAAACCCGTTCGGCGGGTTTTGACTACGTGGACCATGTGGCCATTTTCAACGACATGCGCCACTGGAATACGGCGGTGGAACTGATCCGCCCCCAGGGGGGCATTGTGACCATCGATGCCACAGACCTGCCCATGGACATGGCGGTGATGAAAACCAAGGCGGCCAGTCTGCACTGGGAATTCATGTTTGCCCGTCCCATCCACAAAACGCCGGACATGGTCGCGCAACACAAATTGCTCAACCGTGTGGCGGATATGGTGGATGCGGGCACTTTGCGCACCACGGCAAATCACGTTTTATCGCCCATAAGTGCAGAAACAATCCGAAAAGCCCATGAAATGGTAGAGCGGGGCGATGTCCGCGGTAAAATCGTGATTGAAGGTTGGGATTAGAATTCCCCCGACCAACCAGTTTCTTTAGACAGGCTTAGCGAGTGTTTTCAGCGCGGCCAGACGCTGCCGTTCTTGCCGCAACAGGCGCAGGTTTTTGGTGTTGGATTTGAAGGCAAAATCAAACAGATCGCCCACAACCGGTATGGAGCCCGCCACAAAGTCAATGCCGATATTACCGACCATGCGGGCCATAACGCGCTTGCGCGCACCGGCTTTCCAGGCATCGGCGAGAAACACCATCGAAATACCCGTCGTGGCCACATCGCCCACCACCGGAATTAAACCGATAAGTCCATCCAAACCGAACTGAAGACCGCCCACGCTAAACTTGGAATCCAGCCATTCCTCATACCGGTCCAAATGATGGTCCTGAAGAAAGCCTTCCTTCGCGTCGGCAGTAACTCGCGCCTGGCCGTGACGTGTTTCCGCTACCGGCAGACCTTGACCGCTCACACTGTCACCTGATTTTTGCGTGTGATGACGTAAAGCGCGTGGATGATGCCGGGAATATAGCCCAGCAGTGTCAGCAATAGGTTGATCCAGAAGGAAAGACCGATGCCCACGGTGAGAAACACGCCCAGCGGCGGAATGAAAATGGAGAGGAACAGGCGTAGGATATCCATTAAGTAGATCCTTTCTTTTTTCGTTTTTCGGGGCTGTCGAGAAACAAAAGTGCCCCTTGATAATGACCGAAAACCAACGGCTTTTTCGTGTTGGAGTTCCCCATCTTCAAAAGCGCGCTCGGCCGCGAGGTCGGTAAAACGGCGGAACCAGCGCCTATGCGGTTGCATTACTCCTGGGTACGATGAGCGGGCAGGAGCCCGTCATTTGACACCAAGTTCATACGGACAAAGGAGTTTTTTATGACCGAGAAAGTCAAAGCCCGCGACGCCCGTCAAGGCAGGAGTGGACTGCGTGTTTTCCTCATTCTCACAGTCGGCCTAGCGCTCATGGCTATTGCTTTCACTGTTTTCGGAACTCTTTGGTCTCAAACATAAGAACCAACCGTTTCCCAAATTAAGAGGTGCTACAATGAGTGCAACACAAACGTCATTAAAATCCGTGCCAAGCCCTGATGAAATGTCATTGGGAATTGGACAGGATAATCGCGAGCAAATTTCCCATGGCCTGTCTCATGTTTTGGCAGACACCTATAGTCTGCTCATCAAAACCCACATTTATCATTGGAACGTGGTGGGGCCGCTATTCTATTCGCTCCACCAAATGATGGAGGAGCAATATAACGATCTTTTCGAAGCCACTGATGTCCTTGCTGAACGCGTCCGTGCGCTTGGTTTTCTCGCACCCGTGGGCATGAAAGCGCCCGCCTCAGGTCTCGGCGAGCCAGGCACGAAACGCCTTTCAGCGGAAGATATGGTGAAGGACCTTATTGCCGACCACGAGGAAATCGTGCGCAAAATGCGAGATACTGCTGAAGAGGCTGCAGAACGTAAGGATATTGTGACCGAAGACTTGCTGGTGGAGCGCCTCAGCGTTCACGAAAAAAATCTCTGGATGCTGCGGTCGATTATCGCTGAGTAAATTATGCAACGCATAAACAAAAGGGCTGGTGAAAAAAATCACCGGCCCTTTTTCGTGAGCAATTTAAAAGAAATTGTGGATTAGAAAATTCTAGCGATTTGGAGACAACAGATTGGCGCCCAAAACGCGGATCGAGACAGCATCGGGGCCGTAGTCAGATTCCCCCTGCACTTCCAGCAAATCCATAAGTTTAGCCCGCCCGCGCGAAACACGGCTTTTGACCGTGCCTACGGCAACACCAATGGTTTCCGCCGCCTCTTCGTAGGAAAAACCTAAGGCACCGATGAGCATGACCGCTTCCCGCTGGTCTTCCGGCAATGACTCAAGAGCTTGCCGAAAATCCTTGGCATCCATGTGGCCCTCCTGCTGCGGATGGGTGGCCAGATTGGCCGCAAAAATGCCATCACTGTCCTGAACTTCCCGACCCTTTTTGCGCATTTGTGAATAAAACTCGTTGCGCATAATGGTGAAGACCCATGCCTTAAGGTTGGTCCCCTCTTCAAACAGATGAAATTTATTCCATGCCTTCATCAAGGTTTCTTGCACCAGGTCGTCAGCCCGGTCGCTAGAGCGCGTGAGCGATAGCGCGAAGGCGCGCATATTGGGGATGATGGACAGCAACTCGTCCTTCAGTGCGTCTGAGACAGCCATGGCCTAGTTTTCATCCTGCTGGTTGCTGCCTGCGGTACCCGAGGCAGCGAGTTGATCCAGCAAATTCTTGAAGCGATCGGGGACCGGCTCATTGATGACGTCAGAATAGGCTTCTTTCAGCTTCTTTCCCAGCTGTGCCTGCGTTTCGGCGTCCAGGCCCGGTTTGTCATCATCTTTGCCTGTTGTCATCGGTGAGGATCCATAGCCTTATCGCGGTCATTGCGTGCATGCTCAGGTCCGACCTGATCGGATGCACGTCAAAAAACGAACACGCGGTCGTTTAGTTCCATGCAAAGCGGAACTTTCGGCCGCGCAGACCATTATTCCTGCATCAATTCCGTTGCACGAGCAGCATCATTTATTGCCCAGGAGACATCTTGCATGTCCGTTGCTGAAAAAATCACTCCCCATTTGCCCTATTTGCGCCGCTACGCGCGGGCGCTCACCGGCTCGCAGGAAAGCGGTGACAATTACGTCATGGGCGTGCTCGAAACCCTGGTCAACGATCCTGATAAAAGCCTGATCGGTGATCGTCCCCGGGAAGACCTCTACCGAGTTTTCAACCACACTTGGCAATCCCTCGACGTCAATTTGGAAAGCGAAAACGCATTGTCGGCCGAGCGGCGTGTTACGCAAATTACACCCCGCGCGCGTCAGGCATTTTTGCTTACGACGGTGGAAGAATTTTTGTCCGAAGAGGCCGCCCGCATTCTGGGCGTCGATGAGGACGAACTGGGCCACTTGTTAACACAGGCGGGCCGAGAAATTTCACAGCAGGTCAATACGTCCATCCTGATTATTGAGGACGAACCGCTTATTGCGATGGACATTGAGCAAATGGTGAAAGATTTGGGTCACTCCGTAACTGGCCTTGCCCGAACACACAGCGAGGCACTGGACGAAATTGCTAAAAAAGAGCCGGGCATGGTGCTGGCAGATATTCAACTGGCCGACGGTTCGTCAGGCATTGATGCGGTGAACGATATTTTGAAGACTATCAATGTCCCTGTCATCTTTATCACCGCATTTCCCGAGCGCCTTCTTACGGGAGAGAGGCCGGAACCCGCTTTCCTGGTCACCAAGCCGTTTCAGCAGAACCATGTGAAAGCGTTGATTAGTCAGGCTCTGTTTTTTGATAATAAGGCTAATGCGTTGCCTGCGTAATAGTCTTGGTCAACCAAAGCGCATCTCGATTCATGGTCGAGATGAGCGCAACTGCAAACTCAACGTGTACTTTCAATGATAAGTACGGCCACAAGGGTCAAGAAACTGTAGTGTATGGTTTGCCATGACGTTAGGAGATCCAAATTCAAGAGGTGCTCTGCTTCAGCGAGCGATTGATGGTTCCGATATTACTGTCTTTTATCAAGATGTTGAGCTGCGCTATCAGTGGGTTGAAAATCCGCTCAAGGGCTGGAGTGCAGACCTTATTTTAGGGAGGGGGGATGATGATATCATGCCGCCCGAAATGGCCCGTAAAACCATTGCCGCCAAGCGCCATGCCTTGAATACGCGCCGCACCAATCGCATCACAGTGGACGGGTCCTTTGACGGTGTTACGCGATCCTTTAATCTGTGGATTGATCCTGATTTAGATGAGGCGGGTAATCCGCGTGGTCTGTTGTGCACCGCAGTCGAAATCACCGATTTGCGGCGCCGCGAAGCCAATTTGAAAAATCTGCTGCTTGAAGTCAGCCACCGTTCGCGCAACTTGCTGGCCATCGTTCAGTCCATCGCGCGCCAAACGGTTTCCAATGCGCAGACCACCGATGATTTCATGAAACGCTTTGGCGAACGCGTTCAATCCATTGCCCATTCCCTTGATGTTGTCACACGGCAGGAATGGGATGGGGCGACGGTGCATGACCTTTTGCGACGGCAGCTGAAGCCATTTCTTTCGAACCAGTCCCAATTGAACATCACGGGTGACAACCCGGTGCTGGACGTCAATGCAGCCTTGCATGTGGGATTGGCTGTGCAGGAATTGGGTTCCAACGCCGCCAAACACGGCGCATGGAGCACTTCAAAGGGTACCGTTTTCATCCATATCGAAGCGATGGAGCCCCCAGGCAAGAGTGACGATGGTCCATTGGGAGCGCATTTTGGCGATATGGGTTACCGTGTTGTGTGGAAAGAGGACAATATTGCTGACGGCATGGACGCGGAAAACATGCGCTTTGGCGGGCACACTTTACGCTCGGTTGTCCCTCAAGCCGTGAATGGCGCAGCAACGCTTCAAAGCGAGAAGGAATATCTCATTTACACCCTGGAACTCCCCGCCGAAAACTTCCGCCCTTAAGGCCGCCCACCTTTAAAGCACGCGCAGTTCGCTAAAATTGTAGCCAAGGGAAGCATGGCGAAAGATTATTCCACAGAAATGGCCGAGGATCGCACCGATTGGGCGGAGGACCGAACGGTGCTGGCCAATGAGCGCACCTATGCCGGCTGGATGCGAACGGGTATGGCAAGCCTGGGCATTGCTATTGCATTGAAAGCGATTTTTGGAGCCACCGAGCCCACATGGCTTGCCAAGAGTGTGGCAACGATTTTTGTCATCATTGCCCTGGTTATTTTTGGGGCCGCCCAAAGAAATGCCAAAAAAGTGGTGAAGAGGCTGGATACCCATGCAGCAGAGCCGGTGTCCAGCAGCCATTTTGGAACGATAGCTGCTCTTCTGGCTGTCGGGTCCTTGGCAACCGGGATCGTCCTTTGGTTGCTTTAACGGTTGGTCGCAGAAACTGGGCTTTGCAAGGGTACACGCCCCCTGAAGCCCCTTTCTTCCAAAACTGCTCACCGGCCAATGTCGCGATAACCAGCGCAGAAACCGAATAACTCAGAACAAGTGCGAAAATATCGGCCGTTAAGATCATGCGCGCATATCCTCGGCAGCGCAAAACTATGCGCGAATTTGACCTCTCAAATATCGGAACACAGTCAAAAACAGTTCGTTGACCTTTTTGAAGCCGCGCTGACCAATCATGGCCGATCGGCGAACCAAAGGAGTAAAGTATGAGCGAGCAAAAGATCGAAGACTTTTGGGAACTGGTGGAAAGCGTGTCCATCTGCATGGTCTCCACGGTAGACGGCGACGTGATCCGCTCCAGACCTATGGCCCCTTACATTGATCGGGAAGCTGGCCTCATCCGATTTATGACGGACCGAACATCCGCCAAAGTGGAAGAGCTCAACGAAGAACACATGATGGCTCTCTCATTTGCTGACCAAAGCAGTATGAAGTTCGCGTCTCTCTCCGGCGTGGCAACTGTCACCACCGATCGCGGCCTGGTAGACGACATGTGGGGCCCTTATGCGGAGACATTTTTCCCCGGCGACAAGGATACTGCCGACGTGGCCATTATCACGGTGCGGCCCGTTCAGGGCGAGTATTGGGACAATGACACCTCAATTTTCAAAATGGGTTGGGAAGTGACAAAAGCGTATTTGACCGACGATACCCCGGACCTGGGACCTAATGGAAAGGTGGCCCTGCAATGAGCGGATACAGCACAGGCGCCAAGGTTGAGTGGAACTGGGGCAATGGCAAAGGAAGTGGTAAAATCGACGAGGTCTTTACCGAAAAAGTGACACGCACGATAAAAGGCAATGAAGTCACACGCGATGCCAGTAACGATGAACCGGCCTATCTCATCACACAAGAAGATGGCGATCGCGTCTTAAAAAGCCACAGTGAAGTGTCAAAATCCTAGCAATAGAGGCGGCATTGAAAAATGCCGCCTATTTTTCTTTTATAAATTTCGTATCGCAGCCAAAAAAATCAGTGCGTGCTTCATGGCAGAACTTGGGAACACTCTATCCCGAAGGGGCGTTTGGTCTAAACAATTTCAGATATTTAGGCCCCCACATGACACGCGCTTTTGCCCAGACCAGCCCCAATTCTGATACACCCGATAATACAAATGCTGCTGGTGGCACCGATGTGCCCGGCGAAATTGACGTGAGCACTGTCTCCATCTTGGAGCGGTTGGATTCCTGGGTGGATGGTTCCGTTAAATTGGTGCCGAATATCATAACGGCTATCATTGTGATTGCCGTATTTTATGTGTTGGGTCTCCTCGTTCGCCGCGCTTTTATGAAGTGGGCCCACGCAAAAGAGCGCAACAATCTAGGGCGCGTCTTTGGATCTTTTTTGAAATATCTGGTGGTAAGTCTCGGCATTCTGCTGGGCCTCACCATTGTGGTGCCCACTCTCAACCCCGGTGATCTAATCGCCGGTTTGGGTGTGGGCTCCGTGGCCATCGGCTTTGCGTTCAAGGACATTTTGCAAAACTGGCTTGCAGGCATGTTGCTCCTTTTCCGTCAGCCCTTTGAAGTGGGCGACCAAATCATTGCGCAAGGGTATGAAGGCACGGTGGAGCGCATTGAGACCCGCGCCACCGTCATCAAAACCTATGACGGACGTGTGGTTCTCATTCCCAACAGCGATGTCTATACAAACGCTGTCTTGGTTAACACGGCCTATGAGACCCGACGCAGCCAGTACGATGTGGGCATCGGGTATGGCGATGACATTGCGCAGGCCATGGAAGTGATGCGCGATGCCACCGCTGGCGTAGATGGAGTTGAACAAGACCCGGCACCGGAGGTTCTGGCTGTGGCACTGGCCGATTTTTCCGTCGTGTTACGCGTGCGTTGGTGGACGGATTCCAAACGCAGCGATGTCATTCTTGTGCAGTCAAATGTCATCACTGCCGTTAAATTGGCCCTCGATAAAGCCGGCATCGATATGCCCTATGAGACACAAGTGCATCTGTTCCACGACCAGACGGAAGATGTGGATGGCGACAGAACACAACAGCGCGAAGGCTGGCCAGCTCTGACCCAAGGCAAAAACCCAAAGCCCCGTGCGCAATCCAAAAAACAAGCGGCATGAGTGGTGGGATTGTAAGTCTTTTGGCGGTGAGCTGAAATCATGTGGAGCTTCGCAACCGTCACTTTAGCGGGCTTATCACTGCTGTGTGTCATCACCACGCTCTTACCCTTCTTTCCACCAGCCCACGGCCTTTATCGCGTTTTTGACTTTCCCCGCTTGCAAAACGCAACCCTTGGGCTCGTTGGCCTGCTGGCAACAGTGGCGGTTTTCCCTTTAGAAGGGTGGGGCGTTGTCATCGCATCTGGCTTTGCGGCGTCCGTGCTTGTTCAAGCATGGCATATCGCTCGTTTTTCACCGCTCTGGCCACGCCGATCATTGGATTATGTGCCAAACCAAGATGGTGAAAAGGCACCTCACGTGCGTCTGTTTGTGAGCAATGTGAAACAGAGCAACCAGGACACCCGCAAAACGCTAGACCTGATCCACCACATGGAGCCGGATGTGGCTTTATTCATGGAAACAGATCAGCTTTGGGCCGATGCGTTGGACGAATTAAAGTCCCACTACCGGCATACAATGCGGGCTGTCTTGAGCAATGGCTACGGCATGATGCTCTATTCCCGCCTCA
This sequence comes from Pseudomonadota bacterium, assembly GCA_039198355.1. Lineage (GTDB taxonomy): Bacteria > Pseudomonadota > Alphaproteobacteria > Rhizobiales > Rhizobiaceae > Pseudahrensia. The sequence goes on from JBCCTO010000046.1 coordinate 24,016, forward strand.
GGCTGGCCAATCATCAAATCCAGTATTTGCTCAACGATGAAGTGCCCAGTTTCCACGCGGATATCGTGACACCCACAGGCGCGCGGTTTCGCTTTATTGCGCTCCACCCCGAGCCGCCTGTCATTCACGAAACCACCGTGGGTCGTGATGCGGAAATCATGCAAGTTGCCACGATCGTGCGAAAGAATGATGACCCGGTTATTGTATGCGGTGATCTCAACGATGTTGCATGGTCTCGAACAACCCGCCGTTTTTTGCGCGTTTCGCGCCTCTTAGACCCGCGAGAGGGAAGGGGCATGTTCAATACGTTTGATGCGCGTTTCTTCTTTTTACGTTGGCCCCTCGATCATATTTTTCATTCCCCCCATTTTCAGTTGGTGGACATGCAGCGTATGCCCTTCACGGGTTCAGACCATTTTCCCATGCACTACACGCTGGCGCTCACGACAAAAGATGAACCACGGCGTGAAATGGATGAGGCGGACGAACAAGACATGGCCGAGGCCAAGGAATTGATTGAGGAAGAAAAGAAGCGGGACCCTCATCCCCCCATCGGCCACGATTGGGAAATTTGATCCGGCAGGTTGCCCTTTATGCCACAAAAAAGGCCCCAGTTTAAAAGAACGGGGTCTTTTCATACACATACGGTTTCGATTGTCAGGCCAGGCCCAATAGGGACAAGACGGCTAGAATGACGACCACAACGCCGATGAGATAAAAAATATTGTGCATGAACATACTCCACTTGGCTCTAAATCAATCCGCCGGATGGCGTGACCTTGTAGAAATAACGATTTGGA
>JBCCTO010000047.1:0-24607 GCA_039198355.1 Pseudomonadota bacterium
AAAACCGACCTCGATGCCCAATCCCCCAGCCAATTGAGGGCCATCGTCACACAATACAACAACCAGCCAAGAGCATGTATCAACTTCAAAACACCAAAAGAACAAAACCAAACCGTTGCACTTGCAACGTGAGTCCACAGGCCTATCCCTAAGCGTTCTGCACCGAATTCTCACGGCCAAGATCCGCCGAGCAAGTCGGCGGATGACGACTATGGAGCGTGCCGATCACCTCTTCGGATAACGACAGTGGATTATGCTGCCTGCGCAGGGATGACAGCGGAAAGTGAGCGGTTAAACAAAAAAAGCCGCGCCGGTTTCCCGGCGCGGCTTCTTCATTTGATGGCGTGAAATGCCCTAATTGAGATCAAACCGGTCCAGGTTCATCACCTTGGTCCACGCCTTCACGAAGGCATCCACGTAAGCCTTTTCGCTGTCCTTTTGGGCATAGGCTTCGGACAGGGCGCGCAGCTGGGAGTTTGCGCCGAAGATCAGATCGACGCGGGTGCCGGTCCATTTGACTTCGCCGCTTTCCACGTCGGTTCCTTCAAACACGCTGTCATGCTCGTCCACGGGGGCCCAGCGGATGCGCATATCCACGATGTTTTTGAAGAAATCGTTGGTGAGGGCACCCTTGCGCTCCGTAAACACGCCGTGGGAAAGGTTGTCCACATTGGCACCCATGACGCGCAGACCGCCCACCAGAACGGTCATTTCCGGTGCTGTCAGCGTGAGCAGTTGGGCGTGGTCCACCAGCAGGCTTTCGGCGGAGACGGCATAGTCGCGGGGCTGGTAGTTGCGGAAACCATCGACTTTGGGCTCCAGCACCTCGAAGTTCTCCACGTCCGTCATCTCGTCCGTGGCATCCACGCGGCCTTGGGTGAAGGTCACGGTCACGTCGTGGCCGCCGGCCTTGGCGGCCTGTTCCACGCCCACATTACCGGCCAATACGATGAGGTCGGCCATGGAGACGTTGCAAGAAGCGGTTTCTTTCACGCCTTCCAGGGCGGTCAACACTTTCGCCAATTGCTCGGGCTGGTTCACTTCCCAGTCCTTCTGGGGCGCGAGGCGCAGGCGACCACCATTGGCACCGCCGCGGAAGTCTGTGCCGCGATAGGTGGAGGCGGAGGCCCAGGCGGCGGAAACCAGTTCGCTCACGGAAAGACCCGTATCGACAATGGCGGCTTTCAAGCCGTCAATGTCAGCATCGGAGAGCGTTTCGCCGGAGGGTGCGGGCAGGGGGTCCTGCCACAGCAGATCTTCTTCCGGCACCTCAGGACCCCAGTAGCGGGACTTTGGCCCCATATCCCGGTGCAGAAGTTTGAACCATGCACGGGCGTAGGCGTCCTCAAACTCCTCATGGTTTTCCATGAAGCGGCGGGAGATTTTTTCGTAAATGGGGTCCATGCGCATGGCCATGTCGGCGGTGGACATGACAGGCGTGTGGGATTTTTCGGGATTGTGGGCATCGGGGACTGTGCCTTCGCCACCCACGGCGAACCATTGGTTGGCACCGGCAGGGCTTTTGCCCAGCTTCCACTCATAGCCGAACAGGGTTTTGAAATAGCTGTCGTCCCACTTGGTGGGCGTGGCGTTCCATGCGCCTTCCAGGCCGGAAACGGTGGCATCTTCGCCGGAGCCTGCACCGTGTTTGTTTTCCCAACCCAGACCCATTTGATGGATCGGCGCACCTTCCGGCTCTGGACCCACAAGGGATGGATCACCAGCGCCGTGCATCTTACCGAATGTGTGGCCACCGGCGGTGAGGGCGACGGTTTCTTCGTCATTCATGCCCATGCGAGCAAAGGTTTCGCGGATGTCCCGGCCAGAGGCCACGGGGTCTGGCACACCATCGGGGCCTTCAGGGTTCACGTAGATGAGGCCCATCTGCACGGCGGCCAGGGGCATGTCGAGGATGCGGTCCCCCGTATAGCGCTGGTTTTCCAACCACTCGCCTTCGGGGCCCCAGTAAATATCCTCTTCGGGCTCCCAGATGTCTTCGCGGCCTGCGCCGAAGCCGAAGGTTTTGAAGCCCATGTCTTCCATGGCCACATTGCCCACCAGCACGAAGAGGTCGGCCCAGGAAATGGAGTTGCCGTATTTCTCTTTAATGGGCCAAAGCAGACGGCGGCCTTTGTCGAGGCCCCCATTGTCGGGCCAGGAGTTCAGCGGGGCGAAACGCTGGGAGCCGGTGGAGCCGCCACCGCGACCGTCTGCGGTGCGGTAAGTGCCAGCGGCGTGCCAGGACAGTCGTACAAACATGGGGCCATAATGGCCATAGTCGGCGGGCCACCAGTCTTTGCTGTCGCGCATCAGTGCCTTCAGGTCTTCTTTCAGGGCCGCATAGTCCAGCTTTTTAAACTCTTCTTTGTAGTTCACCGCATTGCCGAACGGGTCCATGCCGGGCGGGTTCTGGTGTAGAATTCGCAGATTGAGCGCATTGGGCCACCATTCACGGTTGCTTTGAGAAGAATTGGTGGCGTTGAACGAGGGAACGTGCATCACCGGGCATTTGTTTTCCGTGATAGCGTTCATGGGGTCTCCAATGCGATTTCGTAAAAAGGATGGGCGTGAATGTCGAACAGCGGGCCGCTGGCGGCTCACTTTAGAATTGTTCTTAGAAGAGTTCTAGCATCCACTTTTCCCGGCGAAAATAGCCTTTTTGGGGTGTTCCAAGGTTCGTGATTGCAACAATGTCGCAGGAGAGGCGATTGGACCCTATATGCAAGGCACCTTGGCGCTGGACGCACGCCGTCAAATAGGCGAACACCGCACCAACCATATTTTTGGGGAGCAGACCATGCCCAAAACATTCATCAAATCCGCTCTGGCCGCCCTGGCCTTGGCCACTGCCACCGTGGTGGTGCAGGCGCAAGAGGTAACGCTGACGGTGCACCATTTCCTCAGTCCCAAAGCCTCGCCGCAGGCGGCTTTTATGGAGCCTTGGGCGCAGAAGGTGGAAAAGGAGTCGGGCGGCAAAATCAAAATTGAATTTTACCCCGCCATGTCCCTGGGCGGTAAGCCGCCGGAGCTTTACAGTCAGGTACGGGATGGGGCTGCCGATATTGTGTGGACTTTGCCGGGTTATACTCCGGGCGTCTTCCCCCGGTCGGAAGTGTTTGAATTGCCCTCCGTCCATCGAGGGTCTGCCGCGGACACGGCCAAGGCCATCTATGCCAATTGGGATGCCATCAAAGAAGACTTTAAGGATGTGCACCCGCTGGCCGTTTACACCCATGCGGGCAATGCGTTGCACATGGCCGATGGCTGCGTTTCGTCGCCGGAGGAACTGAAGGGTAAGAAACTGCGTGTGCCGTCGCGCACCGGAGGGTGGGTGATTGAAGCCTTGGGTGCAGAGGGTGTGGGCATGCCATTGCCCGCTTTCCCACAAGCCCTTTCCAAAAAGGCCGTGGATGGGGGCATGCTGCCCTTTGAGATCGTTCCCCCTTACAAAGTTCATGAGCTGACGACCTGCTCCGTGCAGGGCGAAAATGGGCGGCGCTGGGGCACGGCTGTTTTTCTGTTCGCCATGAACAAAGACAAATATAACAGCCTGTCTAATGAGCTGAAAGCTGTCATTGATGCCAATTCCGGTCCGTCTCTGGCGGCGCAGGCCGGGGCCATTTGGGATGGTTTGGAAAAGCCTGCCGCGCAGGCCATTAATAGCAAATCCAAAGTCCTTTCGCTGGATGCTGGCAAAACGCAAGCTATGCTGGATGCCATGGCTTCGGTGGAAGAGCGGTGGATTAAAGAGGCGACGGAAAACGGTCGTGACGGCGCGGCCCTCGTGGCGGCTGCCAAGAAGGCGTTTGTGGGTCAGTAGGTTCTAAAGAGCCCATAGGATCGGGAGAAAGCCCGATGATCGAACGGCTTGCCCGCTGGTGGGCCTTGGCGGGCGGGCTGCTTTTGTTTGCCATCATGGCGGTGACAACCCTCAACATAGCCGCCTTTTCTGCCGATCAGGTGGCCGCGCTTTGGGGCGGTAATGTCTACGGCCTGACGGGCTATGAGGATTTTGTGACCCTCGCCATCGCCAGTTGCGGTCTCATGTTTTTCCCCTGGTGTCAGGCCCAGCGGGGCCATGTGGTGGTGGATGTGTTTACAAACCATCTGCCGCGCTCTGTGCGCCACGCCTTGGACCGAGTGTGGCTGTTGGTCATTTGTGCGCTTGCACTGTTTCTGGCCTATTGGATGGTGCAGGGCCTCGTTCAAGTGTGGAACGACGATGCCTTGACCGCCATTTTGGGTTGGCCCGTTTGGCCCAGTTTTGTGCCGGGTATTGTATCCCTTTTGCTGTGGGCGGTGGTGGCTGGCCATCAGGCTTTTGAACCTTCCTATGGGGATGGTCCTCGCCGTGTTTGAGCGCGAAGTCATCGGGCTGATCGGCATCGGCGTTTTATTTTTGCTTCTGATGCTGCGCATGCCCGTGGGGCTTGCCATGCTGACGGTGGGTATCGGCGGCAATTACTTCATCTCGCTTGCCATGCCCGCATTCAAATTTCTGCCCTTTCTCAAACAGTTCAAAACCCTGCTGTGGGGGGTGGTGTCGAACTATGAATTGTCTGTGGTGCCGTTGTTTATCCTCATGGGACTGCTGGCCAGCCATGCGCGGCTTTCCAATGACTTGTTTGCGGGCTTCAACGCGCTGATTGGCCGGTTTCGCGGTGGGGTCGCCATGGCAGCCATTGGGGCTTGCGCCGGGTTTGGTGCCGTGTGCGGCTCATCGCTGGCAACCGCTTCCACCATGGGGCGCGTGGCGCTGCCGGAACTGGCGCGGCTGAACTATTCCCCCCGGCTTGCCACCGGCACGTTAGCGGCAGGGGGCACTTTGGGCATTCTCATCCCGCCTTCGGTGGCGCTGGTGATTTATGCGGTCATCGTGGAAGCCTCGGTGGTGGACATGTTTCAGGCCGCCATCGTGCCGGGGCTTCTAGCGGTGGTGTTTTTTGTGGTAACCATCGCCGTGCTGGTGCGCCTGAAGCCGGAGTTTGCGCCCCAAACCGCCAATCTCGCCCCCGCTGAGCGCAGGCGCGCTCTGTGGCGGCTTGTTCCCGTGCTGGGCATATTTGGTATCATCATTCTGGGCCTTGGGCTTGGCCTGTTCACGCCCACGCCCGCCGCCGCCTTCGGCACTATGATCATCCTGCTTTACGGGCTGTTCCTGCGGTTTTCCGGTCTGGGGGAGGGGCTTTCCAATGAGGGGTTGAAGAACTCGTTTTTGGATACCGCCGTCACGGCGGGCATGATCTATTTCATCCTGTTTGGGGCAGAGGTGCTAAAAATATTCTTCGCCCGTGCTGGTTTGCCCGCCCTGCTGGCCGAATGGACCAGCGGCTCGGGCATCGAACCGTGGTTGATCCTCATCGCCATGCTGCTGCTGCTCATCGTTTTGGGCTGCTTTATGGACTCACTGGCCATGATCCTGGTGGTGGTGCCCTTCCTTTGGCCAGCTCTGGTGGAACTTAATGGTGGCGACTACGTCACCGCCTCCTCCGCCGTTTACGGCCTATCCGCCGATGATCTGAAAATCTGGTTTGGGATCATCGCGCTGGTGGTGGTGGAATTGGGGCTGATTACACCGCCAGTGGGCCTCAACGTGTTTATCATTGCCTCCATCGCAAAACATGTGTCCATGGGCGATGTGTTTCGGGGCGTGATGCCGTTTTTTGGCGTAGAACTAATTCGCATCGGCCTGCTATTGGCCGTGCCCGGGCTTTGCCTAGTCTTGCCTTACTACCTGTCCGGTTAAGCAGCGTCGGCGTTTTGCTGGAGGTCGAGAGCCGCTTTCAGTGTGGTTTCCAAATCGCTGGCGAGAACCGGCTTGCCCACAAAGTGATAGCCTTCCGCGCGAAGACGCTGGCAGTCGCTGCTATTGCCGGAGGCGTAGATCACCGAAACGCCTTTGTCCCTGAGCGTTTTACCCAGATCGAAGCTGGTGCGTCCGCAATCCACGTTTATGTCCAGCAGCGCTATATCAAAATTGCCCTGTTCAGACCGAGAAATAGCTTCGTCCAGGCGATAAACTGTCGTGACGTCGGCAAAACCCATATCGCTGAGATTTTCTGACGTGTCGAAGGCGATAAGCGGCTCGTCTTCAAGATACAGAATGCGTTTGCCTTCGAAACTCATGTCACTCATCGGGTTCGGTAACTTGTTCATAATTCAACTCAATAACGCTGGTCAGGCCTTCCGGTTCCCAAGCCATGTGCACATTGCCGTTGAGGGTTTGGGCAAGGGTGGTTTCGATTAGCTGAGAGCCGAACCCTGTGCGGCCGGGCTCTTCCACTGGTGGGCCACCCCGTTCCACCCATTTGATGATGAGGCGGTCGCCTTCGCTATCATTGACCCGTGACCACGTGATGGAAACCATACCGTCTTCGGTGGAAAAGGCGCCATATTTAGCCGCATTGGTGGCCATTTCATGCATGGCCATGCCCAGCGAAAGCGTGGCTTGGGCGTTAACGCGCAAATCAGGCCCTTTTAATTCCACACGGCGCTGGCCGTAAACATCGGCGGTTTCCGGGCCGATAATGTCGATGATGCGGGCTGCCGACCATTCTTCCGCCGTCAGCAGCGCATGGGTTTTGGCCAGTCCATGGATGCGGCGGGTCAGTTTTTCATAGACCTCTTTATCGTGTTTCGCCTCCCGCCGGGCCTGATTGATGAGGGCGGTGACGTTGGCAAGCATGTTTTTGACGCGATGTTCCAACTCGCGCATGAGTTTTTGTAACGTTACCGTGGTGGTGACCAAATCCGTCACGTCGCGCACGGTCACAGAAACGCCGGTGACTGCGTCTCCCACAAAAAAAGGTGTCCAGTCAGCGTCCCAAACCCGCTGTATGTCCGGCTCGAAAAGTGTGGATCCTTCGACGCGCACGTTGAGAATAGGCTTACCCGACTCAAATACCTGTTGGATGAGGGCTTCCGTCTGGTCCGCCACTGCGGGGATGATATCCCGCACCGTGGCGCCGATATGTTTTTCCACCGGGACACCATTGATGCTGGCAAGTTGTTCGTTGAGCCGCACATATTTCATGTCGCGGTCGATCAAGCCCATGCCCAATGGGCTTGTCTTGTAAATCTGTTCCACCTCTAGGCGTGCGTCTTCCGATGCCCGCTTCAGTTTTTCTGCCTGGCCCACCGCATTGCGCAATTCGGTCACGTCCTGCAATGTGAGCACCGTGCCGTACTGCTCTTTCCCATCTGGGGAATAGGGTTTGACGATGGCCAAAAGGCTCGTTTTCCCATCATCTGCCAAAAACTCTTCGCTCAGCTCGCAGTTGCCCTCAACGGATTGGCGGCACAGTTGGAGAACGGCGTTAATGTCAATGACTGAGGAAAGGTCCCCCAGAGGGCGCCCCATATCGGCGCGGGTGAAACTAAAATAGTCCTGCGCTTCTGGCGTAAAATTGTTGACGCTGAAATTCTCGCTCAAAAACACGGTGGCCGTGTTGGTGCTTTCAATGAAATTGTTGAGGTTGAGGTTGGCTTCATTGAGCTCCCGCACCTTCTGCTGCAATTCATCGTTGATGGTGGTGAGCTCCTCATTGGCGGATTGAAGCTCTTCATTCATGGACATCATCTCTTCGTTGGAGCTTTTTAGCTCCTCGTTGGATGTTTCCAGTTCTTCCACGGTGGTGCGTACGGTCTGGCGGGCGTCATCCAACTCGTTTTCCAACTCGCGTACATAGGTATCGGCTTGGTCTCCATGGCCGCCGTTGGTGGGCCGGTCTTCGCGCAGGTTGAGTTTATCTTCGATGACGAGAAGCAGGGACCCATCGCCCATGCGGCGGCTTTTCAGCACGAGGCGCTCCAGTCGACCGTTGATTTCGCCCTGAAAATCCCGCTCCGCTTGGGAGCCAACGCGTGCATCCAGCCGACAGAGTTGGCGGACCGTTGTTTCCAGGTCCGGCGCAATCAGGCTGGTGATGTCCTGGCTCAAGCGCCCGCCCCGCACGGCCAAAAAGCGTGTGGCGGATTTGGACGTGAAGATGACATTGCCCGCCCGATCCACATGAATGTGGGCTGGCGTGTAATGATCCACCAGCGTGCGCTCAATCTCAGTGAGGTCTTCCACCGGCGCTTTGGAGCGTGAAAGCGACGTTGATCTGTTGCGGGAAATTGTCGTCAGTGATCCCAAATCCAGCGGCTTGGAGGGGCCCGGCGGGCGGCGGAAGAGGCGTGCTCGGCTGGAAACCTCATCAAACAGATCCGACACCGATTTGGGGTTTTCGCTGGGGCCGATAAACAAAAAACCGTCTTCGCGCAGGGCATAATGGAAGACCTTTGCAGCCATTTCCTGCAAAGGCTCTTTGAAGTAAATGAGCACATTGCGGCAGGCGATCAGGTCAATTTTTGAGAAAGGTGGGTCTTTGACGAAAGAGTGTTTGGAAAAACGCACGCATTCGCGCAAATCCTTGCCGATCTCATAGCCCGTATTGGTGGCGGTAAAATACCGGTCCAGCAGTTCTGCGGGCATATCATCGGCGATGGCATTGGGATAGTGACCGGTGCGCGCCCGACGCAGGGCCTGCTCGTCAATGTCGGTGCCGAATACCACCAAATGGCAGGCTTTTTTGACGCGGTTGATTTCTTCCAACAGCAACATTCCGATGGAGTAGGCCTCTTCACCCGTGGAGCACCCGGCCACCCAAACGCGAATGTCGCCCTGCTCTTCGCATTCCTCCACGAGCGTGCGAATGGCGTTTTCATCGAGACTTTCAAACAAAGAGGGATCGCGGAAAAAGCTGGTTACATTGATAAGCAGGTCACGGAACAATTGGTCCGCTTCCTCTTTGTGCTCCGCAATATACTGAAGATAATCGTTGTGGGTGCTGATGTTGAGAACGGACATGCGCACCGTAACCCGGCGCAGGATGGTGCCGGATTTGTATTCGGAAAAATCATGCCCGGTGCGGAAGCGCACATGGCGCATGATGCGGGCTAAAAAGTCGCTCTCGTCCTGGAGCGCATCATCGGTGGTAAAACGCAAATTAAAATAATCCCGCAGCACATCAATAATTTCTGCCGCCTGCAAAACAGCGTCCGCGCCACCTTGGTCCAGCACGCTTTGGGGCATGCCATCATATTTTGCCTCTCTGGGGTCCTGGACAAACACCAAGCCGCCGGCCCCTTTCAGTTCCCGCGCGCCCTCGGCCCCATCACTACCGGTGCCTGATAAAATGACGGCAACCGCTTTGTCGCCATGGGCGGCGGAGAGGCTTTTGAAAAAGCGGTCGATGGGGCGGCGCAAACCTCGGGGGGATTTGAACTTGCGCAGGGAGAGTTGATAACCCTCAATCTCCATCTCATACCCGGGCGGAATGAGATAAATGTGCCCACCCTCCACGGTCATCTCATCGGTGACGCTGTGAACGGGAGAAGCGGTTTTGGCGGAAACAAGCTCCGGCATCAGGCTCGTATGGTCCGGGTCCAGATGTTGCACCAGAACAATCGCCATATTGTGTTTGTCGGGCAGGCCGGTGAGAAATTGTTGAAACGCCTCCAGACCACCGGCGGACGCGCCAACGCCAACAATTATCACTTCATTTTGGGGGACGGCTGTTCTATCCAGCATGGGTTATGCAAGGGGTGTGATGGCTTCGGTCTTTCACCGGTTCGGGCTCCTTCCTTACCAAAGCACGATAAACCTTCATGGACAAATTCAATTTGAACAGGCTGACTGCCAAACTGGACACAATGCCCGTGGCTCTATCTTTGGCTGATTTGGCTGTCCCTGACCAACCTCTCATTTATGTTAACTCGGCTTTTTGCGATCTCACCGGGTATGATCGTGATGTGGTGGGCCGTAACTGCCGCTTTTTGCAGGCAGAACTGACCAACACGGAAGCGCGGGCAGAAATTCGGCACGCTTTACTACACAATAAACAGGCGCAGGTGGCGCTTCACAACCGGCGCAAGGATGGCACGCAGTTCTACAACTTGCTGTTGCTGCACCAGTTTGAAAAAAAGCCATCGGGCCTGCACCTATCTTTGGGCGCTCAATTCGATCTTGGGTCCGTGGACCCTCAACTGGCTGAAATGGAGCAGAAACCCGCCGGTGATCCCGAAATGCAGTTTCACCTAAAACGTCTTGAGCGCATTAAAACGGAGCGCCGCCGCCTCGTCTCTGACACTGCTATCCGCATCGTATCGGCCCATCTGGCCGTAATGGATTAGGGCATTTGAGGGGCGTTGAGACCGGTTCATAAGGCGCTTTCCCGCTTTGGAAGGCTGTTTTTTCGCTACCAACAGCGTACGTGCTAGACCTATGCTGCATCACCCTTCAGCATCCACCGCCGCTTGCACCGCCTTGAAAAACTCATAACGCTGGGCGGTCTGGTTTTTGGCGACACCGCGGGCGTCATCCCAAGAGCTGTGGGTGACAATGACCAGTTGACGGTTGGGGTCCACAAAAATGGCTTGCCCAAAAATGCCACCGGCCATGTACGCGCCGTCTTCGAAGGTCCACCACTGGTATCCGTAATCGCGCACGCCCTCACGGCCCACTTTCACCTGGGTTTGCGTGGCGGCCTCCACCCAGCCTTCCGGCACGACGGGCTCGCCGCCAATGGCTGCGCCGTCCAGCATGAATTGGCCAAAACGGGCATAGTCCAAAGCGCTGGCCTGAATGCAGCAGCCGCTGATCTCCTCCCCGGACTTGGATGTTACCCAGGTGGCGTATTGCTGCATGCCGTAGGGCTGCCAGACTTTTTCCGACAGATATTGCGAGATGGGCTTGCCGGTGGCCTCGGCCACTAGCACACCCACCAGATTGGTTTCCCCGGTGGAATAGTTGAACGTGGTGCCGGCCGGGTGGGCGCGGGGCAGGCGCTTGAGGTAGCTCACAAGAGCGGTTTCGCCCGGTTCCGGCTCGGTCTCATTGAACAGGGCCACGTCCGACTGGGGGTCCTGATAATCCTCGTTCCAACGCACACCCGAAGTCATCGTCAGCAGTTGGCGCACGCTCACATCATCATAAGCGGAGCCCTTTAGCGCGGGGACGTAGTCGGAAATCTTGTCCTCAAGGCCCTTGATGTGACCATCCTTAATGGCCGCTCCCACCAGCGTGGAGGTGAGCGATTTGGCCACAGAAAAGCTGGTCCACCGTTTGTGGCGGTCTTGGTACAAACCATAGCGCTCCAGCCGCTTCTTGCCTTCATGAAGCACCACAAGCGCGGCGCTGTTTTGGCCTTTCATGAAGGCATCGATATCGAGGCTTAACGATAAGGGCGCGCCTTCCGCCAGCGGGCGCGTTTTGTCACAACTTTCGATGCGCACCGAATTAATGATGGGAAGCTTGTCCGACAGCGCAAATCCCGAATCCCGCTGGCTTTGCGTCCATTGCAAAACCCGATCATCTAAGGGTGGGTTGGCCAAAAAGATGCGCCATTGCGGACCAATAGCATACCAAGCAACCGCCCCTGCCAAGGCGAGTGCGGCCACCCCGAAGCCGACCACTTTCAGTTTTCCACTCATGCCTGTCCTCCTGCCCGCAACAACCTCAAGTGAGGCGCGCACACGCCTAAAAATGGCACTTTCGTTCTAAGCCTAGCAAGTGTTAGCCTCTTAGCTAAAAAACCTATGCTTCCGGGACATGTCTGCTCCAGATGCTTTGGACCACCAAGTTTAATGGCTCACAACAGCAGCTGTTAGCATCCGGGGCAGGGTACAGAATGGCCTGTGTTACAAGTTTGAGGATGCTTGGTTAGCCCGTCACTCCGCAGCGTCCAATATGAAGTCTTGGTCCTGAACAATTTTTGAAATTCGGGCGGCGGAGTATTTGAATTCGGGGATTTTGCCGAAGGGGTCTAGTTGGGGGTTTGTTAGGAAATTGGCGGGGGCTTCCACGAAGCAGAAGGGGATGAAGAGCATGCCCTGTGTCACGTCGCGATCGGCTCGCAGGGTGAGCGTGATTTCTCCGCGTCGGGTTTCCACTTTCACCTGCTCGCCCCGTTGCAGGCCCATGCGGCCGATATCTTTGGGGTGCATGGAAACCACGGCTTCGCTTTCCTGCGCTTCCAAATGGGTGGCACGGCGGGTCATGGCACCGGTGTGCCAATGTTCCAGCATGCGGCCCGTGGTGAGCACCATGGGGAACTCTTCATCGGGCAGTTCATCCGGTGGTACCAAATCGGTGGGCACCAGTTTGGCCCGGCCTGTCTCCGTGGGGAAGCCGTTGTAAAAGATGATCTCCTCCCCGGGGCCTTCTTCTGACTTGACGGGATAGCAGACGACACCTTCTTTGATGAGACGCTTCCAGGTGATGTTGTCCAACGATGGCATGTGGGATGCCATTTCGGTGTAGACTTCGCCGATCTGCTTGTAATCCCAATCCAGTCCGGAGCGTTGGGCCATTTCCATAATCAATTCCCAGTCCTGACGGGCTTCTCCCGGTGGGTTGCGTACGGGCATGCCCAATTGCACCTGCCGGTTGGAATTGGTGAAAGTGCCCGGTTTTTCCGGCTGGGCGGAAGCGGGCAGGATGACGTCGGCAAACCATGCGGTTTCGGTGAGGAAAATATCCTGCACCACCAGATGATCCAACGAAGCCAGGGCCTTGCGGGCGTGGTTTTGGTCCGGGTCAGACATGGCCGGGTTTTCCCCCTGCACATACATGGCCCGTATGTCGCCTTCTTCCACGGCGTTCATGATTTCGACGACGGTGAGCCCCTTGGCCGGGTCCAGGCTGCGGCCCCAGGCGTCTTCATAGCGGGCGCGCACATCAGGGTCTTCCACCGACTTATAGTTGGGATAGACGATGGGGATGAGGCCCGCATCCGAAGCGCCCTGCACATTGTTTTGGCCGCGCAGTGGGTGAAGACCGGTGCCGGGACGACCGATATGGCCGGTAATCAGACTGAGCGCGATGAGGCAACGGGCATTGTCCGTGCCGTGGACGTGTTGGCTCACCCCCATGCCCCAGAAGATGATGGAGCGTTCGGCTGTGGCGTAGGTGCGTGCCAGTTCCTTGAGATATTCCGCTTCCACGCCACAAATATCGGCCATGGCTTCGGGGGTGAAGTCCTTCACCTTTTCGCACAGGGCCTCAAATCCATCGGCATTGGCCTGAATATACTGCTCATCATAGAGTTTCTCATTGATGATCGTGTTTATCATGGCGTTGAGCATGGGCACGTCCCGGCCCGGTTCAAAAATAACCGGGTGGGAGGCGTGGCGCATGAGCCCCTGTTTGCGGGGGTCAAAGACCAGCATTTTCGTGCCGCGCTTGGCTGCCTGTTTGAAATAGGTGGCGGCCACGGGGTGGTTTTGTTCCGGGCGGCAGCCAATGGTCATGATGCAGGTGGCATCATCGGCGGCGGTGAAGGGGGCGGACACGGCCCCTGACCCCACGCCTTCCATTAGGGCAGCCACGGAAGAGGCGTGGCAGAGCCTTGTGCAATGGTCCACATTATTGGTGCCAAAGCCCTGGCGGATGTATTTTTGGAACAGATAGGCTTCTTCATTGGTGCCCTTGGCAGAGCCGAAACCGGCAATGGCCTGGCCACCCAGCGTGTCGCGTGCTTTGGTCATGCCCCCAGCGGCCAGTTCCATGGCTTCTTCCCATGTGGCCTCGCGGAATACGTCAGGAATATCGCGGAAGGTCATGCGCGCTTTGGCATCTTTGGGGACATCAGAGCGGCGGATCAGCGGCTTGGTGAGGCGTTCCGGTGACATGACGTAGTCCATGCCAAAGCGGCCTTTGATGCAAAGTTTGCCCCGGTTGGCCGGGCCTTGGCGGCCATCCACCTTGATGATGTCATTGTCTTTGACGCTCACTTCCGTCTGGCACCCCACGCCGCAGAAGGGACAAACGGAGTTTTTCACTTCCACATCGAAGACGGCGCGCTCGGTAGCGGTGTCGTTCAACAGCGTCTTTTCCATCAGCGCGCCGGTTGGGCAGGCTTGGACGCACTCGCCACAGCCCACGCAGGTGGAGAGGCCCATGGGATCAGCCACATCGAACACGGGCTTTGTGCTCATGCCCCGGTCGGCCATTCCGATCACATCGTTGACCTGCACTTCCCGGCAGGCCCGTTCGCACAGATTGCAGGAGATGCAGGCATCCAGGTTCACCGCAATGGATGGGTGAGAAGCGTCGTGGAAGACGCTTTCCACGGGAATATCCCTGCCTGCGCCGGGGCGACCGCTGGGATAGCGTGCCTTGTCCAGACCTGCCAATTCAGCCTGCTGCCAAAAATGGCTTTGGGGGTCAGGGCTTTTTTCGCGGGTGGGCATGTCTGAGGCCAAAAGCTCAAACACCATCTCACGGTTTTTCTGCGCACGCTCACTTTTGGTGTTCACAACGATACCGTCCGCCACTTTGCGGATGCAGGAGGCGGCCAGTGTGCGCTCGCCTTCAATTTGAACCACGCAGGCGCGGCAATTGCCGTCGGAGCGCAGTTCAGGCGTATCCTTGTGACAAAGGTGGGGGATCAATTCTCCCTCCCGCTTGGCCACTTCCCAAATGGTTTCGCCCGGTTGGGCTTTCACCTCTTTTCCGTTGAGCAGAAAGGTGATGCTTTCTTGTGAAATGCCGTTTGCACTCATGCCTTAAACTCCTCCGGGAAGTGCTTCATGAGATGTTTGACGCAGTTCCCAGCCGCCTGGCCCAGACCGCAGATGGAACTGTCTCCCATGACGGTGAGAAGGTCCTCGTACATCTCGTTATTGTCGTCGCGTGCCTCCAGCAGGCGCACCATTTTGTCGGTGCCGGAGCGGCAGGGCGTGCACTGGCCGCAGCTCTCGTGGCTGAAGAATTTCATGGTGTTGAGCGTGGCGTCGCGCACACTGTCCTGATCCGACAGGATCACCACGGCGTGAGAGCCGATGAAGCCACCCTCTTTTTCCCATGTGCCAAAATCCATGGCGCGGTCGGCCATGGCGGCGGGGAAGATGCCGCCGGACGCGCCACCGGGGAAAAAGGCTTTGAAGGTGTGGCCGTCTTCCATGCCGCCGCAATAGTCTTCGATCAGACGGATGAGCGGGATGCCTGCGGGGGCCAATTTTACGCCAGGTTCTTTCACGCGGCCGGAGACGGAAAAACTGCGCAAGCCGTTATGGTTTTCGTCCCAACCCTTGCTGGCAAACCATGCGGGGCCGTTGCGTAAAATATCGGGTATCCAACTCACCGTTTCCACATTGTGGTTGAGGGTGGGCAGGCCGAACAGGCCCACTTGAGCAATGAAAGGCGGCTTGTGGCGGGGCAGGCCCCGCTTGCCTTCAATGCTCTCAATCATGGCACTTTCTTCGCCGCAGATGTATGCCCCCGCGCCCCGCCGCAATTCGACGGGCACGATGTTAAGATCGGAGGCTTCCAGCGCTTTGATCTCTCGCTTCAGGATTTCCAAAACCGTCGGATATTCGTCCCGCATGTAGATGTAGATTTTATCGCAACCCACCACGCGGGCAGCAATCTGTGCGCCTTCCAACATGCGGTGGGGCTGGCGCTCCAGCCACCAACGGTCTTTAAACGTGCCGGGTTCGCCCTCGTCGCCATTGATGGTCATCAACCGGGGGCCGGGATAGCCGCGCACGAAGCCCCATTTTGTGCCTGCTGGAAAACCTGCGCCGCCCAGGCCCCGCAGGCCTGCATCTGACATGGTTTCTGTGGCAGTATCGGCATCGATCTTGCCGCTCAAAACGTCGTCTAAAATCTGGTAGCCGCCCGTGGCGCGATAGGCGTCCAGCTTTTCATAATTGGGCAGGACGGGTTTGGAATTGTCTTCCTCCAGCGCGGCCAGCAGCAGTTCTGGCGTGGCGTGGCGGTAGACCCGCTTGCCGATCCAGGCGGAGGGGGCGCCGTCGCATTGGCCGATGCAGGGGCTCGGCAAGATGCGCACCTGTTTTGGGTCCGTCAGGCGCTTCATTTTCGCGATGAGATCAAAGGCCCCGGCAAGCTCTTCCGACACGCCGGTGGGAATGCGGATGGTGACGGGCGGTGGCGGGGTTTCGCCCTCCCGCACCACGTCGAAATGGTCGTAAAAACTGGCCACTTCATAGACTTCCACTTGGGCCAGTCGGAACAATTCAGCCAGGGCGGCAATGGCGTTAGCGGTGATGTGGCCGCGTGTATCTTGAATGACGTGCAGCGCTTCAATCACCATATCACGGCGGCGCGGCATGCTTTTGAGGAGAGCGGCAATGGATGCGACGTCGTCGTCGCTGATCTGGCGGCCCTTGGGCAGGGAGGGGTCGCGGCGTTTAAATTTGACCGGAGCGATCTGATCCATCTGCTTGTCTCATTATTTGCAAAGTTGGGAAGGGAAGCGGGCCTGGGCAATCAGATTTCGGGAGCTGATCGTCGAGCCCGCTTCTTCGACTATGCCGGATACGCGCCTGAAGCACGTACCCGACATGGGGGAGATGCTTACTCCGCAGGCGCTGGCACGGCCTGAGTGTTCTCCACATGGTGCTTGGAACCCACGGGGCGAACCATCAGGTTTGCGAAGAAGGCAATGACCAGCAGGGCTGCCATGCAATACATGGTGGTATTGTAGAGCGTGGAGGTTGGGTCCACCGTGCCGGCGGGCGCAATTTCCATCAACTTGGCAATGGTCACCGTGTTGGCGGCCACCAACTCATTGAGCTGTGTGAGCGGCGCGCCAAACTTCTCCATGAAAGTGGCAGGGTCCACTTTGGAGGCCAGATCACCAATGGCGGTTTCCTTGGAGGAATTGCGCAGATAGGTGATGGCGAATGGCCCCAACACACCGGCTGTGGACCAAGCGGTCAACAGACGCCCATGGATACCACCCACATGCATGGTGCCGAACAGGTCAGCCAGGTAGGCCGGGATGGTGGCAAAACCACCGCCATACATGGTGAAGATAATCATGGTTGCGATGTAGAACCCGATCAGAGCCGTCATGCCACCGGAACCCGCGAAATACGGGATGGAGCAGTAGAGCACCGTGCCGATCAAGAAGAAGCAGTGATAGGTGTTCTTGCGCCCAATGAAGTCCGACGTGGAGGCCCAGAAGAAGCGGCCCACCATGTTAAAGACGGAAATCATCAACACATAGGTGCCCGCAAAGGCGGCGGTGACGATAACAAGATCTCCGAAAATCTCGTTTATCATGGTCTTGGCCACACCGATCACACCGATACCGGCGGTCACGTTGAAGCAAAGCACCACCCACAGCAGCCAAAACTGCGGTGTTTTGAGGGCTTCATCAATGTGCACATTGTTGCGGGTCACCATGCCGGAAGCAGCGGGTTTTGGCTCCCAACCTTCGGGCTTCCAGCCTTCGCGGGGTACGCGATATTGGAAAGCGGCAAACATCATCACGAAGAAGTAGACAATGCCCAGCGTCATGAAGGCACCCGCGGCACCGGTGTTACCGGTTCCAACCACGTAGACGCCCGCTTCACCGCCGATGGTAGCGGCTTGTGCAGCGGAGGCCACAACAACTTCCACTTTACCGGCTGCGGTTTCTGCAAAACGGCGGCCACCTTCTGTCACCAGCGTAACAGCACCTTCAGCGCCCAGATAATCCGGGGCGGAGGAGAAAATGCTCAACAGCCATGTTTTCAACGGTGCGCCGATCATGGCACCGCCGCCAAAGCCCATAATGGCCATGCCGGTTGCCATGCCTCGACGGTCCGGGAACCATCGTATCAGGGTTGATACCGGTGAGACGTAGCCAAGGCCAAGCCCCATGCCGCCAAAGACACCGTAGCCCAGATAGACGAGCCACAATTGGTGCGTGGCAATACCGAAGGAACCAATAATAAAACCGCCGCCCCAGAGGGTAGCAGCCACAACGCCCACATAACGGGGGCCGACACGTTCAAGCCATTTGCCGCCCACAGCGGCGGTGAGGCCCAGCACCACGATGGCGACGGAGAAGATCCACACCACGGAGGACAGGGACCAGTCCGCCGCAGCAGAAGCCACAACGCCCAGTTCGCGCGTCAGTGGGGGGTTAAAGACCGACCACGCATAGACGGAGCCGATACACAGGTGAATGGCGATGGAAGCGGGCGGCACCCGCCACCGGTTATAACCATCCGGTGCAATGATGTTTTCTTTACGCAGGAAACCGAGCGGTCCCGCAGGCGAAGCAGACATGAGAAATCCTCCTTAATGCGGGGCAAAAATCCCCGATCGAACAGCAGCCGTGCCTCCAATGTGGCGTCACTCCCAAGCTGCGTCTTTTCTAGGGTTGGGCCTTGAAGGAGAGGATTGTCAACCTAAATTTAGTATATAATACAATAGGTTAGAAGATATTTGAGAAACTTAGAATTGGTCAAAAAGTCCATAATTGACCTGCTCATCCAGACAGCGACGGGACAAAATGTCCACTTTTTTCGCCTATTGCGCCGCTTCTTTTGACAAATTGTCGCGGGCTGGGCACCAAATAAAAAATGTGGTTCCTCGGCCTTTTTCGCTGCGCACGGTGATAATTCCACCGAATCTGTGGATGAGCGCTTGACTGATGGACAGGCCCAGGCCCGACCCTTCGGCGGGCTTTGTGGTGAAAAACGGATCAAAAACGTGGTCGATGCGGTCGCGGGGTATGCCTGGCCCCGTATCCGCTATGCTGATTTGCGCTCCCGGGCGTCCGTCATGATCCTCGCCATCGGTTTTGATGGTGAGTTGCCCGCCCTGGTCCATGGCTTGGGCGGCATTGATGATGAGATTGACCAGAACCTGTTGGAGTTCCGTCTCCACCGCCAGAATGGGCGGTGCATCATGGTGCTCCACATGGGTTTCAATGACGTGCTGACGCAGATCCGCCGCCACCAACACGAGTGTGTCCTGCACAACTTGGGCCACATCTACGCTGGAGAGCGCATCGGACACCTCCCCAGGGCGGGTAAAGTTGAGCAATTTGCTCACGATGAGATTGATGCGTTGGGTCTGCATATCAATCAGGTCAATTTCGGTCTTCAATTCCTCGTGCAAGTCGGCTGTGAGACTATGGCGTAGGACTTCCAAATTGCCCTGGATCACAGCCACAGGGTTGTTAATCTCATGGGCAACCCCGGCGGTAATTTCACCCACCGAGGCGAGTTTTTCAGACATGACAAGCTGGGCAAAAGTTGCTTCCAGTTTCTTGTTGGCCTCGCGCAGCTCGGAGGTGCGCTTTTCAACGAGATCATTGAGATTGTCTGCCGCCGCCGTCAGTTTCGCATCACGCTCTTGTATCTGATCCAGCAACCTGTCCAGGTGCTGCGCAACGGCCCCTATCTCATCGTTTACAACAGAGAGATTGTTGCGTGCATCCAGCCGGCCAGCTTCAACCTGAGCCATGGTGGCCGTCATCTTTTCAAGGGGCGAGAAAATGCCCTGCGCCATGCGCAGGAAGAGGGGGGCAGATACAGCCAGCACAAGCAGGAACGAGAGGGCTAGGCTTAAAATAATTGCATTGCGCTGGGAGGAAAATGGGGTCTCCAAAAACCCCGTATAGAGCATGCCAATGCGCTGCCCATTGATGTCTTTGAGGGGCACATAACCGGAGACGTACCAGTCATTGACAACAAAAGCGCGGTCGAGCCAAGGCTTGCCGTCCTCCATAACCTGCCGAAAGACCACCTCAGAAACCCGCGTGCCCAGCGCGCGCTCCCCTTCAAACAAACGCACATTGGTGGATATGCGCACATCGTCCAGAAATAGCGTGGTGGTGCCCGTCCGCGCTTCGCCCCCAGACGAATCCCGGTAAATCAGCGCGTTCATGGTGTCGATGATGGCTAGATTTCGGTTCAAGAGGCGACCGCCAATCAAAACCATTCTGCTGTCCGGCACCTGGCTTGCCACTAAAATGACCATCCCTCGGGTTTCTTGGGCATCATTGTTTGGGCGGGCCGCTCTTGTTGGGACCAGCGGAATGCTGGCGCGGGCTGCCAAATCTGAGCTTAGGAGTGAAAGTTCCCGCTGATCCAAAACAGCCAAACCCGCAATGGGTTTGTTGGGGCCCAAGCCTTGAACGACAGTGGTCAAAGCCTCCGGAAGGTCCTCGCTGTTGGGGCTTGCATAGAGGAGAAAATCGAGACCGAGGCGCTGACGATCCAATTCAATTTTGCTGCGAAGGCTCTCTTGGCCCTTTGTCCGTTCAACCACAAAAGCAGCAGACTGTGCCAGCGCTTGAACCTCAGCCGCATGATCCCCTTCGATAGCCTGGAAATATTGTTCGGCGATGCGCAGATCGCTGGCCACTTTTGCAATCAGTAGATCATCAAATTGCGCGATCCAGCGCCACATGGATATGCCCAGCAAGATCGGCAGCAAAACGATGAGGGGTAGGAGCGCCAGGACCAATAATCGAAGGCGTACGGAGCGCATGGGGATTAGAGGCCCCATGCTTGGCATTTCCGATCAATGGTTTTGCGTGCCAACCCCAATTGCCGAGCCGCTTCCGCGCGGTTGCCCCCGCACGCATCCAGCACTTTGAGAACGTGCCTTCTTTCAACAACGGCCAGTGTCTCATGCTCCGCATCGGCCTTATCCGCAAAGGCTGGTGATTGATATTCACCAACGATGAGCGCGCGCTCCACCGTGTTGCGCAGCTCCATGACATTGCCGGGCCAGTGGTGGGCCAAATATCGGCGCCGCATGATTGGATCCAGAACAGGCGCCTGCAATCCCATTTGCTTGGCCAGGTTTTGGGCAAAGAAATTCAGCAGCTCCAATATGTCTTCGGGACGCTCCCGCAGTGCCGGGATCGCTATCTCGGCCACGTTCAAGAGGTAAAACAGATCGGTGCGAAAGGCACCCGCCTCAACGGTATCCTTCAACGGTGCTGTCGTGGAGGAGATAACGCGCATATCGAGTTCGAAACTGCGCTCTGCCCCCAAAGGTCTAAAGCGACCGGTTGAGAGCAGTTCGGTCAAAATGTTCTGACAAGCGGGTGTTAAAAGCTCCACATCTTCCAGAAAAAGCGTGCCGCCGGCAGCGTTAATCAAAATGCCTTCTTCGCCGGAAACGCTGCCATGGTTCATGTCTTCAACGCGACCGAACAACCGCGCTTGAAAGCCCTCTTCGGTCATGGCTTTGCATTGAATCCAAACAAACGGATTTTGCGCTTGGGCCGAATTGCTGTGAAGCATGCGCGCCGCAATCTGTTTGCCTGATCCCGCTTCCCCGCGAATGACAACATGGGCGGGCGTATTGGCGGCGCGTTCAATCATGCGACGCACCATGTTCATGGCTTCAGACACGCCAATCAGCGCGTCCCGGTGTCGTAGGAGATCCTTGCCGGTTTCGAGTTCATAGCGAAGAAGGGAATTCTGACGTCTCAACCGCGATCGTGCCATGGACTGGCCGAGCGCATTCAAGATCTGATTGATCCGAAATGGCTTGAGCAGAAAGTCAGACGCACCCGCCCGAATGGCCGATATGGCCGTGTCAAGATCCGCAAAGGCTGTGATTAATATTGTATCAGACAGCAACCCAATGCGCTTTTGTTCCGCGAGCCATTCAAGGCCGCTCACTTTCGGCATCACATTGTCGAGAATGATGACATCAAAAGAAGTTTCATCCAGTTTTTTGGAAGCCTCTTCCGTGTTTTCCGCTGTTTCCACTGCGGCACAATATTCTCTTAGTGCCTTGAAGAGGAAATTGCGTATCCCTGGCTCATCATCAACAATCAAAACCCGCGCTTGAGCAATATCGACGTCAAATTCGTCTGATATGGATTGTATGGCCGTCCCGTCGTTTTGATACAAATTAATTGGGCGGCTCAAGCCTCATGACCCGCTTCAATCGTGCCCTCGATTTCATGGTTGAGGTCTAGCGTGTCGCTGACCAGCACTATTTTGACGTTATGCTTTTGTGGGCCATCAGCGTTTTGCTTGCGAAGCGCCTCTTCAAGTGCAGCTTGGGACGTTACCCCCACCTGTTTGAGCAGTTTTCGAATAGACATATTGTAATCAGCGACCATTGCATCATCCTCCCCATGTTGCTGGCATGCGCACCATGGCCATTTTCTCACCGCTCGACAATGGGTGACACCCCAAAAGCCACCTCACAAATCCAACCCGCAAGTCTGGTAATCGTTAGATGCCGAACGCCCACTTTGATTTATCCAAAGTCGTCATCGGCTTGGTAAACGATCACGGTCTCATCGTGTCACTTCAACAGATTTAACCGACACGCCCACCAAAAGTGTTTCCCCGAAGATCGATAAAATCGTCCGTTCAAGGTCAGATCAAAAGCGGGGGAGGGGTCGGCAGCAAACCGCAAACAGTGCCGCGCATGGGAACAACTTAGACGCAGCACCGCCATTATGTGCTTCGCAATTGTCGGCCGTCAGGAGCAATGCGCCGGCCTTCGTAACCGTGCCGGTGCATTTCGATATTGGTGCCAGAGGAGGACCATCGTATGAAAGATAGTGCCCTGTTTATAGTGCATAATGGTAATGCGAGAATTGTTTGATACCCAGCACAGTACCCAGGACCAATTTTGATTCAGAGGTTCGAGTCTTTAGCGAGATTGACCTGCCACTGAACATTCATCCAGCCTGATTTAGAGCCACGGCGAGTTTTACGCTTGTTTGCGTGGTTGGTTCAATTTTGGCTATCGCCTCTCCTGAATTGAGTTTGTCGGCATATTCCGCCGGTGTTTCATAGCCCAATGCCGAGTGTGGGCGCTGGTTGTTGTAATCGCTGACCCATGCAGCGATTTCCTGTTTGGCGTGTGCAAGGCCGAAGAACAGGGTTTCGTTTAGCAGTTCATCGCGCATCCGCCCATTGAAGCTTTCCACAAAGCCATTTTGCATCGGCTTGCCCGGCGCGATGTAGTGCCAGTTGATGCCGTGTTCCCTCGTCCATGCAAAGATCGCATTGCTGGTCAGTTCCGTCCCATTGTCCGAGACAATCATTCCCGGCTTTCCATGGCGTTGAATGATGGTGGACAGTTCCCGCGCCACGCGATGCCCCGAGATCGACGTATCGGCAATAGCGCCCAGGCATTGCTTCGTCACATCATCAATGATGTTGAGAACCCTGTAGCGGCGACCATTGGCAAACTGATCATGGACGAAGTCGAGTGACCAGCGGGCATTGGCTTTGGCTTCCACAAGGATAGGTGCCCGAACACCAATGGCTCTGCGGCGTGCGCGGCGTTTACGGACACCAAGACCTTCTTCCCTGTACAGCCGATAGATCCGGTTGATGCCTGACGGTTCTCCTTCACGGCGCAGCAGAATAAACAGCCGCCGATACCCGAACCGGCGGCGTTCATTGGCCAGATCACGTAACCTCTGTCGAAGGCCGGTATCAGGTGGTCGGCATGATCGGTATCGGATCATCGAGCGATCAGCATCAACAAGACAACAGGCCCGCCGCTCCGACAGGCCCATCGAGACTGTCAGATGCGCAACAGCTTTGCGCTTGGCGGCAGGCCCTACCACTTTCGCGACAGCAACTCCTTCATTGCCGAAACATCCAGCATCTGCTCCGCCAGAAGCTTCTTCAACTTGGCATTCTCGCTTTCCAGCTCCTTCAGCCGTTTGGCATCCGACACGTCCATGCCGCTATATTTAGCCTTCCAGTTGTAGATCGTTGCTTCCGAAACACCATACTTGCGACCGAGATCCCCAGCCTTCGCACCAGCCTCATTCTCTCGCAAAATCGCAATGATCTGCTCTTCGTGACCTGAGACCCGCTTTTTCATCCAATTTTGGGTAGGATCCGTCCCTGACAAAGAGATGGACTATGAAGCGATCAAGGTTCAGCGTAGAACGACGTACTGCTGCTGCAACCTCGTCGCGCGTCTTCAGACGCTTCAAAGAGTGGCGCCACATCGCAATCCGCTACGACCGATGCACCCACACCATCCACTCAGCAATATGCATCGCAACACCATAATATGGCCGATTAAGTAGGCTTAAGCCTAGGCCTTAGCCATTAAACGAAGTGCAACAGTTGCAGCCCTGCGTGATGCTTCTTCTTTGCAATAGGCCTTATGTTCGTTGGCGCGTGGGTCAAAACTATCGATGTTTCCATCAACGCCTGGAATAGTTCGGAAAAGAGAGAGGTCGATGTTATCCGACACAGCGTCTCCGGCGTAATCGGCAATACCTTTTACTAAACCTAGTATGAATGGATCTCCATTATTATTCGTCCGTAAATGCTCTGGAATGTCAGCAAAGCTCATCCCTTCCATTTCGATCATCGAAATTTCCTTATCATCCAAGCCGACAATTTTTTTGGCGTTTATCGAATTTACATTCTCAAAAGTGCCTCCCACGCAGAGCGATGCTTTAGTTGAGCGAATGGCGAAGCCGCAAGCTTCAGTCACCTCAGATCCGTAAAGGTTTGGAAGGTCGCAAAAACGATCGTCCATATCTGAGTGTTCTTGAGCAATGGTAATGTCACCATCATCATCCGTTCCGATGCCTTGGCCGTCGTAAATTCGCCTAGGTATCATCACATCAAGACATCGAGACTTCCCAACGCGACCGGCACCACAACCTACTGCTACGATTGCTTTTACGGGATAACCATTTCGAATTTCATCCACTAACTGCCTTGGCTCATACCTTCAATCAAAACTGCATGACGAACTCGACCATACAAATCCACACTCTTCACCTGTCCCATCCGAAAAACGGACAGCCTAGCAGTGGCGGAGTTTTACTCCGGCCTCAGCGATACAATATCGCCG
>JBCCTO010000048.1:0-23293 GCA_039198355.1 Pseudomonadota bacterium
CATGAGAAGCCGTTCGCGCTGGCGCACCAATTCTTCAATGGCCACCCACCACACATCACTCACCCGTTCCACAAGGCCAGTGGCCACATAGACGGTGTAGGGAATATTCATACGGGCCAAGATCGGGGCAGCATATTCCAAATTATCACGGTAGCCGTCGTCAAACGTCACAACTGCAAAGCGCTGGTTGCGGCGCGGATTTGCAATGCGCTCCCGAGCCTCATCCAGGGTCACAAATTCAAAGTCCCGCTGCACAAACATGCGTAGGATACGCTCGAAAAAATAGGGCGTGACGGTCAGATGGCCGTTGGGATCGAACTTGTGGGGCTTGGCGTCACTCACATGGTGAAACATGAGAATGCAGCCCAGTTCCTGGTCCAATTGCTGGTAAAAACGGTCCAGCCCCGTGTAATGCATGGTGGCCAGAAGGCGCTGGATGCCCCTGGTCTTCCTGTCACTCACGCCCTTATCGCTTCAACTTGGCGGTCTGGCTCGTGTTGCACCACAAGGGGCACACCAAAGCCCTGATCGGCAAACAGGGCGCAGGCTTGCTCAAGCGGTTCCAGTGCGCCACCGGAATCCACCACAATATTGAACCCATCCAGGGTGGCCATGCGCTTGACCCCGGCTTCATCGCTGGGGCCGCAATCCAGCAGCACATAGTCATAAGCCTGCTGCAATACCTCGACTATTGCGCCAAGGCGCATCTTGTTAGCCGCCGCTTGGCGTACGCTGGCGCGGCCGGTGGGCATGATGTGCGCATTGGAGCGGATGTCGCGGTGCATGGCATCAGCAAAACCGCTGGTGCCGGCCATTACATCCTTGATGCCGTTAACTTGATGATTTTCCAACATGAGCCTCGTGGCTGTGCCCCGCCCCGTCAGGTCCACCAAAATAGCGGATTTCCTGTTGTGGGCAATAGCCCGCGCCAAGGCCACGGCACCGTGGGAGCCTGCCCCGGCTTCCGGCGTCAAAACCACGATGCGGGCCTTGCCCAATTGCACCAACGAGCGGGCAGCCACGGGAATGGTGGTGGAAATCTCTTCAAGCGGAGGGATGGGCGTGGAAGGTCCGGCATCGCGCAAATCGGCCTGAGCGGGCATGAGGGGCGGCGCTTCCGCTTCCAGAATGGTTGTATCCACTGGAGGTGAAGTCATAGCCGGTGTTTCAACGGCTGGCGGTTCGCTCTTCTTGCGCCGCAAAAGAGAGCCAATGGTGACAGCAGGCTTCGCCTTCTCCCGCTTGGGCTTCGGGGCAACGGCTTGTGGCTGTTGTGGTGGCTGGGGCGAGGACGAAAGCAGGGGCCGGGGCTGAGGAGACGCAGCCGGGGTTTCGCGGATCGCCGCGCCGCTCAACACGCTGGCAGCAATGGCGAAGACAGCGCCCAAGATCAAACTGCCAAAAAAGACACCGATCAGTGTGGGCATACGGCGCGGGAAATAGGGGCGGTTTTGCACATCCGCGCGGGAAAAGATGAAAGCATCAGCAGGCAAAAAACCGCGATTCTGGCGGGCGCGAGCCTCTTTGAAGCGCACGAGATATTGGTTGAGCAACTGCCGCTGGGCGTCAGCCTCCCGTTCCAGCGCGCGCAATTCCACCTGGGCCTTATCCACGCGGTTTGCTTCTGCCTTAAGCTCCTCCCGTCGAGACAGGAGATCGGCTTCGCGGGTTTCCGCCACTTTCACCTGCTCTTGAAGGCTGCGCTCAATTTTGCGGGCTTCCGTTGCAATTTCACGGCGCAAGTCGCCAATCTGGCGGCGCAGGCTGCGAATGCGGGGGTGATTGTCCAAAAGTGTCGTGGAAAGGTCAGACAATTGCCCGTTGAGGCCGATGAGCCGTTCGCGCAAGCGCTGCACGAGGGGAGAGGCGATGACGCTGGCAGCGGTATCCAACGCACCGCTTTCCAAAGCGGAGCGGATGGAGCTTGCATTGGCGCGGGCTTCGGAGAGATCAGCCCGCACACTGCCCAATTGGGTGGCCAGTTCAGACAGTTCCTGACTGGCCAGCGTGGCGTTATTGGCCCCTTGCAGCAGGTTAGACTTGGCGCGGAAATCCGCCACCGCATCTTCCGCTTTCACCACGCTGACGCGCAAAGATTGCAGTTCCGGCTCCAGTTTGGAAAGATCATCTCCCTCCACGCCCCGTTTCAGGCGGTTTTGAAGAGCAATGTAAGCATCCGCCAGGGCGTTGGGCACGGCAGCAGCGGTTTCCGCATCGCCAGACCAGAATTGGACGATAATAACCCGCGCACCGTCAGCCTGATAAACGGTGAGACGGTCAAAAAAGGCCTCCAGCACCCGCTCATCAAGCGGCACGGGTTTCTGGCTGTCGGCGAGGCCAAGGGCACCGGCCAAACTGCCAAGAAGACCCACAGAGGCGGAACCTTTGAATTCAGCTTTGCGCTGCAAGTCCAACTCTTCCACCACCTGCTGGGCGAGGGAGCGGGACCGCAGCAGAAGCACCTGGCTCGCCACCCCCTGTTCGTCCACATCAGTGGCTTGCGCCTGGGGTGTCTGCGCGGAGGTGGAGAGCACTTCCGCAGTGGGCCGAATGAGAATGCGCGCTTCAGACCGGTAGCGCGGCTCGATGGTTTGCAGCACCACGAAAGCAATGGCCGTGGCCACCAGCGCCGTCAAAATGATCTTGCCCTTGTGCCGCCACACGCTGCCGAAGACGCGCGCGAGGTCTATATCAATTTCACGATTGTGGTCGTCTTGATACGACATGGGGCAAAACATCGCTTCAGGGTGATTTGGGCGCGCGGCCTCCACCATCTGAAAACGTGGTAACCAATGGGTTAACCGAGGGCCTTCAGGAAAGAAATTGTTCAGCTTTGGGTTAACGCAGGCGGCTCTGCGCTGCCTTTCACCGGCTGTTAACTATGATTGGCAATAGTGCCGGTACGCCGTGATCGGCTTGTTTCGTGTGCCCGCCCTCTTGCGCGGGATTGTTCATTTGCGCCTTCGAGGCGCCCTGCGTATCGAGGTCATCCATGGGCACTTCCGCTCACAGGTCCAGCCTATCCGTGATGGCATTGATAGTCTGCGCAGCGCTATTGAGCGCCTGCGCCTCCCCTTACAAACCAGCACCACCCGCCTTCCATGAAGCGCTGCAACAGCCCTATCGGCTGGACGCTGGAGACCGGGTGCGCGTGACCGTGTTTGAACAGGCAGAACTGACCAACACCTATGGCGTGGACAAAGCCGGCTATGTGGCCTTTCCGCTGGTGGGCGCTGTGGCTGCGCGGGGACGGACCATCAAACAGATTGAGGGTGAGATTGCGCGCAAGCTAGCCGCAGGTTTCATCCGCTCGCCGGATGTCTCCGTGGAAATGGACCAATACCGGCCTTTCTTCATCATGGGCGAAGTGGGGACGGCGGGCCAATATACCTACGTCCCCGGCATGACGGTGCAAAACGCAATCGCCATTGCGGGCGGTTATAGTCCCCGTGCCGAGCAGGCCAATGTGGACATCACCCGCGCCATCAATGGCAAAGTGCTCACGGGGCGCGTGCCCGTGACGGACCCTATTCTGCCGGGCGATACCATCCACCTGCGTGAACGGTTGTTTTGAGCGGTGTCCAAAGACAGCCTTCGCATTATCCATTGCTTCCGCTCACCCGTGGGCGGCATATTCCGCCATGTGCGCGATCTTATCCACCAACAGGTGGCAGAGAGCCACGAAGTGGGCGTGATTTGCGACAACAACACGGGCGGTGCGTTTGAAGAAAACAACTTGGCGGCACTGGAACCCCATCTGGCCATGGGTTTGCACCGGGTCTCCATGGACAGGGCAATCACGCCCCGCGACGCACTGGTGTTCGTGCAGTTGTATAAGACCGTCAAAGCCCTTCAGCCCGACGTTATCCATGCCCACGGGGCGAAAGGCGGGGCTTACGGGCGGCTCATTGGGGCTATGGTTCGAAAGGATGGTAACCCACCGGCGCGACTATATTGTCCCCATGGTGGCTCCATCCATTATGATCGCAAGACACTGGGCGGCAACGTTTACTTCCGTCTGGAGCGGTTTTTGGAAAGGTTTACGGACCGGCTGATCTTCGTAAGCGGATATGAACGGGAAGGCTATTTTGAAAAAGTGGGCCAGCCCGCCTGCCCCCACACGCTGGTGCTAAACGGGCTGGACGAGGGGGAATTTGAACCGGTGCCAACCCGGCAGAGTGCCAGCGATTTTCTCTATATTGGCATGATGCGCGATCTGAAGGGGGTGGACCTTTTCCTCAACGCCCTGCCGCTGGTGGCAGCGCAAGCGGGTCGGTCCGTGTCCGCCACATTGGTGGGGGACGGGCCTGATCTTGAGGCATACAAGGCCCGCGCCCAAAGATTGGGTGATATGGTGCGCACCACATTCCACGACCCCGTGCCTGCCCGAGAGGCCTTTGGGTGGGGCAAGACCATGGTGGTGCCCTCCCGGGCGGAAAGCATGCCTTATATTGTGCTGGAAGCGCTGGCCGCCCAACGCCCCCTCTTGGCAACCCGCGTAGGCGGCATACCGGAAATCTTCGGACCCTATGCGCAGGAATTGGTGAAACCCGATGATTTAGGCGCGTTGAGCGACGCCATGGCATCGCTTTTGACGGGCAAGCGCCGCCTGCCGGACCCGGGCAGCATAGCCAATATGTTGAAGGAGCGCTTCACCACGCGTGCCATGGCGCTGTCTGTGGAGACCGCCTATTGGGAAACGCTGGCGACGCGGGGATAAAGCATCTCGCATTTCATACTAAACAGTGAAGCATCAAAAAATGCGTTCGAAAAAAACATCTTGCTGTTTGAGAGGCAGCAATTTTTGATTCAGGTTAAATGCGCAGTGCTCTAACGCCTTGAATAAAGGTTTCCTTAGCTCGCCCATGGCAAATTGAGAAAAATACGCCCCGTCCCGCCCGAGCATACCATGGCCAAGAGCGACCAGCCCGACCTGCCTAGCGCTGCGCTGAAAGATGCGGTGCACAGTGCTGCGCTAGAGCGCGGGGATAGGTTGACCCGCCGAAAAGTGGAATTAAACCACCGGGCGAGGCAGGTGGCCTCCCAATTCACCGTTAACGCCATTTCACCCAATACGCTTGCTTCGGCGGTGCGGCTTAGTGAGTTTCTGCTGCTGATCGTCGCCAGTTTCGCCATCTACGCCTTCTACGTGGTCCCGCAGGATGGCTGGGCGCTGCACTATCCGCTCGTCATTATCTCCATGGCCGGGCTTTGCGTTGTGGGAATACAGACCGGAGACGGCTACCAGGTGCAGGCTCTGCGCGGGCGGTTCAGCACGCTGAGCCGCATTATGCTCACGCTCTCGTTGGTGTTCGGCTTTCTAGCGCTGCTCGCCTTCTTCTCGCGCACGGCGGAGGAGTTCTCCCGCGTATGGTTTGCGGCGGCCTTCGGAGTATCGCTCATCACCCTGCTGATCTTCCGCGCCGGACTATCCGTGCTGGTGCGGCGCTGGTTTCAGGATGGTCGGCTTGAGCGACGCGCTGTGATCCTTGGAGGGGGCGATGCAGCCGCAGAACTCCTGTCAGCGCTGGAAGCGCAGCCGGATAATGACATCAGGATTTGTGGCATCTTCGATGACCGTCAAAACGACCGCTCCCCCGCCATGGTGGCGGGCTATCCTAAACTCGGCACCATCGCCGAACTGGTGGAATTTGGGCGCCAAACAAAAATTGATATGCTCATCGTGTCCCTGCCGCTCACAGCGGAAAGCCGTGTGCTAGAGTTGCTGAAGCGGGTCTGGGTATTACCCGTAGATATACGCCTTTCCGCCCACAGCAATAAACTGCGCTTCCGCCCCCGCTCCTATTCTTACATCGGCGCCGTGCCGTTTCTCGACGTGTTCGACAAACCCATTGCAGACTGGGATTCGGTGCTAAAACGCGGCTTCGACATCCTGTTCAGCCTGCTGGGCATCATGCTGTTTGCACCCGTCATGGCCGCCGCAGCTTTGGCCATCAAACTGGACAGCAAAGGGCCTGTTCTGTTTCGCCAGCATCGCTATGGCTTCAACAATGAAGTGATCGAAGTGTTGAAATTCCGCTCTATGTATGTGGAACAGGAAGACAAAATGGCTACCAAGTCCGTCACCCGTGATGATCCCCGCGTCACCCGGGTGGGCCGCTTTATCCGGCGCACCTCCATCGATGAATTGCCGCAATTTTTCAACGTACTGCTGGGCAATCTCTCCCTCGTGGGCCCTCGGCCCCATGCGGTGAATGCCCATGTGAAAGAGCAGTTGTGGGACGAAGTGGTGGATGGCTATTTCGGTCGCCACAAGGTGAAGCCCGGCGTGACGGGCTGGGCGCAAATCAACGGCTGGCGCGGCGAGGTGACGGATGAGATGAAAATCCGCAATCGCGTGGAGCACGATCTGTACTACATTGAAAATTGGTCGGTTTTGTTCGACCTGTACATTCTGCTCCTTACTCCCTTCAAACTGTTCTCCTCGGAAAACGCCTATTGAGCGCCGCCGACACAGTTGAAACTCCGCAGGCACCAGGTCTGAACCCGGCGTTTTGGCGCACCACAGGGGCGCGCTATGCATTGGCGACCTGTGTGTTCTTCAGCGCCTTCGTCATGCGCGAACCCTCGCCCTATGACCTGCTGCTGCCAGCTTTCATGGGCCTGTTCCTCCTGTTCGGCATGCGGCTCAGCGCCATTTCGCTGGTCTTGGCGGCCCTGTTTTGCCTGTTCAATTTCGGCGGGCTGCTCTCCATGTTCACCATGGACGAATACAAAAACATCCCGCTCTATCTGGCGATCTCGCTGTTTCTGGGCCTCTCGTCCGTCTTCTTCTGCGCTGCTATTGAGGCCGACTGGCAGCGGCTGCGCAGCATTATGCGGGGCTATGTTTTGGGGGCGGTGGTGACCGCTCTTCTGGGCATTCTGGGCTATTTCAACGCCCTGCCCGGCTTTGAAATCTTCACCCTCTACGACCGAGCCAAGGGTGCATTCAAAGACCCAAACGTGTTCGGGCCGTTCCTTGTGCTTCCCACCCTCTATCTGATCTATGGCCTGCTGAGCAGACCGCTTAAAAACGCGCCGTACCGGGCAGCGTTCTTGCTGATCTTGCTCTTCGCCATCTTCCTGTCCTTCTCCCGCGCCGCTTGGGGTTTGGTGGTCGTGTCCGGTGCTCTCACCTATGGATTGCTTGTGGCCACGGAGCGCTCCGTCTTACGGAGATTTCGGCTCATTTTAGTGGGCTTGGCCGGTGTTGTGGCGTTGATTCTACTCCTTCTGGTGGCAATGCAATTTGATGCGGTGGCCGAAATGGTCTCCCAGCGCGCAAGACTGGTGCAGGACTATGATGGGGCGCAGGTGGGCCGCTTTGCCCGCCATCTCATCGGCTTCCAATGGGCGCTCGAAAACCCGCTGGGCATTGGCCCGCTGGAATTTGGGCTTAGGCTGGGGGAAGATACGCACAATATCTGGGTAAAGGCGCTCATGGCCTACGGCTGGATTGGCTTCTTCGCCTATGCAGCTGTTGTCGCCATCACTGCCGTGGGCGGTGCCGTGTTGTTGGGCAAGCAGCGCCCGTGGCAGCCCTATCTCCTGTGCAGCTATGCCGCCTTCATTGGCCATTTGATGGTGTCGTGGGTGATCGACATAGACCATTGGCGGCACATCCACCTGATTTACGGCATTATCTGGGGCTGCATGGCACTGGAATTGCGGCACCAGCGGCAACGGGTGAAATCGAAGCCTTTGTCCGCGAAAACCGCTTGAATTTCCCGCAATCGCCCACTAAACACGCGCTTAGTCGGAGTATGGCGCAGTCCGGTAGCGCACACGCCTGGGGGGCGTGGGGTCGTAGGTTCGAATCCTGCTACTCCGACCACTTCCTCAAAATAGGCGGTTTAATCTTATCCACGGGCTTTAATGGGCCGCTAGGTTAGATTTCTAACGAACCTGATCGAGGAGGCGTTTGCATTCCAGCAATTCAGTGAGCACGGCCTGGAGGTCGCCCTTTGCGTTTGCGCTGGGGGCGGTGGACGGCGAAACAGAGGCCATTTGGGAGATGGGCACCGCAGTCTTTTGAGGCTCTTTGGGCACATTCAAGGAGGGCATGATGCCTGTGGCCGCAGCCATCACATGGCGGTTTCCCTGCTCTTTCAAGATGCGTTGCACGCCCTTGATCGTGTAGCCCTCAGCGTAAAGCAAATGACGGATGCCCTTCAGCAATTCCACATCGTCAGGGCGGTAATAGCGCCGTCCGCCGCCCCGCTTCATGGGCTTGATTTGCTTAAACCGGGTTTCCCAAAACCGCAGCACATGCTGCGGCAGGTCCAACTCCTCAGCCACTTCAGAGATTGTGCGGAAGGCGTCTTCGCTTTTGGCCAAGGGGCTATCCATGGGTCAGGTTGATTCTGGGGCGATAAGTCTAACCAATGGCCAGCAAAACGCTAATTAGGATGCTACACGCTCTCGATTGCGACGCAGCACCTTGTCTTTGAGAATGTTGGAGGGGCGAAACACCATCACACGGCGGGGCGTAATCGGCACCTCTTCGCCGGTCTTGGGGTTACGGCCAATGCGCTCATTCTTGGAGCGGATGGCGAAGGTGCCAAAGGAGGAGAGTTTGATGGTTTCACCACGAATGGCGGCTTGGCAAATCTCTTCCAAAACCGCTTCCACCAAATCAGACGATTCTGATCGTGATAAGCCAACCTTGTTGTAAACGGCTTCACTGAGATCAGCGCGGGTGAGTGTTTTCTGCGACATTGCTTCCTGTCCGTCATGGACGTGAAGGCCCCAGCCCCCCCACGCCGTTGCAAAATGAAATCTCTTACTTCGTCATGTCTAGGTTGCTTGACAGTGGTGGTCAATAACCTGTGAGTCTAGTTCTCACATCTACCAGCGCACCAAAACGGCACCCCATGTGAACCCGCCCCCCATGGCCTCCAAAAGCACCAAGTCACCCTTCTTCAAGCGCCCGTCCTGGCGGGCTGCATCGATGGCAAGGGGGATGGATGCAGCGGAGGTATTGCCGTGCTGATCCACCGTAATCACCACCTTCTCCGGCGCGATATTCAGCTTCTTGGCGGAGGCATCGATAATGCGCCGATTGGCCTGGTGGGGGATGAACCAGTCAATATCATCAGCGGTAAGGCCGGTGGCGGCAAACGCGTCCTCAATCACATCGGTAATCATGGCAACCGCGTGCTTGAACACTTCGCGCCCTTGCATGCGCAGATGGCCCACTGTGCCGGTGGTAGACGGGCCACCGTCCACATAGAGCTTCTCCTTATGGGAGCCGTTGGAGCGCAAGTGTGAGGTGAGAACACCGCGATCATTGGACAGGCCTACGCCTTCGCCGGCACCCAAGACCACGGCCCCTGCCCCGTCTCCAAACAAAACGCAGGTGGTGCGGTCTTCCCAGTCCAAAATGCGGGAGAAGGTCTCAGACCCGATGACGAGAACATTCCGCGCCTGCCCGGATTTGATATAGGTATCCGCCGTTGTGAGCGCATAGACGAAGCCGGAACACACAGCCTGCATGTCAAAGGCGTAGCCATGGCTCATGCCCAGCCGCTCCTGAATTTCCACAGCCGTGGCGGGAAACGTGTTGTTGGGCGTGGAGGTGGCCAGAACGATCATGTCGATGTCGTCCACGGTCACACCGGCATCGGCCATGGCTGCGCGGGCGGCGGCTTCACCGAGCGAAGCCGTCGTTTCATCCGGTTCCGCAATATAGCGCTGCTTAATACCCGTGCGCTGCTGGATCCACGCGTCAGAGGTTTCCACACGCGCTTCTAGATCGGCATTGGTGACTACGTTGCGCGGACGGGCGGCGCCGGAGCCTAAAATAATCGAACGGATCATGGCTACTCTCCCGCCCCCCGCACCTGTTCACGCACTTGTTCGGGCACTTCATCTTCCACTGGCCACTCATTATCGCCAAAGCGGGTGGCTTCCAGATCGTTGGCAATCTTCTCCATCAAGCGGTTGCGCACCATGTTGTGGCCCACATCGATTGCGGAGGCGATGCCGGTGGCATCCGTCCCACCGTGGCTCTTGATGACAATGCCGTTCAGACCCAGCATCACGGCTCCATTCACCTTGCGCGGGTCCATCTTGTCCCGCAATGCGCTGAACGCGGTCTTGGCAAAGAAATAACCCATCTTGGCCATCAGCGTGCGGCTCATGGCTTCCCGCAGATAAGAGCCCACTTGCGCCGCCGTGCCTTCGGCAGATTTGAGGGCGATGTTGCCGGTAAAGCCTTCGGTAACCACCACATCCACACCGCCCTTTCCAAGATCATCGCCTTCCACAAAACCGCGATAGTCCATGGTGTTGAGGTTGATGTCTCTAAGACGTGCCCCAGCAGATTTGATCTCCTCCAGCCCCTTCACCTCTTCCACACCAATATTGAGCAGGCCCACGCGTGGGCGGTCGGCATCGTAGAGGGCGCGGAACATGGCGCTGCCCATAAGGGCATAATCCACCAGCGCTTCTGCATCGGCACCAATGGTGGCACCCACATCCAGCACCACACTTTCCCCCTGCATGTTGGGCCAGACAGCAGCCAAAGCAGGGCGTTCAATACCAGGCATCATGCGCAGGCAAAAGCGGGACATGGCCATAAGGGCACCGGTATTGCCGGCAGACACCATCACATCCGCCTCATCATTCTTCACCGATTCCAACGCCTGCCACATGCCAGACACGCGACGGCCATGGCGGAGGGCCTGGCTGGGCTTGTCTTCCATGGTGATGGAAATTTCGCAGGGGCGAAATTCTGATTCCGCCTTCAGCCGCTCAAATTTCTCCAGCACGGGCAGCACCGCATCCGGCTCACCATGGAGCAGATACCGAATCTCGGGGTAGCGCTTGCGGGAAATTTCAGCCCCTGCCAGCACAACCTCCGGCCCGTGGTCACCACCCATAACGTCCAGCGCAATGCGAATGGGCTTGGATTTGGCATTCATGAAAGCAGCACTCGCACGCGAATTGGGGAATGGTAGTGGTGGGGAATAGCCGGTTCCGCCCGTAAAGGCGAGAAGTCTATTGGGGTTGCGAGGTCTTCAAGGCCGCCAGCGCTGCAAAGGGCGATTCGTCCGCATCATCCAAGTCTTCAGGGCCAGGTTCAAAACGCGCCCCTTCCGCCCGCAAAAACGGGTCTAGACCCAAGGTGAAGTGTTCCAGCCAGATGGTGGCCAGATCAATGCTGTCGCCCACGAAGGTCTCGGGGGGATCATCGCCTTCGACGCTGAGCACCCACTCGCCCTCCTCGTTCAGGCGAGGCTTGGCGAGTTTGGAATCCTGGGGAACGAAGATCATCTCCACCTCTTCCTCGATGTCATCGTTCACCGGCTCACCCGTGACGGCGCAGGGCTGGGTTACGCTGGCCCGAACACGGCCCGTCACGGCAACGCCCTGGCCCTTCCAGGGTTGAACAGTGGCGGTGGCCGAAAAAGCCTCAACGCTCACCAGATCATTTTCAGCGGCAATGGCAGCCGCCTCATCGGCATTAGCCTCAAAATTCACCACCCGGCCGCGCTTGGGCAGGGTGCGCACATTAATGGGCAGGGTGAAGGGGCGTTCTTCTTCGATCATCATCAAGCCGCCTGAGCATATTTCAGGAATGGGTCGCCTGCCTTCGCCACACTCTCCCAGGGCAGTGCCCGCAAGTGCTCATATTGGGCTTTCATATAAGCCGCGAGACCGTATTGGTGGCCATCGGCTTCCATGTCAGCAAACAAATTGCGCTCAATAGCATCGGCCAGCGCGGCTTGCACATCATCGGAAACCAGTGCCTCTCCAAAAGCGCCCGTGCGGCCATAAAAAACCTGGGTCATCTTGGCGATGCGTTTGGGAACGGTCTGATCCCCTACACCCGCTTCACGCAAGGCTGCATCCATATCATCAATGAACAAGTCGAAGACGTTCTGGGAAATAGAGCGGGCTTGTTTGGGCTCATCCTTCAACCTTTCGTGGATAAGGAAAAGATGGATCACCAGCATTTCAAAACGGCCATCAAATGTGTCCGGCACATTGTGCTTTGCAAAAAATTCCGGGTCGCGGGCGTGCGCCACAACCGCGCCATAAAGGGCGTGTGCATGGGCGTGCTGGCCGCGATCGCCACTCAAGCGGGCTAAGAGAGATTTAAGCATGGGCGTTCGGTCTGCCTTAAATTTTAACGTGTCTCATTCAAGAGAGGCCTTGCATTGCGCGGGTCGCTTGCACTCCATGGCGCTTAACGAACCTGAGCCAATGAGAAGCGTCTTAATGGAGACATTTAATGTTATCCTGGGGCGGTTGCAGCGCGGTGGCTGACAGCGATATAGGTGTCCCGCAGCCGGTGCCAAGGCCGGAACCTGCGGGTGGAGAGTGACGATGGCAATTATGGCGCGTGTAAATATTGAAAAGCGATGGACGTTCGCTGCGCTCGCCCTTGGCTGTGCGCTTTTGATGTCTGGCTGCAATTCCACAAAACAGGTTCTGTCTCACGGATATCAGTTGAACGAAGAATCGTTACAGCTGGTGCCGGAAGGCTCCTCGCGCGATCAGGTGTTGCTGACGCTGGGCACGCCCTCCACGACGCAGCAACAATTGGATGGCACGGAAACGTTTTATTACATCAGCCTGAAGAAAAGCCGCCCCGTGGCCTTTGCCCGACCGCGGGTCGTCGATCAGCGCGTGCTGGCCATTTATCTGGGTCAGGATGACACCGTCACCCGCATCGCCAATTACGGGCTGAAAGATGGCAAAGTGTTTGACTTCGTGCGCCGTGTCACGCCCACAGGCGGGCGTGAGTTGAGCTTTGTGAGCCAGCTGCTGCGGGCCGCCACCGGGGCCTCACCCGCCAACATCTTACCCTCCCGTAATCCCTAAAACGTGTCCATCTGCGATGGTAGCCTTTTAGGTCTTATGCGCTCACGCTGTCGGCCTAGCGGCCTTCGCTGCACGGGCGCGGCAAACGATTGCCGGGTGGCTCTTCGCCACCAGAGCGTTTCAAGCGAAGCATGATACGCTCTAAACTGCGGGTGCTTGCTTGCGGTCCATAAACCGCAACCACAGCAGGCCCAGCAGGCAGAGGCCGACAATGGGGAAGACGACGATGTTGATGGCATCCCATCCAGCATCGCCAAAGGCATTCAGCGTTGCGCCAGACATGAAGGATGCGACGGCCACAGAGCCAAAGAGAATGAAATCGTTGGCTCCTTGGGCCTTAGCTTTCTCCTCAGGGCGGTAACAGTCGGTGAGCATGGCGGTGGCACCGATAAAGCCAAAGTTCCAACCCACGCCCAGCAGAATGAGCGCCACATAAAAATTGGCCAGTGAAATCCCCAAAAGCGCCACCACTGAGCACGCCGCCAGGATGAACATGCCGGTGGCCACGATAGTCTCCTTCCCGAAGCGGGAAATGAGATTGCCGGTGAAGAAGCTTGGGCCAAACATGGCGATGACGTGCCATTGGATGCCAAGGGTAGACTGGTCCACATCAAAGCCGCAAAGTTGCATGGCCAGCGGCGCTCCGGTCATGACGTAAGCCATGAGCGCATAGGCTCCCACGGCGCACAGGACAGAGACCATAAACCGCGGCTGCGCCATAATAGTCTTGAGGGGTCGGCCCGTATCGGCGTTCTTGCGCTCGGTCCGAGTGGGCGGCTTCTCAAACTTCAACAGCGAGAGCACCAGAAGGCCGCCAAAGATGAGGAAAGCGCCGGCGAAGTAAGCGCCCGCAAATTCCACCGGCGCGAACATATCCCGAAAGAAAATAGCGGTTTGGGGCCCAATGACAGCGGCGAACACACCCCCGGCCAGCACCCATGAAATGGCCTTGGGTTTGAAGTCCTCGGTCCCTTCATCGGCGGCGGCGAAGCGGAATTGCTGGACGAAGGAACTGCCAAAACCAGAACAGGCCATACCGATGCAAAACAGCCAAAAACTGGAAATGATGAGCGCGTAGCAGGAAATGAACGCCCCCATAATGCCGATGATAGAACCGGACATGAAGCCCAGGCGACGGCCCACCTGCGCCATCAACATGGCCGCGGGTAAAGCGCCAAACGCAACGCCGATATTGTAGCCCGTCACGGGCGCGGTGGCCAAGGACTTGTCATCGACCAGCAAATACATGCCCGCCAGACCACCCAGCGCTATGGAGATGGGTGCAGCTGATCCGCAAAAAGCCTGCGCCGTGGCCAAAATGAGCGCATTGCGGCGGGCGGCTTTATTGGGGTCAGCAGCAATCTCAACAGACATGGCGGGGTTTCCGGGGCGAAAAGAGGGGGTGTGACCCCTTCATGGGCCATGGCATGGCCCCGCTGCAATGGAAAATTGGGATTGGCCTTCTTATCGGGCTTCCACCCTTGAACCCAGAGAACCTCCCGCCTAGAGCATGCCGCAGCCAACCTGAATCACAATTCGCTGCCTTTCGATCAGCAAAATGCTGATCTCAAACGCGATTTGTGACGCTCTTTGGTTTGGATTGGATGCGGGAGGCTCTAGGGTAAATCAGGCTTCTGGTGTTGGGTCCAATTCACCATCCCGCAGCTGGCGGGCGATCTTATCCAGGACGCCATTGACCATTTTTGGTTCATCCCCATCGAAGAAGGCCTTGGTCACTTCCACATATTCGCTGACCACTACCCGGGCAGAAACATCGCGGCGACGCGTAAGCTCGAAAACAGCAGCGCGCAGTACTGCTCGGAGGGTGGAATCGATGCGGGACAAGGGCCAGTCATCGTTGAGCGCACCATGGATGATCGGGTCGATGGCCTTCTGTTCGCGCACCACGCCCCCCAAAATGCCCCGGAACCAGGATGGATCGGCATCCAGATAGGTCTCCCCGTCGATTTCGCGGCCAAGCCGAAAATTCTCATACTCGGCCACAGTTTCGGTCAGGCCAGCACCACCAATATCCATCTGGTAAAGCGCTTGCACGGCAGACAGACGGGCCGCGCCGCGTTTATTGGCGGGCTTGGACGCACGCTTCTTGATTTTTGAGGTGGCGGAATCAGGCAAGGTATTTCTCTCGCAAGGCAATCATGTCCAAAGCAGCGGCGGCAGCATGGCCACCCTTGTCCAATTCGTCGGCCTTGGCGCGGGCCAGAGCCTGCGCTTCATTCTCCACGGTCTGAATACCGTTACCCAACGCAAGGCACTCTGCCATGGACATATCCATAAGCGCGCGGGCGGATTCAAAGGCGACAATGTCATAGTGAGTGGTTTCACCCCGGATCACGCAACCCAGCGTGATGAAGCCGTCATAATGGGTGCCGCCCGCAGCCAT
The DNA here is from genome assembly GCA_039198355.1 of Pseudomonadota bacterium. GTDB lineage: Bacteria > Pseudomonadota > Alphaproteobacteria > Rhizobiales > Rhizobiaceae > Pseudahrensia. The sequence goes on from JBCCTO010000048.1 coordinate 15,239, forward strand.
ACTCTCCAACACAATAGAAAGGGCGGCGGGAATTTCCAAAACGCCGGGCACGGGCTGATAGTCGTAAGTCGCGCCGCGCTTGTCTAAAACCGCCTTGGCCCCGTCCACGAGGGCCTTGGAGATATGCGTGTAATAGGGCGCATCAATGATGAGAAGATGAGGCATGGTTTCAACCGATTTGCTGATTGGGGGGAGAAAACATGCCCGCGATGGGGGTGCAAGGAAAATTAGCGCGATTGCGGCACTTCCCCGCGCAGCGAAGTCTACCTTGATGGAAATTCTGCCAGCTGGGCAGCGTAGCGGGCCATGGTGTCCACTTCCAGATTGACCAAATCGCCCTGCCGCCGTGCACCCCAAGTGGTCACTTCCTGACTGTGGCGGATGAGCAGGACATCAAAATCGGTGCCGTCAACGCAGTTCACCGTCAGCGAGGTGCCGTCCAGCGCGATGGAACCCTTGGGCGCGATAAAGCGGGCGAAGGCCTCCTGCGCGCGCAGCGTATAGCGGGTGGCATCCCCTTCCGCCTTCACCGCGATAATCTCGGCCTGCCCGTCCACATGGCCGGAGACGATATGGCCTCCCAACTCGTCCCCCACTTTCAAAGCTCGCTCCAGATTAAGGCGGGTGCCTTCGGCCCAAGTCCCGGCGGTGGTGAGGCGCAGTGCTTCTTCCCAAGCCTCCACATCATAGGTGCCTTCCCCGTGCCCGGTGACGGTAAGGCAGACGCCATCATGGGCGATGGAGGCACCCATATCGATGCCCGTTACATCATAGGCGGTCTTGACGGTAAAACGCTTGCCAGCCGGCAGGTCTTCCACCGCCGTGACCGTGCCAATATCTGTGATGATGCCGGTGAACATGACTTACCTTTTGACGTAAAAACGGGCGGTATCGGCCCCCAGAGAAAGGCTTTCATCCAAATCAAAGCCGTCGTTCAGATGGGCTTGTGTGAGAGGAGAGTCAATTGCGGCCCCCTGCCCTCCCATTGCCTGCCCATTTAACAAGGGATGAGGCGATTGAAACAGGGCTATGCGGTCCACCAGGCCCAGCTCCAAAAACGATTTGGCCACCGTTGCACCCCCTTCCACCATCAGCGTGGTGATCCCTTGGGCAGCCATGTCGTCCAACAATTCGGGAAGTGCAATTTGACCATCGTGCTGCTCACAAGCGCCGTGCCGCACGCCTAAATCAGTCAATTCCATGGGCAGTGCGGGCACGGCGCTGACCAGGGTAACAGGCACGTTCCGGGCAGTCTGAGCCAGACGCGAAGTGGGGCTTAGGGAAGCATGGGCGTCCAAAACAAAGCGATGGGGTGAGCGACCCTCTAAACCCGGCAGTCGGGAGGTAAGATCCGGGTCATCGGCCTCCACAGTGCCGCGCCCCACAAGGATCGCATTATGGCCCCCCCGCAGGCGATGGACCATGGCTTTGGCCAATGGGCCTGTTATGGCTATCTCCTCGCCCTGACGCCCAAGCTTGCCGTCCCTGCTGACCGCCAGCTTGAGCGTAACCGTGGGGCGACCTGCGGATTTGCGGGTAAGATAGCCCAGCAGATTGCGGCGCGCCTGATCTGCACACAGCCCTGTGTGCACCGAAATTCCCGCAGCGCGCAGCATGGCATGACCCTTGCCATCCACGCGATTATCTGGGTCCGTCCACGCGGTGAAGACCTCTGCCACCCCCGCGTCAATGAGCGCTTGCGCGCAAGGCGGTGTCACGCCGTGGTGAGCGCAGGGTTCGAGGCTCACATAGGCTGTGGCGCCTCGCGCCTGATCTTCCGCCATATCAAGAGCAATGCGCTCCGCATGGGGGCGGCCACCCCGGGCAGTGATACCTTTGCCCACCACCACGCCGTCCTTCACAAGCAACGTACCCACGGAGGGGTTGGTGCCCGTGAGACCATCATGGCGCATGGCCAAACGCAGGCAGGCGGCCATGAAGCGTTCATGGTCGCCTGGGCATGGCTCGGTCTGGGCGGCGCTCGTGTTCATGCCCCCTCTCTAGGGGGCGAGAGCGGTTTAGCCCAGATAGAGAATGTGTTTGTTACACGGCTTACGCTTCAAAATGCGCAATTCGCTGCGTTCCCGCGCCAATTGTTTCATTTCCGGGCGGACGAGGATGTAACGGGAACCGGTGCGCCGATTACGATGCTCTTGCGCGCGGTCCAGCTCAATGGACGACCACGTACGCAAAAAACTGTAACCATTAGGCCGATCAGCCGCGTGGACCTCCTGCTCAGAAGCCAGCAGGTCGCTGGACAGACGCAGTTTCCACATGCGACGGGTGAGCTCCTCCACGGCGGCCACTTGATCCGGGTCGGACAGCGTGCCGTTGGCATAGCGCGTCTGTGGACTTTCATATGCTGACTCGGCACCGCTAAAGCAGTGAGCCTCGCCGGAATAATCAACCGCATGGGCCGTGTTCATCGTGAAAGGGGCGGCCATGAGGGTGACCATGAAAATAAGGCGAGCAAAAGGGTTGCCGCGCATGGGGACCTGCCTTCGGCGCAACCGTATGCGCCGCGTCTTCGTGTTGAAAATCACACCAATCCGGCAGGTCCCTTCTTGGCGAAGACGGACCGGAAAGATGCTGTCTGCTGAACACAAAATGCCCTCGGCGCACTGGTTAAGCAATGCTTAACAGCGCATTTGAAATGCATTTGAGACGTCAACCTTAATCGCCATGCTTAATATCAACAGGCTATGCGGCGTGGCTGTGCTCTCCCATTACCGCAAAGGCGCGGGCCAGCACGTCAACACCTGCATCCTGCGCCGTAGCCTCCGTGGAGAGAATTTGGCGAAAGCGCTTTGCCCCAGGCTGGCCATGAAAGAGGCCAATCATGTGCCGGCTCACATGGTGCAAGCGACCGCCATTTTCGATGTGGCGGGCCGCGTGGTCCATCATAGCCATGCAGACTTCTTCCATGGAGGGGCTGGGGCGGGCATCGCCGTAAACGGTCTTATCCACGTCCAACAAAATTGCCGGATTATGATAGGCGGCACGGCCCAGCATGGCCCCATCAAGGACATCCAAATGAGGTAGTGCTTCCTGTAGTGACTGAAGGCCACCGTTTATGCCGATAAACTTTTCCCTATGCCTCTCTTTGAGGCGATGAACCCGATCATAATCCAGCGGTGGAATATCGCGGTTCTCTTTCGGACTGAGGCCCTCAAGCCATGCCTTACGAGCGTGGACCCACAGACCATCGCACCCTGCGGCAAAGACCTGATCGGCTAAATCATCCAGGGCCTGTTCCACATCCTGGTCGTCCACCCCGATGCGGCATTTGACGGTGACGGGTATGGAAACGGCCTCTTTCATGGCCGCCACACACTTAGCCACCAGCACAGGGGTGCGCATGAGGCACGCGCCGAACGTGCCGGATTGGACGCGATCAGAAGGGCAGCCCACGTTCAGATTGATTTCATCATAGCCCCAATCCTCACCCAATCGGGCGGCGTGGATCAGCTTTTGAGGTTCCGAACCACCCAATTGCAGCGCCACGGGGTGTTCCGCATCATCAAAGGCCAGATGGCGCTCCACATCGCCATGGATCAGCGCATCGGCCACCACCATTTCCGTATAAAGCAGCGCGTGGCGCGAGAGCAGACGGTGGAAGCGGCGGCAATGGCGGTCCGTCCAATCCATCATGGGTGCCACAGCAAAGCGGGGCACATGGCTTGAACCCAAATCGTAGCTTAATGAGGCGATCATGGTTAGTGCGGGCGTTTGAACAATGGCAGATTTTCCTTCGATATAGACGGGTTAAGACCGAAAATCACCCTTTCGGGCAATGCGCATAAGGGCCATGGTCGCGTTCTTATCCACGCGATTAAAGATGCCCCTATGCTCACCGAAACTGATCTTGAGGAACTGACATCTTTCCGGCGCCATCTGCACCAATGGCCTGAAATTTCCGGCGAGGAAGAGCAAACGGCGCGCAAAGTTGTTGAAGCGCTGAGCGCCTTGGAGCCAACACGGATCATCAAAGGCCTTGGGGGCCATGGCGTGGCGGCGGTTTTTGACAGCGGTATGGAAGGCCCCACAGTGCTTTTTCGGGCAGAGCTGGATGCCCTGCCGATTACAGAGATACACGACATTCCCTGGAAAAGCCGGGTCCCGGGCAAAGGGCATTTATGCGGTCATGAGGGACACATGACCATGCTTTTGGCTCTGGGCCGCCTGCTACACCGTCAGCCCGTGGCGCGGGGGCGGGTTGTGCTGATGTTTCAGCCGGCAGAAGAGGATGGCAGCGGCGCGCGGGCGGTGGTGGCGGACCCAAATTTTGCCGCCATCGCGCCGGATTACGCCTTCGCCATCCACTTGCAACCGGGCCTTCCCTATGGCCATGTGGCCACAAAACCGGGCCTCATTAATTGCGCATCGCAGGGCTTGGCCATCCACCTACACGGCAAAACGGCCCACGCCGCCGATCCGGAAGACGGCACCTCCCCCGCCCACACCATAAGTACCTTGGTGCCCGCCCTTGAAGCCCTTGGAAAAGGTGGCGAACTCAATGATGATTTCCGCCTCGCCACCGTTACGCATATGACCATGGGCGAACCCACATTCGGCATCGCCCCCGCTGACGGCACTCTGTTTGTGACGCTGCGCAGCGCAACCGATGAGGGCAAGGTTGATATGGACAAGCTTGCGAAGGCCATGGCTACGGACCTAGCGCGGAAAGCCGGGCTAGAGGTGTGTTTCGAAACCCACGACGATTTCGCAGCGTCAAACAATCATCCCGAAGCCGTGGACTTGGCGCGCACATCCCTCGACGTGCTTGAAATCCCCCACGGGGAAGAGTGCATACCCATGCGCGCTTCAGAAGATTTTGGCGTGTTCGGCTGGTCCGCCAAAGCGGCCATGTTGTGCATGGGGCCAGGGGAGGATTATGCGGCGCTCCACAACCCCGATTACGATTTCCCCGACGATATTATTCCCATTGGAGCGGCGCTATTTGAGCGAATTGCCCGTGATCTCTTGGGCTAAAAGGGTTCACCCCAAACCGGCACGTCCACATGCCAGTGCAAAGGTGGCCTGCCCTTCACATCCGCCTTCAACAGCGGGAGCTTGTCATCCAGCAGTACGCCGCACACCAGCGTGTCGAGTTCCTCACCACAAAATGTGACGCTGGCTGTGTTGCGCAAGTGTTGGGTGGGGGATTTGTCCAAATGGGGGCGGCCCATGTGGCCGGCATCAAAGGCCTGTTCCACCTCATCAACCCAAGCATCCATGCGCTCACCTGCGATGACGCTCATTTGGCCGTCCGGCGTGATGCGGAAGATTTCGTTCGAGATGATGCAGGCGGCGAGAACTGCGCCTTCGCTATCCACTTCCAGCCCATCCACAAAGGCTCCGCGAGGCATTTGGGCAAAGAGTTCCGGTCCGCCATGAAGGCCCTTATCGTCAAGCCGGATGCGGCTGATTTTCTGACGCATGGTCTCCGCCACATAGAGCCAGCCATTTTCGTAGTCGGTGCGCAACTCGTTAGTATAAGCGAGGCCATCCACAACGATGCGAAATTCACCGTTCTCGATTACGCCGATATAGCCATTGGCCGTCTGCCGATTATAGGCAAGACTGCGGGGCGAGTAGGTGGAGGATACGGTGATCCAAATGCGCCCCATTTGGTCTGGGTAAACGAAATTGACGGGCGGAGGCGTCGTGCCGCTCTCCCCATTTGGGCGACAATCGTGAAACAAGCGCATCCCGTCGGGGTCCAGAATGAAAAGCCCGCCGCCATCGGCAATGTTGGAAACCAGAAACGAGCCGTCCTGCTGCAAGGCGATGCCATTGGCCAGAATGGGCACCCCTCCGGCCTTTGTGGGCGGCGCCAATGCCAATTGGGTGCCATCGGGGCGAATGCGGGCCACGCCCCGGTCCCCATGAGCGGTGAAGAAATCGCCATTGCTGGTGGCTAACACGCATTCAGGGCGGGAAAGATTGTGGCCCACATGGCCGATGATTTGGTCAGCGATGGTCAAGGCTAAAGCCCATTCACGGGTACTTTGAGGGTCATATTCCCGTCTCCATCGCGAGGCACTTCCCCCGCCCGCATGTTCACCTGCAAGGCGGGGATGATGAGTTTTGGGACCGACAAAGTGGCATCCCGCTCGGTGCGAAAGCGCACGAATTCTTCCCGTGTCTTTCCTGCACCCACGTGAATATTGTGCGCCTTCTCCTCGCCCACCGAAGTTTCAAAGGCCACATCCCGGTTCCCGCCTGCGCCATAGTCATGGCACATGAACAGGCGCATGTCGTCCGGCAAGGTGAGGACGCGCTGGATGGAATCGTAGAGCTGCCCCGCATCGCCGCCGGGAAAATCGGCCCGGGCGGAGCCGCTGTCGGGCATGAAAAGGGTGTCCCCCGTGAAAGCGGCATTGCCCATCACATGCACCATGCAAGCGGGCGTATGGCCGGGGGTAGCGATGGTGAAAGCCTGCATTTCGCCAATTTGATAGGTGTCCCCATCCTCAAAAAGGGCATCAAATTGGGAGCCGTCGCGCTGAAATTCCGTGCCCTCGTTGAAAATCTTCCCAAAGACATCCTGGACCACCATAATCTTCGCCCCAATGCCAATCTTTCCGCCCAGCTTGTTCTGGATGTAGGGCGCGGCCGAGAGGTGGTCGGCATGGACGTGGGTCTCAATAATCCACTGGAGGTCCAGCCCCGCAGCCTCCACATGGGCGATCATAGCATCAGCATGTTCATAGGTGATGCGCCCGGCGGCGTAGTCGATGTCCATAACGGAATCGATAATGGCGCAGGCGTTGGTGGCCGGGTCCTGCACCACATAGGAAAAGGTGTTGGAAGCGGGATCGAAGAAGTGCGTAACATGCAGTCGCACATCCATATTCAAAGGAAAATTCATCGTCTTAGCCTCCTCCGCTGGCATGTTGATTCAAGCAGCCACCCTGTCTGCGCGCCGCACCATGGCCCTTGCAGCGGCCATTCCCACAAGCATGGAGGCCACAAATAGAAACGTCATAGGGTTACCCATAGAAAGGGCTGTGATCGCTGGCCCCGGGCAAAACCCGGCCAAACCCCAGCCCGTGCCAAAAAGCGCCGCGCCGCCAAGCAGGCGGGTGTCGATGTCTTGCTTTGTGGGCCAATTGAATTGGCTCGCCAAAACCGGGGCACTGCGCTTTTTCAAAAGCCAAAAACCCGGTGCTGCGACCGCAATTGCCCCGCCCATCACACAGGCAAGACTTGGGTCCCACGCGCCAAAGACATCCAAAAAGTTCAGCACTTTGGCGGGGTTGGCCATGCCGGAGATCAAGAGGCCCAGGCCAAACAGCAGGCCGCATGACAAGGAAATGAGGACTTGCATCCTACGCCCCCAGACCGTGTCGCATTGCAAAAACCGTGATGGCCGCGGCAGCCATGAAGGTAATTGTTGCTACCATTGAGCGGGTGGAGAGCCGGGAAATGCCGCACACGCCATGGCCGCTCGTGCAGCCATTGCCATGGGTGGCCCCAAAGCCCACCAGCAAGCCCGCGATCACCAGCAACACGCTGTTGCCACTCACGGCCTGGACGGGAAATGCGCCTGTTAAGATGAAATACAGCGGTGCTGCCACTAACAGGCCCATGACGAAGGGCAGGCCCGTCCCGGTGGACCCATCTGGCGGCAGCAAGCGTGAAACGATGCCGCTAATGCCTGCGATACGGCCGGTAAAGGCCATGAAGATGACGGCGGAAAGCCCGATCATCATACCGCCCAACAGCGATGCCCATGGTGTAAATTGCGTTTCCAAAGAGAAGCCTCGACGCTTGTGTCTCAGCCAAGATTACGCCCTTTAAGCGCCCTGAGGGAACAAAATTCGTCGGGCCTCACCCGCCTTCCTTCGTCGTAGGTTTACCTGATCGGTCCTAGTTCGTCCTTCAAACGTCATAGGCCGGCTTGACCGGCCTATCTTTTTCGTATCAGGCGGATCCGCCTGTGGACTCACGTTGCAAGTGCAACGGTTTGGTTTTGTTCTTTTGGTGTTTTGAAGTTGATACATGCTCTTGGCTGGTTGTTGTATTGTGTGACGATGGCCCTCAATTGGC
>JBCCTO010000049.1:0-22968 GCA_039198355.1 Pseudomonadota bacterium
CAGGGGTAACCGCACCCTGAAGAATCTGAAAAGCGCCAAAAATCAACAAAATCCAGCCATATGCGATTCCCCTGTCCTTGAGGGGAGGCCCAAGAAGCGAAGCTGATTGGGGTGGGGGGCTCGGTCTTTAAGCAAAGCGCCGAAGGCACAGTCCGGCATCCAGCCCCCCACCCGGATCGCTTCGCTCTCCGACCTCCCCTCAAAGGGGGAGGTTGGGCTGCGGATCGATTGAGAACCTTATCCCGCCTTCTTTTGCATAAAACCCATGAAGGCCATGCGGGCTTCGTCTGATGTGAGGCGTTCGAAGAAGAGTTTGCCTTCGTCTTCCATACGCTTCATCACCACATCACGGTCGCCCCGGATGAGGCGACGGGCAATGGTGAGGGCCTGGGGTGGTTTTGCAGCAAGGGCTGCGGCTTTGGAAAGCACCAGTGCTTCCAGTTGTTCCGGCTCCACAACTTCATTGATGAGACCTGCGGCACAGGCTTTCTCTGCGCTGAATTTTTCGCCAAGCGCCAGCAGGGCAAAGGCGTTTTGATGGCCCATGATGACGGGTGCCACGAGGCTGGAACCAGCTTCCGGCACCAGACCCAAGTCCACAAAAGGGGTCTGCACCCAGCTGCGGGGCGTGGCGTAAACCAAATCGCAATGCATGAGCATGGTGCAGCCCACGCCCACGGCGAGGCCGTCAATGGCGGAAATCATGGGCTTTTCGCCCGCAATCAAAGCGCGCAGAAAATCGAGCACTTCCGTCCCTTTTTCCCCGCCCTGAGCGACGGCCATGAAATCCATGATGTCATTGCCGGAGGTGAAGACTTCCGGCTGGCCGAGAAAGACAGATGCGCGGATGCTCTCATGGGCATCAGCTTCTGCCAAAGCAGCGGCCATGTCGGCATACATAGCGCGGGTGATGGCGTTTTTCTTGTCCGCCCGGTTGAAGCGGATGGTTTGCACTCCTTCGTGGCGGGAGATTTCGATATCAGCCATGGGTTATTTCCTGTGCTTTGTGTCTTTCGCTTCAGCAAAGGGGACTTAGCGCCCAGCCTTCATGCGTGCAGCAAATTGTTCTTGAAAAAAGGTTTCGCGGCTTGGCGGTTCAAACGAAAATCAAACCGCTTCCAGCATTTCTGCGCCAGCGGCCAGCAGGCTGTCGGCGCCCTGCTCGATGCTGTGGCGCAGGCTGGCGCTTTCGGCCATGAGATTGTGGGCAAAAAAGCGCGCGACGGTGCCCCGTTTGGCGCTATCGGCCTCGCCGGATGTGAGGGCGGATTGGACGAGCCAATGGCCACCACTGACCAGTCCAAACAGGCGCAGATAGGGGGTGGCCCCAGCAAGGGCGGTAGATTTCTCCCCTGCCCGCAATTTGTCCAACAAGAAAGCGGTCGTTTCGCGCAGGTCAATAAGACCACTTCCCAGCGCTGCGTCTATGCCGGCCAATTGTGGGCTGTTGCTGCCGCCCACCGCGTCGCCAATGGCTTCCAGTTCGTCAAACAATCGCGCCACCTCTTCGCCATCGCCCAGCGTGATTTTGCGTGTGACAAGATCGATGGCTTGGATGCCATTAGTGCCTTCATAGATGGGGGCAATGCGGGCGTCGCGCATGAATTGTGCAGCACCCGTCTCTTCCACATAGCCCATGCCGCCATGGACCTGCACACCGATAGAAGCCACATCGCAGCCAATATCGGTGGAGAAAGCTTTGGCTACTGGGGTGAGAATGGCTGCGCGGGCGGCGGCGCTTTGGTCGCCGGAATGCTCCGCCGCATCAATGGCGTGGGCGCAATTATAGGCTATGGCGCGGGAGGCGTTGGTGAGCGCCCGCATGGTCAGCAGATTTCGCTGAACATCCGGGTGATGGAGGATAGGCGCCATGCCCTCCCCTTCGTAAGAACGTGTGCGGCCCTGCCGCCGCTCTTGGGCATAGGCCAGCGCTTTCTGCGTGGCGGCTTCTGCCACAGCCACACCCTGAATACCCACCAGCAGGCGAGCATTGTTCATCATGGTGAACATGTGGGCGAGGCCCCGGTTTTCTTGACCGATGAGATAGCCCAACGCCCCAGGCGTCTCGCCAAATTTACCGTCGCCATAAATCATGGTGCAGGTGGGGGAAGCGTGGATGCCCAGCTTATGCTCCACAGCGTTGCAGTAAACATCATTGCGCGCGCCCAGGGACCCGTCTTCGTTCACCAGCACTTTGGGGACGAGGAAGAGCGATATGCCGCGTTGTCCTTCCGGCGCATCGGGCAGACGGGCCAAGACCAGATGGATTATGTTGTCCGTCAGATCATGCTCACCATAGGTGATGTAAATTTTCTGGCCGAAAATGCGGTAGCGCTGGCGGCCCGCCTCATCCGTATCGGCCGGTTCCGCACGGGTTTTGAGGCCATTCAAATCCGAACCGGACTGCGGCTCGGTGAGGTTCATGGTGCCCGTCCATTCGCCGCTCACCAGCTTAGGCAGATAGGCCTGTTTCATCCAATCATCGGCATGGGCATTGAGCGCCTCAATGGCACCGATGGTGAGCGTGGGGCCGATGGCGAAGCCCAGCGAACCTGAGTTCCACATTTCAAAGGCGGCAGTTTGCAGGCTCATGGGCAGGCCCTGACCGCCAAATTCTTCCGGCGCGGAAAGGGCGTTCCAACCGCCTTCGGCCCAGTCCTTATAGAGTTTTGGCCAGCCGGTGGCGGTGGTTACCACGCCATCCTTGGCGGTGGAGCCTTCTTTGTCCCCGATGCCATTTAGGGGTGCCACTTCTTCCGTGGCGAAACGCCCACCCTCTTCGAGAACCGCTTCCAGCAGGTCCGCGCTCAGATCGCCGGTTTCACCCGCCTCCATGGCCCGGCCAAGGCCGGTGACGTGTTTCAACGTGTGAGCAATTTCGGCAACGGGCGCGCGATACATGGGCTGGTCTCCCTCCAACGACAGTGGAGATAGCGGTGCCATAAATTGACGTAAGCGTCAAAGGATGGATGGGAGGGCGCGGCACTTTTCTCGCACTGGTTCCCTCCATTTTCGCTTGCAGCACTTTCTATTTTCGCTTGCAGCGAGGCACGCTTTCCCGTTCAACGCCCCCATGGAGCTTGTCGTCAATGCCACCGAGGGAATAAACCGTGCCGCTCGCATTTTGCGGGAAGGTGGGCTTGTGGCTGTGCCTACGGAAACCGTCTATGGGTTGGCGGCCGATGCCACCAATGGGGATGCGGTTGCGAAAATATATGCGGCCAAGGGGCGGCCTTCGTTCAACCCGCTCATCATCCATGTGGATGGCGTGGAAATGGCCAAGCGCTATGGGCGGTTTGACGAGCGAGCCATCAAACTGGCCGAGCGGTTTTGGCCGGGTCCGCTCACTTTGGTGCTGCCCCTCGCAGAAAGTCACGGGCTTGCGCCTGCCGTCACAGCTGGGCTGGACAGTGTTGCCATGCGCCAACCGTCTGGCCCCATGGCGGAACTGGCAACACTGCTGGACCGCCCGCTGGCTGCGCCCAGCGCGAATTCATCTGGTCGGATCAGCCCTACATTGGCCCAGCATGTGGCCGTTGATTTGGGCACGAAGGTTGATCTTATTCTCGATAATGGCCCCTGCCCTGTAGGGCTGGAAAGCACCATCATTTCTTTAGTGGGAGAAACCGCGCTTCTGCTTCGTGAAGGCGGGCTGGACCGCAGTGTTGCAGCCCAGATCGTTGGCCCGTTGGTCAAACCAAAACCGGATGCCAACGTCGCCGCTCCCGGCATGTTGTCCGCCCATTACGCCCCGCGCATTCCTCTTTTGAGGGACTTCTCTTCGCCAATGCCGGAGGGAATGGCTTTCCTCGGTTTTGGCGAAGACATGCACGAACCGGGGCTCAACCTATCTCCCAGCGGTGATGTGAACGAAGCGGCTCGCAATCTGTTTGCCATGATGCAGGAGTTGGATCGGAGCGGCGCGCGCAGCATTGGTGTGGCCCCGATCCCCCACCACGGACTGGGCGCGGCCATCAATGACCGTCTGCAAAGGGCGGCTAATGGATCAGGAGATGGTGATGGACGCTGACCTGAAGGCCCGGTTTGCAGCGATTGTCGGCTCCCGCCACGCGCTCGATCAAGCCGCCGACATCGCCCCCTATATTGAAGACACCCGTGGCCGCTGGAACGGGCGTTCCTCGCTGGTATTGCGCCCCGGCTCGGTGGCAGAGGTTTCCGCCATTCTTACCCTGGCCAATGAAACGGGGACACCGATCATCCCGCAGGGGGGCAATACCGGCCTTGTGGGTGCGGGGCTTCCTTGGCTTGAAGGGGGCGGGCGCGAAATCATGCTTTCGCTCTCACGCATGAACCGGGTGCTGGATGTGGACGCTGATACGAACACCATGTTGGTGGAGGCCGGGTGCGTGTTGGAGACCATCCAAAAGGCGGCGGAGGAGGCGGACCGGCTGTTCCCCCTCTCGCTAGGGTCGCAAGGGTCTTGCCAAATTGGCGGCAATATCTCTTCCAATGCAGGGGGCACGGCTGTGCTAGCCTACGGCAATACCCGCGAACTGGTCATGGGCCTCGAAGCGGTCCTGCCCTCCGGCGCCGTGTGGAACGGGCTGTCGCGGCTGCGAAAAGACAACACGGGCTATGATCTCAAAAATCTGCTGGTGGGGGCTGAGGGTACGCTGGGGGTTGTCACCAAAGCCGTTCTCAAACTTTTCCCCAAACCCCGGGGGCGGGAAGTGGCTTATGTGGCACTGGCCTCCCCCTCTTATGCCCTCAAACTGCTACACCGCGCCAAAGCCACCGCAGGCAATGGCCTTACCGGCTTTGAGTTTATGGCCACCATGGCCATGGAGTTTACCCTCAAACATACGCAGGGCGCGCGTCGCCCGGTGAAAAGCCGTGCCCCTTGGTATGTGCTGGTGGAAATCTCCTCCGGTCGTTCGGCGCACGATGCGCGGGCCATGATGGAAAGTACTTTGGAGGAGGCTTTTGAGGCCGATTTGCTGGTGGATGCCAGCATCGCGCAATCAACTGCCCAGCAGGATGCGTTTTGGAAATTGCGGGAAGACATGTCCTGGGCACAAAAGCCGGAGGGGGCTTCCATCAAACACGATATATCCGTGCCCGTGGGTGCCCTGCCCGCCTTCATAGAAAAAGCGGATCGGGCCGTTTTAGCCATCGTGCCTGAGGCACGGATCGTCAATTTTGGCCACATGGGCGATGGCAATCTGCACTATAATATTTCCCAACCGGTGGGTTGGACACGGGAACAGTTTTTTGCCCATGAGGAAGCCATCCATGAGGCGGTCTATGATCTGGTGATCGCCATGGAAGGCTCCATTTCCGCCGAACACGGGGTGGGGCAAATGAAGCGGGACAAGCTGGCCACGATCAAAGACCCCACAGCGCTTGCCATGATGCGTTCCATCAAAGACGCGCTTGACCCCAAGGGCATCATGAACCCGGGCAAAGTGCTTCAATTTGAGCCACCCGCTTAACGCCGCCGCAACCTTACCCGTTCGTTGCCGCTGCAAGGTTTGTAAACCACAGATTCCGGTGGATTTTTCTTAACCCCGTTTTTTAAGCGGATTGGGCGCGCCCGTGGCTATGGTTTCGCCATAGCGAGGCCGACCAATGAGCTTCGCAAGCAAAAAATCAGAGACTGGTGCCCGGACGAAATGAGGCAGCAAAACCGGCTCTTGAAAGTTTACAGTGCGCGGCGGGTTAAGGGACGACACGAACGATGGGTGCAACACAACAAAAACCGGAATGGGCGCAAAACGCCCTGCGCCTTGATCCCTATAGCCTGCCACAAAGGGTGCAGCGCCAGCCGCACTCACACATTCTTCAGACCGGCACGGGCCGCAACCCCTCCTCCTCCCAAGGGGTTGGCGAGACTGCCGGTCTGGAGTTTACCCTCAATCGCGGTGGAGCGGTCATGAAAGGCGCGCTGCCCTGCGGCCTGTCCTTGTCGTTGGCGCTGCCCGCCAAGGCTTTTCGCGGCGTGGCGGCCCGGGCTTGGGAAAATGACGACGGCACCATGACGGTGACACTGGAATTGCTCCACGCAGACCCGGACCTTTCCGTGCCGCTCTGCGTCTCCGACACGGTGGAAGAGACTGCCGCCGACTGGCATTCCTGGGCCAAGCGTTTTGGCCTGCCCATGTTACTGGTGGATGAGGCCGGGGAGGCCCATACGGTGCGTGATTATGCGGGTGTGACCAGCCAAAGCCCCAAACCACGCCGCATGCGCACCAGCTCCATCAAACACTGCCCTCAGTTTTTGCGCCGTCGCCGGACAGGCATGATTGGCCCCGTTGTGCGGTTGGATGCACGGGAGATTATTGCGCGGAGTTAGGCCCTACCATTTCCCGCCGTCATAGGCCGACTCGATCGGCCTATCTCCCAAATGTGCCTACGCACCAAAAATGCACGAGATTCGCCGATCAAGTCGGCGAATGACGGTTGGTATTTACTGCGTGATGAGCTGCACACCCTTCTTTAAACAGGCCTCCGCTTCCGCCGCCACACGTTCCACAATTTCTCCAGCCTTGGGAATGTCGGCGATCATGCCGGTGATTTCGCCAACGAATGTGTTGGCCGTCACCGTGTCGCCGGCCACCCAGGCTTCGCGCCAGCGGGCAGCTTCGCTGTCGGCGACTTTGAGCAGGCCCTCGATGTCGTCATGCCAACGCTCGGTGAAAGCGTTTTTGAGGACGCGGGCGGTGTAGCCCTCCGGCCATTTCAGGTGGCGGGCAATGTCCATGACGCTGGAGCGGATGGTATCATCGCCGGTGGCTGCGATGGCCGCCTCCAACATTTTGGGGTGGACGAGCGCCTCTTCACTGGCCCAGAAGCGAGAGCCCATAAGCACGCCATCCGCGCCCAGCATGAGGGCAGCCGCCAAGCCGCGACCGTCCACGATACCGCCAGCGGCCACCAGCAAAGTGTCCGGGCTTTCCGCTTTCAAATAGTCTGCGACTTCTGCCACGAGCGGTAGCGTACCCCGTTTGGCCCCGTGGCCACCGGCTTCGGACCCTTGGGCGATGATAAGCGCCGCCCCAGCCTCCACCGCCCGGCGGGCATGGGCGAGGGTTTGGGTTTGAACGATGAGCGGCACGCTAGCGGATTTGATTTCTTCCGCATAGGGCATGGGGTCCGCGAAGGAGAGCATGAGCGCCTTTGGTTTGCGCTCTAACACAGGCGTTAGCGGGTCCCGGCCCTCGGCACGGTGGTCGGTAAGGCTCCAAGTGATGAAACCGCATCCCACAGGGGCGTTGCCGGCTTCCTTATATTGATCCTCAATCCACGCATTATCGCCATAAGCGCCGCCGATCAGGCCCAGCCCGCCCGCGTGGGAAACGGCTGCAGCCAGCGCGCCACCGCCGGCAAAGGCCATGGGGGCGGATAGGATGGGGTAGCGAAGGTCGAAGGCTTCCGTAAGGCGCGTTTTCAGCATGGCTTATTCCTTTTCAGCGCTGTCGTTTTCACCGCTCTTTTCTCTAGCCACGGCGCGCCATCCAATATCTGTTCGCCAAAAGCCCTGGGGCCAGTTGATTTCGTCCACCGCATCATAGGCCAGTTTTTGAGCTTGGGTGGCCGTATCGCCCCGGGCGGTGACGCATAGCACGCGCCCGCCAATGGCGTGGATGCGTTCGTTGCGCGCCTCCGTTCCCGCGTGAAAGACCTCAATGGCTTCATCATAGACGGCATCAATTGCTGTGATGCGGTCGCCTTTTTCATATGCGCCCGGATAACCTTTGGCGGCCATCACCACAGTGAGCGCAAAAGCGTCGTTCCACACAGGTTTTTGACCGCTCAAATCGCCCTTGGCGCAGGCCATGAGCAGGGGGACGATGTCGCTCTCCAGCCGCATCATGAGCACCTGACACTCCGGATCACCAAAACGCACATTGTATTCAATCAGCTTGGGGCCCTGGGCGGTTATCATGAGGCCAGCATAGAGAACGCCACTGAAGGGCGCGCCCGCATCGGCCATGCCCTGGAGCGTAGGTTTGATGATGTCTTCCATCACCTGCTGTTGCAGGGCCTCATTCAGAACAGGTGCGGGGGAATAGGCCCCCATGCCGCCCGTGTTGGGGCCGGTATCGCCATCGCCCACACGCTTGTGGTCTTGAGCCGTGCCAAAGGGGATGGCGGTAGTGCCGTCGCACAGGAAAAAGGCGCTGGCTTCTTCGCCCTCCAAAAACTCTTCGATCACCACTTCAGCCCCCGCTTCACCGAACGTACCGGAAAAGCAGTCCTCCAGCGCGGCCAGCGCGGCCTCATCGTCCATGGCGACGGTGACGCCCTTGCCGGCGGCAAGACCATCCGCCTTAATGACCACCGGGGCCGGATTTTTGGTCAGGTGTTCTTTTGCAGCCGCCAGATCGGTGAAATGACCATAGGCGGCGGTGGGAATATTCATGCGGTCGCACAGGGCCTTGGTGAAATATTTGGACCCTTCCAATTGGGCCGCAGCGGCGCTGGGGCCGAAGACGGCGATGTTCTTGGCGCGCAGGCTATCGGCCAAACCATCCACAAGCGGCACTTCCGGCCCCACCACAACCAGTTCGATATTCTGCACGGCGCAAAATTGGGCGAGGGCTTCATGGTCCGCCACGTCGAGCACCGCATTGGTGCCCAATTGACGTGTGCCGCCATTGCCGGGGGCTATGAACAAATGGTTGAGCAGGGGCGAATGCCAGATTTTCCACGCCAAAGCGTGTTCGCGCCCGCCGGAACCGATCAGAAGAATATTCATGGGCCTTTTGTCCCGCTTGCGCCTGCGTTGCAGCCTGCTTAAATCATTAACAACGCACAAAGAAGCCAAGATGAACGCCCGGTGCCGCGCCGGACCACCTTTCCCCACCTTCAACACAATAGGAAGGCCACCGCGGGAAGGTTACGTTCAGGAAACCGGAGCCGGATTGAACGGTGATCCCCTTAAATCTGCTGCCCTGACGTCACAAGCGGATCAGGCAGATGTTGACCGGGTGGCCGATGCGCCAACCGATAACTGGGTTTATGCGCTGCTGCCCCGTTCCGTATGGCCTTATGCGCAACTTGCCCGGTGGGACCGGCCCATCGGCTGGTGGCTGCTGCTGTGGCCCTGCTGGTGGTCACTGACCATGGCTTTATTGGTTGCCCTGCGCGACCCCGCGTTGGCGGTGCAAGCCACCGATTTGGCGCTGGGCTTCGCCATGCTTTACCTGCTATTCTGGCTCGGTGCCGTTGCCATGCGGGGGGCTGGTTGCACCTATAATGACATGGTGGATGAAGGCATTGATGCCAAGGTGGAGCGAACGGCTTCTCGCCCCATTCCATCGGGCCGGGTGAGCCAGCGGCAGGCGCGCATTTTTATGCTGGCGCAGGTGCTGGCTGGGGCGCTTGTGCTTTTGGCCCTGTGTTCCTTTGTGGGCCTAGGCTTCAACAGTTTCGCGTTTTTCCTCGCTGTGGCCTCGCTGGTGATCGTGGCCTGCTACCCCTTTGCAAAGCGAGTGACGGACTGGCCCCAGCTTGTGCTGGGCCTTGCCTTTTCTTGGGGCGCACTGATGGGCTGGGCCGTGATTTTTCGGCAGGTGGAGGCCCCTGCCCTTTTTCTTTATGCCGGATGCATAGCGTGGGTCATCGGCTATGACACGATCTATGCCCACCAGGATCGGGAAGATGATGCGCTTGTGGGGGTGCGCTCCACAGCACGGCTGTTTGGCGAGCGCTCGCAGCTGGCGATCTTCCTGCTGTACAGTTTTGCCTTGGGCATGTTTGCGCTGGCTTACATCCAAGCCGAACTGGGCGTGGTAGCCTATGTGGGCCTGGCTTTAGGCGGTGCGCAAATGCTGTCTCAAATTTTCCGCCTGGACATTCACGACGGTGATAAGTGCCTGGCCCTGTTCAAATCCAACAATCAATTTGGCTGGATTATTCTGGCTTTCCTGCTGCTGGATTTCGTTGTTTGAGGTGGTGACCGCTTATTCCGCCGCCTGCTGACGGTCCGTATAACCTACCAACTCGCCCTTGATGACGTAGCGCAGAATATCCACCACCTGATCGGCGGTTTTGGCCACGGCCAGCGCGGCGGCATCCACCTCTTTGAGGGCGTGGGCGTGTTCGTCCTGGTGGATGATGATAAGCGGCTTGTTCATGGCGGCGGCCATGCCCGCGTCGAATGCTGCATTCCACTGTTTGTATTTTTCGCCAAAGCGCACAACGACCACATCGGCTTGTGCCAAGAGTGTCCGTGTACGGATGGCGTTGACCTGCGCGCCCTTGCGGTCGTGCCAAAACTTGTTCGCCTCACCGCCGAGAATGGCCACGCCGCAGTCGTCAGATGCTTCGTGATGGGTGACGGGGGCTGTAATCGTCACCGGCAGCATGGCGGCCTTACAACCCGCCTCGATCTGCTCACGCCAGTCGGTATGAATTTCGCCGGAGAGGTAAAGGGTCCAGGTTTTCATCAAAGCGCTCCGCGTTTTGGTTGAATGGGGTGTGAGGGAAATGCCGTAGTGGCGGCTTAGCCCGCAATTTTGGAAAAATCGGCCACCGTGCCTGTTGCATCGCGAATACGCCGCATGAGGGCGAGACGGTTAGCGCGGATTTTTTCGTCTTCAGCGTTGACCATCACTTCTTCAAAAAAGGCGTCCACCGGCGCCCGCAGGCGGGAGAGGAAGGCCATAGCCTTGGCGTAGTCCTCCCCTTCGATGGCCATACGGGCCTGATTCTCCGCTTCTTCCAGTGAGTCGAATAGGGCGCGTTCACGGTCGGTCTCGAAAAGTGCCGGGTCCACGGTATCGGCGACAGCAGTGCCCTTCTTTTCCTCCGCAGCAAGAATGTTCGCCGCCCGCTTGGTGCCTGCAAGGAGGTTTTGGCCGTCGTCAGTGTCGAGGAAAAAGCCGAGTGCTTCGACCCGGCGGGTGATGGCGAGAAGGTCGTCGGATTGAGGCGTTATGACCGCGTCGATGAGGTCGTGACGGGCACCGGATTCGCGCAGATAGACTTTTAGGCGGTCGTGGAAAAAAAGGAGGATATCAACAATCGTATCTTCTAGTGCCCCTTCAAGAAGTGGCGCACCGCGCTCCCATAGCTCCTTCAATCTTATTTCGTCAAAATCTGCAGTAACATTCCGTTGGTCACGCCTTAAAGAACTACCAGATATACGAGCAATCGAATTAAATGCCTGATTCACAAATACCCACTGATCCGAAGCTATTTCACTTCGTCTTGTGTTCTCTTTGACAGGCGGGATTGCTGATTTGCTAAGCAACGACCATGAAATAGGGCCAAGATGGCTAGGCACGCCAGACATGTCACAGTCAGTTCGATCCATATCTCGCAGAACGTCATGCACGTAGTCCAAATCAGCCCAGTGAACTGAAACATGCTTGTGCAGAGCAACCCGGAACAATTTCGAATGGTGAGCTGAAAGTCCTATTTCATGAACTAGTCTCAACACTCCTAGCGCCGCTCTCCTAAGCGCATACGGATCCTTCGATCCCGTCGGCTTCTCATCAATCGCCCAAAAACCCGTCAGTGTATCCAGCTTATCCGCCAGCGCCACGGCGACACTCACCGGTTCAGTCGGCACATCATCCATCGGCCCAAGTGGCGAATAGTGCAATTCACACGCCGCAGCCACTTCCGCCTTCTCGCCTTTAATCTCCGCATATTTGCGCCCCATGGCACCCTGCAATTCGGGGAATTCGTAGATCATCTGGCTGTTGAGATCGGCCTTGGCGATGAAGGCGGCCCGTTCGGCATCATCCGGGTCAGCGCCCACCAGCGGGGCCAGTTCTTTTGCCAGCGCCATGATGCGGCGAACGCGGTCGCCCTGACTGCCAAGTTTGGCGTGGAAGGTGACGTTGTCCAGTTTGGCGACCCACGGTTCGAAGCCCTCGGTGTCCACCATGTGCAGGTCCGTCTCCCAGAAGAATTTGGCGTCGCCCAGGCGGGCATTGACCACTTTGGCATTGCCGCGCGCAATTTCCGCGCCGCCATCTGTGGCTTCGATGTTGGAGACCATGAGGAAATTGTTAGAGAGGCTTTCGCCCTTCCTCAGCACAAAGCACTTCTGGTTTTCCTTGATGGTCAGGCGGATGACCTCGTCGGGAATATCCAGAAAATCCGGTTCAAACGTGCCCATGAGCGGCACAGGCCATTCCACCAAATTGGCCACTTCTTCCAATAAGCCTTCGTCTTCCACCAGTTCCAGACCCTGCGCGAAGGCGAGGTTTTGGGCTTCGGATCTGATGATTTCCTTACGGCGGTCTGCATCCAGCACCACTTTGGCTTTCTCCAAAGCGGTGACGTAGTCGTCAAAACGTTTGACACGGATCGCATCCGGCGCGTGGAAGCGGTGGCCATAGGTGGTGTTGCTGGATTTGATGCCGCCCACCTCGAAGTTCACCACTTCCGGCTCCTCCGTCTCGGGACCAAAAAGACAAGTGATAGCTTGCAACGGGCGCACCCAGCGCAAAGCCCCCGGTTGGGCCGACCCCGCGCCCCAACGCATGGATTTGGGCCAAGGGAAATTGGTGATGATGCCGGGCATCACATCGGCGATAATGTCCGTGGCATCCCGCCCCGGCTTTTCAATGACGGCCACATAGAAGGAACCCTTCTTGGGGTCCTCCCGCACTTGCGCCTGATCGACACTGTCCAACCCTGCCCCACGCAGAAAGCCAGCAATGGCTTTTTCCGGCGCATCCGTGCGCGGTCCTTTGCGCTCCTCGCGGGTGTCGGCGGAACGGGCGGTCACACCGCGCAAATCCAGTGTGAGCCGTCGCGGCGTCCAATATTCGCGCCCGCCTTCATAGGTGAGACCCGCGTCCACCAATGCATCGGTGACGAGTTTCTTCAGATCACCCGCCGCCTTACGCTGCATGCGGGCCGGGATTTCTTCACTGAAGAGCTCAAGCAAAAGATCAGGCATTGGAGGAGCACCCCCGCATGCAATTTTCGTTTGCGCGTCCTCGCTGCGCTGCGGGCGACGCGGGCTGGGCAGGTATTTCTTCGGAGAATAGTTCGAGCAGGAGGTCGGGCATCGTATTGCCTTTAGAGGCCATCTATAATTTGGCCCGCTCTTAACAAGCGCCCCGCCTGCTGTCACGAATTCGGACACAAAAAAGGGGCGGCGTGAGCCACCCCTTCTTGATTACAACGGCGCTTAGCTGGAGGGTAGCAGCACGCGGTTGATAACGTGGATCACGCCATTGGAGGCTTTCACGTCAGCCTGCACCACACGGGCGTTGTCCACCCGCACTTTGCCGAAACGCTTGCGCACGCGGACGGTTGTGTCACCACCTTTTTTCAGCGTGCCCACATGGGTGGCTTTGCGAGGCACATCACGGGCCAAAACGCGCCCGGGCACCACGTGATATTTCAAAATGGCGGCCAGCTTGTGCCGATTTTTAGGCTTCAAGAGGTCCTGAACCGTGCCCTTAGGCAGACGCGCAAAAGCCGCATCCGTGGGGGCAAAGACGGTCACATGGGCGCGGCTGAGGGTGACTGCCAGACCGGCGGCTTTAGCTGCGGCAAGAAGCGTGTTGAATTTGCCGGTGGACTGGGCGGTCTGCACAATGTTGGACGCCTGTGCAGGGGCAATAGCGAGGCCAGCAGCCAGAGCGACGGCGGCAAGCGTGGTTTTGATAGGGGCGTTCATGGGTTTCTCCCGGGGTAAGAGCCAAACTTTGACTTTGCGGGAGAAATTACGAAGCGTTTACGCTATCGGTTTGCGGCCAAACGGTCGCAGGGTGAAACTTCGCTCACTTGAACACGGTTGGACTATGCCCCACCCGCCTCCGTCTTCAAAAATGCTTCGCCGCAGGCTTTCGACAAGTCGCGCACTTTGCCGATGTAGTTTTGGCGTTCGGTTACGGAAATCACGCCCCTTGCATCCAGCAAATTGAAGATGTGGCTGGCCTTGATGCATTGGTCGTAGGCCGGGTGGGCCATGATGATTTCTTTTCCCTTTTTAGGGTCCAGCGCGGGGGTGGCGAGTATTCGTTCGCATTCGGCTTCAGCATCCTTGAAGTGTTGGAGCAGTTCGTCGGTGCCGGCCACGTCAAAATTCCAGCGGGAGTATTCCCGCTCTGTTTGCTGGAACACTTCACCGTAGGTGACTTTGTCGTCGCCCTCGCCACCGTTGAAGTTCAGATCATAAACATTGTCCACGTCCTGCACATACATGGCGAGGCGTTCGAGGCCATAGGTGAGCTCGCCTGAAACGGGGCTGCATTCCTGACCACAAACCTGCTGGAAGTAGGTGAATTGGCTCACTTCCATACCATCACACCACACTTCCCAGCCGAGACCCCAAGCGCCCAGCGTGGGGCTTTCCCAGTCGTCTTCCACAAAGCGTACGTCGTGGAGCGCCATGTCGATGCCGATGGCTTCAAGTGAGCCCAGATAAAGTTCTTGCAAGTTGGGTGGGCTGGGTTTGATGAGCACTTGGTATTGGTAATAGTGCTGCAAACGGTTGGGGTTTTCACCGTAGCGCCCGTCAGTGGGGCGGCGGGAGGGTTGCACATAGGCGGCTTTCCACGGGCGGGGGCCGAGGGCGCGCAGGGTTGTGGCCGGGTGGAATGTGCCTGCGCCCACTTCCATGTCATAGGGTTGCAGGACCACGCAGCCATATTTTGCCCAATAGTCATGCAATGTGAGGATGAGGCCCTGGAAAGAATTTTTTGGGTCGTGCGCCATGGGTTTTGCCAAGCCTTCTGCAGTTTGGCCTGCGATGCCACGGGGGGCAGCGCACTTCAAGGGTGAAGCGCCTTAGTCGTCCTTCAGGCGGTATTTGCCGGTCACTTCGTCTTTGTGCAGATCGCCCACCGGTTTGGGTTGCCGGCTCTTTTCCAGCGCCTCTTTTTCCTGAATTTCAGCCCAGTGCTTTTTGAACGAATTGTACGCCACCAGCGCAACGCCACCCACAGCGGCAACGGCGATCAACTGTATCATGATTTGGTCTCCCCGGTTCGGCTCAGCCTATCACAAACCTTGACTTACAGGCCAAGCCTTAAAGACCAAGCCGGGCCCAGAGATTTTTCTCTTCCGCCATGGCGAAAAGATGGTCTGCTGCCCCAGCTCCAATGTGAGAAGGGTCCATGGCGATGCCTGTGGCCGCTTTATTGCCAAACAAAGAACGTTTGGCCTCCACCAGTTTCATTTTGGTCTTTTTCCCATATCGGGCCTTAAGCGTGGAGCGAATATCACCAATTTCATCGACCAGGCCCAGCTTGCGGGCGTTTTCGCCCACCCAAAAGAGACCGGTGAACATGTCTTCATCATCGGCCAATCGGTCGCCGCGGCTGTCTTTCACAAGATCAATGAAAACCCCGTGGATTTCCAGTTGCAGGGCTTTGAGCCGTTCAATGTCGTGCTCCTTTTCGGGCAAGAACGGGTCGAGGACAGATTTGTTAAGGCCTGCCGTGTGGACGCGCCGTTCAATACCCAATTTGTCGATGGCCTCTACAAATCCAAAACCGGCGGAGACCACGCCGATGGAACCGACAATACTGGAAGGGTCAGCAATGATATCATCTCCGGCACAAGCGATCATATAACCACCGGAAGCGGCGGCATCTTCCACAAAAACGTGGACTTTCTTTTTCTTCTCCACGGCCAGGTCACGGATGCGCTTGTAGATCAGCCGGGATTGCACGGGGGAGCCACCGGGGGAGTTGACGACGATGGCGACGGCCGGCGCAGACTTGTCCGAAAACGCTCTTTCCAGCTGACCCGCACAATTGGCCAGGTTCAAAGCGGGGCGGAAGGCGCTGCCTCCGGCAGCGATCATGCCCTGCAGGCGCACCACGGGTATTGTCGGATCATCATTGCGCCATTTGGCGGGCATCAGGCGGGTGAGAAAATTAGCCACAGGTCATCCAGTTTTTAACAAAACGCTTTTGTTGGACATGCGGTTGAGCGTGCGCAGTTTCAAGCCGGTGGCATGATTGACGCGAGGTTTTTACCGCGCATGATCGTTTCAGCCTCTGCGGTAAAACCGCCGGTAGATTTGTGCAACACGAGCGGCGGTAAAATTTGCAAAGGGTCGCTACGCCCTCTTTTGGCCGCCACAATAATGCGGTGGGCGTTTTTGCCCGCATGGGGGGCGATGGGGAGAATGCGACAATTTCCAAATCCGTCCAAAGCGGTCAGCATGGCTGTCAGGTTTTGCGGGCGCAAAATGAAGCGCAATTCCCCCTTATGGCGCAGTGTGAGGCGGGCGGTTTCAACCCACTGGCTAAGCAGGTTTTCGTGCATTTGATGAGCCGATTTTTTCAACGCATGGGGAGACGGCTGATGGGCTTGGTGCCCGTTAAAGGGTGGGTTGGCGATGACCCAGTCGAAGCAATTGTCGCTCAACCCGGCAGCCAATCTTTTGCTGCCCCTAACGGTAAGATCGGCGTTAAGAACGCGCGCACGGGGTTGAAGAGAGGGGTTAAGACCGAGGCTCTGCTTAGTAAGACCGGCCATGTCTGTGTCCCGCTCTATCAAAACAGCCGACAGGCCGGAGGCATGGTGGAGAGCGGCAAGGCCGGCAACACCTGCCCCGCTGCCAAAATCAGCCAATACACCTTTGGCGCCCGGCCCCACGCTGGCTGCTAATAATAAGGCATCCAGCCCGGCACGGTGGCCCCCCTTGGCCGGTTGCACCACTTGGAAAGCGTTGTCGAGAAAACCGTCCTGCGTGGTTTCCATTTCAGCCGCTTTCCATTTCAACCTTGGGAAAGCGGACGGCGCAGTCGGGAGGGCAGTTCCGCGCCCAAGCCGGCATCTTCCATCAACTGTCGCGCCTCCATGAGCCGCTCACCATCCACCATGATGCGGATGGGCAGAATGCCCAAGGAGCCATCCACAATGCTCATGTGTTCATCGGCCACGAAATGGATGATCTCCGCTTCGCTCAACAGACTGGCGGCGAATGAGACGGTGACCCGATTATTGGTGCGCAGCAGTTCTTCCATAGGCTCTATAGGCCCAAAACCCATGAAAAACTCAAGAGGACCCAAACTTTCGTTGACGGACGACAAAAACCGGTGGTTTTACGCGGCAAAATCGCTCCCCTGCCCTTGGCTTGCTTGTGATGGGAGGGGAGCGGGCTTATCTCAGACCCACGGGGTGATTGCTGCGTATATCATTCGGGGCATTTGAAAGCGGGACTATTAGTATGGGTGTTGTCGTTCCTCTCGATGGGCAAAAACCAAACGCCAGCGTGCAGCCGCTGGTTGATCTGACCAAAGCGGATATGGGCCGGGTGAACAGCCTGATCCTTTCCAAAACCGGGTCCGATGTGCAGATGATCCCGGAGGTGGCCAAGCACCTGATTGACTCAGGCGGCAAACGGCTCCGCCCCATGCTCACACTCGCTGCCGCCCAGGTATGTGGCTATGGAGGCGAGCATCACATCACACTCGCTGCGAGTGTGGAATTTATGCACACGGCCACGCTGCTCCATGATGATGTGGTGGATGAAAGCGATATGCGCCGCGGCAAACAGGCCGCGCGGATGGTGTGGGGCAATCAAGCCAGTGTGCTGGTGGGTGACTTCTTGCTGGGTCAAGCCTTCCGCATGATGGTGGATGCCGGCTCCATGGAGGCGCTGGACGTGCTGTCCACCGCCTCCACAGTTATTGCCGAGGGCGAAGTCATGCAGCTGGCCGCCGCCCAGTCCATGGAAACGACGGAAGATGACTATCTGGCCGTGATCCGCGGCAAGACGGCGGCCCTGTTCTCCGCAGCCTGCGAAGTGGGCCCCATCATTGCCGATGCCGATAAACCCATGCGGGATGCGTTTCGCTCCTTCGGCATGAATTTGGGTTTGGCCTTCCAGCTAATTGATGATGCGCTGGACTATGGAGGCTCCAAAGCACAATTGGGGAAAAACGTGGGCGATGATTTCCACGAAGGCAAAATTACCCTGCCCGTGCTGCTGGCTTACCGGCGCGGCAGTGAAGAGGAGCGGACGTTTTGGCGCACTGCCATGGAAAGCGATTCGGCAACGGCGGAGGATCTGGAAAAAGCCATGGGGCTGCTCGCCAAACATGGGGCCATTGCTGACACTGTGACCCGCGCCCGCCATTATGGCGAGATGGCCCGGGATGCGCTGGCGCCCCTGCCCGAAAGCGACCACAAGCAAGCGCTTTTGGAAGTGGTCGAGTTCTGCGTGAGCCGGGTTCACTAAGCCGCTGCCATCTGCGCCTTGTCGTCCCTTCAAATTAACGTCACACTTGCATGAAATCGAAACCGTTTGGTGGCTACACCGTAGCTTATGCAAACGGTCGGTTAAGTCGGTGACAAAGGGAAGCGAATGCGCCTTATGAACAAAACTTCTTTGCACAAATCATCCGGCAAGGTTGCCATGGTGGCCGCTCTTTTGGCGAGCGTTTTTGCCTTGCCGGCCCATGCCGAAAGCACAGCAGATGCGCCGCCGAGCACATCCCTGGCAGGCAATTATCTAGCAGCCCGCGTTGCGGCCAGCGACAAGGATACGGAAAGCGCTGCGAAGTTTTACCGGCAGGCGCTGAAGCTGGACAATGATAATGGCAATCTTCAACTCCAAAGCTTTCTCAACTTCGTCGCTAACGGAGACTTTGCCGAGGCAGTGAAGCTGGGGGAAGGCCTGTCTGAACGGGCTAACTCACCACAAATTGTCAGTCTGGTGCAGGCGGTGGAAGAGCTTCGGCAGAAATCGTGGACAACAGCCAACAAGGCACTGGATGAACCGTGGCGTAGTGCTTTGGACAGGCTGATTGCGGGGCTGTTGTCAGGGTGGTCGCAAGTCGGGCAACAAAACATGGCCGAGGCCCTCAAAACCGTGGACGCTTTGAAGGGACCAGCCTGGTTTGACCTGTTTACCCAATACCATGGCGGGCTAATGGCCCATGCGGCGGGGGACGACATTGAAGCCGTGCGCCGGTTGGAAATTGCCTATGCCAACCGCGCCGGGGGGCAGGCCGCCATTGAGACTTATATGCGGGTGGTCGCCGCCCTTTCTCAGGCCTATTGGCGCGCTGGCAAAAAAGAGCAGGCCCGCAACACCATCGCCCAGGGGCTAGAGCGGGCCCCGCAAAACCCCATGCTGGAAGCGCTCATGGCGCAAATGGAGCGGGACCAGGAGCCCGTGGCCATGAAGATTTCGCCCCAACGGGGTGCTGCCGAAGTCTTTTTGAACCTCGGCACCGCTCTTGACAAAGAAGGCGGCGAGCAATTCGCCCGCATCTATCTTCAAATGGCCCGGGTGTTGGCCCCCAAGGACGCGGCTGTCACTTCCAAGCTGGCAGAGCAGTTTGACAAGCAAAACCAGCTTGTCCGGGCCAATAGCCTGTTTGAAGAAATTGATGAAGCCTCCCCCCTTCACCGGGTGGCGCGGCTGGAAATTGCGCTTAATCTGGACGAGCTGGAACAGGTGGATGAAGCCCGTGCTGAGATGGACAAGCTGATCGCTGCCCATCCCGATGATCTGGTCACCCACCTCTCCTATGGTGCCGTGCTATCCCGCCATGAGAAATATGATGATGCTATCGAAGTCTACAAAAAGATCATCGCGCGGGTGGATAAGCCCGAGCGCTATCACTGGAACCTGTTCTATCGCCTTGGCATCGCCTATGAGCGCACCAAGCGCTGGCCCATGGCGGAAAAGACCTTCAAGCGCGCACTGGAGCTTTATCCCGATCAGCCCAATGTGCTGAATTATCTGGGTTATTCCTGGGTGGATCAAAACGTCAACCTGCAAGAAGGCTTGGACATGATCCGCAAGGCCGTGGAGTTGCGCCCCAGCGATGGCTACATCGTCGATTCCCTCGGCTGGGCCTATTACCGCCTCGGTCGGTTTGAAGAAGCGGTGGTGGAACTGGAAAGGGCCGTAGAATTGCGCCCCGGCGACCCCACCATTAACGATCATTTGGGTGATGCCTATTGGAAAGCCAAACGGCGGCTGGAAGCCACATTCCAATGGCAGCACGCCTTAGCGCTGGACCCGCCAGAGGCGGATGTTGCCCGCATTGAAGACAAGTTGGAGAACGGTCTGGATGTTGTGCTGGAGCGTGAAACAGCGGCCAGTGAGAACAAGCCGGATAATGGCTGAGACTTTCTACTAGTTCGCCATGAAGTCCCGCCTCGCTCCCGCCAAAATCAATCTGGCACTGCACGTCACCGGCCAGCGGGCCGATGGTTATCATCTGCTGGACACGCTGGTGACCTTTGCCGACCCCGCCTTCCCCGCCGCTTGCGATGAAGTGCGCATGGAAGTGGCGGAGGAAGATAGTCTGACGATTTCCGGGCCCGAAAGTGAGGGATTGGATGTTGGGGCTGACAATCTCATTTTGCAGGCTGTTCAGGCGCTGCGGGAGCATGGTTATCCCGTGCCCCCTGTTCGCATGGAGCTTGTGAAAAACCTGCCCATTGCATCGGGCATTGGCGGCGGCTCTGCCGATGCCGCGGCAGCGTTGCATTTGGCAAACAGTTTTTTAGATCATCGAGCCGATCAGGAAACGTTGAGCACTATCGGCCTCTCCATCGGGGCAGACGTGCCCATGTGTTTGATGAACGCACCACTGCGCGCAGAAGGCATTGGCGAGGTTATGGCTGAAGTCATCGCCCCTGCCCTTCACATGGTTCTGGTGAACCTCCGTATGGGTGTATCAACACCATCTGTCTTCAAAGAGTTGGCTTCAAAGAACAACGCACCGATGGATGCGTTGCCTTCACCCACGACGGATTTTACGACTTGGCTTGCCCAACAACGCAATGATTTGGAAGCAGCGGCTCGTGGTCTTTGTCCGCAGATCGACAGTGTGCTCCGAGCCTTGCGCAGATCATCCAACATAATGTTTGCGCGGATGTCTGGCTCCGGTGCCACTTGTTTCGGTCTTTACCCCACACAGGCCCATGCAGACGGTGCGGCGCTGGCTCTCGCGGAAGCCCATTCAAATTGGTGGATTACATCCCTTAGAACCGTGCCCACCCATGCACTGCCCATGGAAGAAGCATCATGAGCCGAATCGACACCTCTCGCCCTTTTATCCCCGTTTCCATCGCCGTGCTTACGGTTTCCGACACACGCTCGCTGGCTGATGACAAATCCGGCAGCACCTTGGTGGAGCGGATCGAAAAGGCTGGGCACCGGATGCGGGACCGCGCCATTGTGACCGACGATGTGGAAGCAATCCGAAGTCAGGTGCAGGCCTGGTCAGCTGACGATAAGGTCGATGTGATTGTTACCACCGGCGGCACCGGCTTTACGGGCCGTGACGTAACCCCGGATGCGCTGGAACCGCTGTTTGACAAGCGCATGGACGGGTTTTCCATCGCGTTTCACCAACTGAGCTATGAGAAGATTGGCACTTCCACTATTCAATCCCGCGCCACAGCCGGGGTCATGGGGACCACATTTGTGTTTTGCCTGCCGGGCTCTCCGGGGGCTTGCAAAGATGCGTGGGACGGCATTTTGGAAAAGCAGTTGAACTATCAACACCTGCCCTGCAATTTTGTGGAGATCATGCCCCGGCTGGACGAGCACCTTCAGCGGGGCGCGGGAGGATAATTTTCTTACTTTTGTTCTTGTAATGTTCTTTTTTCGTTCTAAACTTGGAGAACGAAAAGAGGAGACAGAAACATGGCCAGCCAGCTCGATTTGGTTCACTACGCCGATAGACACGCTTTTGTGCCCGGTGGCAGTGCGGCCCATGCCGATGCAGTGATTGACGGCGCACAAATGCGCGTTTCCCAAGACAGGCGGCGTGGGCGGGCCGCAGGCATCAATCCTGCCGGGCGGTTTGAAACCACCAGCCGCACCGCATTTGATGATGGCTGGCAAACGCTGGATGATTTGCCTCCCTTCAAGACGGAGGTGACACAGGAGCGGGCGCGCAAGGTTATTACGCGCAACGATTCACCTGATCTGCCCTTTGACCGTTCCATCAACCCCTATCGGGGGTGTGAGCATGGCTGCGTTTACTGTTTCGCCCGCCCGTCCCATTCCTATATGGGCCTGTCCGCCGGGCTGGATTTTGAGAGCAAACTGTTTGCCAAGCCCGGTGCTGCAAAACTGCTGCGCAAGGAATTGGCTGCTGAAGGATATGAGGCCAAACCACTGGCATTGGGCACCAATACGGACCCCTATCAGCCCATTGAAAAGCAATGGCGGGTGACGCGGGAAATTCTGGAAGTGCTGGAGGAGACGAACCATCCGGTGGGCATCGTCACCAAGTCCGCCTTGGTTACACGAGATATCGACATTCTCTCCCGCATGGCGGCCAAAGGGCTGGCGCGGGTGGCGATTTCGGTGACCTCGCTGGACAGGAAACTGTCGCGCACTATGGAACCGCGGGCAGCCACGCCATCGCTTCGGCTGGATACGATTCGTCAGCTTTCCGAAGCGGGGATTCCGGTGTCCGTCATGGTGGCCCCCATCGTGCCAGGGCTGACGGACACGGAGATGGAGCGCATTATGGATGCGGCCAAGGCCAATGGCGCGCGGGATGCGGGTTATATCCTCTTGCGCATGCCTCACGAAGTAAGTGGTTTGTTTAAGGAGTGGCTTCTGCGCCATTATCCAGACCGCTACACACGGGTCCTCAATCTGCTTCGCTCCATGCGAGAAGGTAAGGACAATGACAGCACTTGGGGCACGCGCATGACCGGGCTTGGCCCCTATGCGTGGCAGTTGGGTCGACGGTTTGACATTACAGCCGGTAAGCTGGGTCTGGCCAAGATGCGCATGAGCCTGCGCAATGATCTTTTTCAACCCCCTGCATTGGCAGGCACGCAGCTTACGATGTTCTAGAGCCTCCCGCATCCAGTCCAAACCAAAGAGCATCACAAATCGCGTTTGAGATCAGCATTTTGCTGATCAAAAGGCAGCGAATTGTGATTCAGGTTGGGTGCGGCATACTCTAGCGTCAAAAGGCAGAGCATCTGCCGAAAGGCACCATTTGCGCGCCTTTTCTGCGATTGGGGGGGGGGGTGGCGTTTTTTGCCCGACCGAAAAGTAATTTTATTTAAAACGCCCCAAAGAGA
>JBCCTO010000050.1:0-22429 GCA_039198355.1 Pseudomonadota bacterium
AATGCTGACAGATAAATTCTGAAAAAAGTCCAATTATCTAAAAGGCTGGCATCTAGTCTTTATAGCCGCCAGCGTCTGGCTCGCGCTCCGGCAGCTGTGTCACCTAGCGGTGGAAATGTGTGTAGGGACTGTAGAGATCAGAAAGCTGGCTCACTTTCTTCCGTTTCATACGGTCATCTTCAAGTGTCGCAAAGAAAAACGCTACCGCCGCATACATGAGAAGGATGGTAAGAACTGCGGCCATGCCGATCATGAAAGACATCGTTGGGGCTCCTTGCTTTTATCCCACATTTTCATGCTGATATTCATTGAATGCATACAAGATGCATCGGTTCCGGATGTCTCATTCAAGCCTTTTCCAAAAATCGCATCAGTGCGTTTTCGCACACGTCCAAGCCTTTGCGTTTTCGCCCTTTGGTCAGCCCCTCATCCAACTGGCTTTTCTGGGCAGCACTGATGATGGATGGGTGAATATAGCTGTTGCGGGCTACAGCAGGGGTGTTGCGCAACCGCTTGCTCACCGTTTTCGCTGCTTGCGCTACGCTTGCATCCTCACTCTCACTCAGTTGAGCCACCGCAAGCGCAGAGGCTGCAAAACTGCGAAAATCTTTGGCGCTCACAGCCGTACCCGCAGCTTTGGTGAGATAAGCATTTATATGGCTGGCGCGCAGGTTGATGGATGACCGTCCGCGTTTGCTCTTCTTGCGAATTTGAAACAGACGTTTGCCACGCATGTTACGCAGTTTTTTGATCCGCCGTACCAGAGCCGGGTCCTTCAATTCCAAGTCTACCTGTTTACCAGACTTTGCCGTGTAGGAGAGGCGCACACGCCCCTGCCTGATTTTGACATGGCTGTTTTCCAGCGTGGAGGCCCAATAGGTTCCATCACGCACATATTGCTCATTACCGATGCGAATGAGTTGGCGATCTATCAGCCGAACGACCGTTGCTATCACACCACGGCGACTGGTCAGCGGGCGTTTCAAATCCCGCTCAACGGTTTTGCGGATGCGGGGCAGGGCCTGCCCGAAAACACGCAGGCGACGGGCCTTTACGGCCTCCCGCACTTCTTCCCATCGCTCATGATAAAGATATTGCAGCCGCCCCTTTTGATCTCTTCCAACCGCCTGAATATGGGAATTGGCAAAATCGGCAATGCGCACATGGCTCCAAGCCGGTGGAATGACGAGTTTTTCGATCTGTTTGCGGCGTTTCTTGGAAAGTGTCCCCTTGGCAGCGACGAACTCAAACGTACCGTCGCTGTCATTTATCACGCGCTCGATGGTGAGATCGTCCACCGGCACGATGGTCAGGCCCATTTCTTCAGCCAAGTCTCGGTGTGACGCAGATTGCATGGACCTTGCCCTTGTTGGACCTTGCTTAGGCAATGCCAGCAAGACGCAAAACGGCTACGACGACGACGATGACACCGATGATGTAAAAAACGTTGCGCATGGAATTTTTCCTATCAATTTGCGTGGTGAAGACATCACAGCAATGTCCTCCTTGCACATTCCGTTCCCGGCCACTTTGGCGCCTCTGCCCAATAATCAGTGCGAAAGAAAACACCGCATTGTCTGCGCATGCGCTCGCGATCACCTGCAAAATGAGGGCAGGCGCCCGGCACAGTATAACTTCTATGACATTGAATTTATGCGAAAAATGGTGCTGTTGGGGAGATTTGAACTCCCGACCTCTTCATTACCAATGAAGTGCTCTACCCCTGAGCTACAACAGCCAGTGCGCGCCATGGGATTGGCGGCGTTGCCTGAGCGTTTGCCATAAGGGGGCGACCCTTGCAAGCCGTGCTTTGAGGCGTTTATTTGAAAAATGGATGGAAACAAAGAAAACCCATGGCAGGTAAGCAAAGCGTGGACGAAACGGACCCATCATCCAGCAAGCAGGTCGATGAGCAGGCCCAAAATCAGATAAAAAGGCAAGAAAGACGCGCCCAGGCCCGTGCTAAAGAGGCTGCGGCCCGTGAAGCGCGTGTCAAAGCCAATTTGCGCGCCAATCTTCATCGCCGAAAGCAAAAAGCACGGGCGCTCAAGCAAAATGAAGGTGACGGAAAATAGGGGTTAACGTCGTTAAGGCTGACGAAACCATATTCTTGCTGCATTGAGGCGTTTCCGATAGCACTCCCGCCACACAGGCCTCACAGGCATCTGCTTTGCGCGACCGGACAACGCCCCAACCCCAAAGGTCGCGCCCAGCCCATTTCAAGGATGGTTCCATGGATAAAATTCTCATTCGCGGCAATGGCGCGCTGAACGGCACCATCCCCATTTCCGGCGCAAAAAACGCAGCCCTGCCGCTGATGATCGCCTCCATGCTCACCAGTGAGCCTCTCACGCTGGAAAACATGCCCCGCCTTGCGGATGTGGAAGCGCTTACGCAAATTCTTTCCAACCATGGTGTGGATTACCGGGTGAAGGGTAAAAAGCTTGGTGATTGTGCTACAACAGGTCGGCGCATTGAGTTTCAGGCTGCTGAAATTGTGGATACGACCGCGCCCTATGATCTGGTGCGCAAGATGCGCGCTTCCTTTTGGGTGATTGGCCCGCTTTTGGCCCGTTGCGGCGTCGCCCGCGTTTCGCTGCCCGGTGGCTGCGCCATTGGCACAAGGCCCATCGATCTGTTCATCGACAGCCTTCAAGCTCTGGGTGCGCAGATTGAGATTGATGGTGGCTATGTGAACGCCAAAGCCCCGGCGGGCGGTCTGCAGGGCGGGGAGTTTACCTTCCCCAAAGTGTCCGTGGGGGCAACCCATGTCATGTTGATGGCGGCTTCTTTGGCAAACGGCACCACCGTTATTCACAACGCCGCTCGGGAGCCTGAGGTGAGCGACGTGGCCGAGTGTCTCAACGCCATGGGCGCAAAAATCTCCGGGATCGGCACCTCAACCATCACCATTGAAGGTGTCACATCTTTGCACGGAGCCACCCATCAGGTGCTGCCGGACCGCATCGAAACAGGCACTTTTGCAGCCTGCGTGGCCATGACTGGTGGCGATGTATTGCTGGAAAACGGCCAGTCCCACCTTTTGCAAAACGCTTTGGATGTTTTGGAAAAGACCGGCACATCCGTGGAGCAGGTCAATGACGGTATTCGCATTTCCCGCACGGGTGGTGATATTTTGCCGGTGGATTTTTCCACCGAACCCTTTCCCGGCTTTCCCACAGATTTGCAGGCCCAGTTCATGGCGCTGCTCACCCGCGCCAAGGGGGTGAGCCGGGTGACCGAAACCATTTTTGAAAACCGCTTCATGCATGTGCAGGAACTGGCACGGCTCGGCGCCCAGATCGGCATTTCCGGGCAGACGGCCACGGTCACCGGTACGGACCATCTTTCGGGCGCGCCGGTCATGGCCACGGATTTGCGCGCCTCCATGTCCCTCATCATCGCGGGCCTTGTGGCGGAAGGCGAGACGGAGGTGAACCGTGTTTACCATCTGGATCGCGGTTTTGAACTGCTCGAAGAAAAACTCTCCGCCGTTGGTGCCGATATTGAACGTGTCAGCGCTGCCTAGGGGTTTTTCACCCGCTTCTTGAGCATCTGGCGCACTTGCACCGGGGCCAAAGATCGGGTCAGGCTGGGGAGGCTTGCCTCCAAGACCAGTTCATCGCGCCCGGCTTTAAGGGTATTCATCAACACATCGAGCACCGATGACGTGGTCAGGCGCAAGGCTTCTTGCCCGCTCCGCCCCCGCACCATGTGGTGGGCAAAGAGCGCGGCGGTCAGATCGCCCATGCCATTGGGCACCGGGTCAAAATGGCGGTGTTCGGCCACAAGGGCGGGTTTTTCTCCCACGGCGAGCAAGGAGCCGGTGCTTCCCTCCATCAGCGCAAAGGCGGATGTGACCAGCGTTGTCATGGGCGATGCGTCGGCACGGCGTTGTTGATTAAGCGTGTCAATCATGGCCAGCAAATCTTCGTTGATGGTCGGTTCAACCGCATGGTCGCCACCCGCCAGCCACCCCAGTTCAAATCGGTTCGGCGTGATAATGTCGGCCCGTGGCAGCAGAACATCCCGCACTGCTTCCGCCACATCCACCGGCACGTAAAGCCGACCATGATCGCCAATGACAGGGTCTACAATCACCGTGATGGATTGTTCATGGCGCACACGGTCGATAAAACCTGCAACTGTTTGCACCTGTTGAGCGCTGGCGAAATAGCCGCATAACACCGCATCCAGCTCCGCAATCCAGTGGGGGCGTAGCAGCCCCTCCACGAGGTCCTCAAATTGTCCCTCATCGGCTACCACACGGGCAGGCACGCCGTGCCCGGGGTGGTGGGGCAGCAAGATGGTGGGCACGCTCCACACATGATCGCCCAACGCTTCCAGCGCGAGCGCTGCGGCCCGCAGGCCCACCGTGCCCCGCGCCACATGGGAGGAAAAGACGGCCCAAGTCCGTTCCGGTGCGCTCATGCGGTTCCCCCCTCTCTACTGCTTTCACAGCCAGCCAAAATGCAATTTCTGGTGTGTTGCACCATTTGCGCTTAAACTTGGCCAAGTGCACAATTAGGCCCATCAATGACGGAGACATCTCCCCGTGTCACGCTTTATCCCCCCATCCTTCCGCCTTGCTGTTATTGGTCTGCTGGCCTTGGTGCTCACCGGTTGTGGCATCAATAATATTCCCACCTATGAGGAGCAGGCGAAGGCGGCTTGGTCGCAGGTGCTAAACCAATATAAACGGCGCAACGACCTCATCCCCAACCTGGTGGAAACCGTCAAAGGCTTTGCAGAGCAAGAACGCGAAGTGCTTACCTCCGTAGTGGAAGCCCGCGCGAAAGCGGGCAGCACAACGGTGACACCCGAGATGCTTTCAGACCCCAATGCGGTGAAAACATTTTTGGAAAACCAGCAGCAGCTCTCAGGGGCGCTCTCGCGCCTTCTGGTGACCGTGGAGCGGTATCCTCAAATTAAGTCTGGGCAGAACTTCCTCACCCTACAATCCCAACTGGAGGGTACGGAAAATCGCATCGGCGTGGCCCGGCGGGACTATATTGAAGCGGTACGGCTCTACAACACGGAGTTGAAGACCATTCCCGGCCGTTGGTGGCGTTCGCTCATGTATTCCGACAATGACCCCCTGCCCACATTTGACATCCAGCCGTCAGAAACAGTCACGCCCCAAGTGAGTTTTGACTAGGCTGTGTTGCACAAAGCCCTATCAACCATGAAACGCCTTAGCGCAGCATTAGCCCTGTTACTGCTCATGACCCTGTCGGCATGGGCACAGCTTGCCGTGCCTCCCTTGTCCGGACGCGTCGTGGATCAGGCCAATATTATTGATGCCAAAACAGAAGGCTTCATCACCAACGGGCTTTCAGTCCATCAGCAAAAGAGCGGCAATCAGATTGCCGTTTTGACGATCCCCAGCCTTCAGGGTGAGTCTTTGGAGCAATACAGTCTGAAAGTGGCCCGCACTTGGGCGCTGGGGACTGCGGAATTCAACAATGGCGCCTTGCTGCTCATCGCCAAGAACGACCGCAAACTGCGCATCGAGGTGGGCTATGGTTTAGAAGGCACACTGACGGACGCTATCGCCTCCGTCATCATTCGCCAACGGATCACCCCCGCCTTCAAGAAGGGAAATTTCAGTCAGGGAATCGATCGGGGTGTGCGGGCCATGGTGGAGGTTTTGGAAGCCGACGCCGCCGCCCTTCAACGCTGGAAAGACAGGGCCAAGCCCTCCGTGAGCTATGATGTGGACAATGGCGAAATCATCGTCCTTTTCTTTTTCATCGTTTGGTTTTTCATCATTTTTGGCAGCCTTTTCATTGGCCTTCTCACCCGCTGGTTTGGCCGGGAAGTCAAACCCGGCCATTACCGCTGGATGGGTTTTGATGCAGGGCCCAATGCCCCCAGGCCCAAACGGCGGCGCAACTCATCCGGTGGATGGCTGGGTGGCAGTTCCGGCGGTTTCAGCAGTGGCGGCGGTTTCAGCGGCGGTGGCGGCAGCTTCGGCGGCGGCGGTTCGTCGGGCAGTTGGTGAGGATGGCGGTGATGGACAGCAAAACCAGCACAACAGACTTCCCCGATGACGGCATGGTCTCGGAGGAAGACCATGTCCGCATTACCCAAGCCATTCGTCGCGCTGAAAAGCGCACATCGGGCGAAATTTATGCTGTGGTGGCCCATGCCAGTGATGATTATTTCTATGTGGCCGGCTTCATGGCCGCTGTGTGGAGCCTGCTGATGGCGCTCATCATGGCGGCCATCGCTTGGACAATGGCTGTGCCGGTATCCCCCTTCACCATCGCTGCGGCACAGGCCCTGGCGCTGGCAGTTATCCTGATGGTCTTCGCATTCAAACCCACGTGGCGGCTGCTGTTTGTGCCCCATGGCATTGCCCACCGTCGCGCCAGCAATAATGCGCTGCGCCAGTTTTTGGCACACGGTGTTCACGCCACGCAGGAGCGGTCTGGTATATTGCTATTTGTGTCCATCGCCGAGCACCATGCCCAGGTCGTTGCTGATGCAGGGATTAACGAGAAGGTCACCCAAAGCGATTGGGACGAGATCGTGGTGATGCTCACCAGCCATGCGAAACGGGGGAAACTATCCGATGGTTTCTTGCAAGCCATCGAGCGTTCCGCCGATCTTCTGGCCAGCCATTATCCACCCAGCCCGAACCAGCAAAACGAGTTGGATGACCGTTTGGTGGAAATATAAATTCCCGTCCGTCGAAGCCTTGAGATCATGCAATCCAACGCATAGATCGTGGAGGAAAGCGCGACAGCGCACCGGCAAAACGGACCTGCACCATGCAAGCAATTTTTTGGCTCATCGATGCCATCCTGGGCATCTACTGGTGGCTGGTCATTATCGCGGTGGTGATGAGTTGGCTTTTCGCCTTCAACGTCATCAACTCATCCAATGGGTTTGTGGCTGCGGTGAGCCAATTCGTTCACGATGCGACGGAGCCCTTGCTTAGACGCATTCGCCGTTTCATGCCCGATTTGGGCACAATAGACATCTCCCCGATTATTCTGCTGTTGGGGATCACATTCCTGCAGATTTTCCTGCGTGGAACGGTGGCTCCGGCATTTGGCGTGTTTCGCTATTAAGCACGGCCTGTTAGGGTGTAACGGAAAAGCGCTG
Organism: Pseudomonadota bacterium; assembly: GCA_039198355.1. GTDB lineage: Bacteria > Pseudomonadota > Alphaproteobacteria > Rhizobiales > Rhizobiaceae > Pseudahrensia. Next base: position 7,114 of record JBCCTO010000050.1, read on the forward strand.
GCCGGATGACGTGCGGTAGCGGTTCGGGCCAATCTTGGTGAAGCTCACACAATCTGTACCCCTGGCAGGGCCGGTTTTGAACGTGGTGCAAAACTGATTGCCCCGTGCCCGCCATGTGCCGCTGAGATTGCCCAGAGCGGATGTTACCCGCACCGTACCATTGGGCCGATAGCGCATTCGAATGCGCAGCCCAAACCGGCGGGTGTTGATGGTTTTGTTCAACATTGCCTTGCGCACTTCGCTGGCAGACAAAACCTTTGCGCTGGCCACAGAGGCGGGCAGCACCATCGCAGCCAAGAAAGCTGGCGCAAGCAGTTTTGTGAAATGAACCTTGGGCATCGCGTAACCTCCTATGCAGCAAGACTATTGCTTCATCTTGTAGACACTACGTCGTTGCCCGCGTGAAGGTTTCAAATTGTCACGATTTTAACAGAGGTCCGGCAGCCACTAGGACCAGGCGAACGCGACCTTATTCAAGGTTTTGCCGTTGAATGTCTCCGTCCCTTCCGCCACGTCCAGCCCACCGGCGTTGCGGTAAAAGCCCATGGCCGGCTCATTGTCTTCTAGCACCCATGCGATGCAGCCACTCATGCCCAAGCGCTGCAATTCCGCCCTTGCAGACAGGAATAATTGCCGGCCAAGACCGATGCCCTGGTATTCGGGCAGCAGATAGAGTTCATAAACCTCCCCCTGCTGGGGCAGAGCGCCCACACGGTTTGTGCCCAGGGTCGCATAGCCCACAATTTGCCCTTGCGTTTCCACCACCAGAATGCGCGTGGAATTGCGGATGGCCCGCGTCCACCACTTGGGATCCCGACGACGAATCATGGTTTCCAGCGCTCGATGGGGAATGAGACCCGTATAAGCATTACGCCATGACGCATCATGGACGGCGGAAATACCAAAAGCGTCACTAGTGACGGCGCGGCGCGTGGCGAGGGAAATCGTGCTCATGCGCCGGACAATAATTAACCTTCCATTAACCAACAAGCCCAATCGCGGCTAAAATTGATCGGCGGCAACAGCAAACTTGCTCGTTTTGGGCCAATTGGTTAACGCCGCCCCGTGGTTTGCAGCGTGTCTGGCGCGTTCAGGATAGTCAGCCGAACTAAACCGTGATTGTCTGACTATCGGCCCATTTTGCGGAACCGTACCATGCTGCTCAAAGACATCACCTGTTTTATCGTGGGCAACCCGCCGCCCTCCTTTGGCGGGCGCTACTTCATCTTTGTTAAGGTGACGACGGACAATGGCATCGTGGGTTACGGTGAGGTCTACGCCTCGGCGATGGGGCCCAAGGCGCAAGTGGCGGTCACGGAGGAGCTGTTTGCCCGCCATTGTGTCGGCATGGCCCCCCACGAGGTGGAGCGCCTGTTTCGCCGCTTCCATTCCTCCGGTTTTACCCAGCGCCCGGATCCCACCGTCATGGGAGCGTTCTCCGCCATCGAAATGGCGTGTTGGGATATTGTGGGGAAAGCGCTGGATCGGCCCATCCACCAACTAATCGGCGGCTTGGTGAACCCGCGCATTCGCACCTACACCTATCTCTATCCCGACGAGACCCAAGACAGGGCGACCTTTTACAATGACCCGGACCTTTCCGCCGAACGGGCCGCGCACTATGCGAAACAGGGCTTCACCGCGCTGAAATTTGACCCGGCCGGCCCTTACACGGTCAATGACCCCCACCAGCCTGCCATGGTGGATTTGTATCGCTCCGAACGCTTCTGCGCCCGCATCCGCGAGGCCGTGGGCAATAAGGCGGATTTGCTCTTTGGCACCCATGGCCAATTCACCCCCTCCGGCGCCATCCGCATGGCGCAACGCCTCGCCCCCTACGAACCGCTCTGGTTTGAAGAACCAACTCCCCCGGAAAACCCCACAGCTATGGCAGAAGTGGCGCGAGCATCCACAGTGCCAGTGGCGACGGGCGAGCGTCTCACCACAAAATACGAATTTGCTGCTGTATTGCGCGAAGGCGCGGCCTCCATCCTGCAACCCGCGTTGGGCCGCGTGGGCGGTATTTGGGAGGCCAAGAAAATAGCGGCCATGGCTGAAACCCACTATGCCCAGTTAGCTCCGCACCTCTATTGCGGCCCCATCGAAGCGCTCGCCAATATTCAGTTTGCGGCCTCCATTCCCAACTTTTTGCTATTGGAAGCCATCCAGCAGTTTGGAGGTTTCCACGCTGAATTGCTGGACCATCCAATCCGTTGGGAAAACGGATATGTCATCCCATCCGACCGCCCCGGCCTCGGCCATGAATTGCGCGAAGACGTGGCGCTGGCTCACCCCTATGAAGGCGGCCGCCTGCATCTGGAAATGCAGGATGAGCCCTATGACTACAGCACTGAAAACAGGTTTGCCGGTGGGTGACAGAAAGGGACACCTATAATGATCGGTTTCATCCACTCGACCGCACAGTTTTCCGTCTCTTCCCTCTCCCCATTGGGGAGAGGGATAGTGAAACTGGTTGAGCGCAGCGAAGCCTAGTTGAACTTGGGTGAGGGGAAGAAATGTTCGAGTAAGTTTCCCCTCATCCAACTGCGGCTTTGGCTTTGCAAGGCAAAGCCAAGTCCTCGTATCCTTCTCCCCACTGAGGAGAAGGGATTTTGAAGCGCATTTTTGATTGTAAATTCCTATGACGAAGAAACCCAATTTTCTCATCTTCATGGTGGACCAGTGCAATGGCACGTTTTTTGGCGGCCCCCGCACGGAAGCGCCGGGTGGTGGACCTTCTGACTTCCTCCACATGCCCAACCTGAAGGCGCTTTATGCCAAGGGTGTGAACTTCGCCAACAATTATTGCGCAAGCCCCCTCTGCGCTCCTTCCCGGGCCGCTTTTATGTCGAGCCTGCTGCCGTCCCGCACGGGCGTTTATGACAATGCGGCAGAGTTTGCGTCATCTGTGCCCACCTTTGCCCACCATTTGCGGCAGGCGGGCTACTTAACGGCGCTATCCGGCAAGATGCACTTCGTTGGGCCGGACCAGCTGCACGGCTTTGAGCGGCGCACCACCACGGACGTATACCCCGCCGATTTTGGCTGGACACCGGATTGGACCAAGCCCGGTGAGCGCATCGACTGGTGGTATCACAATCTCGGTTCCGTCACCACGGCGGGGGTGGCGGAGACCACCAACCAGCTGGAATATGACGACGAAGTGGCCTTTTATGCCAATCAGACCCTGCACCAGTTTTCGCGTCTGGACCGGTCCCAGCCCTTCTGCCTGACGGTCTCGTTCACCCACCCCCACGACCCCTTCGTCACGCGGCAAAAATATTGGGACCTCTACCCCGAAGACAAAATGCCCGCCCTGCGCACGGCCACCATTCCATACGAAGACCACGACCCCCACTCCAAACGCCTGTTGGATATGTCCGACTGGCGCAATTTTGACACCACCCATCAAAAGGTCATCGACAGCCGCCGCGCCTATTTTGGCAATCTGTCTTACATTGATGAGAAGATTGGGCAGGTGATGGACACGCTCAAGGCGTGTGACTTTGCTGACGACACCATCATCATGTTCGTTTCAGACCATGGCGACATGCTGGGCGAAAAGGGTCTCTGGTTCAAAATGAGCTTCTTTGAAGGCTCTGCCCGCGTGCCGCTCATGGTTTGCGCGCCGGATGCCATGAAAGACCGTTTCAAGCCTGCGACCGTCACCCAACTCACCTCCACGTTGGACGTTTTCCCAACGCTTGTGGATTTGGCCGGCATCGACCTGCCCGATGATATTGATGGGGTTTCCCTCAAACCAGCCTTGCTGGGGGAGCAAGAAGATCGGCAGGTCACCGTGGAATATGCCGCTGAAGGCTCCATTGCGCCCATGGTGATGGTGCGTCAGGGACGCTATAAATTGACCGTCTGCCCAGCCGATGCAGACCAGTTGTTTGACCTTGAAGCGGACCCAGAAGAACTGACTAATCTGGCCAACCACATGGCGCACGCGGATGCCTACAACACATTGAAAGCAAACGTGGACAGCGCCTATGACTTTGAGGCCTACACGCAGGACGTTTTGACCAGTCAAAAGCATCGCTTGCTTGTGTATGGTGCGCTGCGCAACGGCAATTATTACCCGTGGGACTATCAACCTCTGCAACAGGCCAGTGAGCGCTATATGCGCAACCACAAAGACTTGAACGTGCTGGAAGGTGATGCCCGCTACCCCCGCTTTACGGAGAATAAAACATGAGCAGCGGAGCGGATTGATAGATGAGCCACGGTCTGGAATACAGCAACTATGTGCAGGAAGCTGACTATGTGGTCGTCGGGTCCGGCTCGGCTGGCTCCGTCGCTGCCGCGCGTCTTTCCGAGGATGGAAAGCACCAGGTGCTGGTGCTGGAATATGGCGGCACGGATATGGGCCCGCTCATCCAAATGCCTGCCGCGCTGTCCTACCCCATGAACATGAACCTCTATGACTGGGGTTTCGGTACCCAGCCCGAACCTCACCTCAACAACCGTGTGCTGGCCACGCCAAGGGGCAAGGTTATCGGCGGTTCATCCTCCATCAACGGCATGGTCTATGTGCGCGGCCACGCCAAGGATTTTGACCATTGGGAGGAGAGCGGGGCCAAGGGCTGGTCCTATGCCGATGTGCAGCCCTATTTCCACCGGGCCGAAACCTGCCATGGCGGCGCGGAAGGGGAGGGGCGTGGTACCGATGGTCCTCTCCATGTGGGCCGTGGCCCCCGCGAAAACCCGTTGTTCCATGCCTTTGTGGAGGCCGGTCGTCAGGCAGGCTTTGAAACGACGCAAGACTACAACGGGCTAAAGCAGGAAGGCTTCGGCCCCATGGAGCAGACGGTGTATCAGGGTCGCCGCTGGTCCGCCGCCAATGCCTATCTCAAACCAGCCCTTAAGCGCGAAAACCTGCGCATGATGAAATGCTTCGCCAGCCGCATTCTGTTTGAAGGTAAAAAGGCGGTGGGCGTGGAGATCATGCGCGGTGACCGTGTGGAGCGGGTAAGAGCGCGAAAGGAAGTGGTGCTGGCCGCCTCCTCCATCAACACGCCCAAAATGCTCATGCTCTCCGGCATTGGCCCCGCCGCCCACTTGCGCGACCACGGCATTGACGTTTTGGCCGATCGCCCAGGTGTGGGCGGTAATTTGCAGGACCATCTGGAACTCTACATCCAGATGGCCAGTACCCAACCCATCACGCTTTATTCCAAGCTCAATCTCTTTTCCAAGGCCTTGATCGGTGCCCAATGGCTGTTTTTCAAATCAGGCCTGGGTGCATCCAACCAGTTTGAAAGCGCAGCCTTCGTGCGATCTGCGCCTGGAGTGGACTATCCCGATATTCAATACCACTTCCTGCCCATCGCTATTCGCTATGATGGCAAGGCCCCGGCGGAGGGGCATGGTTTCCAGGCCCATGTGGGGCCCATGCGCTCCGAAAGCCGTGGGCGCATTTCATTGGCGTCTGCTGACCCCAAAGCCCCGCCGGAAATTCGCTTCAACTACATGAGCGCGCCCAACGATTTCGCAGAGTTTCGCCACTGCATCCGTCTGACCCGCGAAATTTTTGCCCAAGAGGCTTTCGACCCGTACCGGGGCAAGGAAATTGCCCCCGGTGCCGCCGTGCAAAGCGATGATGAATTGGATGAATATATCCGCAACCATGTGGAAAGTGCCTACCACCCCTGCGGCACCGCGAAAATGGGGTCAGCCAGCGATCCTGACGCTGTTGTAGATGAAGAGTGCCGTGTGATCGGGGTGGAGGGGCTCCGCGTGGTGGACACGTCTATCTTCCCCCGCATCACCAATGGCAATCTCAACGGCCCAGCCATTATGACGGCGGAGAAGGCCTCCGACCACATTTTGGGCAAAGCACCTCTGCCCAAATCCAATCTTGAACCCTGGATCAATCCGCGCTGGCGGGAGAGTGATCGCTAGCTTGCCTTGGGATTGATTGGCATGAGACAGCTCAACCTCCCCCACGAGGGGAGGTCGAAACTTCATGCAGTTTCGGGTGGGGGGCTGGATTGGGAGTTCTGCACTGAAACCGCTCCCCCGCCCGGACCGCCAAAGCTCTCCGACCTCCCCTCCAAGGGCGGGGAGGCCTGTTTTGAGCGCAGAGTTTAATGGCGGAAAATCACCTTTTCTGTCGGCTCATTTCCCGCTGTCGTTCTTTCCTGGCCTTCTTTTCAGCCTTTGCGCTCTCCAAATTCGCTGCAATGTGGCTTTTGCGCCGTTGCCGCGCCAATTGCATCTGCTTTTGCCGTTCAGCAAAGCGGGCCCGCTTCGCCTCATCCATCGCATCAGCGCATCGGGGGCAGGAAACCCCGGGCAGGTAGAGGTTTGAGAGTTTGTCTTCCTGCGTAATGGGCATGCGGCAAGCATGGCAAATATCGTACGTGCCTTCCGCAAGCCCGTGTACAACGGAAACCCGCTGGTCGAAGACAAAACACTCGCCCCGCCATAGGCTTTCCTCCTCAGGCACCTCTTCGAGATATTTCAAGATACCCCCTTGCAGGTGGTAGACGTTTGCATACCCCTTTGAACGCAAGTAGGCCGTTGATTTTTCACAACGGATGCCACCAGTGCAAAACATGGCCACTGGCGTATCTGGATCAGCCTCCAGCTTTTCCTCCACCCATTGGGGGAGTTGGCGAAAACTGCTGGTGCCGGGGTTGGTGGCCCCTTCAAATGTACCGATTTCCACTTCGTAGTCGTTGCGCGTGTCCACCACGATCACATCATCCCTGGCAATCAGCGCATTCCAGTCCGAAGGTTTCACATAAGTGCCCTGCTCATTGGCAGCATCCACACCCTCTACGCCCAGCGTCACGATCTCTTTCTTCAGCCGCACTTTCATGCGGTAGAATGGGGCTTCGCTGGCCCGTGAATATTTCACCTCCAGGTCCGTAAATCGGGAGTCGGCGTGCAGCCAGCCCAAAACGGCGGCAATGCCTTCGTCGCTGCCCGCAATCGTGCCATTAATCCCCTCGCTCGCCAGCAGCAGCGTGCCGTTAATGCCGTGCATTTCACACTGGGCCAGCAGGTGCGGCCTAATGTCCGCAGGGCGCTCCAGTGTGACGAATTTGTAGAGGGCTGCAACGAGATAGGGAGAAGAAGCGTCGGTCATGGAGAGGCACAATGAAGGCTTGGCTAAGCCTCCCTTACTGCCAAATAAGGGCGATGCTAAGCCTTAAATCGGCAGGAGCCTTGCTTTCGCGGGCCTTTAAGGGCCAGAAAGGGGCTATGCCCCGCCGTCTTGCCTATCTCGCGCTCGTTTTAGTCATTGCTCTGGCGATTCACCTTTTGTCCGGCTCTGGCCTGTGAGAGAGCGTTAATAAATGGTTGCCAAAAATTAACGAATTTAACCATTTCGATTCCGACAAAACCCTTATCTTACAAGGGCCAAAGTTTAACCAACTGACTCCAAACATCACCCTGGTTAACCGCTTGTTAACCATATCCGCGCAGAACCTTAACAACCCGGAGTGCGCCCGCATTCCGGCTGGGCGAACGCGGTGATGAACGGCCATCCACGGGGGAGGGTTTGGGAAGGCACCGCTTAAAGGGGTGGCTATGCTTTCCGCATTTGGCAAAATCTTCAAAAGCAAGAAAAAACAGGTCTCGGCACCACAGGCGGATAAACCGCTTATGCGTGCCCTTGAGCCGAGGGTGCTGCTGGACGCAGCCGCCATGGAGACAGCCCGCGATGCGGCTGCCAGCGCCGCCCATGCGGAACTGGCGGATGCCCATATGGCTGCCCAAACGGAAAACCCATCCGATGATATGCCCACCGAAGGTCACGTCCCCGTCCGTGATCTTTCCCGCGACGTGGTGTTCATCGACGGCAATGTGACCGATATTGGCGCGCTGCTGTCGGAACTGGACCCTGATGTGGAGGTCCACATTCTGGACCTGCAAAGCGATGGTGTGGAGCAGATTGCCGATTTGCTGGATGGTCGTGCGGATATTGCCGCCGTCCACATTTTCTCCCATGGCGGCCAAGGCTTTTTGAACCTCGGTTCCAGCCAGCTTTCCTCAGACACCATCACCACCTCCCATGTGGAAGCGCTCACCCGCATCGGCGCTTCTCTGGCTGAGGGTGGCGATATTCTCATCTACGGTTGTGACTTCGGTGCTGGCGAGACCGGCCGCGCCGTGGCCGCCCAACTGGCCGCTGTCACAGGTGCCGACATTGCCGCCTCCGACGACCTGACCGGTTCCGCCGAAAAAGGGGGTGACTGGGACCTCGAAGTGGAGGCCGGTCAAATCGAAACGCGCGCCTTTGCGGCGCTGGGGTATGGCCACACCCTCGATGCTTTTGAATTGGGCTCAAACACCGAGCCCGTCATCACGCTGGCGGACACCCGCACGCTCACCCCCACCGGTTTGGGCACCATCACTGCCGGCGGTGTCGGGTCCACAGCCACATGGGAAAATGCGGGCATTGTCACGTTTGACGATGGCTCCACCGCTGCTGTGGACGTGCGCGCCACGGTGGATTCCGTCTCCAATTCTCTCACTGGCGTTGGTTTCGGCATCCGCAGCGATGGCACCGATAACGTGGATGACTTCCGCGTCATCATTTATAACGATAACAGCCCAACAGCCGATACCAACGACAATCCAGAGGTCTTGGATGAGGGTGTTGTCCAGATCACCTGGGAGATTTTCCTGGCTGGTACCAACACCAAGGCCAATTTCGGCGAAGTGGGCCTGACCATCTCCGACATTGACGGTCGTGACGGGCTTGTGGCCACCCGCGAAGCGCTGGGCGCGGAAACCGGCGATCTTTCATCCTACACCGTGCAAGCCGGCACCAACCTCATCGACAGCAACACCGCTGGCTTCATCTTTGTGGACGGCACGCAAGACCAGAATGACGAAGAATCGTCCTGGGTGCGCTTTAACTGGAACTCCGTCAACGAACTGACGATGCAATATCGCACCCACACGCCACAGGCGTTTTATCACCATGATGGTGATGGCGATCTTGTGTTCACCAACCCCAATACATCGTTTGCAACCGGTATTGATCTGGACGCGGACGATTCATCCGGTGCCAGCGGTTCCAGCTACCAAACCATCTATTTCTCACCACCCACCGGCACCGGGACGCCAGTGGAAATCGCGGACGCTGATATCGTCGTTTCAAACTCCGGCGGCCGTCAAACCAGCGCGACCATTGTCCTCACCAACGCCCTTGCTGGCGATGTGCTGGAGGTCAACCAGCCCATTTTGAACGCCATTGGCCTGACTAGCACCACCGATACGTCTGTGCCCGGCCAAATCACCATCACGCTGACCGGGGATGCATCCCCTGTTGATTATCAAACGGCCATTCAGACCATTACCTACCGCAGCACGGTGAACGGCAATGCCATTGATCTGACGCCACGCTCTATCGATGTGGAAGTTTTTGACAATTCCTTCTCCAGTGGCGTGGCCAATACGGCCATCACATTCGGCACCGTCGTCAACCAGCCCACGGCCATCCGCGACCTCTACATCGCCGATGAAGACACCATGCTGTCCGTTGCCACGGCTGCCGGTGTACTGGCCAATGACAGTGACCCGCAAAATGGTGCGCTCACCCTTTCCGCAGCTTCCACGTCCGCCGGCACGCCGATCACGGTCAATGCTGTGGGTGCGGTCTCTCCCGTCAGCACAACCCTTCCTTCCGGCGGGGTGCTTACGCTTTTTGACGACGGCTCCTTCACTTACGATCCTGCCACCGATTTCAGTGGTGTGGATTATTTCAATTACACCACCATGGATACGGGCGGGTTCACCGCCGACTCCTTCGCTTCTATCAACGTGCGTGGCATTGCTGACACACCAAGCGTGCCTTCCGCGCCCACGGCCACGGTTTCCAACGAAGATGTGGCCACCAACCCCATCAACATCACCTCCGTTCAAACCGATGGCGATGGGTCCGAAACGCTGGTCTATACCGTCACCAATATTCCAGTGGGCCTGACCCTGACGGACGGCACGGAGACGTTCACCGCCACGTCACCCACGGACACGGTGGACGTGAGTGCTTGGAACCTCACCAATATTTTCGTCACCCGCCCGGGCACGGACAGCCACAGCGATCAGGATTTAATCCTGCAACTGAATGTGTCCTCCGTGGAACCCAACGGCTCCACTGCCACGGTTGTGCGCGATCTCATCTACAATGTGGCTGCCGTTGCGGATGCGCCAAACTTGGTTGGCACCAATGGCAATACGGGGGTGGATGTGCCCGTGCCCCTGGCACCGCTGGTCAGCGCCTCCTTGGTGGATACAGATGGTTCTGAGGAAATCGTCAGCTATACCCTGTCCAATATTCCCGCCGGGTATCAGGTGCTCAACAATGGCGTCCCGCTCACCATTACGGGGGGCACCACCACATTCAACGCGACCGATTTGGCCAATATCACCATTGCCACGACGGCCGGTTTCACGGGTACGTACACGTTTGATGTGATTGCCACGTCCGAAGAAACTAACCCGCAGGATGATGTGGCGGTCGCCACCGCAGACAGTGCGGTGGTCACCATTTCCGTCACCACAGACACGGCTGATGATCCGGTCACGGCGGGCGATGATACGGCCCGCACAAACCCCGGTACGCCCGTCACCCTGTCCGTGCTCAACAATGACAGCGTGCCCGATGGTGGTGCCACCATTACGCAAATTAACGGCGCGGCAGTGACGGTGGGAACACCCGTCAACCTGCCCAGCGGCAACGGCACCGTGGTGGTGAACGCCAACGGCACCATCACATTCACGCCCACCGCCATCTACACCGGTGGGGAGACTTTCACCTACACCGTCGCTGATGGCGACGGAGACACGGACACCGCCACAGCCACGGTAACGCTTAACCCGCGCTGGACACTCACGGGTGACACCACCGTGGCGGAAGGGGACGTGGCGGACTACGTCCTGTCCCTCGTTGGAGAGATGGAGGCAGGCCAACAAGCTTCCGTATCCCTCAGCCTCACCGACATCGACACCACGGTGACCGACCGGTCCAACCTCACCAGCGTGCTGGTGGAACTGGCAGCGTCTCGCACGGACCTGACCTTTGACGGCACCACACTCACCTACACACGGCCCGCCGACACGGACTATGTGACCATCTACGATGCCGATGGCGGTAATTTCAACGATATTTCCGGGACGGGAACGAACCTGAACCTGGGTCTCGGCGGCACGTCCAACCAGAATATCGGCTTCAATTTCGATTTCTTCGGCACCACCTACACAGATGTGTTTGTGGGCTCCACAGGCTATGTGACCTTCTCGGGCAGCGCTGGCACGCAATATTTCAACGCCGATTTGGAAGCTGGCACCGCCTTCGGTGGCCTGCCAGCCATTGCAGCCTTTTGGGATACGCTCGACCACCGGGGCTCTGCGCCCAGCGATGTGTTCGTTGAGACCGTCGGCACTCCCGGCTCCCGCGAGTTCATCATCCAATACGAGGAAAACTCGCAATACTTTGCGGGGAACACGGAAACGTTCACCTTCCAGATCGTCCTGCATGAGGATGATGGGACGGTGGAGATCCGCTACCAGGATGTCACCCATGCCGATGCCACCTATGACCAGGGCGCATCCACCACGATCGGCATTCAGGATGGCGCTGGCACTGGGATTGAGTTCTCGCAAGATACCGCGTCCGTTCAGGATGGCAGCACGCTTTCTTTCGTTCTCGGTTCCGCCGCAACGCCCAGTTTCAACCTGTCCATCGATGCCATTGACGATGTGGGTTTTGAGCCCGACGAGGATTTCCGCATTGAACTGACGGGGGCCACCGGCGCAGGCATTGATACGGCCCAGGACGACGTCACGACCACGATTACAGACACCAACACAGCCCCTGTGTTGACCGTGCCCGACACCACGGGCGGCCCCATCCCCGCCACAACCACGCCTGAAGACACGGCCCTCGTTTTCGCCAGCGGCAACGGCAACGCCATCACCGTGGCCGACCCGGACTTTGTCGGCTCCCTTGATGTGACGGTAACCGTCACCAACGGCACCATGCTGGCATCGCTGGGTTCCGGGGCAACACTTGCCGGCAATGGCACGGACACGATCACCATCTCCGGCACGCAGGTGCAGGTGAACGCTGCGCTCAACGGCCTGCGCTACTTCAACACGCCAGACTATAACGGCACAGCCACGCTCACCGTTTCCGTTGACGATAACACCGGTACCGGAAACGCCACAGCCTCCGACACCATCGATATTCTCGTAACCCCAGTGGTGGATGTCACCGATGATTGGGCAGAGGTGGGCGACACCGGCTCGATCATCATTCCCATTCTGGCCAATGACTCGCCCGAAGGCACGGTCACCAATATCACCACAGCCGGTGCCTCCAACGGCACCATCGTCATCAACCTGGACAATACGCTTACCTATACGTGGACCACACCCGGTGAAGGCGGCGGCTTCGACAACTTCACCTACACCATCACTTCCGGCGGGGTGACGGAGACGGCCGATGTCATCGTCGTCAAACACCCTGTTCCCCAGCCCAATGATGACACCGGCGCCACAACAGAAGACTTGGTTCTCACCGTGCCCGCCAGTGGCGTTCTGGCCAATGATACAACGGTTTCGACCACACCAACCCTCGATTACGATACAATCACGACCTCCGGCCCTAACGGCACATGGGAAGGGGGAGCTGCGGCGCAGGATTTCACCTGGACCGCTGGTATCACGCAAAACACATCGCCCGTCACAACCATGCCTGGCATCACCGAAAGCCTGGTCTTTGATGGCACAGGCAATGCCACGTCTTCATCGTTCGATGGCCTGACCGATAATCCGTCCGACGACGATGCCACGTTCGAACTGTGGTTCAAATACGACCCCGCCGATTACACCTCCGGCAACGGTGCCGTCCTTTTTGAAACCGGCGGCGGCACGGACGGCATGTCAATCGCCCTGTCGGATTCTTCCGGTGGGGGCACAGGCACAATCGACCATCTGCGCGTTCAGCTGCGCGATGGCGGCACCAGCGGTGCCAACGCCATTTTGCTGGCCGACCTGTCCGAAATTCTTGGCCCCGGCAACATCGCCAATGAGTTCATTCAGGTCACAGCGGTTTACGACCGAAACTCCGGTACGGTGACGGCCAGCGATGACCGCGTCATGCTCTATGTGAACGGCATTCTGGTGGAAACAGTCGAGATCGCAGCGCTGGAAGACTGGGCCGGCGGCGACGGCGCTGGTCTGGGCGGCCTCAACGGCGGTTCCGCCATCACCGACCCTGGTCAATTCGACGATTTCCAGGGTGAAATTGCCCAATTCAGGCTCTATGAAACGGCGCTCAATGCCATTGAGGTCAAAGACACGTTTGACGCCGTGGCGGGCCTCACCGTCACCTCAGGCACCATCACCACGGCTCAAGGCGCAACGGTGACCATCGCCAGTGATGGCAGCTACACCTATGACCCCACCAGCATCGCCGGCATTCAGGCCATGCAGGCGGGCGACACGCTCACCGACACGTTTGACTACGAAGTCACCGACTTCAACGGCATCACCAACGATGCCACGGTTACCATCACGGTCACCGGCGTCAATGATGCGCCCTCCGGCACGGACTCAACCGTCACCATTGACGAAGACACCAGCCACACGCTCACCGTCGCCGATTTCGGCTTTGACGACCCGGTGGATGGGACCAATGACAATTTCGACGAAGTTGTCTTCACCACCGTCCCGGCCAACGGCGCGTTGATTTACAACAATGGCGGCGGCGATAGCACGCTTGCCGATGGTGCTTCGGTGACTGCTGCTGATATTGCCGCCGGCTTCCTGCGCTTTGTGCCCGTGGCCAACGAAAACAACACGTCCACACCCGGCGGCACCTACACATCCTTTACCTTCCAGGTGCGGGACGATGGCGGCACGGCCAATGGCGGCGTGGACCTCGACCCCACGCCCAACACGCTCACCTTCTCCGTCACCCCCATCAATGATGTGACCATCATCACGGTGCCGGGGGCGCAGACCACCGATGAAGACACGGCCCTGCCCATCACCGGTGTTTCCATCGCGGATGATGACGCGGGTACAATCACCACCACCATCTCCATTCCCGGCGGCAGTGGTACACTTGCAGTCACGCCAGGGGGCGGCGCAACCATCACAGACAATGCGTCCGCCACGGTCACCATCAGCGGCACGCCTGCGCAAATCAATGCGGCCCTTGTGGGTCTCACCTACACCCCGGAGGGGGACTTCAACACAGGTGCCGGGTCCTTCAACCTCACCATCAGCACCAATGACGGGTCCACCACGGAAAGCGAAACCATCGCTATCACCGTCAATCCCGTTGTGGATATTGTGGCCGACACCATCGCCCTGGCAGAAGGCAATACCATCGACATCGACGCCATCGCTGGCACCAATGGCGCCAGCGCCGACAGTTTTGAAAACGCGAGTGCCATTGTCACCAGCGTGGATAATTCCGCCAATACCGGCAATATCGATGTCACCATCCTGCCGGGCGGTGAAATCCGCGTCACAGCACTGGGTGACTATTTCGGCACCGCCACTTTCGATTATACGGTCACCTCAGGTGGCGTGACGGAGACGAGCACGGTCACCGTCAATGTCAGCAACGTCAATGACGCGCCCGTGGCGGTGGATGACACCAATACGGGCACGGAAGACGGCCCCGATGTAACGGGCAATGTGCTCGCCAATGATTCCGACATCGATAGCGGGTCCATTACGGTCAGCGAGTTCTCGGTTGCCGGTTTCCCCGGCACCACAGCCGCGGGCAGTCTCTTCACCATTACCGGTGTCGGCACGATCACCATTGAAAACAATGGCGATTACACCTTCTCACCGGCGCCGGATTACAACGGCAGCGTACCGGACATCACCTATGAAGTGACAGACGGTGCCCTCGCCACCACCGCCGTCTTGGGCATCACCATCAGTCCCGCCAATGATGCGCCGACGGTTGTTGTGCCTGTTGCCCAACTGATTGCAGAGGATAGTGACCTCACCTTCTCGACGCTCAATGGCAATGCCATCACGGTGGGGGATGTGGACGGGGATGCTCTGACCGTGACGGTGAGCCTGACCCACGGGGTGTTGGGGGTGACGGCTGTAGGGTCTGGTGCCACCATTGCGGACAATAACAGCGCTTCTGTCACCCTCACGGGGACTGCCGCCCAAATCAATGCGGCGTTGGAAGGTCTGACGCGCACGAATGTGGGGGACTATAACGGGGCGGACCCGCTGACCGTGACGGTGGATGATGGGACCACTACCACCACGGGGACCATCGGGATCGGTGTGTCTTCTGATCCCGACATTGTGGCTG
>JBCCTO010000051.1:0-21905 GCA_039198355.1 Pseudomonadota bacterium
GGAAAGCCTCGTTGAGGCGCAGGAAAGCGCTGATGATTTGGACGCTGCCGGATTGCGGTCCTTGGCTAATACTCTGCTGCCTCTTCTCACCCGCGCTGGAATGGGCGACGCTGTTGAAAAGGCGCAGGAGCAGTTTGAAACGGCCACCAATATGACCAACCGCATGGCAGGTCTTTCAACGCTCATCTATGCCCAAAAGGACCAAAAGAGAGCCGATGCGGCCCTGGTGCAATTCTACGAGCGTTATGCGGACAATGCTCTGGTGATCGATAAATGGTTTGCCATTCAGGCCGCCCTGCCCGGTTCAGCCGGCCTTAAGCGTGTGAAGAAATTGTCGAAACATCCAGCTTATAGTCTGGAAAATCCAAACCGTGCGCGCGCCCTCCTTGCACCCTTTGCGGCGGGCAATCTCTCCGGCTTTCATCGGGCCGATGGCAAGGCTTATGCCTTTTACGCCAAGCAAATTTTGGCCATCGATGCCATCAATCCCCAATTAGCTGCGCGCTTGCTCACCCTGATGAACGCATGGCGGACCATGGAAAAGGGACGGGCCAAACAGGCAAAGGCCGCTTTGAAATCGATCGCTACGCATCCGAATCTATCCCGCGACGTCAAAGAAATTGTGGATCGTGCTTTGGCCTAGTTGACGCGGGGATCAGAAATTTACGCCTCCAACCCTAGACAACACGATTCGCCATCGCCCATGATGGCGACGATTCGACAGGCTGGAAGGGGTGTTTGTGCCAGCCGCGTTGTCGATCCAGCTGACATTGGAGAGGGACATGGGGCAGGCGAACGCTAATGGCGTGCGCGCCAGTTGGCGCGACGCGTTCAAAAACAGGATGGCCGCGTGGGCACTGCCCGCGGTCGCCGATGCAGAACACCTTCGGCAATACGGCCATACCCGCATCACCATTCCCCTCTGGCAATATTTTCTTAAATCAGAGGCGTTCTTCCGTCGGCTCATCCCCCTCCTCATCATTCTGCTGCTCACCTTTGCAGCAGTATCCCGCGTCGGCTCCATGATGAACCAGTCGGAAAGCCTGCACAGTGAAGCGGAGCAAAAACTGGAGCTACTCACCAGTCTTCTGGCGATACGGCTGTCGCAAAATCCTTCTTTTGAGAACCTGCTGACCTCGCCAACGCTGGCCAATCTGCTCTTGGAAGATGCTTTGGAACAGCCCGGGGAAGACAATCCCCTCACCGCAAGCCGCAATCACCTGATCGTTTTTGTCTTAGACAGCGAAAACCGCGTGATCGCGCAGCGCCCGCAGGAGGGTGACTATGACCGTGTCCACCTTTCTCGCCTGACGGACGGCGTGGATATTACCCCCAAAGATGGCAAGAGCAGTCGCACGCTCTCCATAATGCTTGAGGGGCAGCGTCCGGCACTGGCCCACTATCGTCCGCTTATTTTTGACAACGATGCCTCTTCCGGCGCGCTTCTCACGTTGATGAAGGAGCAAAATATTTACAAGGGCTGGTACCAGCGGGCCAATCTTAACGTGGTTCTGTTCATTGCCATGAGCATTGTGCTTCTCGTGGTTCTATATGCCTATTTTGCTCAAGGGGCGCGGGTTCGCGAAACCGATGCGCTCTACCATGAAAATAACGCCCGGTTCGACACCGCTCTGTTGCGCGGGCATTGCGGGCTTTGGGATTGGGACCTTTCGCGGGGCAGCATCGTCTGGTCCAGCTCCATGTATGACATGCTGGGTCTGCAAACGTCCGATGAAGCGCTGGGCTTTGGCGATCTCTCCCAAATGATGCATCCGGAAGATCCGGACATGATCGCGCTGGCCAATCAGGCCTTTCAGTCTGACAAGACCCAGCTGGACCACCGTTTCCGCATGCGCCATTCCTCCGGTCAGTGGATATGGATGCGTTTGCGGGCTCAATTGGTGCGCTACAAGGGCTGCGATCCCCATCTGATTGGTATTGCGGTGGATATTTCCGAGCAGGAAGCGCTGGAAAAGAAAACCCGCGATGCGGACATTCGTCTCCGGGACGCCATTGAGAGCATCTCCGAAGCCTTTGTTTTGTGGGACGTGAAAAAGCGGCTGGTCATGTGTAACAGCAAATACCAACAGCTATACAATCTGCCCAACGGCGCCATTAAAAGCGGTTTGCACTATGACGATGTGATGGCCCAAAGCCACAAGCCCAAGGCGCGCACCATGGTGGCCATGCCGTCAAACGCTGAAAATGGCACCAAGACTTTTGAAATGGAAATTGACGGTGGCCTTTGGTTGCAAATCAATGAGCGCCGCACTCAGGATGGTGGATTTGTGTCCGTTGGGACCGATGTGACGCAGTTTAAGCGTCACCAGGCCCAATTGGAGGAATCGGAAAAGCTCAAGCTGGCCACCATCGCAGACCTACGCGGCACCCAGCAAAAGCTGGAGCGGCAAGCACAACAGCTGGTGGAATTTGCCGACAATCTGAACGAGCAAAAAAAGCGGGCAGACGCGGGCAACAAAGCGAAATCAGAGTTCTTGGCCAATATTTCCCATGAATTGCGCACGCCGCTAAATGCCATCATCGGCTTTTCAGACATTATGCGCTCTAAAATGTTTGGGCCCATCGGGTCTGAAAAATATGTGGAATATGCCGATGATATCCACGATTCAGGCAACTTCTTGCTGGGCGTCATCAATGACGTGCTGGACATGTCCCGGATTGAAGCCGGGCGGCTGCAACTGCGTCCGGAGAACATTGAGCTCAACCGCACCCTGCGCGAGAGCATCCGGTTTGTTCAGATGCAGGCGGACAAGGCGCAAATTACGGTGTCTCACTCCATTCCAGAGAATTTGGAGCTGACAGGTGATCGGCGCTCCGTGAAGCAGATTATGCTCAACCTCCTGTCCAATGCTGTGAAATTCACCCCCGAAGAGGGTGAGATTAGGGTGGAAGCGCGGGAAGAAGACGGGCGCGCCATTATCGAAATTTCCGACAATGGCATTGGTATTCCTGAAGAAGCATTGGAGCGACTGGGTCGACCTTTTGAACAAGTGCAGGCGCAAATGACCAAAAACCATAAGGGCAGCGGCCTGGGCCTTGCCATCGCCCGATCCCTTGTGGATTTGCACGGTGGCGCGCTGAACATTCGTTCCAAAGTGGGCGATGGGACAACGGTGACCGTTTCGCTGCCAATCACCTGTGCCATTGATTCCAAGAACCCTGGATGACGGCTGCGAGGGCTTGACTTCGTAAGGTAGCCCGACGGTCATTTGACCATCGGGCTTCGTCGATCGGGCTACAGTACCGATCAGTTGGAGCCGCGGCGCCAGCGGCTTCTGCGCATTTCGTCTTGTTCCAGAAAGCCACTATCGTCGGCATCCATGCGGGCAAAGCGCTTACGGGCGCGGCTTTCCATCTCTTCTTTAGTAACTTTGCCGTCACCATTGACGTCCAAACGGCGCATCACACGGCGGGCAAAACGCTCGCTGCGGCGCCGTTGCATGGTTGCGGTTATTTCCTCCACGGTGATCGCGCCATCCTTGTTCTGATCGGCTCTTTCAAACCGCATGCTGGCGCGGGTGACGGTTTCGGCAATGGAGAGTTTGCCGTCACCATTGGTGTCGAGACGCTTGATGATTTGCGCGCGCTTATCGGCGCGTTGATCGGCCATGGCTATGCCACTGAGGGCAGCGGTGGGCAGAATGATAAGAGTTGCGATGACGAGAGGCTTTTTGAGGGAAGGTTTCATGGGACTTCCTTGGGTCTTGTTGGAATTTAAGTCCCCGCCCCTTTGGCCATTTTCTTGAGAGAGCTTTGGAAGTGGGCGTGGACGGTGGCCTGCATGTCCACCAAATGGGCCTGTGCCGTTTTGAGGTCGGGCAAATCCAGCGCTTTGAGGATTTCCCGACGGAAACCGTCGGGCCACTCCTCAGGCATTCTGTTTTGCCCCAGACACAAACGAACCATCTGCTGGACAGTCAAATAGCTAGAATGGGCCTCTTCCAAAGTCATATTAGGAATTTGTAATTCACTCCCCATTAACCCTGCCTCATTTGCCTTATTGCCCATAAGTCGCTGTAATTGCGTTAGAAAGCCAAGATCGGTCAGACCGCCAGCCGCGCGCTTTACGTCGAATACCGATGCGGGAGGATGTTCTTTGAGCAGGGTTTTGCGCATGTCCAGCACATCTTTTGCGAGACCAACTGGATCGCGCTCCACCTCAAACAGTTTCTTCAAGTCGCTCTTCACACGCGATGCGAAAGCATCTGACGCGTAAACCACGCGCGCCCGCGCAAGAGCCAAGAGTTCCCAGGTCCATGCCTCATTGAGGTAATAGCGGTTGAACGCCCGCAGGCTAGACGCAATGGGGCCTTTTTGGCCCGCTGGGCGGAGACGAAAATCGGTCTCATAGGCAATGCCTTGGGCCGTGGGGGCAGAAAGCGCTGTGATGATGCGTTGGGCAAATCGGCCATAGTACTGGGATGCGTGGAGGGGTTTGGGGCCATTGGAAGTGTGCCGGTCATCGTCGAAACGGTAGAGCAGGATCAGATCCAGATCGGAAGCAGCGGTGAGCGTGCGGGAGCCAAGATTGCCAAGGGCCAGCGCTCCGAAAGATGCGCCCGGTACCACCCCGTGGTCCCGCTCGAAGGGAACGCGCACCCAGTCTACGGCGACGGCCAAAACGGCTTCGGCGAGATTGGAGAATTGTGCGCCAGCATCCGTGGCAGCAAGGGCACCGCTGAGGATGCGGGTGCCGATCATAAAGCGTTGTTCCGATGCGAAAATGCGCAGGCGCTCCAGACCATCCTCGTAATCCCGCGCCAGCATCAGGCTTTGCTGCAAACCCTGTTTATAGTCTTCTACGGCGCAGTCGCGCTTCAACTGGCCCGGCTCCAACAAACCGTCAAAGACATGGGGGCGGCGTGTGATGGTCTGCGCCATGGCCGGGGCCGTGCCCAAAATGCGGGTGAGCAAGTCCAGCAGTTTCGGATTGTTGCGCAGCAAGGAGAAAAGCTGAAAACCGGCGGGCAGGCCCTTCAGGAATGTGTCAAAGCGGATGAAAGCCTCATCGGCTTCTCCGGTGCCAGCCAGAGCCCGTAACAGGGCCGGCGTGAATTCTGTGAGTTGCTCGCGCGCTTCGGGCGATTGCATGGCGGGGTAGCGCCCGTAATGCCATGATTTGATGCTGTCGATGACAAGCTTTGGACGCTCAAACCCCATCTTTTCCAAAGCCACCATGGTGCCGGGATCGCGCACATCGCCGGTGAACGACAAATTGCCATCCACATCTGAAAGGGGATCAGCGGTTGTGAAGAGATCAGCGTAGTGGGCCTCAACGCTGAGCAGATGGCTGCGGGTGGCCTGCTGAAAACCCTCCACACGTTCAAAGCCGCATAGATGAGCGATGACGGCCAGGCCCTCCTCGTCTTGCGGTATGGTGTGGGTCTGGGCATCGTTCATCAACTGCAAGCGATGCTCCACGTCGCGCAGGTAGCGGTAGTGGGCAGTCATGGCATCGCAGACGGATTGTTCAATCCATCCCTGGTCGGCCAGTTCTTGCAACATATCCAGGGTCTTGCGCCCGCGCAGAGAAGACATGCGCCCGCCTGCGATAAGTTGCTGGGTCTGGACAAAAAACTCAATCTCGCGGATGCCACCGCGCCCCAGTTTCACATTATGGCCGGGCACGGCCAGATCGGTCAGGTCCCGGTGGCTTTGAATTTGGCGTTTGATGGAATGGATGTCGGCAATGGCCGCATAATCCAGATAGCGCCGCCAGATGAAGGGTTGTAGGGCCGCCAAAAATTCTTCGCCCAACGCCAAATCGCCAGCGATGGGAGAAGCCTTGATGAAAGCCGCACGTTCCCAGTTTTGCCCACGGGATTCATAATAGTGCAGCGCCAGAGTTAAAGGCACGGCAAGGGGCATGGAGCCGGGATCGGGGCGCAAACGAAGGTCCGTGCGGAAGACATAACCATCCCCGGTGCGCGTTTGCATGATGGCGATGAATTGCTTGATGAGGCGGGTGAAAAGCGTGATGGCTTCGCTTGCATCCGGCACCGCAGGCGCATGGGGGTCGATGATGACCACAAGATCAATGTCGCTGGAGTAGTTCAACTCCCCTGCCCCGTGCTTGCCCATGGCGATGACGGTGAGACCGCATTGGGTTTCAGGGGATGCAGTGTCTGGCAACTGGAGCTTGCCGCGATGGTGCAGGTCCAACAGCAAGAAGCGTATGGCCGCGCTGGTGGTAGCATTGGCCACCTGCGCCATGGCCTCTCCCACTTGGTCTGAAGTCCATTGGCCTGACAGATCAGCCAAGGCGATCAGCAGACATGCCTTTTGCTTGGCGATCCTGAGGCTCGCCTCCAATTCTGCCCGGCTTTCCATTTTTTCTGTGAGCGGCTGCAAGAAGCTATCGAGTGCCTCGTGGAAGTTCTCCGTTATGCAGACATGGGCGACCTTCGGGTGCCTGCATGCCGTTTCAAAGACATGGGGTGAGAGTTGGAAGGCGGCCCCCAAAATGCGTGTGTGTTCATCGCTGAAGCTGGTTTCAGATAGTCCATCGGCTTTGGCACAATCCAAAAACTGTTCCCAACGCTCGTCGGCCACAGACGGGTCTGTGGGAAGCAAAATGATGGGTTTTTCGCTTTTGATGGAGGGATAGCTATCAGTCATGCCTGATATGAAACCGAGGCTTGGGTGGGGGCAAGGCTACAGCGCCGGGCGTTCAATGTGAACATGGGATGTTTTAGCTAGATGGGAAATCCAGAACGACACGCAGGCCCGGCCCATTGTCTTCCAGATGCATGGTGCCGTTGTGCAAACTCACCACGGCCTCAACGAGCGAAAGACCCAAGCCAGAGCCGGGTTTATTTCTACTGGCGTCAAGACGCACGAAACGCTCCATCACGCGCTCTCGGTCTTCCTGAGGAATGCCGGCACCATTGTCGGCCACAGCAAGCAGGACGCGGTTTGCTCTTTGCTCAAGCGAAATGGTGATGGCAGGGTTTGGGTGACCGCCACCATATTTGAGCGCATTGTCGATGAGATTGGTGAGCGCTTGGGCCAGCAATTCTCGGTTGCCCCGCACGCTTGCTTCAGCCCTCACAACAAGGTGCAAGTCAATGCCCCGTTCCTGCGCCAGGGGTTCGAACAGTTCGTGGACATCCCGTGCAATGGGAGAGAATTGGAGCGGGGTGAGGTTTACCGCCCGCGCGCCCGATCCCACTTGGGAGATCATCAAAAGGGCATCAAAAGTGCGAATCAGGCCGTCTGCATCGGTGATGATTTCATCCAATACGGTCTCATCCAAAGTCCCGCCTTTTGCGGTGGCGGCTTCCGCCCTATTGCGCAGGCGTGTAAGGGGCGTGCGCAAATCGTGGGCTATGCTGTCGGACATGGTGCGCACCCCCACATTGAGTTTTTCAATGCGGGCCAACAGGTGATTGAGGCTTTGGGACAAGCGGTCAAATTCATCGCCGCTGCCGGACAGGGGCAATCGTTCGCTTAGGTCGCCGGCAATAATGCGCTCGCTGGATTGGGAAACACTGTCAATGTGCCGAAGGGCGCGCCGGCCCACAAACAGCCATAACAACACACCCGTCAGCACCATAACCAGCAATGAGACCGCCGAAGCCCGGCGGACAACGCCGCGGAAGCGTTGCACATCCCCGACGTCGCGCCCCACCAGCAGCCGCAAGTCGCCGGGCAAGGTGAATACCCGGGCGATGGCGCGCCGTTCCTGCTCATCTTCATCATAGCCAAGGTAGGGAAAAGGCGGCAGCTTCCAGCCATCGCGGGAGAGCAGACGGCTGTCTATGGCGCGCACATTACCGGCGATGATAAGACCTGACCCGTCCGCTACCAAATAAAGGTTAGCACCCGGCTGACGGGAGCGGCGCTCGATCATAGGGATCAGCCTGCGCACACCGCCACGGCGGGCAAAGCGGGCGATGTCGCTGACCTCTTCGTCCACCACCTCACGGTATTGCTGGAGAAGAATGCGCCCGGAATTGAAGGAGATGTAAAAAACCACACCGATGGCGAGCAGGCCGAACAGGAGTGTGTAGACCAGCGTCAATCGCGTGGCCGTTGTGCGGAACATTTTACGAAAGCGACCAAGCATCACTCAATCGCTTGCGTCGCCGAAAGGCGGTAGCCCTTGCCACGGACGGTGTGGATGAGCGGGTGGTCAAATTCCTTGTCCACCTTGGCCCGCAGTCGGGACATGTGCACGTCGATGACATTGGTTTGCGGGTCGAAGTGAAGGTCCCACACATGCTCCAGCAGCATGGTGCGGGTAACCAGCCGATCCTCATTGCGCATGAGATATTCCAGCAGCCGGTATTCGCGGGGTTGTAACGTGATGGCTGTGCCAGCGCGCTGGGCATTATGGTTGATACGGTCCAGCACCAGATCGCCCACCTGAATGCTGGTCTGGGGGCTGGAGTTTTCATTGCGGCGCGCCAAGACCTCCAGCCGGGCAAGAAGCTCTGAGAAAGCGTAGGGTTTGGCAAGATAGTCATCGCCCCCTGCCCGCAGGCCCGTCACCCGGTCATCCACCTGACCCAGGGCGGACAAAATGAGCGCTGGGGTTGTGATGTTTTCATTTCGCAATTGGGAAAGCATGGCTAAGCCATCCAGCTTGGGCAGCATGCGATCCACCACCATCACATCGTGCTGGTTGGTTTTGGCAACGGCTAGCCCGGCCTCACCATCCGCACACCACTCTAGCGTGTGACCATTGGATTTAAGCGCCTCACTGAGTTGGCTTGCCAACAGCTCATCATCTTCCACCAGCAAAATGTGCATGGCACGCGCCCCACTCACTTGAATTCACCTACGGCAAAGCAGCGGGCCCATGGGAGACCCGCTGCCAAAGCGTTTGCCGACTATAAGGAAGTTGAGGGAATTTCCGAGTGGCAAACGCCCTCACGGCCCACACTACAGGAATACGCTAGGGCCGGATTTTTGGTTGCTTAGCCTTGGGCAATCGGCAGAGCCACGAAGCGGTTGCGCTCGCCGGAGCGGAATTGGAAGAGGATCGCCTTGCGCTCATCTTCCATGGCGCGCGCAACAGCCCGGCCCACGTCTCTCACAGAGCGCGTGTCGCGGCCGTTGATGGAGATGATTTCATCGCCAGCGCGCACCCCTTTTTTAGCCGCAATACTACCGGGCATCACATCGGAGACGACAACGCTTCCGCCGTCAGGAGCTACGGCCATGCCCAGTTCTTCAAGGTCAACCGCAGCGGTGCGTTCGGTGGGCTGCTCAGGCTGGGCCATGGCGGCCTGTTGCGTTCTGGGCAGTGTGCCCAATTCAACATCCAGCACCTGTTCGCGCCCATCACGGAAGACGGTGATCTTCGTCATGGCGTTGGGTTCATAGGCCGCGATGGTTTTGGCAAGGGTGCGCGGGCTTTGCACGTCCTTGCCATCAACCTTCAAAATAACATCACCGGACCGAATGCCCCCTTTGGCAGCGGGGCTGTCGGTTTGCGCGTCAGCGACGATGGCACCGGCAGCTTTTGCCAGACCCAGCGACTCGGCAATGTCTTGGGTGACCGGTTGAATTTGCACCCCCAGCCAACCGCGCGTCACCGAGCCATTATCAATGAGGTCTTTCACCACCTCATTGGCAGATTTAGCAGAGATTGCGAAAGCGATGCCCACATTGCCGCCCGAGGGGGAGAATATGGCCGTGTTTACACCAATGACCTCGCCGCTCAGGTTGAAGGCGGGACCACCGGAATTGCCCTTATTCACCGCAGCATCGATCTGGATGAAGTCATCATAGGGGCCGGAGCCAATATCGCGGTTGCTGGCGGAGACGATGCCCGCAGTCACCGTGCCGCCCAAACCGAAGGGGTTACCCACAGCCACAACCCATTCGCCCACCCGACTTTTGCTTTCTGCAAATTTCACATAGGTGAACTCACGATCATCTTCGACCTTAAGCACGGCTAGATCGGTCTTGGGGTCCGTGCCCACCAGGGTGGCAGAAATTTCCTCACCGTCGTTTAGCACGACTGTGAAGTCGGAACCGCCGCGAATGACGTGATTGTTGGTGACGATGTAGCCGTCTTCGGAAACGAAAAAACCGGAGCCTTGGGACATGCCGCGCCTCTGGCCACGGCGTCCGTCACCGCGACGGTCCCGCCGCTGGCCAAAAAATTCACCGCGTGGGCCGTTGCGCTCAAAGAAACGCTTCAGGGGATGGTCGTCAGGAAGATTGTCGAAACCAAAGGAACGGTTCCAATTGCCGCCATTGGAGGCGGGGCGCACTTTAGCGGCCACCTTCACGCTCACAACGGCGGGGGAGACGGCTTCCACCACATCGGCGAAGCTGGGGGCCTGGGGTGCCTGCACCTTAACGGCATCAGCCAGAACAGGTGTCGTTGCATTGAGCGAACCACCTGCAATGAAGGCGGCTGCCAGGCCAGCGACGGCAATGCCGCCATACAGGCGCGATCTTGTTTCTTGGAGCTTGGGCATGGTGTCCTCACAGAAAGAATAAAACTTGGTCGATGCGGTGTAAGCATCGCTGTCAGGCATATGGGAGAGGAATTGTGGTGTGCGAAGGGTGCCTAAATTAAACCTTCGTAATGAAGATGACCGGCTTGTGAAGGTAAATAAGGCGCTGATAAATCGTGCTTATTGATCCCCACGCTCCAAAAGCGCCTCAAGCCATCGCTCTTCTTCCGCTGATAATTTTGCTGTGGTGGCCGTTTTGCGCCGGTTTGCGCTGACCCAAGCCATTATTGCTCCAAACACCAAAAGGGCGAATGGGGCCACCCACAACACCAAAGTGTGCCATGCGAAAGCGGGCTTCATGAGCACGAATTCACCATAGCGGGCCACGAGGAAGTCTTTGACCTGCTGGTCGTTCATGCCTTCAGAAATCTTCTCACGCACCACGGCACGCAGGTCCTTGGCAACATCGGCATCGGATGAGCCGATGGTCTGGTTTTGGCAGACAACGCAGCGCAGTTCTTCAAACAGGCCTTTGGCCCGGTTCTCCAACGGTTCGGATAGCTTGGCTTCTTGCGCCAATGCAGCGGTGGCCAATAAAGCGACAAAAAGAGTGCTAAGAAGCCAGCGCATCGGCATTCTCCTTACGACGGCGGGCCGCTGGGATAGCGCCGCCAATGCGCAGGCGACGATCGCTCAAGGATAGCAGCGCAGCGAGCACCATAATGACGGGGCCAACCCAGATGAACAGTACATAGGGCTTCCACCAAATGCGCACGGTCGCGGCACCCTCCTGCTGTGCATCGGCGGTGGAGAAATAAAGCTGTGAGAACCCAAATGTCAAAATCGCAGCTTCACTGGTGGGCATTTGACGGGCTGGGTAGAAGCGTCGAGACGGTTCCGCTGTCGCGATCACCCTTCCCTCTTTCAGCACGGAGAGGAGAACACCCGACTGGGTGAAGTTCGGGCCGGTACGGTTTGCAAAACCCTCCATGCGAATGGTGTATTCCCCGTCGCGAACGGTGTCCCCCGGTTTCATGAGAGCAACGTTTTCAGTTTCATAAGCCGTGACAGCCACAATACCCAAAGTCATGAGACCCGTGCCAAAATGGGCCAAAGCGGTGGACCAAATTGTGCGGGGCAGGCCTGCCAAACGAACCAAACCGGTGCGCCAGCCGGCGGTGCGGAAGTTTGCCCGTTGAGCAATTTCAGCAAACGCGCCCACCATGAGCCAGACTGCGAGGGCAATGCCCAAAGGCGCAAGCCAGGGGCCGCTCTCCACAAAACCACCCACCATAATGAGCGCAAGAAATGCGGCACCAAAGGCAAACCATAGACGTTGGAGCGCCGCGTAAAGATCTCCCCGCTTCCACGCCAATAAAGGCCCAAGGGGCATGGCCAGCAGCAGTGGGATCATGAGCGGCCCGAACGTGAGATTGAAAAAAGGAGGGCCGACAGAAATTTTTGCGCCCGTAAACGCCTCGTAAATGACGGGATAAAGTGTGCCGATCAAAACCGTTGCGGCGGAGGTGGACAGAATGAGGTTGTTGAAGACCAATGCCCCTTCCCGCGACATGGGCGCAAACAGGCCCCCCGCTTCCAAACGGTTGGAGCGCAGCACGAAAAGAAATAGCGAGCCGCCCACAAAAGCACTTAGGATAACGAGGATCACGAGACCGCGGGTTGGGTCCGTTGCAAACGTGTGGACAGAAGTGAGAACGCCTGAACGCACCAGAAAGGTGCCCAGTAATGAAAGGGAGAAGGTTAGGATGGCCAACAGGACCGTCCAAATTTTCAGCGCCTCGCGCTTTTCCATCACCAAAGCGGAGTGCAGCAGGGCCGTGCCGGTGAGCCATGGCAGGAGGGAGGCATTTTCCACCGGGTCCCAAAACCACCAGCCGCCCCAGCCGAGCTCATAATAGGCCCAGTATGACCCCATGGCGATGCCAGCGGTGAGGAACAACCATGCAATGACGGCCCAAGGCCGCACCCAGCGGGCCCATGCGGCATCAATACGGCCTTCCATTAATGCGGCCACGGCAAAGGCAAATGTGATGGAAAAACCAACATAACCCAAATAGAGCATGGGTGGATGGATGGCCAAGCCGATGTCCTGGAGGATGGGGTTCAAATCTTGCCCTTCCAACGCCAAAGGCTGCCGCTCGAATGGGTTGGATGTGAAAAGGATGAATAATAAAAATGTGAGGAGCATCCACGCCTGCACGCCCTGAACATGGGCGCGGAGCGTCATGGGCAAAGACTTGCCAAACACGCTCACAGCAGCCGCGAATAGGGCCAGGATCAAAACCCACAGCAGCATGGAACCCTCATGGTTGCCCCAAGTGCCCGTATACTTGAACAGCAATGGCATCTGCGAGTGGGAGTTCTGCCACACATTTACGACCGAAAAATCGGAAGTAACGTAGGCATAAGTCAGCGCCGCAAAAGCAACAGCGATGAAAAAGAGAATGCCCACGGAAGAGACATCGGCGGTTGCCATCAGCCTGGGTTCATTGCGAAACGCACCCACAACCGGCACCACACTTTGAATGAGTGAGAGTGACAGGGCGAGAACGAGCGCCAGATGGCCGAGTTCAACAATCATTGGTCTTCCCCCTTCCAGACGCCTTTGTCTTTCAGCTTTTCTGCCATGTCAGCCGGCATGTAGTTCTCATCATGTTTGGCTAGTACCGTATCAGCACGGAACGTGCCGGAAGGGTCGAGCGCACCTTCTGTGATGATGCCTTGTCCTTCACGAAACAGATCGGGCAGGATTTGGTTGAACGTGACGGGCACCCGTTGGTCAGCATCGGAGAGTACGAAGCTC
The DNA here is from genome assembly GCA_039198355.1 of Pseudomonadota bacterium. Classification (GTDB taxonomy): domain Bacteria; phylum Pseudomonadota; class Alphaproteobacteria; order Rhizobiales; family Rhizobiaceae; genus Pseudahrensia. The sequence goes on from JBCCTO010000051.1 coordinate 13,261, forward strand.
ACGTTGAGACCTTCACCCAGCTTCACTGAACCTTCCTCGACCAGACCGAACAGGCGGATGCGCGTTCCTGGTGATGGGTTGGCGTGGGTTAACTCAGTGGGGCTCATGGCGAAAGAGATGCCCGAGCGCATGGCAAAAAGTGACAGGCCCAGAGCCAGGGCAAGCACGGACCCGATCAGGGCGATCCATCCCAGTCTGTTAGCGCGGCGGGTCAATTTTTAACCCTATTCTTGAGCCCCAAATCCAAGGCGAGTTGGTCCAGGCGCTTGCGGTCATCGGTACCGTCGGGAAAATGGGTGCTGGCCACTTCGTAAGCCTCTCGGGCTTTATCCGCCTGTCTTAAAACCATGCGAGACCGCATGAGCCGTTCCCATCCGTCAATATCATCGGGGGCGTCGGCAAGGCGCGCGGCAAGGCCGTCCACCATGGATGCAATCATGGCCTGGCGATCTTCATCGGGCATGGATTGTGCGGCGGCCACTTGCGACGCATCAGGTTGAGGGCCGGTTTCTTGTGCGAGGCGTGTGCGTAATTTGGCAATGCGTTCCGAAGCCAGGGCCTGCCAGCGGGCGTCCGCAGGGCCGTTGGGCACCAGCTTTTCCCAGCGGGCAAGGGCGAGCGCAAACTGACCCTCCTGCTCCGCCGCGTTGGCCATCAAAATTTGCGCTTTTAGATTGTCTGGTTCCGCCCCAAGTGCTTCTTCCAAAAGACGGGCCGCGCGGGCCGAAACAATACCACTATTAGCGGCGACGGTGGATTCAGCCAGTTCCACCAGCACAGCCGGTTTACGACCATCAAGGCGTATGATTTGTTCCAAGGCCCGGGCACGGTCCGAAGGGCGGTTGGTGCGGCCATAGACATTCGCCAGCACCTGCCAGCCGCGCACATCATCTGGATTTTTCTCAAGGTGCCTTTCGGCCATTTGCACCATTTCGCCGATGGACCGATCTTCCAGCTTGCTGTCGGCACGGGCGGACAAGGGCTGGTCTGGCGTGCCGGGTGAGCCGATACCGGCGTAGATGGCAAACGTAATTGCGGGCACCAGCAGAAGTGCCCCAAGAGAAGATGCCTTCACCAAACTGGGCGAGTGGCTGGGGAGAGCACCGCCAGCGCCCCTTGCCTGCCCCAGCTTTAGCAAACGGCGCGCTACCTCTGCCCTCTCCTGCTCCAAAGCCTCGCGGTTGCCACGCCCTTTTTTAAGACGGCTTTCAATGTCGGCCAGCTGCTCTTTGTAAACGGTAAGACTGGAGGTATTGCGCGCTTGAGAAGCCGGAGAACGGGCTAGGGGTAGCAGCACGCAAAGCACTGCGAAAACAAGCATACAAATTGCGATAAGCCAAAAAAGCATGGTCCTTACCTACAAGCAAAATGTGGGGGTTCAATGCGACCGCTTATCAGTGTGTTGGGCGACGCATAGTGTAATTTCTGGATTGCGCTTAACGAACCAAGCGCCAGCCCGATTGGCCCCTTTTGCACACCGTTAAATCGTACTTTGCCGTGTCTCCACCGTTCAATAACGTCATAGAAAGACGCCGACATCTGGATTGGCCGACCCGAAAAGGCGCGGAGGCGGTGACCATGCCCGATTGTTGACCCTCGACTAGCCACGCGACAGGTTCACCGGCGGAAGCAAAGTCCAAGGCCCGCGCTTCTGCCCGGGCAAGCGCAATAATCGTTTCCTTTTGTAGCTTACCTTTGAGCGCGGGTTCAGCGCGCAGCAGAAGCGCGTTTTCATTGTTCGACAGCTCCCTCAAGCCCACTTGGTTCTTTGTAGACATACTGGCGCAACTGGTCAAAACCAAGGCAATGAAAACCAGGCTGAGGGGAAATCGTATCAACAAAACAGACGAAGCTCGACGGAACTTATTTTTCGGGAGGGTTGCCTTCCATCCTTGGCAGAAAAACGACCGCACGCAAACCACCAAGGGCACTGCTTTCTAATACGAATTTGCCGCCATATTCCGTTGCAATGTCGCGCACGATGGATAGCCCAAGACCCGAGCCTGGCTCGGTTTCGTCCAGACGAACCCCTCGCTGCAACGCTCTTTGGCGCTGTGCATGGGTCAGCCCGGGCCCATCGTCATCAATACTCAATACCAAACGCTGGTCCTCAGCGCTCACGCTTACCATGACGTGCTGTTTTGCGTGGCGGGAGGCATTTTCCAACAGGTTGCCGAGCAATTCTTCCAAATCCTGTGCCTCGCCCGCAAAGCGGGTGTCCTGATATTCCATCTCTAGACTAAACATCTTCTCGGGATTGAGTTTGCGCATGACGCGGAGCAGCCGGTCCACAAGGGGTTTGACCTGGGTGTTGCCGGTCAACGTGCCCCGTTGGGCGGAAACCCGGGCCCGGTCCAGATAATGGCGGATCTGATCTTGCATTATGCGGGCCTGAGCCCGAACCAAGTCAGCGTCCAGCGCGCCTTTTTTGTTCGTGTCGTTAAGAATAACGGCCAGAGGTGTTTTCAGGGCGTGGGCCAAGTTACCCACTTGGGTGCGGGCTCGCTCGATGACACTTTGGTTGGCTTGGATGAGCGTGTTGACCTCTTTCACCAGAGGCGCAACTTCGCTGGGAAAAGAGCCCTCCACACGGGCACTTTTACCCTGACGCACCTTTTCCAGCTCGTTTTGCGCCCGTTGCAAAGGGCGCAAACCCAAGCGCACAGCGATAAAAAGCGCGATGAGCGTGAGAACCCCGAACAACACGAAGAACACGAATAATTGTCTATTGAACTGGGCCATGGAGGCTTCAACGCCCGACCGATTACCACCGATTGTCACCTGATAAAGCCGGTCTTGCTCTCCAAAATAGAGCTGTGCCTCCAATCGCTGGACTATAAAGCCATCGGACTGGGGCATGGCATAGGTGCGGCGAAACTCATCGCCGAAAGAAGGCGCATCCATGGGCGGAGCATCCAAAGCATCGCCGCTCAAAGAGCGTGAGTGCAGGAGCGGACGCAGCGGATCAGCAGCGCTGCTTACGGCCCAATACCAGCCGGAACCCGGCTCCAAAAAGCGCGGGTCCCCCAAACCGGGTAAGCCCTGTGGTTGGCCATCCCCATCCAATTCCACCGCACCCATGACGTTGAAACTGTAAGCGCCCAAAAGATCGCTAAAGCCCCGTTCGGCGTTGTTTTTGAAATAGGCGGAAATCAACAAACCAGTCACGACTAGGGCAATAATCAACCACACTGCAATGAACGCAGTGAGACGGAGTGCCAGCGATGACCGCATTACTGGAGACAGTGGGTCCACCTAAAGCAAATCAGGTTCGAATGGCACCGAAATTCTCTGCCTCAGAAATGGTAAAGTTCTGTTTTCGAACGCGATTTTCGATACTTTTCGTTTTATAGTAAACATGATTTGCTCTAATGAATGCGGTAGCCAAGGCCACGCACGGTCTCGATGAGATCCGATGTCAGCTTTTTGCGCAACCTTCCTACGAACACCTCGATGGTGTTGGAATCCTTGTCAAAATCTTGGTCGTAAAGATGCTCTATCAACTCGGTGCGCGAGATAACCTCCCCACGGTGGTGCATGAGGTAGGACAGCAGACGAAACTCGTGTGAAGTGAGTTTAACGGGTGCGCCATCTATCGTTACGCGAGACTGGCGGGTGTCTAAAACGACGGGCCCCGCCTCCAATTCAGATGACGCATGGCCCGAAGCCCGGCGAATGAGCGCCCGCAAACGGGCCAGTACTTCTTCGATGTGGAAAGGCTTGGCCACGTAATCATCAGCCCCAGCATCAATGCCGGCAACCTTGTCGCTCCACCGGTCGCGGGCGGTGAGCATGAGGACAGGCATGGTTCTGCCATCCTTACGCCAAGTCTCCAGCATTGTAATGCCATCCATGCCCGGAAGGCCAATGTCGAGAATAACGGCATCATAGGGTTCGGTGTCACCTAGAAAATGCCCCTCTTCCCCATCCTCGGCGGCATCGACCGCGTAGCCCGCTTCTTTCAAAGCTTCGCATAACTGGCGGTTCAAATCGGCTTCGTCTTCCACAACCAAAACACGCATGGGTCAGACCGCCTATTTTGGCACGGTGACGGTGATGCGCTTGGGCGCTCCGCCGCCGGAAGAGACGAGAAGCCGAATTTGGCAGCGGGAGCCTACCGTTCTTACCGAAAGCACTTTTGCGCCCCGCTGGGCGGCAACACTTTGGGCCTTGCTGTTGCAATTGGCAAAAGCCGGGCTACCCATTAACAGGGAAATAAGCGCGGCCTGCATAAAGAGTGTGAAGAGTCTTTTCATGGGGCGGACATTACGCGAATTGGTCTGAACCCAACATGAATGAAACCAGCGCTACTGGCAAAACCTCTTCCACACGGCATTGTGAGATTTGATCTCCAGGATGGTTGGGGGCGTATCTTGAATTGACCATGTTATGGGTTGAAAGCCCGCGCAGGTATTAGGGGCGGCGAAACCCGTCATCATCGTGCAGCCGCTCAGGGAAGCGGCGCAAATCATCAACAACATCTTGGCGGGTGCGGTCCGCCTGTTTTTGGCGGGTCCGGCTGGCTTGTTTGGTTCTTCGGGCAAGATCACGGGCTGCTGTTTCGGCAGCCCGTCTTTGAAGCCATTCCATAATCCACTTAATGGCTTGGAGAAATGCCAACATGGCCACACGGGCTATGCGATGGTTTTGGTGGCCGACAAGCGGCCAAATACGGCGTAGATAGAGCCCAGTACAGCCACCAATTGCAGCACCGCTTCCAGTATAACGGTTTGGGTGTCCGCATCAATTTCAACGCCGATCAGTGAACCCAGCGCCGCTGCAACGGCGATGAGCGAGCCCCAAATGGTGCGTGAGCGGTACCAGTCTTTTTCTTCGATCATAGTCGTATCCTCTTTGGTTTAGGTAAGTGTGATGGTTGCGGCGGGCCCCGGACCTACGGCGGCACTGATTTGAGCCACAGCAAGCTCAAGGGATGTGGGTACAGGGCCGAAATGGGCTTGCAGGGTCGCATTGCTAATATTGGCTTGGGGCTCCAAAACCTGCTGAATAAGCGGCTCCGCGCCCGCTTGGGTTAGTGTCAGTTGATAGCGCTCGGCCTCTTCGCTCATGGGCACTTCGGCAAGCGACCAGCTGTCGCTGTTTTTACGGTCACGCCTTACCCACGAAACACTTAGATCGCCACCGCTGTGGCGGTGGGCGCGCAAGTGGACCGGGCTATAGGGCTGCAAGGCGCGCAGGCCCGGTGTGTGCGAAACGGCAATCGTGTCGTGATCCGTCAAGCCACGCCCCACTGGCGCAATACGCCAGTTCAGATCAACGTCCATCTCGCTTTCAATAAGCTCAAGGGCCGTGACTGCTTTGTTGATGAGCACAATGCGTGCGCCACTGGGCGCTTTGAGATAAGCCTGATTTTCCGTACCAGCCTGACCGCGCAAAAGACCTTCAAGGCGGTACTCGTTGGGTGCCGCTAAAGCAGCATGGCGAAATTGAACAATCTCAAACTGGCCGCCAGCCTTCTCCACGGCCAGCGCATTATTGCCAGAAAGAACCAGCTCTTCCGCAGCAGAAGAGAGAGTGCCTGTTGAGAGTTTGACATGTATGTGCGCCGAAGAGTGCCACCGGCTGACCACGGCGGTGGGAGGCAATTGCGAAGTCAATACGCCCTGCGTTGCGGCACCATCCACCCGCTGACGGAAGCGAAAACCGCTGGACAGTGGGGAAGCGAAGACATCGCAACCCCCTCCATTGGGCACTTTCGTTACCGCAATACGATTGCCGTGGTTTTCGTCGCTGGCGGGAAGCAGTGGTAAATCCAGGAAAGTGACTTGGGTTTTACCTTGAGGCCGGGCCGGCACGGCGCGTGGTTGTGCAGCAAACTCGCCAAGCGGCACCGTCGTTTGGGTGGTCGTGGCCACCGCTGTGATGGCGAGATGTCTGCCCTCTTCAATGCCTGTGATGCGGTAGATGCCCGTGTTTTCGAGCACATCAAGCGAAAGCAAGTCGCCCACCCTTAAGGGACTATAAGACCAATCGAGACCGAACTGGATCGTTTCCCGGTTGCTCGAACGTTCACCAAGCCATTGTTCAAGAATGGGCGTCATACGCTGGTCATCAGCGATAATAGGCGCGTTGAAGGACTGGATGTCCAAATTGCCACCATTGACACGGTGAGCCTCGCTCTGGGCCGATTGGAAATCTGTGGCAGGGTCCATGTGGCTGAGCCGGACATGGGCGGGAATATCGCTTTCTTGGGCGCGTTCCACGGTGAGGCGTGGGTTATCTTCCTCCAAAACCATGTGCCGCGTGGGGATGCGGGTGACAACATCGCGGCCACGGCTTCTAAAGACCAGGATACCCCGCTGCTCAAAGACATCCAGACGATACAGATTGACCAGCACCTCAAGGGCGCTGCGAGGGGAAGCGATGTCGCCCAATACATATCCGTCAAACACGCCATAGACTTGTGACGTATCCACTTGCGTAACGCCCGCAGCCGAAACAATTTCAGAAATCAGGTCAGCCAGTCGGACGGCTCCTAAACGGCCATTGAGCCAATGGCCCGTATACCAATTGGTTGCGTCGCTCCAAATATCGGACCGAGTGGGGAAAGCGGGGTAAGGCCGTGCGTCCCAGGCCCATAGCTGGGATCGGTCCATATCCACCATGCGCCCGCCATAAGACGCCGACCATGGGTTGTTGGCGTCGTCAAAATCAGGATGGCGGCTGTCCCAGTGAAACTGATGAGCTTCCAGATAGGCAAATTGCGCTTGATCGTCCCGATAACCTTTCGAGTGATAGGGAAAGAAACTCTCGGAGGATTTGGGGTCGTAAAATACATTGGGTTGGCCCGGCCCGTTATGGACGGCGGGGCAGCCATATTCCGTGAAGACAAAGGGTTTGGAAGCCGGTTGCCATGGGGTTGGCGTGGCCAGTTCTCCGTGCCCGCGCCGTTCGAAATGGTAATTGGACCACCAGCTCTTCAAATCCTTATAGCGGAAGACCCAAGGCTTTCATTTACCGTCGGTAATGGAGACACGCTGCTTTGCGTTGCGGTGGCTGAGAGAGGGGTAGTACCAATCAAACCCCTCCCCGGCAGCCATAAGGGCTTTTAGGTTTTTGGGATCATTGGGGCCATGGGCGGATAGATCATCAGTGTCGTCATCGCGCCAATCGCTTAACGGCATGTAGTTGTCGATGCCAATGCCATCGATACTCGCGCTGGCCCAAAGTGGGTCGAGATGAAAGAACACATCGCCGGAGCCATCCTGGGGGTGATAGCCAAAATACTCGCTCCAATCGGCACCGTAAGTGACGAAACAGGAGGGGCCGAGAATGGCTTTTGCCTCATGGGACAGGCGCACCAATGCTTGGACAAATGGGAAATAGCCGTGAGCGCTTTGTACTGTCGTGAGGCCGCGCATTTCCGAGCCGATCATAAACATGTCCACACCACCGGCCAATTGGGCCAGACGCATGTAGTGGAGCATGAGGCGGCGGAAGGAATTTTCGCCAACGCCTTCATGGGAAATGCGGCCATTGGCAATAGTGATGGCGGACGCATCCACACTGCCTGCAAAGGCACCCACTTGAAGGCCGGCAAAGGCAGAACGGCCCGGGGCTGGATGGCATGTGACGCGTCCCCGCCACGGGTAAGGCGCTTGATCGCCTGCGCCTTGAGGGTCGGGAAGATTGGCGAAGGCGGGTACGTCCATCATGATGAAAGGATGGATGCACACTTTCAGACCGTAGGATTTTATCAGATTGATGGCCCGCAAGACCGAGTCATCTGACGGCGTGCCTCCGTAGGCGGGATTGCCATTATTGCTGGAAACCAGATGGGCTGTGGAGCGGGTGAACCCGGCGACGCTCCAGTCTTCCCCTTGGTCCAAAACCCGATTGCGCACTTCAACACCAGGCCTGAGTTGGCAATGGGAAGCGCGCAAATCATCGCCAAACCAAGCCACAACCAAAGCGATCTGTTTGAGGTTGGGGCAAGTGGCCACAAGATCTGCCAACGAGGCTCCAAAGTCCGTCCAATTGGTGGTTTGGTGAACGTTGAGCGTGCGGGTAATGCCATTGCCCAAGTCTTCCGTGACCCGTTCGGTGTCGTAGCCAAATTCGGTGGCCCCGGGGATCATATTGACCCCGCTCACCAGTTTTTCCAGCCGTCCGGTGGGGCGGAGCACTTCGACGGCAATCTGCGGAATGCGGTTGCCGAACTGCTCCAAGGGGAAGTTGTCGAAAACCACATAAGCCAGATTTCGGAAGGTAGGCGCATTGCCCATACCTTGCTTGGCTTCAATCAAACTGTCGGGCTGTTGCCATGGTGTGCCGGTGTAGGTGCGGATCGTGAATTGCATTTGGTCCAGCAGTTTTCCGTCGGCCCAAATGCGCCCTATCCGCCCAATGGGACCTTCACAAACGCCAATGGCAAAGTTGGCGAAATAGGCATAGTTTTCCACCGTGGTGGAACCGCCACCGCTGCCCTTGCCGCCAGTTTCCTCCGTCGATTTCACCTCTTGAAAGCGCGTGGCCCAGATGATTTCGCCGGCCACCCGCGCCCGGCCATAAACGCGGGCAATGGGTGCCCCTTCGCGGGAGGAAAGTGCTTGTGTGCTGTCAAGACGGGGGCCTTGCACGGTGCGGTCGCCGGGGCCGAAAATCTGCTGGTCCACATAGGCCCC
>JBCCTO010000052.1:0-21861 GCA_039198355.1 Pseudomonadota bacterium
ATTGTGGTTGTCTTTCGTTTCAATGGTTAGGTTCGCACCACCATCAAAACGGGTAACCAAGGTCTCCTTCAAGAGACCCGCCGCTGCCTTCTCAGTCCTCTGAAAAGGTAGCGGTGTCAGATTAAGTCGAGTCTTCTACAGATGAAGATCGACATCCGCTATCCCGTCCGCCAAGGCCAGAATGAACGTGTCAAAGGCCCGTACGCGGGTCCTTTCACTTTCACGAAGGTGGCTTGGAACCTTCCCATGGCCTTCAATGACCGGCTTACCATCGCAAGCACGGTATTCCAGTTCATCAGTGTTAGTGATGATGCTATCGACGTGGTGGCGTACATAACGCCCGGTCCTAAACCGGCGGCATGGCTTTGAGCTCAGCGGTAATTGTTGGAATCGCGCCTCTCGATAGGGTGGACTTTGCTGCCAGTTTTTCCACCAGAGCCGCCATTCCTTTTCCAGCCCAACAAGTTGGGCATTCAACGCACCGGTGAGGAACGCGCCATATAGACCATCCAGTGTGATGAGAAGGGCCGCAACATCGCGGGCCACATCCTTCGACGCGTGACCCGCATCTTGCAGGGCCAGATGAATGCGCAAGGCTTGCCCCAATAATCCGGTAGCGAAGCCCACATAGTCATCGCCATCAATGAACACATTTTCGCTGTAGTGGCGGCTTTTTTTCGTTTCACGGGTGAGTTGGACCGGCGTGAATTCGCAAAAATCCAGTTCGCCTTTTTCCTCAACGATCCTGCGTAGCAGAGCGTCAACGTGAGCCTCGGGCCCGCGATCATCTGCTGTGAAGCGATGGTCCAGCCGGTAGAGCGCGGAAAGAGCATCCAGTGTCTCCAATTTCCCTTGCACTTCCACGTCCACCAAGCCCACGTTTTTCATGAGTTTGAGAAGGAGTGCGCGGGCGGTTTGCGGGGCGGCGCCGTGTTCGTAAACCGTCAGCTGGGATTTTACGGTCTTGACGATGGTGAGAACGCGGCAAAGCCAGTCGATATATAATCCGCCTTTATGGCCACGCTGGGCTTCATCCTCCTTTTCGCTCTCTGTGCGTAAATCGAGCTTGATCCGGCCAGATCCATAGAAAATCGTGTGCACGCCGTAGCGCAGGAAACAGGTGACTGAGAACTTCGTGCGCGCCTCTATGGGTTTTTCACCGGGCAAAATGGCCACCGCCTGATAAGCCAGCGTGCGGTCTTGATTGGACATGAATTGACGAAGCGGGCGCAGCAAATCCGCTTCCTCCATACCAAGGCCCAAAAACACCATGGGCGCGCTGGAGAAAGCCATCGTGATGGCTTCGTTGACACTGTCGCGATGCTCATCCTCAAAGAGGTAGAGGTCCATATAGTCCTTTTCAGTGATGACCATTCGGTCTTCGGCCGTAGCGCGCCCGTGAAGGTGAAAGACGCCGGCATCACGCCCCTGCTCGGCAACGGAAAATGCGACGAGCTCCGAGGCGCGTTTGCGGTCAAAAGTCTGGTCGATCAATAACTCTCCAGTAGGGTCGCTGCGATACTCCGTGGGGTCAGGTCTGCGGGGTATTGGGCTAGGGCCTTCAGCCGGCGGTTTGGGTGGGAAACGGCGATACCCCGAATCCTCAAAGAAACGTTCGATTTCAAAATCGTAGTTAGTGGTGATATACCGCCTGATCCCCAGCCGCCGCGCTGACTTTGCAAGGGGGTCAAACCGGTCAGCGATGATGGAACGGCGCGACGTGAACTGGTCACGGGACAGCCTCTGAAGAAGTCCGGCATCATCCACAAGCTCGCCATCTTTATCACGGGCGATGAGACCGGGAGCGTCTTTGTGCAGCGCTAGATAGGTGGCCATCAAAAACCGGGAACTGGGCGTCAAAAAACGCCTATCGTCTCCCGCACTACTGGCCTTAATCTGGTATTTCTCCAGCCGGTCACGCTCCCAGTCCAGAAAGTCAGCCCAACGGTCCGCGCGGTCGCCGCCTTCGCTTTCCAGTCGATCGCGCAAATCGCCAAGCGCATCCAGCCGGAAGGCGCTGAGCACTCTGTAAATGTCCGGGTTATCACGCAAACGGGGCATATCACGGCGCAGACTGCTCTCGTCATAAATTGACAGATCGCGCTCCAGCCCACGTAACAGAGCACGTCCGGCATCGCCTGCTATGGGTTTGCCAGCAAACTCAGGAACAAGCCCCGATCCCAGTGTGAGCATTGCGTGGGCGCGTTCATCCACCAGCAGCATCTTGGTCAAATCTTCGGCATTCGCCTCTGCCTGTGGGCGCGTGAATACCTCAATGTAGTGATCGCGGGCTTTTTCATACCGCTCCTTGAGCGCGCGCCACTGGGGCTGATCCAACGCAACCAGAAGTTTTCTCAGATTTTCAAGTGACTTGGATGGTGCAGAACTTTCCGTATCATCCCGCGCCCCAAGACCGCTGCGCCGTTGGGTCTCGGCCAACGGCTCCCCTTTACCGACAGGTGGGAGGAAAATCTGGATTAGCGCACGCAGCTGATTATGCAATTGTTGGGAGATTTGAAATTTGAGCGGCAACGCTTCGCCACCAGGAAAGTCATCGCCGCTGCTTTGGGTTCTCCGGAAAGTCTGGTTTAGCCCGCTGATTTGGCGGCGGGCATCTTCAATCTGCTGGATGCGAAAACGAAACCACCGCCAGCAGTTAAAACTCGACTTCTGATTGGTCGTAGATTCCGAAAAATAAGCGGAGCGCAGTCCATCAATCCATGGGACAGGGCTTGAATCATCTGGGTGGCAGACTTGAGCATGAACCCGCAAAAAAGCCAGCGATACATCAGCAAGTTTCAAGAACGCATCGACGCTTTCGCGCACGACCCCAAACTGCGTGCTTTGCCAGTCGTGCCAGCTTAGTCGCCCATAGGAGGCCGAGACACCTGACCCAACAAATGCAGTGAGGCTGCGCGAATTTATGGCCTGAAATAAAAGCTGACGGGCGCGGCCTTCGATCAAGGCGATATCAAGCGTATCTTCAATATAGTGGATCGTGTACGGCCAATAGCGCAGCTTTTCGCGGACGGCATCGAATTCAGCGAGGTGCTCGCCGTCAGTATTTTTATCCATAAAGCAAACTCTACTCGAAATAGAGTTAGCTTACGCCCTGTCATCGGTTAATCAACCGTTCAAAAGGCATGTGCCTGGCATTGAAAGACAGGGCTGGAAGCATTAGCGCTCCAAAATGCCTTTCCCGACCAAACATGTTTGAGAATGGGCACTGTTGAGATACCGCTTTGCAGCATTCTTTTGGACACTGTGAGAGCGGCAATTGTTGCCCCATTATACCTTGAACGCCATTGGCCAAAACAACCGCGTTACATCCAATGATGGGGGCAGTTCCGTGGTAGGGGGCTCTGACTTTCGCGGGTATGGCCGTCACCAGATAACCCGTTAAATGCGGGTTAACGGCTTTCAAATTGAGGGCGCGCTGCCGTCTGCCGAAGTTCCTTACGGGACGCTCCGCCCGAGCCTAGTTCATACGGGCTTTGATTTCAGCCAGGCTGTTTTTGAACATATCAGTGTTAGCGGCACTGGATGTTTTGCCGCCCAAGACGGCTTGAGCTGCTTCCACGGCGATGTCTACGGCTGTGGATTTCACATCAGCCACAGCTTGCTGTTCAGCTTGTGCGATCTTCAATTCAGCCTGCGCGGTGCGGCGGGCCACGTATTCGTCGGTTTTCCGCTCTGCCTCTTTGGCCAGTGCTTCTGCTTCGCGCTTGGCCGAGGCCACAATGCTCTCCGCCTCTTGTTCGGCCTCTTTGCGCTTGCGCTGATACTCGGCCAGTAATTGCTGCGCTTCCTCGCGCAGCTTGCGGGCCTCGTCGAGATCACTGCGAATTTTATCAGAGCGGTCGTCAAGGGACTTGCCGATCAAGGCTGGCACTTTTGCATAGGCGATGATGCCGAGAAAAATAATCAGCGCGATCAGGGACCAAAAAGTAGCGTTCATGGTAAAATCCACTGTTCAGCAGCGGCCTCAAGACCGCCGTATTAAGGAGGCGCGGGGCACACATGCGCACCCCGGTCGTCAAGTTTAGGCTGCTAGTTTCGAGCAGCTGCCACGGCTTTCGCCACGTCTGCCTTTGTTACTTTGCCGCTCAAAAGCTGGTCGAGAATGGCTTGGGTTGTGTCTTCCGCGATGGAACCCACTTCAGCCATGGCTTCGCTTTTAATGGAAGCGATGCTTTTCTCGGCTTCGGCAACGCGCTCGGCCATGGAGGCCTCCACGTCTGCGCGCTTTGCATCCAACTCCGCCTTGGCGGCGTCGCGAGCCTGCTGTGCGATGCCGTGGGCATTTTTACGCGCATCCGCCAGGTCTTGTTCATAGGCGGCAATAGCCGCATCGGATTCTTCTTTAAGCCGATTGGCTTCATCCAAATCCTGAGCAATACGCCCGCTACGGGTCTCCAGAATGCCGGAGATACGCGGCAAAGCCACTTTCGACATCAGCACGTAAAACAGGCCAAAGGTGATGGCCAGCCACAGAAGCTGGGAAGCATAGGTGTCCGTCACAAAGGGTGGGAAAGGTGCTTTCGCGCCAGCATCCACACCCACTTCTGTATTGGTGGTGGCCATCGTTGGGTCCGTTAACTCATGTCATCAAAAGTCGGCGAACGGCGCGAATGGAAGACCGCGCCGTCAACTACGAGCTCTCAGGTGAAGAGCAGCAGCAGGGCGACGAGCAGGGAGAAGATGCCCAGAGCTTCCGTCACAGCGAAGCCGAAGATGAGGCGGCCGAACTGACCGTCAGCGGCGGAGGGGTTGCGCAGGGCGCCAGCCAAATAGTTTCCGAACATGTTGCCCAGGCCAATGCCCACGCCGCCCATGCCGAGACATGCGATACCAGCACCGAGTGCTTTTGCTGCTTCTACTTCCATGATGATCTTCCTTTGATGTCTTGGAAATGAGGAGAGGAGTTTAACAATGCTCCGCCGCGCTTAGTGCGACGGATGAATGGCGTCGTTGATGTACATGCAGGTGAGAATGGCAAACACATAGGCCTGCAAGAATGCCACCAAAAATTCCAGCGCCGTGATGGCCACCGTAAAGGCGAGCGGCAGGATGGCGGATATGGCACCGCCCAAACCGAGACCTGCCAACGTGACCACGAAACCGGCAAACACTTTCAGCGTGATATGACCGGCGAGAACGTTAGCAAACAAACGAACAGACAAGCTGATGGGGCGGGAGAGGAACGAGATGACCTCGATCAACACCACGATGGGCACCAGCACGCCGGGCACGCCGGAGGGCACAAAAAGTTTCAAGAAGCCAAGGCCGTTGCGATAAAAGCCGTAAAAGATAACCACGCCGATCACCATAAAAGCCAGAGCGGCAGCCACGATAATCTGGCTGGTGACGGTGAAGAAATACGGGAACATGCCCAGCAGATTGGCCACCAAAATAAAGGTGAACAGGGAGAACACGAAGGGGAAAAATTTCATCCCCTCGGAGCCTGCACTACTTCGCAGCATATCGGCCACAAACTCATAGGCGATTTCAGAAACGGACTGGAGGCGGGAGGGAATGAGCCCGCGGCCTGCGGTGGTCATAATCAAGAAAGTGGCGGTGATGCCAACGGTGACCACCATGAACAAGGATGCGTTGGTGAAGGAAATATTCACGCCCAGCGCTTCCAAGGGCAGAATTTCGCTCACCTTAAATTGGGAAATAGGGTCGTTCGCCACGATGGCCTCGTCTTTCCTGTTCCGCTGCTGCGGACCTTCTCTGGCGCGGCTTTACCCCAAGCGGCGCGTGCTGTCACGGGTCAAACGAACCCACTTAAGTCGCACACGCGTTTGATTTGTTGAAAGCCGCTTTGCCCAAATGGATGTGCCAGGCTCTCCCGGCATCAGCGGGCACTCCTTTGCATAATTTAACCGCCCGTGCCAAGGCCAAAAAGGCTCAACCTATGGGTTAAGGGAGCTTGTTTTTGTCTTGCTCACCGTTCTTCAGCCGCACTTCGTTTTGCGCCACGAATCCTGCGGCGCGCATAACGTTGAGCACGGCAGCGGCGAAGCCCAACAGCAAGAACACAATGAGGCCCCAAGGGGACGTGCCGAGCAGGGCGTCAAAACCGTAGCCCAGCACGCCACCCACAATGATTCCGGCGATAAATTCAGAACTGAGTTTGAGCGCTTTGGAAATGTCCCCACCTGTGCGCTTTACCGCGCGGTTCGGGTCCGCCTTGTCTGCCAGCCGCGAGCCTTCTGGCCCATCCAGCCGGTTGCGCAACTTTTCAAGCCGCTCATTGAGGGCTTTGTCGTCGCTGTCGTCCTTTTCGGCCATGCTTTTCTGAGCTCTTAACGTCATAGACCGGTTTGACCGGTCTATCTGTATCAAAAGACGTTTAGGCTTTAGGAGGTCCGCCGATCAAGTCGGCGGATGACGACAGGTGAGAAGGCCTAACTCCAGCCCCCGCCATAGGTGCGGTAGAAAATATGGCGGCCGATCTTGGTCATCTTGCGCATTTTCTTGCGCCAGCGGGGCCATACATAGTCAGCGTGATAGTGGCTGGAAGAGCCAACACTGCGCAGCCAGAAACGGCCCTCGATGGCATCATTGGCGATTTTTACCGCAATATTCCAATGTTTGCGGGAATTGATCCGGTCTCGTTTGCCATCACAGGCGAAGGAAAATTGGCAAGCGTTACGCATGTGGGTGTTTTGATAAACCACGCCGCAAATGCTGTTGGGATAGGTGGGGTTTTTCACGCGGTTGAGAATCACTTGAGCCACCGCCTGCTGGCCCTTTTTGCTCTCCCCCCGGGCTTCAAAATAAATGCCATTGGCGAGACAGCGGCGCTGTTTTTTGCTGAAGGATGATTTGGGAAGGGGCTTGGCAGCCCATTTATGGTCACCTTTGGCCAGCCGGATGATGGAGCGGGCGCGCTTGCGGGTCTTGTCGACGGCTTTTTTGAGCGCGTTTTTGCGCTTTTGGGCTTCCTGCTTTTCCTTGGGCTTTTCCACAATGGAGGGGCGCAGCACGGCGGCGAATGCGCTAGCCATTTGTTTGGTCGTTTTGTCTTCAACGGCGGGGGCGTAGGCGGTAACGATGGCGGCGTTGGTGTCCACCTCCGGCTTGGCCTTCACCTGATCCATAACCTTGGCCATGATTTGCGCCGCAGCGCGGGCCTGGCTCATATGCGTGGAGGAAAGGGCGACCCGGTCTTTCACAGGCGTTTCTGTCTTTGCTGTGCTGCCGGTGACCATAGGGTCCACACCGAGAGAAGCCACAACAACCGGGGCTGGCTTCTGTGGCATTTGCCATTGACCCGTCTTGGCGGTGGTCATGGCATGGATGGAGCGCATGGCCTGCGCTTCCATGGCCAAGGCGGCAGCGGCGGGTACGGGAACAAAAAGCCTGTCTCCCTTTTCAGCCGTGTTGACCATGGCATGTTCGCCGGTCTCAAGCGTGTGGCTGGTATCCAACACATTCACAGCTTCGGGCGTGTGAACACCCGTCACGTAATTGCGGTTCAGCAACGCCGTCTCACCTTTTGTGAGCGAATCAGAGGTCGCGCGGGCGTAAGCTGCTCCAGAAGGGATGGCAATCAGGCGGGCCAACCAACGATTGTCATCAGCCGTGCGGGTGCCCGTCATGGACGCAATGTCTTGATGGGAGACGGTGGTCGTTGTGGCAATGGTCAACACCATGGCCAAGCCACCGGCGAGGGCCAGACTGGCTGCGCCGCCCATGGCTGCTTTGATTGTCTTTTGGCAAATACGCATCACAACACTCCGCACTGCATGGCCGCGCGCGATGGCGTTTGCGCGACCCATGTCATGGCGGTGAGTTTGATGCGTTAACCTTGATACGAGGTTAACCGGCATCCCCTACCCCTTCAGCGAGCTTGTCCTAATTTTATTTGGAACCGAACTGCTGTGTTGTTGTTCTTGCAGTTAGCTTTCACGCGGGCCGTTTGGCGGGCAAGAATGACGGGGAAGTGAAGGGAAAAAGGCAATTTAGCGACAATTTCGCAGCAGAATGGTGCTCGTCGCAGGATTTCTATTTCGACGTGTTGCGCTTGCGATTGCCATAGGGGTTATCGCCCTTTCGCAAATACAGGCGCAGGGGCACGCCGGGCAGATCGAACGTCTCCCGCAGGTCATTGAGCAAATAGCGCTCGTATGACGTGGGCAGGCCTTCCGGTCGGGTGCATTGGGCCACAAACGTGGGCGGGCGGGTTTTGGCCTGCGTGATGTATTTGAAACGGATGCGGCGGCCCGAGACCGCAGGCGGCGGATGGTGAGCCTGCACGCCGGAGAGCCACTTGTTGAGTTGAGCCGTGGAAACCCGGCTGTTCCACACCTCATCGGTTTCCATGACCGCGTCCATGAGCCTATCCAGCCCCCGGCCCGTTTGACCCGACAGGGTGACAGTGCGCAGGCCGCGCAGTTGGGGGATCAACCGTTCCGTCTTTTCCTTCAGGTCCGCCATGGCAGCCTGCTTGTCCTTCACCAAGTCCCACTTGTTGAAAGCAAGCACCGGCGCGCGGCCCTCTTTGGCCACCAGGTCCACAATGTGCAGGTCCTGCTTTTCAAACGGGATGGTGGCATCGAATACGATCACCACCACTTCGGCATATTGCACAGCGCGCAGGGCGTCCTGCACGGAAAGACGTTCCAGCTTTTCCTGTACCCTCGCCTTGCGGCGCATGCCTGCAGTGTCGAACAGTTTGATGCGCCGCCCCTGCCATTCCCAATCCACCGAAATCGAATCACGGGTGATACCTGCTTCCGGGCCGGTGAGCAGGCGATCCTGACCCAGCATCTGGTTGATAAGCGTGGACTTACCTGCATTGGGTCGGCCTACGATGCAGATTTTCAGCGGGCGGAAGTTGTCATAAGGCGCGAATTCTTCTTCCGCTTCAGGGTCGAAATCGGGGCCGAAAAGGTCGTCGGGGTCTGCCGACTGGCTGGCAAATTCGTCGATTTCAGCCTGTTCTTCTTCGCCATAGGCTTTTTCTTCGCCGATGGCCGCGACGATGGCATCGCGCAATTCTCCCATGCCCTCGCCATGTTCTGCGGACAGGGGGACAGGTTCGCCAAAACCCATGGAAAAGGCATCGTAAAAGCCTTCGTCGCCTTTTCGACCTTCCACCTTGTTGGCCACCAAAATCACCGGCTTGCCCGCCCGGCGCAGCATGGTGGCGAAGGAACGGTCCAGAGGCGTTACGCCCGCGCGGGCATCGATGAGGAACAGCGTGGCATCGGCTTCCAGAATGGCTTGTTCCGTCTGGTCGCGCATGCGCCCTTCCAGCGAGGCATGATCCGCCTCTTCCAGACCTGCGGTGTCGATGATGCGAAAATGGATGTCACCAATGCGGCCATCCCCCTCCCGCCGGTCGCGGGTGACCCCCGGTTCATCGTGAACCAGCGCCAGCCGCTTGCCGACGATTCGGTTGAACAGGGTGGATTTGCCCACATTGGGGCGCCCGGCAATGGCGATGGTGAAACTCATGACGGGCGCTGCTCTCTAGCCCTCTGCGGCCGGTTCAACGCTATTGGCGTCAAATACGGGGCCGCCGCGGGCTGCGATGACACCCAGCATGACGCCGATGCGTTGGCGCATGGCAGCGGGCACATCGGAAGAACGGGAAAGTTCTGCAAACTGGTCATAGGACTTTTGCAGATCACCAGCTTTGAAATGGGCCAGTCCCAGAATTTCCTGCGCAGAAAAGCGGTAAGGACCCGTTGGCCCGGTGAGCGGCGTGACGCGGGTCTGCACATCGTTGAGGCTGCCAATGTCCACCATCAGATAACCGGCGCGCAGGCGGGCGATGGAACGCAGGTTCTGGTCCACGGCGTTGTCGGCCACGACGGCATCGAACTCTTCCACAGCCGCCTGTTTGTCGCCCTTTTCCGCCAGTTCGCTTGCCGCCCGCAATCGAGCGAGGGCACGGTAAGCGGGGCCTGCCTCCTGTTCTAATGCTTCCAGCTTGGCGAGGGCCTCATCGCTCTTACCCTCCTGCGCCAAATCCACAGCGGCCATGAAAGCGTCGCCCGAAGCGGCGGCTTCGGTCTGTTTGGCATATTCATAGTAGTTGTAGCCGCCCACCCCCACGACGATGGCAACGGCAAGGGCGATGATATATTTTCCAAAACGGTCCCAGAAATTTTGCAGCTTTTCGCTGCGCAATTCCTCTTCAACCTCGCGGAAAAAAGAATCGTCGGACATGGCTATCTACTCAATTGGGCGCAGGGGTTGCAGCGTTTGGGGGGTTCTACACCAAATGGGCGGCCACACAATTCAAGATTTCCCCGCGTCCGTTTAGGCAATGCCCACGCCAAACAGCCACTCGTGCAAAAAGCGCACAAAAAGCACCGTCAGTACCAGCCCGACCACAATGGCTATCCCATCAAACAGAATTTTGGGCTCGGCGGGCCTAAAAGGACGGCGGTAGCTGGAAATGGTGGTGAGCAAGGCCCACACGAAAAACGCGCCAAACAGGGCGATGGAAGCGCTGTCACCATTGCCCCACAAATGGGTGGCGGACCAGATAAGCACACCAACGATCATGGGGTGGCGGACGGTCTTTTTGATGTAACCGGCGGGGATTTGCGAGGCCACGACCAAAATGAGCGCAACTGGCATGGCCAGAAGTTGGACGGTGCGGGCCAAAGAGGGCACGTCAAAAACCTCCTCCGCATTCACCCGCGCGAGACCGTAGCCATAGATCACGAGGGCAAAGCCCAGGATGGAGATGACAGAATAAATGCCCTTCCAAGGGCCATCGCCCCGTTGGGCAATAAAATCAGCCCGCAGGCCCGGCGTGGCGACGCGGGCGAGATGGACACCCAGAAACAAAATGAGGCCAGCGGTCAAAAGAGGCATGTCATTTCTCCGCAAAGTTTTGGCAAGTAGACGCTGATGATGGCATCAGACCCTTCTTTTGCCCAGACTTGCGGCATGATGGTGACACGCCCCTGTGGCAATCTAGGCTCTGCTCGTGGTGGAGATAGACGCGCTTCCCTTACTCCCACTCAATGGTGCCGGGGGGCTTTGAGGTGATGTCATAGACGACGCGGTTAATGCCCTTCACCTCATTGATGATGCGCGTGGCGGTCCGGCCCAAAAACGGCATTTCGTAGGGATAAAAGTCTGCCGTCATACCATCCACGGAAGTGACAGCCCGCAGGGCACAAACGAATTCATAGGTGCGGCCATCGCCCATGACGCCCACGGTTTGCACGGGCAAAAGCACGGCGAAGGCTTGCCAGATTGTATCGTAGAGGCCCGCTTTGCGAATTTCATCCAGATAGATGGCGTCGGCCTTGCGCAATATTTCCAGTTTTTCACGGGTGATGCCGCCGGGGCAGCGGATGGCAAGGCCGGGGCCGGGAAACGGGTGTCGACCGATAAAGCTCTTAGGAAGGCCAAGTTCTTTGCCCAACGCCCGCACCTCGTCTTTGAACAATTCCCGCAGGGGCTCCACCAGCTGCATATTCATGCGCTCCGGCAGACCGCCCACGTTGTGGTGGGATTTGATGGTGACCGACGGCCCACCGGTGAAGGATACGCTTTCGATGACATCGGGGTAGAGCGTGCCTTGTGCCAAGAAATCGGCGCCGCCAATCTTGTTGGCTTCCTGCTCGAACACGTCGATGAAAAATTTACCGATGGTTTTGCGCTTCACCTCCGGGTCCGCCTCGCCCTCCAGCGCGTTGATGAACAGATCGGATGCGTCCACATGGACGAGGTTGATGTCGTAATGCTGGCGGAACATGGCCACCACTTCGGCGGCCTCGTTCATGCGCATAAGGCCGTGATCCACCAAAATGCAGGTGAGCTGGTCCCCGATGGCTTCGTGAATGAGGAGCGCGGCGACGGAAGAATCCACACCGCCGGACAGGCCGCAAATGACGCGCTTGTCACCAACCTGCTGGCGGATGGCTTCCACCGCCTGTTCACGGTAGGCAGCCATACTCCAATCGCCCTTAAGACCTGCAATCTTGTTGACGAAGTTGGCCAGCAGTTTGCCACCATCTGGGGTGTGGACCACTTCGGGGTGAAATTGGGTTGTGTAATATTGCCGGGCTTCATCCACAGCCACCGCGCACGGCGCTTTTGGCGATGTGGCGATGACCTCAAAACCCTCCGGCAGGTCGGTCACACGGTCCCCGTGGCTCATCCAGACGGGATAGTTTTCGCCCACTTTCCAGATGCCTTCAAAAAGCGGGCTTGATTTGTGGATGGCGACCTCGGCACGGCCAAACTCGCGGTGATCGTCTGCCTCCACCGTACCGCCGATTTGCGCGCAGAGGGTTTGCTGACCGTAGCAAATGCCGAGAATAGGAACGCCCGCATCGATGATGGATTGGGGCGCGCGGGGGGAACCCTCATCGGGCACGGAGGCAGGGCCGCCAGACAGGATGACGGCCTTGGGCGCCATGCGCTCAAAGGCTTGCTCTGCACTGTTGAAGGGCACAATTTCGCAATAAACACCGGCCTCGCGCACGCGCCGGGCGATGAGTTGGGTGACCTGGCTGCCAAAGTCCACAACGAGGACGGATTGGGTGGGTTCGGGGATAAGCTCGCTCATGCCCCGCTTTATGCCGACCCATGGGCAGGCGCAAGAAGGGGCGGGTTTTCCCCACAAATGGGTTGCGCCTTTGCTGCTGGGCGCTGTTGGTCTATGCCCGCTCCATGACCACGCCTTCCTGCCAGTTTTTCGTCATCAATCTGGACCGCTCGCCGGACCGACTGGCCGTGCAGCAACAGCAGTTTGATCGGCTGGGCCTCACCTTCACCCGAGTTCCGGCTGTTGATGGCAAAACACTCCTGCCCGACCTGAAGGGGCTGGACCGGCGCGGCTATGATTTTCGCCATGGCAAAAGCATCCACCCCAATGAGTTGGGCTGTTATCTGAGTCACTACCACGCCATTGAAACATTCATGGAAAGCAGCGCACAGCATGGCGTAATTTTGGAGGATGATGCGGGGCTGACCGAGGATGCCCCTGCCGTTCTAAAAGCGCTTATCGATTATGCCGATGAGTGGGACGTTGTGAATTTGAATGGTCGCCACAAGGGCCAGCCCGTGCGACAGCGCCGCTTGTCCACCGGGCATGATCTCGTTTGTTACCTGTTTCGACGCACCGGCAGCGCGGGCTATCTCATCAACCGCAAGGCGGGCGCGGCCTATCTGGAAAAACTGCTGCCCATGAAAGTGCCTTACGACCATGAATATGACCGGGCATGGGTCTACGGTTTTCGCTATCGGGGGGTGCAGCCCGTTATCGTGCAGGGCATGACAGGGGCTGAATCCACCATCGGCTACGAAACCGCCCCACCCGGTTCCAACGTTAAAAAACCCAAATGGCGGCGCGGCTCCGTGCTGCTCTACCGCGGTTGGAATGAATTATCACGGGTTCTGCACTATGTCCTTCGGGGAAAGTTCATGCCGCGGTTTTAGAACAAGCCACCTTCTCCCCAAAGGGGAGAGGGATACGAGGACTTGGGCTTTGCGAAGCGAAGTCCTTAGCCGCAGTTGGGTGAGGGGCTACACAACTATCCAATTCCCCTCACCCAAGACTGACTATGCCTCAGCTTCGCTGAGACAAATCAGACTATCCCTCTCCCCATTGGGGAGAGGGAGGCCATCAACAGTCAATTCATCAACCAGATGGTGAAGTTGAGTGCTAGGGCGAAAGCGAGCCAGGCTGAGTAGGGGACGAAGAGGAGCGAAGCGAATTTATCGCGGGTCCAGGTCACGGAGACAAACGTCACCGATAGGGCGAGCGCGGCGGCAATGATGAGCATGGCCCAAAAAATCTGGTGGGCGCCGAAGAAAGTGGGGGACCAGGCGAAATTCAACACCATCTGACCCACCCACAGGCCCCAACCCGGAGTTTGGCCTTCTGAAACAAACACACGCCACCCGGCCACGGCCACCATGATGTACAGGATGGGCCACACCACCCCGAACAGCTGGGGGCGAGGCGTGAAAAAGGGTTTATTGAGAACCTGGTACCATTCATCCGCCGGGAAGGAGAGGCCGATAAATGCACCAAGGGCGGGCACGACGATAAGAAATGCCACCAGGGTGAGAAATTTGCTCATGGGGAATTTCCTATTTCAAAACCTACGCTTTGCACTTATTTCGACTGCTTACGGCCAAGCGCCGCGAAGAAGAAACCATCGGTGCCGGTGCTCGCCGGCGTGAGTGTGATGCTCTTCATGTCCGAAGACCAGGGCTGGGCTTTGTCGAACCCAAATAAATCCTGCCACACTTCGCCCGCCGAGAGCAGTTCAAACTGTGGGTTGTCCTCTAAAAAGGCAGCGATCTGGTTTTCGTTCTCCTCCGGCAGGATGGAGCAGGTGATGTAGCACAGGTAACCGCCCGGACGCACGAAGGGGGCGGCTTCGGAAAGCACTTCTTCCTGCTCCGTAAGGCGCTTTTCGAGCATTTCGCGGGTCAACTTCCATTTGGTGTGGGGGTGTCGCCGCCATGTACCTGCGCCGGTGCAAGGCGCATCCACCACCACGCGGTCCATCTTGCCTACCAGCGGTGCCATATCGCTGTCCGGCTCATGGACTTGCGCATTGCGCACCCCTGCCCGCTTCAAGCGCTCGTGGATGGGTTTGAGGCGGTTTTTGTCCGCATCATAGGCGTGTATTTGGCCCTTGTTTTCCATGTTGGCGGCCAACGCCAATGTCTTACCCCCTGCCCCGGCGCAAAAATCCAGCACCTGCTCGCCCGGGCGGGCAAAGACGAGGTCCGCGACGATCTGGCTGCCTTGATCCTGCACTTCAAAACGGCCGGTTTGAAATGCCTGCTCCGCCTGCACATTGGGCTGGCGGGCCGGCCCCGTGCCCGCCTCGATGCGCAGACCGTGGCAGGCGATGGCGGTGGGCTTGGCACCGGCCTTTTTGAGCTGATTTTGCAGTTTTCGGCGGGAAGTCTTGAGCGTATTAGCCCGCAAATCCACCGGCGGGCGGCAGGTTAAAGCTTGGGCTTCCGCAATCCATTCCTCATCGAAATTCGCCTTGAAGGATGGCACGAGCCATTCGGGCACATCAGCGCGGATGTGATCGGGGGCATCTTTGAGCATACGGCTGCTAAAGGTTTCAATTTCCGCATCGGTGAGCGGGTCCGGGGCGAATTTATCCCCCTCCAGCGCTTCTCGCAGTTTTTCTGGCGTAAAATTCCAAAACCGCAGCAACGTGCCAAACACAAGCCGCCGCGTGCTGTCGGAATTCATCAAATGTTGGGTGGAAGCGCGACTCCGCAGGGCGTCATAGACCATGTTGCCAATAGCCGCCCGGTCGCCGGAGCCTGCAAAACGGTGGTCCAGTCCCCACGCCTTCAGCGCTTCCGCCGGAGGGCGTTTGCGCTTTTCCATATCGTTGAGAACTTCAATGGCGCCCTGCATGCGCCCGCCCAGCCGCATGGGTCACAACCAAAGTAAAGCGGAGATGAACAATTCAGCCATCAAACCGATCAGCGCATAAAAGCTGTAGATGAATAACTGGCGCCGCTTAAGCACTTCATGGTCGCCGACCATTTCCAAGGCGTGCCGCCAGCGCAAAGCGACGTAGGCAAGGGCCAGAATCACGGTCAGCCAACTGGTGATCTTCAGAGCCAGGCCGATAGCAATAATGGCATAGAACAGGACCGGGCTTTCAAACTGGTTTACCACGGCCCGGTTGAAGACAGCCAAATCTTCCGGCTCGCTCTGCGTGGCGCGGTAGGTATCAACAGTTACCCGCCCCTCCTTTGCCGCCCTGAAACGGGCCTTGGACATGGTGCCGTATAGACGCAGCGCTAAAAGCATGTTGGCCAGCACAATGAGAACGATCAGACGCAGTTTGACATCCTCCGCGCCGGTCCAAAGCAGTTCTATCATGTCCATGGTCGGGTGCCCCATTTTATTTGTTGTTGCTTGGCACGCAACGGGCCTCAGCGTCCAGAATAATTGGGGCTTTCGCGGGTGATCGAAACGCTGTGGGCGTGGCTTTCGGACAGGCCTGCCGTGGAAATGCGTACAAAGCGGGCGCGTTCGGCAAAGTCCGCGAGACTTGCCGCCCCCACATAGCCCATGGAGGCTTTCAGGCCGCCCGCCAATTGGTGCAGCACCGAACCAACCTGGCCTTTGTATGGCACTTGCCCTTCAATACCTTCCGGCACGAGTTTGAGGCTGTCGGTCACTTCTGACTGGAAATAGCGGTCAGCAGAACCCCGTGCCATGGCCCCCACGGACCCCATGCCGCGATAGGCTTTGAATGAACGGCCCTGGTGGAGATAGACCTCGCCGGGGCTTTCATCCGTGCCCGCCAGCAAGGAACCCACCATGGCGATGGAGGCACCCGCCGCCAGCGCTTTGGCGAGATCGCCGGAAAATTTAATGCCCCCATCGGCTATGATGGGAATGTCCGCTTTTTGCCCAACCTCTACGGCGGCCATAATAGCGGAGAGTTGGGGCATGCCCACGCCGGCTACCATGCGGGTGGTACAGATGGAGCCAGGGCCAATGCCGATTTTGACGGTATCCGCACCGGCATCGATCAGCGCCTTGGTGCCATCCGCCGTGGCCACATTGCCAGCGGCGATACGCACATTGTTGGACAATTTTTTCACAGCTGCCACAGCATCCAGCACGCGCTGGGAGTGGCCGTGGGCGGTGTCGATGACCAAAAGATCAACACCCGCCTCCACCAAGCGCTCGGCCCGCTCCATGCCGTCGGGCCCCACTGTCGTGGCCGCGCCCACCCGCAGGCTGCCATTTTCATCCTTGGTGGCGTTGGGGTGAAGGGTGGAGTTTTCCATATCCTTCACCGTGATAAGACCTGTGCAATTACCCTTCTTGTCCACCACCAACAGTTTTTCGATACGGCGCTGGTGAAGCAGTTTCTTGGCATCGTCCTGGCTCACGCCTTCGCGCACGGTAACGAGATTTTCCCGCGTCATCAGTTCGTAGACCCGCTGGGCCGGGTCGGAAGCAAAGCGCACGTCACGATTGGTAAGAATGCCCACCAGACGGCCCGTTTTGTGACCGCCGGTGCCACCATTTTCCACCACGGGAATGCCGGAAATGCGGTGTTGCTGCATCAGCGCCAGCGCGTCTTGCAGGGTTGCATCCGGGCCAATGGTGACAGGATTGACCACCATGCCGGACTCAAATTTTTTGACCTGCCGGACCTCTTCTGCCTGCTCAACGGGGGTCAGATTGCGGTGGATGATGCCCATGCCGCCCGCCTGCGCCATGGCGATGGCCAGTTTGCTTTCCGTCACCGTATCCATGGCGGCAGAAAGGATGGGCAGATTGAGCGTGATATCGCGCGTCAGCCGCGAAGAGACATCCACTTCACTGGGCATAACGGTGGAATGGCCCGGTTGCAGCAACACATCATCAAAGGTGAGTGCCTGTTCGCCGGTGGGCGTGGAAATGATTTGTGCCATTGTCGGGTGCTTTCGGTGTCAAACATTGGGCAGCCCAGGAAGCGCCGCGGCGCGGGCTAGATAGAAGGTGTGCGATACACCGTTTGACACCGCCTGCTATCACTTCCCCCCGTCCCATGCAAAGCATGGATTGCCGCGCGCGGCCAAAAAGACTGTTGATGAAACCGGCACCCCCCGATCGCAGGCATTCAGCACAGTAATGTAAATCCAAGCGGCACCAGAAATTGCTCATTACTGGCCCAGATAGGCGCTTGTTAACCGAAGTTAATAGCCTATTAACCCTCTTTACTGCCTTGTTGACGCTAAGGGGCGAAGACTTGGCGTGATTCGACTGCGATGAGCAGTGAATGGGGAAATTGGGGGGCTGTTATGGGCTCGACGATGTGGGTTTCAAAGCCGCTGCGGTTTTGGCTGGCGGCCTTTGCCGTATTTTGGATTGGCACCAACGTGGCCCAGGCCTGCCTGGGCGTGTCACGAACAATCAATGTACGGTCATTTCAAGCCCATATGGGCACGGGTGGTAGCGGCGGTATCGGCCTTCGGCATAAAGAGGTGGTGCTGACCTTCGATGATGGACCCAAGCGCGGCACGACGCCCCGCATCCTTTCCGCCTTGCGGGCAGAATGCACCAAAGCCACGTTCTTTGTGGTGGGCCGCATGGCGAAGGCCAATGCCAGCCTGCTGCAAAGGGTGGCCCGTGGGGGCCACACCATCGCGCAACACACCGAAAATCACGCCAACTTGCGCCATGTCTCGCTGGCCAGTGCGGAGCGCAACATTGCGCGGGGCGTGGCCTCCGTCCGATCTGCCCTTGGCCCCTATCGCTCCCGCAGTTCCAAGCTGTTCCGCTACCCCTATCTGGCACGCTCCAACGCGTTGGACGGTGTCTTGCGCCGCCAGGGATTGCTGCCGTTCTCCGCTGGCATTTTGAGCAATGACTGGAAGGGCGGTAGCGGGGCCGCCATGGTCAACCGGGTCATGGCGCAATTGAAGCGGCGCGGTCGCGGTGTCATTCTCATGCACGACATCCAGTCCAAAACCGCCAGCGCCCTGCCCTTGCTGCTGCGCCGCCTGAAACAGGGTGGCTATCGTGTGGTGCATGTGCGCAGTGGCGGTTCCGGGGGACGATCCCTTGGGCCAATTGCGTCCAGCAAGAAGGCAACGTCCTCGCGCCGCCGTGCTTCCCTGTTTTCACGCAGCACCACCAACCGCTCAGCCCTGCGGGCAAAGCGCAAGACTGTATCGCGGGCCACGCTCTCCAAGCGCAAAAGCACCAAACGGAGCAAACGCCGCAACGCCAAAGCGAGCGAACCGCGCACCCGTCTGGGCAAGTGGCTGGCCAAACGACGGGCGGCCTCGAAAAAGAAAACCAGCACACGCAAAGTCCGACGCCGCACAAATACCTACAGAGCACCGGAACAGACTTCAGAAACAGAAGTCATCAAAAAACGCGGTTTAAGCCTGTTTGGCGAGCGCATGCGACGCAAAGAAGGGGAAAGTGCACAGCAGTATCACGCCCGCCTGCGCGCCCGCCGCATTCGCCTCAACAGCGAGACTTCGCGCTATGGGTTTGACCGGGATCGTTAGAGCGTGTCACGTTTTTCTTGAAACGCTCTGGTGGCGAAGAGCCGCCCGACAAAAGTTTGCGGCGCCTGCCCAGCGAAGGCCAATAGGCCGACAGCGTGAGCGCAAAAGATCTAAAGCGGTTCCATCGCAGATGGACACGCTTTAGGGGGCTTTCCGCTCACTGGCCAACAAATAAAGTTCTACCGAACCGTCCCGACTGGCGGGGGGTTTGACGTGGTGTAGGGTTTTGAAGTTTTGCTTCATGAGGGTGAGCAGGGATTGTTCAGTGCCGCCCTGGAAGGTTTTGGTGAGGAAGTGGCCGCCAGCGGGAAGCACTTCCAAAGCAAAATCCAAGGCTACTTCGACGAGCGCCATGGTTCGGATGTGGTCGGTGCGGCGGTGGCCGATGGTAGGCGCTGCCATGTCTGACATGACAATATCAGGAGCATGGCCACCAAGGGCTGCCATGAGCGCTTCGGGAGCATCGTTGTCGAGAAAATCTTTCTTTAAGATGGTAGCGCCGGAAACCGGGTCCATGTCCAGATAATCTATGCCCACCACGCGAACGTCATCTGTTGTGGATTTGGTGCGTTGCACGGCCACCTGGCACCAGCCACCCGGGGCAGCGCCTAGATCCACCACACGCTGGCCGGGTTTGAGCAGGCCGTAGCGATCATCCATTTCAATGAGCTTATAGGCCGCGCGGGAGGCATAACCCTCTGCGCGGGCCTTTTGCACATAGGGGTCGTTTAACTGTCGCTGCAACCAAAGTGTGGATGACAATTTGCGGCCGCGCGCCGTCTTCACCTTCGTGTGCATCATGCGGTCACTCACCTTGCGGTTTGGACCAACAGTGCCTTTGCCGCCGCCTTTTGAACGTCTTGCCATGAAAACTGTCCCTATCGCCGGTGGGGCTGGCGCTTTTGCCAAGCGTTATCGCGATTCATCATTTGGGTGAGCAGGCCCTCGCGCAAGCCTCTGTCTGCCACCCGAAGCCGAGGGCACGGCCACAGCTGCTGGATAGCCACCAAAATAGCGCAGCCCGCCAGCACAAGATCGGCCCGGTCACGTCCAATGCAAGGGTTAGCCACCCGTTCTTCAAACGTCATATCCACCAATTGGTCGATCATTTGCGTTACTTCCGAAGAGCGCATCCAAGTCCCATCCACCATGCGCCGGTCGTAGCGTGGCAATTTGAGGTGAATTCCCGCCAGTGTCGTCACCGTGCCAGATGTGCCCAAAAGATGAATTTCGCCCCGCTCCGCAGCGGCCTGCAAAGCGTCACGTCCCTCAAAATTTTCCAAAAGGGCAGCCACTTCGTCCACCATGCCTTCAAACACGGGGCGTGTAACCTTGCGGCCCCCTCCGTGTTTTTCAGAAAGCGTGACCACGCCCACAGGCAGTGAAGTCCACGAGATAACAGCGGGGGCCAAATCATGCCGGCGACGTTTGCTCAGGTCCAAAAGGGCGAGTTCTGATGAGCCCCCGCCTATGTCGAACAAAACCACCCCGCTGGAACGGCGATCCACCAAAGAGGAGCACCCGGCCACGGCAAGATGGGCCTCCGTCTCGCGGTCTATGATTTCCAGTTTCAGACCGGCTTCTTTCTCAACCCGTTCCAAAAAAGCAGCGCCATTGCTGGCCCGGCGGCAGGCCTCGGTGGCAATCAGGCGCACACCACGAACACGACGCCCCTCCAGTTTCGATGCACAGGCCTTCAGGGCGCCTACAGCTCGATCCATGGCGGCATCACTCAACTTTCCGGAGGCGGCGAGCCCCTCCCCCAGGCGCACAATGCGTGAAAACGCATCCACCACGCGAAATCGCCCAGGCTGTTGGGGCACAGCCACCAGCAAGCGGCAGTTATTGGTGCCCAAATCTAGAGCGGCATAGGCATCCACATCACGGGCAGGGTTTTGGCCTGATTTTCTTGGTGCTTGATGCCTTGAAACTGTGCTTCGGTTTGCCTTGTGACTGCGCTGACGTTTTGAACCAGCGTTCACTGGCCTATGGGACTGATTTTTTCGAGGGCTGCGAACGCCTTCTCGCTTTTCATCGTGAGACAGGGCAACGCGCTCACTCTTTTGCGTTTTGATGTCAGCCCCTTGAGTTGGGGCATGGTCAGGAACATGCGTTGTGCTGCCCCGAGCGTTGTGCGCCCTCTGCCCCCTGCCCGGCATCTTTGTGACCCGGTTGCGCGATCTTTCGTTTCGCACTGGGGGTGAGGCGGGCGCAGTCTCGGCAAATTTGGTGTCCGGAACGTGTTGAGTGGAATTTTGAGTTTTTTGCCTGCCGTCCCGTCGGCGCGCGCGTTTACTGTTTCGTTCGCGCGTTGCCGCTGCATTCCCATCGCGCGTTACTGAAGCATTTCCATCGCGCTTTTCGGCGGAGTTGCCTTCAAAATGGTTCGCAACGTCAAGAGTACTAGCATCTGGGGCGTGGTTTACCGGCCCCCGCTCGGTCTCGTTTTGACTGTTTTCGGCCTGAACGGGAAGGCTAGCCTGTGCCGACGGTTTGCGGCGGCGGCGGTTTCGCCTCTTCTTTCGGGTATTGCCTGGTGTCGCATCGTGCGACTTGCCACCCGTCCTGTCCATTCCCGGCCGCTTGGGGCCATGGCCCCCTGCGTCTTGCTCATCCACCGGTCAATACGCCCATGCCGCTCACCCACGAAGGGAGCCAAAGCACAGGCCTCTCATGTCATGTTAAAAAGACAGTAACAGCAAACCCGCCCAACGGCAAAGCCTTTCCACCCCCCAGACAAAATCACCCTTGACCCCCTAAAAGCCCGCCCTTATCTCCCAACCAGCGTTGGGGAATAGGTTAACGGTAGACCCACGGACTCTGACTCCGTTAGTCCTGGTTCGAATCCAGGTTCCCCAGCCA
>JBCCTO010000053.1:0-21602 GCA_039198355.1 Pseudomonadota bacterium
CCCCCACCCCAATCGCCTTCGGCTCTTGGGCCTCCCCTCGAGGAGTAGGCGAAGGAGTCCGTTTTACGCTTCGAACACTGCCTCGGCTTTCATGGCCAGATTTCCATCTGGCGTCTGCGCCCAGATCTGTCCGGCACCATCCGTGTGAATGGTGAAAGGTGCTGTATCAAAGAGCGGAGATACCGCGCGGAAGTTAAAGGTTTTCAATTCCTTCCCAGCCTGTTGCTGCGCAAAGCCAGCCAGAAGGGTGGCAATCAGTGGGCCGTGGACGATGATTCCGGGGTAGCCTTCCACGTCTTGGCAGTATTCCCGGTCGTAGTGGATGCGGTGGCCGTTGAAGGTAAGGGCGGAGTAGCGGAACAGTTGAACTGTGCTGGGCGTGATGGTGCGGCTGGCCACGCTGCCCTCCGGTGGCGCGCTGGGTTTTGGGGATGGGGCATCTGGGGCAGGGTCTTCCCGAAACACCAAATTCTGGTCTTCAGTCACCCTCACCAATCCATCGGCGCCCTTCAGCAGGTGTTCTACGGTGACAAAGCACAGCGCACCGCTGCGGCCTTCTTTTACCGTGACGTTTTTAATGGTGGATGTTTTGGTGAGCACCTCCCCCAGCTTTGGGCTGCTGTGAAAGACCAATCGCCCACCCGCCCACATGCGGCGAGGCAGGGGGATGGGGGGTAAAAATCCGCCTTTGGCGGCATGGCCGTCACGGCCTAATTCACCCAAGGGAAGGCCGGTCAGGAAATAGGTCCAGTGCCAAAGGGGCGGCAGGGCATCGCCTGCTTGCAGGCTTGGCTGTTTGTCCAGCGTGACCTGCATGAGACGGGCCTGGCTTGGGTGCAGCGTGTCCTCGATGGTTTCGCTCTTGCCAATCCACGCGGAGAAGGCATCTGGGTCTATTTTGGGTGCGGTCATGCCTTTTCCTTCGTTAGCGTGTCATCCCACCAGGCCAACAGATCGGCAGGGTTTTCGTCCAAGCGCTTGTAACGCTTTTGGGCCGGTGTCATGGCTTCAAATTGGTGGCGCAATTGCGCCAGTTTTTCCATACCGCCGGGCTGGCGGGGCAGGTCTGCCAGCGCCGTGGTGCGAATGCCGATGGTGAACAGGATCGCCCCGCTTTCCGGCAATTTGTGCAGGGTTTGGAATTCGGTGCGCAAATGGGCGGTGCGGTCTAAATGATGGGGCGCGCCCTGCCGTGCCAGTTCCACACTGTCCAGCCGCAGGTTTGGCGTAGGGTCCAAAGACCAATTGGCCCGGTAGACTGGGATGGCGGGCTGGAGATGGTCGAAGATGCGCTCAATGCGCGTGTGCATGGTCTCATCCATGGGAACAGGACCGTGGACGGCCTGCATGGGCTTGCCGAATTTCTCCGCCAGGTTCCATGACGAAGGGAAGGCGAGGGATGCCGCCACCAGCCGCCAGCCGGTCTCATCACGGGCCATGAGCACCAAATCATCGGGCACGAGTAGAGCGGTTGAAGCCAGCGGCATGGTCGCATCAAGCGTGATCGTTTCATCGTCATCGCGGCTGTGGATTTTATTATGGGCAAAGCTGAACCGCTGGCTGTGGAAGCGATTTAGATTGTCGATAATTAGCGTTGCGGCCTCTTGCTGGGCCAACAGCGTGCCAGATTCCGCTTGGAAGATTTGCTCAAAACTCTCCTTGTACAGCGCCAATTTCTGCGACCTGAAAACCGGCGCATCATCCCCAATTTGCAAAAAATGTTGCGCGCCCAGCGGTTTCAAGCCAATGGCGAAGGGCTTTGCGGGATGCACCCCATTGTGCCAATCCTGCGGCGCTGCGTCATGGTGATCTGGGTCTATGGATTGCATGGTTTGGCGGTTGCGCGGAGGGGTTTGCGGCGGCACAGTCGCGCCAGTTTGGATAACCGGGTGCACCGTGATGGCTGTCGA
The DNA here is from genome assembly GCA_039198355.1 of Pseudomonadota bacterium. Lineage (GTDB taxonomy): Bacteria > Pseudomonadota > Alphaproteobacteria > Rhizobiales > Rhizobiaceae > Pseudahrensia. The sequence continues at coordinate 1,911 of JBCCTO010000053.1, forward strand.
TCTTTCCGTCAATCTCAATGCCGTGGCGCAATTGCGCAACCGGCGTGATTTGCCCTGGCCCAGCGTCGTGGGCATGGGGCGTATCGCTCTACAAGCGGGGGCGCAGGGGCTGACCGTCCATCCAAGGCCGGACCAACGGCATATACGCTTCACGGACCTGCCGGATTTGCGGGCGCTGATCGACGATGAGTTTCCCACGGCACTCTTCAACGTGGAGGGCTACCCCACCGATGATTTTCTCGACTTTTGCGAAAACACCCAGCCGGAGCAGGTGACGCTGGTGCCGGATGATCCCAGCCAGCCCACCTCAGACCATGGGTGGGACTTCCCCAAACAGCATAATTACCTTGCGCCCATGGTGGCCCGGCTCAAGGGCAGTGGTTTCATTGTTTCGCTGTTTTGCGACCCAGAGCCGGAAATGGCCAAATGGGCGGCGGAGACCGGCTGCGACCGCATCGAACTCTACACCGGCCCTTATGGCGCAACTTATGACAACCCCGCCCAAGCGGCGGAAGCCGTGGAGGCGCTGGGCCAAACCGCTGATGCTGCCCGCGCCGTAGGTCTAGGGTGCAATGCGGGGCATGATTTGACGGTGGCCAATCTGCCGCCGCTGGTGGCCCGCATTCCAGATCTCATCGAGGTCTCCATCGGCCACGGCCTCACCGCCGATGCGCTTGAATACGGCATGGCGGAAACCGTGTGCCGGTTCCGCGCCGCCTGCGGGCAGGATATGGGCCAGTAAACCCCGCTTTTATTTGCCATTTGGCAAAGGTGCCGCTACACCACCGGCGAAATTGGTCCTCTTCGATGGGTGAGAGGCCAAACCTCAATTCCATACATATTTCCGAAGGGGACACGCCATGCGCGTTTATTACGACCGCGATGCGGACATTAATCTGATTAAATCCAAAAAAGTCTGCATCGTGGGCTACGGCTCGCAAGGCCGCGCCCATGCCATGAACCTTAAAGATTCCGGCGCCAATGACGTGGTCATCGCCCTACGCGACGGTTCTGCCACCGCCAAAAAGGCCGAAGCTGACGGCTTTCAGGTGATGTCCGTGGCCGAGGCCGCAAAAGTGGCCGACCTCATCATGCTAGCTGCGCCGGACGAATTGCAGGCGGGTATCTGGAAGGACTCAATCGCCGATAACATTAAAGACGGTGCGGTCATCGCTTTTGCCCACGGTCTCAACGTCCACTTCAACCTCATCGAGCCCGGCAAGGGCGTGGATGTGGTGATGATCGCCCCCAAAGGCCCCGGCCATACGGTGCGTGGCGAATATGAAAAGGGCGGCGGCGTGCCCTGCCTCATCGCCATCCATCAGGATGCTTCCGGTAATGCCCATGATCTGGCCCTTTCCTACGCCTGCGGCGTGGGCGGCGGTCGCTCCGGGGTTATCGAAACCACGTTCCAGGAAGAGTGTGAGACGGATCTGTTCGGTGAGCAGGTTGTGCTTTGCGGTGGTCTGGTGGAACTCATCCGTGCCGGTTTTGAAGTGCTGGTGGAAGCCGGTTATGCCCCCGAAATGGCCTATTTCGAGTGCTTGCATGAAGTGAAGCTGATCGTGGACCTGATCTACGAAGGCGGCATCGCCAACATGAACTACTCCATCTCCAATACGGCGGAATGGGGTGAATATGTCTCCGGCCCGCGCATCATCACGGCTGAAACCAAGGACGAAATGCGCCGCGTACTGAAAGACATTCAGACCGGCAAATTCACCTCCGACTGGATGAAAGAATGGAACTCCGGCGCTGCCGAATTCAAAGGCACCCGCCGCATGAACGACGGCCACCAGATCGAAGAAGTGGGCGAAAAACTGCGCGGCATGATGCCTTGGATTAAGAGCAATCAGTTGGTGGACAAAGAGAAGAACTAAAGGTCCTTGTCTGAGGCGATCCAAGGCCTCTCTCTATTTGCCCGTCCTCGCTGCGCTGCGGGCGTGGCGGTGGATCAAATCAAGCGGCTCAAAGTGCGCTTAGTTTAAGTGTAGACTGCCATCTTTCCTACTTCGTCATCCTCGGCCCCCGTGCCGGGGATCTGCGGACTGCCCACACAAAACGTGGTGACGTGAGCCGCTGAAATTAACACCGCTGATCCTTGGCACGGCGGCCTAGGATGACGAGCAAGACGCAAAAACAAAAAGGCCCGGGTCGTTGAACCGGGCCTTTTTTCTTGGAGAATTGAGTGAATCAGCCTTGCGTGGACGTTTCCACCTTGGGGGAGGCTGTGACCGAATTGTCGGCCTGCAGATTGGCACCGTTGGCGGCCAGGAAGAGGCCGACTGCGGCGACGAAAATGAGGGTTTTGAATTCCATAGCAGTCTTCCTTCGTTGTTGCTGATGTAACGAAGATAGAGTCTGCCGGTTCCCCGCAAAGTGACGTTGAGCACAGGTTGAACCCGCTGTTCACAGCGATTTAATCATGGCAAGGCTGGGGGCCATTTCCTCCATCCATGGCCGCCCATGTCCGTTCGCATCGCCACGTTTAATGTTGAAAATCTCATGGCCCGGTTTGATTTTTCCGGGTGGCGGGATGCCAAGCGGCGGGACCGTACTTTGGGCGGGAAGGATGTGGAATCGAAAGAAGACTATCGCGTGCTGGAACAGGCCCGCGTCATTGCCCATGAGGATGATGCGCGGCAGATGACGGCTCTGGCCATTGCCGATTGTGGGGCGGATATTGTGTGCCTGCAGGAGGTGGAAAATCTGGAGACGCTGGAGGCATTTGAGCGCAATTATCTGGCCCGCATGGCGGGGCTTTCCTACCCGCACAAGGTTTGGGTCGAAGGAAACGACACGCGCGGTATCGATGTGGCGCTGATGGCACGGGAGGAGACGGCGGATGGGGAGCCCATCACTATCCGCAAGGTGACCAGCCACAAGGACAAGAGCTTTGCCGAACTTGGTGTGTTTCACGAGGGCCTGCGGGACGTGAACATGGAGCCGGATACTAAACTTTTTCGGCGGGATTGTCTGGAAGTGGATTTGAAGATCGGCGGCAAACCGTTGACGCTTTATATCTGCCATTTCAAATCCATGGGCTCCGGCAAGGATGGATTGTCGGGCCGCGAGCGCACCCAGCTCGTGCGTGAGGCGGAGGCCAAGGGTGTTCGTCGCATTATTGAGAACCGCTTTGGTGCGGACCGGGCACGGGACATGCGCTGGCTCATCTGCGGTGATCTCAATGATTACCGGGAAAGGCTGGTTGTGGGTGGGGATCGTTTGGTCGGGCACACATTCACCTCCATGAAGGAGGAAACGTCGGGGCTGGAACCGCTGTTTGAAGACGGTTTTGGGGATGATCTCCTCGCCCGCCGCCCGGCGGACGATCGTTGGACTTTGCACTACGCCACAGGCCTTAATCCAACCCCGCGCATTCCCCACACGCGGCCCCTGCGCCATTTGGTGCAGTTAGACTACATGATCGCCTCACCCCGTCTGGCGCGGGATAATGGAGAGGCTGTGCCGGATATTATTCGTTCAGGCCTGCCCCACCGCACCATCTTGCCCGAGGCGCAAGATGTGCCCCGCTATCCGCGCACGGGGTGGGACCGGCCCAAAGCGTCGGATCATTGCCCCGTGGCGGTGACGCTGGATATTGTGTGAACGGACGGGAGAAGCCCATGGCGCAATACAAGTTTGAGATTTTGGATGTGTTCACAGACCAGTCCCGGGCTGGCAATCAGCTGGCCGTGGTGCATGGGGCGGATGGTCTTGACCAGGAGACCATGCAGTCGGTGGCAAGGGAGTTTGGTTTTTCCGAAACCGTCTTTTTGTGTGCTGCTGAGAGCGAGGCCCATAGCGCGGCCATCCGCATTTTTACACCGGGAAATGAATTGCCTTTTGCCGGCCACCCCACCGTTGGTGCCGCCCTCGCCGTTGCCCGCGCACAAGGCATGGACACAGTGGGGCACGGCATTGTTGTGTTGGAAGAGAAAGTGGGGCCGGTGCGCTGCGGTGTTCGGTTTGACGATAGCGGTGCTTATGCGGAGTTTGACTTGCCCGCCCTTGCCGAACGTTTTGTGCCGCCGGGGAGCAAGGAAGACGTGGCGCTGGCGCTGGGCTTGACGGAGCAAGAACTCGGCTTTGAAAACCATGTGCTTTCACAATTTGATGCCGGTTTGCCCTACACGCTGGTTCCCGTGCGAGACCTGATGGTGGCCGCCAAAGCCCGCCCCGTGATGGCCCATTGGCACAAGGCCTTTGGCGATCACAGTCACAACAGCGCTTTTGTCTATTGTCGTGAGACCGTCGCCCAGGACAATCAGTTCCACGCCCGCATGTTTGCGCCCGATGCGGGCATTCCAGAAGACCCCGCCACCGGGTCTGCCGTGGCCAGTTTTGCCGGAGCCGTGGCTTTGTTTGACGGCTTGCCCGATGGACCCCACACGGTGCGGGTGGAGCAGGGCATGGAGATGGGCCGCCCATCGCTCATCACCCTGGAATTAGACATGAAAGATGGTGCGCAAGTGGGCGGGCGCATTGGTGGCCACGCCGTCACCTTCGCCACCGGCGAGATAAGCATTTGACTCACGTTCGTGTGATGGGCGTTGCCGGGCTGTTTTGCGTTTTGGGGCTGAGCGGATGGGCTTTTGCCGGTTCCCTGCCACAGGCTGTGACGGACAGCGTCTATCGCAGCTACTCCGACGCCAAGGTCAAGTTGGGGCAAAAGCTCTTCTACGATCGCGCGCTCTCCGGCACGTACCGCGTCTCCTGCGCCACCTGCCACAACCATGATCGGGCTGGGTCCAACGGCGTTCCGCTGCCATCCGCGGTGCTCGAAAAGCCTGATGAGTTCGCCACAGGCGGTCTGCCCCTTTACGATGCCCTAAAACCCTCCACCCGCCACGCGCCCGCACTGTTCAATCTGGGCGCGAAGGAATTCACCAAGATGTTTTCCGATGGCCGTGTGGCGGCAGGAGAAAGTGGGTTGTCCGCCCATGACAGTGTTTTGCCCAAAGGCCTCAGTGATGTTTTAGCGGCGCAGGCGCTCTTTCCCGCTGTCACGGGCGATGAACTGGTGGGCAGTGTGGATAGCGAAGTAAAAGAGGCGGCCAGCCAAGGGCAAGCGGCTGTCTGGGAAGCGCTCGCTGCGCGTGTGCGGGACCTGCCCGATTACTGGCCCCTGTTTGAAGCGGCCTTTCCCAGTTTGGACGGGCCGGAGCAGATTACCATCAGCCATATTGCCAACGGCATTGGGGCTTTTGTGGGCACGGAATGGCGGGCGGATCAGACACCATTTGATGCTTATTTGGAGGGCGATCAAAACGCTCTTTCCGCTCAGCAGAAACGAGGCATAAACCTGTTTTACGGCAAGGCCAATTGTTCGACTTGCCACAGCGGGCCGTTCCAGACGGACCACAAATTCCACGGCACGGGCATGCCGCTCTGGCGGTTCGATGAACCCTTCGACACGTCTGAGGGTGGTAAGATTTTGCCGCCTTTGCCGGGTCGAGAGCGGGTGACGGGTAAGACCGAACACCGCTATCACTTCCGCACGCCCAGCCTGCGCAATGTGACGGTCACCGCCCCCTATGGCTGGGCGGGGAGCCATGAGACCCTTGCCGATTTTGTGGCCGACCACATGCAGCCGCAAGGCGTGGCCACGGCTTTTGTGGCCCAGCGCATCGGTGGCTTTTCGCCGCCGGATGATTTGGCGGCCATTGTGGATGTGCTGGAAAGCAACATCACCATCCGCCCCGTGTCGCTTTCCCCAGCGGAACAGGGCGATTTGCTGGCCTTTTTGGAAGCGTTGACGGATAAGGCTGCGCTGGAAGGTCGTTTGGGGAAGCCGGATGATGTGCCCAGCAATCTTGCTCTCGATTGATGGGCTTTGGAGTACTGCGCATTGAAGCGGGATCAAAAAAAGCTGCCTCTCAAACAGCAATGTGCTGTTTTCGAACGCATTTTTTGATGCATCACTGTTTTGTATAGAATGCGAGATGCTCAGACTGAGCGAAAGGAAACGCCATGTATGCCAGCGCCAGCGATGCAACCAATCCTAGCAACAGCGGGCACACTGCCATTGACCTGCGCAGTGATACTGTCACTCGCCCTTCCGCAGTCATGCGCGAGGCTATGGCCAACGCGCCGGTGGGGGACGACGTTTACGGCGATGACCCGACGATGAAGGCGCTGGAAGAGAAGACCGCCGATTTACTGGGCAAGGAGGCGGGCCTGTTTGTATCTTCCGGCACCCAAAGCAATTTGGTGGCTCTGCTTTCCCATTGCGGGCGAGGGGACGAATATATCGGTGGTAAGGGATATCACATTCCCAAATATGAGGCTGCTGGCGCGGCGGTGCTGGGGGGCATTTCGCCCAACCATTTGGCGCTGAATGAGACCGGGGGGCTGAATGCAGACGATGTGGAAGCTGCCATCCAGCCGGATGATCCCCACTTTGCCGTCTCCCGTCTGCTGTGTCTCGAAAACACGTTTAACGGTCAGGTGATGGATCAGCACGGGCTGGAAGCCGCCGCTGCGGTGGCTCACGCCAATGGTCTCGCCGTTCATCTGGACGGGGCGCGGCTGATGAATGCGGCAGTAAAATCCAATCGGGCGGCTGCTGATCTGGTGGCCTGCGCCGACACCGTGTCCTTGTGCCTGTCCAAAGGTCTGGGCGCACCGGTCGGGTCCGTGCTCACCGGGCCGAAGGATTTCATCGCCAAGGCGCGGCGCATGCGCAAGCTGGTGGGTGGTGGTTTGCGCCAGTCCGGTGTGCTGGCCGCTTGCGGTCTGTATGCGCTTGAAAACAATGTGGAGCGGCTGCGGGAAGACCACGACCGGGCGCAAAAACTGGCCACCCGCTTGGCGGCTATGGACGGCATTTCCATTGATCTTTCCACGGTTCACACCAACATGATCTGGCTGCGGCTGGACCGCTTGGCGGATGTGTCCGTTTCCGATCATTTTGCGCAGCGCGAGTTGGTGGTGGCCGACCCTTCGGGTAAGGACAATCTGATGCGCATTGTGCTGCATCTGGACATTGCTGACGGGCATTTGGACACGATTGCTGAGGCCTTTGAAACCTATCTGGCAAAGGTACCCGCATGAGTGAAATTGCCCTTGTCACGGGTGCTGCGCGGGGCATTGGCCTTGCTGTCACCAAACGGTTCCTCGCCAGCGGCATGCGCGTGGCCATGGTGGACCGGGATGCCGATGTTTTGCGGCAAGCTGCTGCCGAAGTGGGTGGTGACGCTGTTGTTTGCGACGTGTCCAAGCCCGGTGAGGTGGAGACCCTAGCCGCCACCATGCGTGAGCAGTTCGGGGCCTGTCATGTGCTGGTGAACAATGCGGGCGTGGCCGATTTTGGGCCCATCCGGCAAACAACATTCGAGCGCTGGCGGCGGGTCATGGAAACCAATTTGGATGGGCCCTTTCTCGTCACCCAGGCCATGACGGATCTCATGGCAGAAACAGCCGCACAAAGCCGCGCCGCCATCGTCAATATCGCGTCCATTTCCGGCCTGCGGGCCAGCACGTTGCGCGTGGCCTATGGCACGTCCAAGGCGGCGGTCATTGGGCTGACGTTGCAACAGGCCGCAGAGCTTGGCGAATTTGGCATCCGTGCCAATTGCATCGCCCCCGGCCCGGTGGACACCAAACTGGCGCTGGCCGTCCACACGCCGCAAATCCGTGCGGCCTATCACGATGCCATGCCCCTGAACCGCTATGGCAGCGAAGATGAAATCGCCGCCGGCATCGCCTTCCTCGCCAGCGCTGATGCGAGTTTTATTACAGGGCAGGTGTTGGCTGTTGATGGTGGCTTTGAGGGCGTAGGGATCGGGCTGCCGGCGCTGCGGGAATAAGCACAATCGCGCCGCAGCCTAACCCTTCCCTGGAGGGCAGGTCAGAGAGCGAAGCGATCCGGGCGGGGGGAACGATCTTAGTGCTACACGCCCATCCAGCCCCCCACCCGATACAACAAGTTGTTTCGACCTCCCCTCCGGTGGGAGGTTGGGCTGCGGCGCGATTGTGCAGAAGCAGAAAGCCGTAGCGTTTACCGCGCGTTAAGCCTGTGCCGCGAAGCTATGAGCGTACTTATTTCGTGGATTATCTATGCGCTTTCTTGCCTTTTTTCTCCTGCTCAGCGCGGCCACAACGGGGTTTGCGGCATCAAAGGCCGACTTGGCGCTGCTGGATGAAAGCATCGATCCGATTGTGACGGGTCACGCGGTCCCCAAAGCCCACAAAGAAAAATGGCGTGCGGAGCGGGCGGAATATTTGAAGTGCCCAGCCTGCGTGATTGCTGAACAGCCGTTCCCCGGTGAGGAAGACTAGCGCCCCACTGCGACGGCAATATCCTGCTCGAAGACGAAACTGCCCCGCTCGGTGAGCCAGGTGCAGGCGTTTTGGAGGCCGCCGAAGGGGAAGACGTGGAGTTGTTCGATGAGTGTGTCGCCCGCACGCCATGCGTTTTCGATGGGTTGCACCACGTCCTCGGGGGAGTGTTTGGTGGCCAATTGGGCAATGGCACCGGTGCGCTTTTTGAAGAAGTTGAGGGAATTGCCCACGCCGCACATGGCAGCATATTTGATGAGCGTGGTGATTTTGGCAGGGCCTGCCACGCCCAGATGGATGGGGTTTTCAATGCCCGCTTCCCGGACAGCCTTGGCCCAAGCCACAAATTTTGCGCCGTCAAAACCAAATTGGGTGGCGATGCGGAATTGGGCATCGGACTGGGTTTCATAGGCGAGTTTGTCTTTCAGCACGCCCATCACGTCTCGCCCGCCATAGGCCACATTGCCTTCCGGGTGGCCGCCCACGGCAACGTGGCCAATGCCTAATTTGTCGATCAAGCCGGTTTGCAAGACTTCCAGGGTCTCGCCATAGGGGCCCATTTGCCGGTCCGCCTCGCCCGCGATGATGAGCACGTCGTTGACACCGCCATCGTTCACCAGACCGGATAGGCGAGCCTCCAGCGCGCCCTCGCTCTCAATGCGGCGGGCGGGAATGTGCGGGGCAGGGCTGTAGCCCATGTCTGTAACCATGCGGCTGGCTTTGATAATGTCCGCAACGGGGTCAATACCCACATCGGTAATGTAGAGGCGCGTGCCAAGGGGCATCATGCCCGCCTGCAATTTGCCATCCAGCACATGTTTGGGGCTTGCTTCCATGGAGGCTGGAATTTGGGCGGTCGCGATACCGGATGCGGGAAAATGTGTCATGCCTCACGGCCCCCGTTTTTCACAAGCGCCACAAGGCGCGCTTTATCATACTCGTTCTCAATCTTTTCCATGGCGGCTTCCGCTTCCGCCTCAAGATCATCGCCCACCGCGACGGGATCGCCCCGCCGCCATTCGGCCAAATAGTCATCGGTTTCAGCGGCACCGGTGCGCATGGCGGCCATGTCGATGGCTTCCGTAAAGCGCAGTGAAAGCTCCCGCTTGGCCTGGTTGCGGCGGCCAGCCTTCACCATCACCTGGGCAGGAATGTCCCGCCAATAGACGATTTGCAGTTGAGCCATCGTTTCCTCCGCTCCGGATACTGAAAGTGCGACATTACGCAAAGCCGCGCTACGACGCGCGCGACGGTGCCCCCCTCAAATACGACTTAAGCAGCACAGTGCAAGCGGGCATAGTGGAGCGCTTCAAGTCTCTGTTGAAACGCCTTACGATGAAGAGCTTTAGCGGGGGGTCGCCATCACCATGATTTGCTCCGCAGGGCGGGTGGTTAGGCGGGCGACGGGGCGCACGTTTTGCCCGGGCTTTAGCGTGAAATCGAACAGGCGGGTGAGGCGGGCCAGAATGAGTACTGCTTCAATGGTGGCGAAGTTAGCCCCCACGCAGACGCGGGGGCCTAGCCCGAAGGGTAGGTAAGCATCCTGCACCAGTTCTCCCGCCCGTTCCGGGGTGAAACGGTCCGGGTCAAAAACGTCCGGGTCGTTCCAATAGGCGTGGTGGCGGTGGATCACCCAGGGGGCGATCATCAACATGGTGCCCCGCTTGATCTTTTTGCCCTCGATGGCCGTCTTTTCATTGGCCACACGGGGTATGAAGGTGATGGGTGGGTAGAGCCGCAGGGTCTCGCGGAAGACGTTGCGGGTGAAATTGAGCTTGCGGATGTGGTCCAGCGTGATCTCACCGCCGCCGGTGATGGTATCCACCTCTGCCCGCACCCGGTCGGCAATTTGGGGCTGGGTGGCGAGGATGTAGAAGCACCAGGTGAGCACGCTGGCGGATGTTTCATGGCCAGCCAAAAAGAACACGCCCAATTGATCGATCAGTTCTTCGCGGGTGAAAGGTTTCCCCTCATCATCCCGCGCGGCGATGGTGTCGGCGGCAATGTCGTGGAAGTTTGCGCCAGCCTGCAAATGGGCATCCACCAGCAGGTTCAGGCAATGGCGGATGCGTTGGCAGGCATCCAGCACCGTTTCATGCTGGGGAATTTCCTTAAAGGCCGGGTCCATAATCAGGCGGCGGATTTCCACATGGGCCACGGAGCGCTCAAAAATCGAAAAGGCTTCAAACACGTCCTGCGCGATTTCCGATTGCAGGGAGGTGGAAAAGACCGTGCGGCAGATCACGTCTGCCGTCAGATGGCTCATGCCCTTGTCCAGCGAAAAGGGGGTGGTGCCCCCGGCCTGCAGGCCGGCCTCATAATTGGCGCGAAGGCCGCTTTCATAATCGTCCAGTGCGCCGGTCATGGATTGGAAGGCGGAGGACAGGCGCATATGGGTGAAGGCGGGGGCCACCATGGCCCGCTGTTTACGCCAGGTATCCCCGTGGGAGACAAAAATGGAATCACCGATTAGCGGAGCCACGGCCCCCACCATGAGGTCATTCTTGGGGAATATATCCAGCGGATCGGTGAGAATTTCCCGCACTGTTTTGGGGTCGTTCAAAATGATGATGGACCGGCGGGACATGCCAATCGTATCGCGCTTTTTGCGATAGACCTGCTTGGGCAGCAGGGCGATGAGATTGCCATCGCCCGTAAAACCAGCCCGCACGAGGGCGGACAGCGGGCCCAAATACTTCGGCCGAGGGGGCGTGAAGCGCAGGTCTGCTGTCGCGGTTTGTGGAGTAAGATTGGTTTCCAGCGGCAGGGTAGAGGCGGTGATGGCGGCCATGGGGCAGAGGTGTCAGAGGTTTTTATGTCAGTTTAAGTTTACACTTTTGAATGTCCAGTCACTTGACGCTTTTAGGGGTACCGTGGGAAATTAAAGCCGGTTTACAGCAATCGGTGACCGGCCATGGGCTTTCTCAGCAGCATCAATTGGGACCTGTTTCACATTCTGGTGGCCCTCCACATCATCACGGGCAGCGTGGGGCTGCTGGCTTTCTGGGTGCCGGTGATGGGCCAGAAGGGGGGCAGCCGCCATGTGCGGGTGGGCAAGGCATTTGTGCTTTCCATGCTGTCCACCGGGTTCATTGCCATGGGCATCGCCACCACCACCCTGCTCTGGCCCTTGGAAACTCACCCGGCGCTGGATGACATTGGCCTTGTGCGGGGCATTTTTGGCTGGATGATGCTTTATCTGGCGGTCTTGACCGTAAATTTGGCCTGGTATGGCTGGCAGGCGGGTTTCCACAAGCGCAATCATCGAAAGCAGTGGGAGTGGCGCAATCTTAGCCTGCAAGTGCTGGTGACACTGGCCGCCGCCAATTGTCTGTACCAGGGCTATGTTTTGGAAGGTTGGCCCACGGAACGGGTTTTGATGATGGGCATATCCTTTGTGGGGTTTGCCACGGTCATCACCAACATGAATTACCTGCTGCGGGCAAAACCCGGCATTGCTGACTGGCAGCTGGAGCACATCAAGGCGCTGGTGGGGGCGGGCATCTCCGTTTACACGGCGTTTTTAGCCTTTGGGGCCGTGCGGCTCATGCCGTCCATGGCGCTCAACCCGCTTTTGTGGGCTGTGCCGCTGGTGACGGGAGTGAGCATTATTGTCTACCAGCAGCAACGTGTGAAGCGGCGCTACAAACCCCGCAAGCCAAAGCCGGTGACGATGGATTCGGCGGAAGTTGTTTAGGCTCTGGACCCATTAAGACGGCTCTCATCACGCTAGGCCGCCTGCCCAAGGGCTTGGCCCTATGCCGCGCGCTGGCGCGGGATGGGTGGCGCGTGGTGGTGGCAGAACCTTTCAAGCGGCACTTATGCGGGTTTTCTAACTATGTGGCCGCGAGCCATCAGGTCACCGCGCCCAATACGGACCGCGAGGCCTATCTGCGCGATATGCTGGACGTGGCGGCGCGGGAGGACGTTTCTCTCATCGTGCCCGTCTCCGAAGAGATTATGCATGTGGCGGCGCTCGGTGCGTTGCTGCCGGAAGGCGTGCACCTGTTTTGCCAGCCTTTTGAAGACCTGATGGCCTTGCACGATAAGTTTCGGTTTAACCGCTTGGCGCAGGCGTTTGGGCTCGCTGTGCCGCAGACGCATCTGCTGGGAACGGATGACGCCATTGACCTGGCGGGCACTCATGATGTGGTGCTCAAACCCGGCCTCGGCTGCGCTGGCATGGGCATTCAGCATTTAGCGGCGGGCGCCGCGTTGCCAAAGGGGGAAGGGGGGGCCGTGCTGGTGCAAAAAGCACTCACGGGCCGTCACACCTCCACCTTCTCCATCGCCCATGAAGGCCGGGTGCTGGGCACCATTGTTTATACACCAGAGGTGGTTTCCAACACCGTGGCGGCGGCGTTTCGGCGGGTGGAGGGGCCGCAACAGACGGCATGGGTGGAACGCTTTGTGCGCGAAACCCGCCACAGTGGGTTCATTTCCTTCGATTTTATCGATGATGACCAAGGCGTGCCCCACGCCATTGAATGCAACCCGCGCACCACAAGCGGCATCCATTTTGTGGAAGAAGACTGGCTGGCCAAGGCCATAACCGCGCCAGATCGGGCTGGGCCGCTTCGCATCAAACCCCACCCCGTCATGCACCAGTTTTGGCCCGTCCTGACGGAAGTGCAAAACGCCATGTTCCGCCCCGGGCGGGGCTATGGGCACAAAATGGGCGTGCTGTGGAAGAGCAAAGAGGTGAATTTTGAATGGGGCGATGCCAAGCCCGTGACCCTGCAAATATGGGCTGCCTGGGAGATTTTGCGACGGTCCGCCAAGACGGGCGAGAGCTTCGGCGAGGCCTCCACGTTTGATATTGCTTGGAGGTAGTCGCCTTATTTCTGTCGACCAAGGCCTGGGTATTGCAAAAGTGGAACCTCTAGCTCTTGCTCCTCATCCTCGGCGAATGCCGGGGATCCACGCCAACAGAGCGAAAATATGTTCGGTTTAGCGGAATGGATTGCCGGAACAAGTCCGGCAATGAGGGAGAGTTGGGTGAGAGTGAGGTTTCATATGGCTCGCTGAAGTTGCCCTTGCCGAAGGGCCACTCACCCCACCCGTACCTGTTTCAACCAATCCGCGCAGCGCTCGCCAATCATGATGGTCGGGGCGTTGGTGTTGCCGCCGATGATGCGGGGCATGATGGAGGCGTCGGCAATGCGCAGGCCCTGCACGCCGTTGACGCGCAGTTGCGGGTCCACCACGGCCCCCGCATCGCTGCCCATGCGGCAGGTGCCCACCGGGTGATAGACGGTGTCGGCCCGGTCGCGGATGATGTGTTCCAATTCCCCATCATCGGTGACACCCTCGGTGTAAAGTTCCTTATGCCGCCAGGGGGCCAGGGCAGGGGCGTTAAGCAGATCGCGCATGGCTTTGAAGCCATTGAGCAGAGCGTCCATATCCTCCCGCTCGGCGAGAAAATTCATCTGAATTTCTGCCTTGGCCGTGGGGCTGGGGGATTTTAGCCGCACATGGCCCCGGCTTTTGGGCCGCAATACGCATACATGGCAGGAAAAGCCGTGGCCCAGATGCAGTTTGCGATTGTGGTCGTCCACTATGCCCACCACAAAATGATATTGCAGGTCCGGACGGTCCAGATCATGGCGGGATTTCACAAATCCCCCAGCTTCCGCAAAAGTGGTGGTGAGTTTGCCGGTACGGCGGTTGCGCCAGTCAAATATGCCCTTGACGATGTCCTTGGTGCCGGTGAGCGAAAGGCCGAACGTGTCGGTACGTTTTGATTTATAGGCGGTGATGTAATCCACATGGTCCTGGAGATTTTCGCCCACCTCCGGTGCATTCACAAACACCTCAATGCCATTTTCTTTCAGGTGCTTAGCAGGCCCAATGCCGGATAGCATGAGCAATTGGGGGCTGTTGAATGCCCCGCCTGCCAGCACCGTCTCAAAGCCTGCTTTTAGTGTTCTTTCGCCGCCTGGCCCCCGGACACGCACACCGGTACAACGGCCATTTTCGATGATGAGTTTGAGTGCCCGGGTGCGTGTCAGTACCGTCAGGTTCGGTTGATCCATGTGCGGATGAACATAGGCAGCGGCGGCGCTACACCGTTCTCCATTCTTTTGCGTCACCTGATAATAGCCAATGCCCTCTTGGCTTTCGCCATTGAAGTCATTGTTGAGGGGAATTTGGCTTTCCCGCGCGGCCTCTAAAAAAGCGTCTGAGATGGCGTGGGGGGAGCGGGGTTCGGCCACATTGAGGGGGCCGCGGGCGCCGTGCAAAGCATCACCACCCCGCTCATTGCCCTCAGACCGTTTGAAATAGGGCAGGACATCGTCAAACCCCCAGCCGGGATTGCCCAGATCACGCCACTCATCGTAATCGCCGCGATGGCCGCGCACATAGAGCATGGCGTTGATGGCGCTGGACCCGCCCAGCGTCTTGCCCCGCGGCTGGTATCCGCCGCGCCCGTTCATGCCGGGGGAAGGCTTTGGCTTATAGGCCCAGTTCAAAATGGGCGTGGGCAGCACAGCGGCAATGCCGGAAGGCATGCGGATGATGGCGTTTTTGCCCTCACCCCCCGCCTCAATGAGGCAGACGGAAATGCTCGGATCTTCCGCCAAGCGGCCTGCCACTGCACAACCGCCGGAGCCACCGCCCACGATGATATAGTCAAATTCTGTTTGCACGCGTGCCTCCCTGTGGAGGCAGCACGATGGCGAACCTCCGGCCTTTTGACCATTACGTCAGTGTGCGGCTGGGGGCATGGCGGGTCAACAGCTGGCATTCAACAGGGCATGGGTGAGATCGCCGTAACCGGTGAAGCGGTATTCGTATGTTAGGCCAAGGAAGTTGGCCGCCGCCTGAGCGTTTTTTTGCAGGGTCTCGTCTTTGGTTTGCGCCAGATAAAGGGCGCGGTCGTAATGGCTAAAATACATGTCCCGCAATTCTGGATGCCGGTCCAGACCCAGGGGTTTGACCATGAAAGTCTCAAAATGGCGGGCGAGGAAATCGGTTATGAAAAATGTGGTGAGATTGGCGTCGGCCTCGGCCTCAAAGGCCCTGTTGCCGCTGTAAAATGAAAAGCAGTGGGGGCCAGCAATGCGCTCCACCCCGTGTTTTTCGCAAACAGCATCAAGCAAGCCGCCCGTCCCACAGTCGGCATAGGCAATGAATATATGTTCAAAGCCTTCTGCGCGGGCGCTCGTGATGGCCGCCTCAACGCCGGGTGCGATTTTTTCAGGATGGTGATGCCAGTCGGCTGGCAGGCATTTCAAGGCGACATGGTGAAGGTTGTTGGCTTCACAAACGGCCAGAATTTCGCGGGCGATCATACCACAACCGATGATGTGGGTTTTGCCAGCCAGAGCAGGATCGAAGGTCACTAGTTTGTGGGGATTAGTTTGACAGCCGTGCCGTAGACAAGGATTTCAGCTGCGCCCCGCATCACTGTTGCGGTCGTCATGCGCATGGCAACAACACCGTCGGCCCCCATGGCCTTTGCATCTTTCACCATGCGGTCATAGGCCTGCTCGCGGGCCCCCCCATCATCTTTGTGTATTCAGGAATTTCGCCGCCCACCAAAGTGCGTAGACTGGCGACAATGTCTGTCCCCACATGGCGGACGCGAATAGTATTACCGCGCGCAATTCCTAATGTTTGCGAAACGTCATAGCCCGCTATCGTTTCAGAGGTGGAGACAATCATTGCGCCTCACTGATCGAAATTTTCTTCGTAATATTTGTTCTCGCTGGTATTTGCGTCGTTCACCAACCGGAAAGCGACGTAAACTAAAAACGCTAAAACTGCGAGACCTAACAGGCCCCAGGGTAAGAAGGTTACCATAGAAAGCGCTATGACGAGGGCTTGTATGATAAGCCCTGCCACAGCCAGGTAGAGAAATAGGCGCTCCAGAGACAAGGCCTAAGCACTCATCCGCTGATTATGCTTTCGTGCCATGAAGTCTTTGGCTGTTTCCACGGCAACCGCTGCGTCACGGCAGTAGGCATCGGCTCCGATGGCTTCGCCGAATTCGTCATTGAGCGGTGCGCCGCCCACGAGGACGGTGTAGTTATCGCGGATGCCTTTTTCCTTCATCGTGTCGATGACGACCTTCATATAGGGCATGGTGGTGGTGAGCAGGGCGGACATGCCCACAATGTCGGGCTTATGCTCTTCCATGGCGTCGAGATAGTTTTCGACCGGGTTGTTGATGCCCAGATCGATCACGTCGAACCCGGCCCCTTCCATCATCATGCCCACGAGGTTCTTGCCGATGTCGTGGATGTCACCCTTCACGGTGCCGATGACCATTTTGCCCTGTTTGGGTGCACCGGTGGCGGCGAGGAGCGGGCGCAGGAGGCCCATGCCCGATTTCATGGCATTGGCAGAAAGCAGCACCTCCGGCACGAACAGAATGCCATCGCGGAAGTCTTCCCCCACAATGCGCATGCCCTCAACAAGGGCCTCGGTGAGTACTTTGTAAGGCTCCCAGCCCCGGTCCAGCAGGATTTGCGTCCCTTCGACGATTTCCTCTTTCAGGCCGTCGTAGAGGTCATCATGCATTTGCAAGACAAGTTCTTCATCGGGCAGTTCCGACAGGATGATTTCTTCTTCATCAGCCATGGCGATCATTCCTCACAATGCCGTTGCTCTCCACTCTAAAAGGCTAGCAACACAGTGTAAACAATACCCTTTTCCAAACGACTTCGGAAAAGACGAATGCGACCCTATGGGCACAGTCAAAAACCTAACAGTTTCCCATCGCTCGGGCTATACAAAGCCATGCGGCAAAGCTGTCGAGAATGGGGCAGGGCGTGCCGCTGCAAGGCATCTGCGGTTTGGGTTCACCGTCAATAGTGGTGGCCAGTCGGGTTTCGTGCGGAAGTGGAAAAGAGCATGAGAGAAGAACCAAAACGCAGGGGCCACGGTAGAGCTCGGGGCGGTGGTGGCGCAGCAGCGCGACGGGCATCCCGCACGTCATCGGCGGTGGAACAGCTTTCCTATATCCAACGCAAAATTCCGGTGTTTGAAGTGCTCAACGCCGAGGCCATGGAAATCATCGAGGCCAATGCGGATATTGTGCTGGAAGAGGTGGGCATCGAGTTTCGCGATGACGCTGAGGCGTTGGACATGTGGCGTGACGCAGGGGCGGATGTTCAAGGCGAGCGGGTGCATTTTCCCAAGGGCCTGTGCCGCAAGCTCATGGAGACGGCACCCAAGCAATTCACTCAACTGGCCCGCAACCGTGAACGCAATGTGGAAATTGGGGGTGGCAATACGGTGTTCGCGCCGGTCTACGGCCCGCCTTTTGTTCGGGATTTGGAGGGCGAACGGCGCTACGCCACCATGGAGGACTTCCGCAATTTCGTGAAAATGGCCTATATGGCCCCCGCCATGCACCATAGCGGCGGCACGGTATGTGAGCCGGTGGACGTGGCGGTGAACAAGCGCCATCTGGACATGCTCCACGCCCACATGACGCTGTCCGACAAGCCCTATATGGGTTCGGTCACCGCGCCGGAGCGGGCGGAAGACACGGTGGCCATGTCCAAAATCCTGTTCGGCGATGATGTGGTGGACTGCAATTGTGTCACCACCTCGCTCATCAATATCAACTCTCCCATGGTCATTGATGATACGATGGGCGGGGCGCTGAAAGTCTACGCAAGGGCAGGGCAGGCTTGCATCATCTCGCCCTTTATCGTCGGCGGGGCCATGTCGCCGGTGACGGTGGCGGGCACGCTGACCCAGGTATTGGCAGAAGCGCAAGCGGCCATTGCCTTTTCGCAACTGTGCCGCCCCGGTGCGCCGGTGATTATGGGCACGTTCGCCACGTCCATTTCCATGCAGTCGGGCGCGCCTGCCTTTGGCACGCCGGAACCGGCGCAGGTGCTCTATGGTGCCGCGCAATTTGCCCGCAAATTTGGCGTGCCCTTTCGCTCCGGCGGGTCGCTGACCGGGTCAAAATTAGCCGACGCGCAAGCGGCTTATGAAAGCGCCAATACCTTGCAGCCTACGCTCATGGGGGGCGTGAATTTTGCACTCCATTCTGCCGGTTGGCTGGAAGGGGGCTTGGTGTCGTCCTACGAAAAATTCGTGATGGATTGCGACCAGCTGGCTGCCGCCCAAAAGATGGCAGAGGGCGTCGACGTGACGGAGAGCGGGCAGGCCATGGATGCCATCCGAGAGGTGGGGCCGGGCAACCACTACCTGGGTTGCGAGCACACGCAGGGTAACTTCAAAACAGCCTTTTTCCGCTCCACCGTGGCCGACAATAATTCCTTTGAACAATGGCAGGTGGAGGGCGAAAAATCGGCACCCCAGCGGGCTACGGATATTGCCCGCAAGTGGATTGCCGATCATCAGGCCCCGCCCCTGGACCCGGCCATCCGCGAGGCTCTGGATGCGTTTGTGGCCAAGAAAAAGGAGGCCATGCCCGACGCTTTCACCTGAACACGCGAGGTCAGGGCGCCAAAAACCTGCGAGGTTCGCAGCCGAGAGATTATCTCCAACTTCATCTATGATGGGGTTTGGCGCACGTCTGGCGTTGGGAAAGACGGGCAGGACAAAGCCCATGGCTATGATCGGGGCGGTCTCGGGCGGGACGAAGCTGCCACTAAGCCATGAACGGGTTTAGCACTGCCCCCGCTGAGGCCCTGCAACGGGAAGTGCGCACGGCACTTGGCCCTTCAGGGCTGATGCCCTTTGGTTGGGTTGTCTTGAATGGGGACGATTTTGAGGGCGACGTCTTTGAACCGGGCAGAGGACTGTTGATCGGCAATATCGGGTCAAGCCTTTGGCCCGCCTTCAGCACATCGCCTGAGAGAGCTGACGGTCAAGCAGATCCTCTCGATCGGTGGACGGTGGCGCAGTTGGCTCCTCTGGCGGACCGTTTGGGTGCCACCATGCGCTACCCGTTTGGTCGCCCGCTCTGGCCGTTTCAGGACTACGCCAAGCGGGCCACCGGCATGGATAATTCGCCGCTGGGTCTGCTGATCCACCCGCAATACGGTCTGTGGACGGCTTTGCGGGGCCTGATGGTTTTCAAAGGCGATTTCGACGTGCCGGTACACCATGTCCCTTGGCACCCCTGCGATCACTGCGTTGAAAAGCCTTGCTTGACCGCCTGCCCTGTGAGCGCGTTTTCCAGCGAAGGCTACGACTACGTGTCTTGTCGAACCCATGTGGCCAGCAATGCGGGGACGACATGCCTAAACAGCGGCTGCCTCGCCCGCCAAGCCTGCCCGGTGGGTGATGGCTTTGCTTATGACGAGGACCATCAGGCTTTTCACATGAGCGCTATTGTGTAGGGTGCGCGGAAAATCAATGCCTGTAGCCTAGTTTGTTATGCAATTCCAAAGTCCTTGGCATCCTAAATCATTTTTTGCTTAGTATGTCATTTTCAAAGTCGATGAATGCCGATTTCAGTGAGGCGTATATAAAACC
>JBCCTO010000054.1:0-21446 GCA_039198355.1 Pseudomonadota bacterium
CAGAAGCAGACAACGACAATCCAACTTCACCGCCAGAGCACAAGGAGGCGCTATGAGCATTGCAGTTATTTACACCCGCGTTTCCAGTAAGGCGCAGTTGAAGAAGGGCGATGGCCTTGCCTCACAAGAAAGCCGTTGCCGTGAGTATGCCGCCTATAAGGGCCATGAGGTCGTTGAGGTTTTTAGCGATAAGGGCGTATCCGGCGGGGCGGTGGATCGTCCTGCCATCAAGCAAATGCTGATCTGGCTGCGAAAGCACCGCGCGCAAGAGCCTGTTGTGTTGATCGATGACATCTCACGCATTGCCAGAGGCATTGAGGCCCGTTGGCAGCTGCGCTCTGCCATTGGATCAGTGGGCGCAAAACTTGAAAGCCCATCTATTGAGTTTGGCGATGATAGCGACAGCCAACTGATCGAGAACATGCTCGCCTCTGTCTCTCAGCACCAACGCCAGAAGAACGGTGAGCAAGTTCGCAACCGGATGCGCGCTCGTTTGATGGGCGGCTATTTAGCGTTCTGGGTGCCGACAGGCTATCGCTACGCCCGAGTCAAAGGCCATAGCGGGAAGATGATTGTGCGTGATGAGCCAAATGCTTCGTTGATTGCCGAGGCATTGAACGGCTTCGCAACAGGGCGCTTTCAAACTCAGGTAGAAGTTAGACGCTTCCTAGAACCGCACCCGATCTTCAAACGCGACAAGAACGGCGAGATACACCCGCAGCGCATCGCCAATATGCTCACCAACATAATCTACGCGGGCTACTATGAATATAAGCCGTGGGATGTGCCGCTCACCAAAGGAAGGCATGAAGCCCTAATCTCATGGGAGACGTTTCAGCAGATTCAGAAGCGCCTGAATAAAGGTGCTGTTGTTCGCTCGCAGGGCAGCACAGAAAGCGAGTTTGCGCTGAAGGGCTTTGTGACCTGTGATTGCTGTGGCAAGCCTCTGACGGCTTACAAGGCCAAAGGGCGTAACAATCACTACTCATATTACGAGTGCTTCAACAAGGAATGTAGCGAACGCCGCAAAGCCATTCCCAAGGCCAAGATTGAAGGCGAGTTTGAAACGCTCATTCAATCCATGAGGCCATCAGTCCCTTACCTAGCCACTGTCTCAGCCATGTTCAGAGAGTTATGGGACTCCCGCATCCTGGGCCTTGCAGCCAAACGAGATAAGCAAAAGCAAGCGCTCAAAGCCATTTCGACCAAGATTGCGCGTATCACGGATCGCTTGATTGAAACCACAAGCACGTCTGCCATCGCCGCGCTTGAAAGCAAGCTTGAGCATTTAGACGCGGAAAAGGCGCTTATCACCGAAAATCTGGCTCAAAAGCCGGAAGCGCAGAACGCCTTTGATGAGAATTTTCGAACCGCAATGAATTTTCTGGCAAACCCTTGGAAACTATGGGCTTCTGACGATCCTCTACACAGCAAGACATTGCTCAAATTGGTGTTTGCAGCCCCATTACCGTATCGAAGGAATCAAGGGTTTCGAACCGCCAAAACCAATAGTGTTTTCAGCGTTTTAGGGGCTATTCCAGGCGATGAAAAAGAAATGGCGGAGAGACAGGGATTCGAACCCTGGGTACGCTTGCGCGCACAACGGTTTTCGAGACCGCCCCGTTCGACCACTCCGGCACCTCTCCACGGGTAGGCTTTTTGGGGCCTTCGGGCCGCCTTTGCCTGCGGGCGATCCTTAGCTTGAAAGCGGGGGTGGGGACAATGGGAAATTGGGGGTTTGTGACACCCAGACTGGACCAAACCCGTAAGCCGTTTTGCGCCGTTTGGCTTATTGGTTAAGCAGAGGCCCCGTGAGTGCGGGTCCGCCTCGTCCTATTTCGCTTACTCGGCAAAGTCATGACGCTTTGTTAACCTTAACAAAGCGCGAAAGGGAAACTGTTTGTTAGCCATATCTGCCTAGCTTTGGACGCTGAGTACACTTGTAACTTGCGTAGAGTTGGCGTGGACAAACAGCGGGACATGGAGAAAGGGGCTGCACAAGCCCCTACTAGCGGCCTTTTGAGGAACTTCAAATGGCTGTTCGTTTTCTCGGTGACGGCCAATGTGCTTTTGCTCGCCATGCCCATCCACATGATCGCCATTTACGACCGTGTTTTGGTCTCCGGCAGCCGCGAAACGCTCCTTTACATTACGCTCATTGCGCTGGCTGCTTTGGCTCTATTGGGCATTACGGAAGCCGTGCGACTGATGATTGCCCAGCGTATGTCGGCCCACTATGTCACTCAAACAGCGGGGCGTTTGTTTTCCGGCTTGATCCATACCCACAGCGTGCCAGCCGAGTTTGGCGGCAAATCTCAGCTCATGCGTGATTTTTATGCGCTGCGCACATTTTTGTCGGGGCGGGCCATGATTAATCTGTTCGATCTGCCCTTCACGCCCATCTTTCTGGCCCTGTTGTTCGTGCTGCATGTGCAATTGGGCTTTATCACGCTGGTGGGCATCTTGCTTCTAGCTGGGCTGGCCTTTGCGAACCGGCGACTGTCTTTAGAGTCCAGCGAAAACGCCACGCGGCAGAATTCCGATGCGGTGTCTTTTTCACAAGCCATCATCAATCGTAGTGAAGACATCCGCGCCATGGGCCTTTTGCCCACGTTCTTGCAGCGCTGGGGCGGTAAGATGGATGGGGCGCTTACGCAAGCGGATAAGTCTGCGCAAGTGCAGGCGTTTTTCTACGGCCTGACGCGGGCCATTCGCCAAAGCCTTCAAATTATCCTCATGGCCTGGGGGGCCTATTTGGTGCTGGGGGGTGATCTTTCCGGCGGTGTGATCTTTGCTTCTTCACTCATCTCCAGCCGCGCCTTTGTGCCGGTGGAGCAGGTCATTGGATCGTGGGACCGGATCACCCATGCCAACACGGCCTTTCGCAATCTGGAAGCTTTTATGAACGGCATTCCGGAACAACGCCGTGCGGTTATTCCCAAACTCACCGTCGGGGATATGGCCGTGGAAGATGTGTCCTACGATGTGGAGAGCGGGGCGCGCACCCAGACGGTGCTCCACAATATTTCTTTTTCCCTCAAAGCGGGCCACGTCCTTGCCATTATTGGCCCCACGGGGGCTGGTAAATCCACGCTGGCGAAACTTTTGGCGGGTGCATTGAAGCCGTCCGATGGGTCTGTGCGGCTGGATGATTTTGAACTTTCCCTTTGGCCGGAGGATCGCAAGGGTGAGTCCATCGGCTACGTGCCCCAGGACAGTCACCTGTTCCCCGGCACCATTGCGGAGAATATTTCGCGCTACGAGCCTTACCCGGATGAGGAGCGTATCATTGCGGCAGCACGCAAGGCGGATATTCATTCTCACATCGCCAAAATGCCAGAGGCCTATGCCACGCTGGTGAACATGGACAATCGGGAATTGTCCGGTGGTCAGCAGCAGCAATTGGCGCTGGCCCGGGCTTTCTACGCCCAGCCTCGGGTAATGATCTTGGATGAGCCCAATGCCCATCTGGACCAGCGGGCGGAGGATTCTCTGTTGCGTTCCCTGTCGCTCGCCCGCGACGAGGGCATTTCTTCCATCGTGGTTTCCCAGCGCCGCTCCATCCTGAAAGTGGCTGACTATGTGCTGACCATGAATGACGGGCGCATGGTGTCGTTTAAGGAAAATCGTGGCCAGTGGCGGGCGCGCCATACGGATGACCGGCCGGAAGAAGGCAGTGGGGCCGCGACCCAGCATGGTGGGGCCAAGCCGGAGGTGACGGTCACCTCTCTCAATGCGGCTAAACCGCGGCAAATGGGTGCTGTGCGGGTGGAGGGCTCTCCATGAGTGAGGGCTTAAAACCATCCACCATTTCAGAACTGGATGTATGGGCCGACCGGGATGAGGACGGTCTACGTACGCGCGTTCGAGATGATGGCAGTATCCGTTGGCAGTCGGCCACCACCACGGATAGCAGTCCCATCATTCGCTTTGGCTTCTGGTCCGTATGCCTTTTGATGGTGGGTTTTTTGGTCTGGGCCATGACCTTTCCCTTGGCATCGGCAGTGGTGACACCGGGGACGTTTGTTTCTGAAGGGCGTAACAAACTCATCCAGCACCCTTCTGGCGGGCGGGTGCGCACTATTCATGTGCAGGAAGGGGAGAGTGTGGAACAGGGGGATGCCGTCATCACTCTGGATACCGCCAAGTCCCAAGGGGAGCTAACCCGGCTTGAGGCGCGTCATGCCTCGCTGGTGGCTTTGCGCGCCCGGTTGGATGCTGAAAGGTCTGAAGGTCTGCGGGGCATGCCGGGTCCCGTAGTGAAGAAGCCAACCGTGCCCATGAGCCTGCGCGGCTCAAAAGACCGTTTTGGTGAAGGGATGCGTTTGTCCTTTCTGCGGTCGGGCCTGCCATCCGATAGCGGCTTGGACACCATGACGACGGCGTCCGTTCCGCCAAAGCCCCAGGCAGCTTCATTGATGGATGAACAGCGTTTGGCCTTTGAGAAGGGTCAAGCCGTTTTGCAGCAGGAATTGGCCGGCATTGAGCAAAAGGTACTCACCCTGAACAAACAGCGGGAAGGGCTTTTGGCCAAGCTGGAGGCCCAGCAAGCGCTCATGTCCATGACGGCCTCGGAATTAAAGCGTCTGGAGCCGCTCCAGCGGGAGGGGTATGTACCCCGCAACCGCGTTTATGAAAAGCAGCGGTCCCTCCTGGAGGCCCAGGGCACAGTCAAAGCGCTGGAACTGGATGTCTTAGGCTTGAACACGCAGATTGATGAGATGCGCATTCGCATGCGGCGGGTGAAGGCCGATGCGGCTTCTTCTGCGGCGCAAGAATACACAAAGATTGTGGGAGAACTGGCTGAAATTTCCGATCTGCTAGTGGCCGCCCGGTCGGCGGTTTCGTCTGCTGTGGTGCGGGCGCCGGAAGCAGGGGTGATTACCCGTATGAGCGTTTCCACCGAGGGCGGCGTGGTGGGGGCGGCTGATCCCATTGGCGAATTGGTGCCCGCCGGATCGGCACTCATCGTGCAGGCCCGCGTTTCGCCCGGCGATATTGACTACGTGCAATCGGGACAAAACGCGGACATAGCGGTCACCGCCTTCAACAGGCGCTTGGACGACATGCTGACCGGCCGGGTGATCTACAAGGCCGCTGACGCCGCCACCGATGAAAAGACGGGGGATCCCTATTTTACGGTACGGTTGGCCATTGAGGGCACCAAAGGTCAAGGGCGTGACCGGCGGGCCGATATTCAGGCGGGTATGCAGGCGGAAGTCTACATCCATACGGGGGAGCGCACCTTCCTGACCTATCTGGCCAAGCCGATGATCGAGAGTTTTAGACGGGCGTTTCGAGAACAATAACGCCCAGGACAATGCCCGCCTTTTCGTTAATCCAATGGAGAGGCCGGGCCAGTATTGTGACCCCGAAAAGAGAGTTGGGGTTGTTTGTTGCGTAGTCCTTCACGTCGAAGGGCATGAGTTGTGAGTTGGTTATGTTGCGTATTCCAAGGCGAGAAAGAGGAGCGGCCCGTCGCCGTTTCTTGAACACCGGCACCGCCCTTGCCGGATCAGCCGTGCTTGCGATTGGCCTTATGGCCACCCATTCCATCGCCACGGAAGCCCCCATTAACCTGATGTTGCGCGGGTCCGATAGCCAGGCTCAAAAACCAACGGCGCTGCGTCGTTCCCAAAGCCATGCCACACCAAGCACCGGGCTGCGCGGGTCAGTCAGCAGTCGGCATAAACAGCAGGTGCAGCCGAACGGTCAGCGAAACTTCTTGCGCGGCTCTTCCGCGGCGGGCCAGTCCGCGGCAGGCCAGTCCACAGCAGTGACGGCGGGCGGTGACACTGATCCCCTCGTGACCGCAAGTTATGCGGCCCCGGATCAAGCGGTTGAGGAAACCGGATTTCTGGACGATCTGGGGTCCACCCTGCTTTATCTGCGCGACAATGTCGTGCCGGTGATCCTGTTTCGCGGCACCCGCGATGCCGTGCAGGAGCGCAATGTCACCTACTCCATCCCCGAAGCTGGGCCGCTTCGCCATTCCATGATGCATGTGGCCAATGCCTATGGGGGGTTGCGGTCCGGGCAGGCGGGCGTGGGGGATACCGTGTCAGCGGCCTTGCGCGGTTCTTACTCTGCCCGGGCGCGGCTGGAGCGGGCCAATGTGGACCGGGCACGTGTCCATGGGGCTATGGCCGCTTTCCTGCCCCGGGTGGAAGCCACCGTGACCGGCTCTGCCAATGGGCAGGGGGGCGTGTCCACGTCCAGCGTGAACAGCACTGGAGAGATCGTAAGCGCGGGGGTGGAGGTGCAACTGCCCCTCTACACCAGCGGAGTGAACCGCAACCTGTTGGGCTCGGCCAAATACACGGCCCGGGCGTCTGCCTATTCTTTCATGGCTGAGGAACATCGCGTGGCGCTGGAAGCGGTGACGGCCCACATTAACCTGCGGCTACAACGGCGGGTGGAGCGCATCTTGGGCTCCAATGTGAACGCCATGCAGCGCATTGCCTCCATCGCCCGCCGCTTGTTTGAGGCCGGAGATAGTAGCCGCACGGACATCGCCATTGCCGATGCCAATGTGGAGTCCGCCCGGTCCGAGCGCGATTTGGCCCGCCGCACGCGGGAGGAAACGCAAGCCGATTATGAAAGCCTGACCGGCAAGCACGCGCCGCGCAAGTTGGCGGCTGCCCGGTTGACCGGCCTGCTGCCCAAAACCCGCGAGGCCGCCATCGAAGAAGGTCTGCGCTATAATCCCACCCTTGCGGCGGTCACCAACACGGCGGCTGCGTCCCAGCACACCGCGAAGGCCGAGCGGGGTCGCTTTGGTCCGCAGGTCAATGCTTTTGGCAGCTATAACCGCGACCTTTACCGCTCCACACCATCTTCTTCCGACAGCGACTGGAGCGTTGGCGTGCGCCTGCGCATGCCGCTGTTCGATGCCACCATGGCGCCCACCGTCAATGCGGCGCGCCATGAGGCGCTGGAGCGGGGATATCAGGCTTTGGATCAGGCCCGTCTGGTGGAGCGGCAGATCGAGCGGCAATGGACGGCCTATCAATCGGCGCGCCGCCGTGTGGCGATCATCTCGCGCCAGGTGAATGCCATCGCCACCGGGCTGGAGGGTGCGCGACGGGAGTTCAAGGCGGGCTTCCGGGCGGTCACCGATGTCTTGGACGAACAGGTGAAACTGGCCCGGGCGCAAATTCAGTTGGAGACGGTGCGGCACGAGGAAATGCTCGCCGCCCACGAATTGGCCTTCACCATTGCAAGCCCGCGCCTTGCCCAACTGGCCTTGGCCCGCCGATGATATTGAGGGTTCATCCATGAGCAATCCCACGGAAATTCCAGGCGTTACCCGCTCTCCCACGGAGGGTGGGCTGATCTACCATGTGCCTGGAAATTCTACGGCTTATGGCTGGAAACTGGCTGCCAATTCCCCCGCCATCGTGTGGACGGATGCCCATTACAGTGTGCTGCCCAATTGTGTTTCCATCAGTTTTGATGATGTGGTGATGGAACTGGGATCCGACGGGGAGACCCATACACATTTCCATGGCGAAGGGGACTTTAAGCCGTCGGAAGCGCTGGCCATCAATATCGATCAGGAATTGGCAACCTCGCTTGCGGAAAAACAATTATCCGCTAATCAGGTGGAATTGGAGCAGCAGCTCATCCCGGATCAGGCCGATGATATGGGGGCCGATATTTCCTTTGATGTGGGCACATTCCTGTCGGATGAGATGATGAATGAGGGATGCACGATCCACATGATCGGCATGCCGCCCGGCCTGGACTATAACCCCGGTCGCATGCGCGTTGAAGGCACGTTGGCCGATGAGGCGGTGACGGGGGACCCCTATACGGTCTCCATCGTCATCTATACGGCCCATGGGGAAGTGCTCACCTCCTCCTTCAGTTGGACCATTCGGGACCCGAAGACGGTGGATCAGAGCGCCGTTAATACGGTGGCTGTGCCAGCC
The DNA here is from genome assembly GCA_039198355.1 of Pseudomonadota bacterium. Lineage (GTDB taxonomy): Bacteria > Pseudomonadota > Alphaproteobacteria > Rhizobiales > Rhizobiaceae > Pseudahrensia. Next base: position 7,935 of record JBCCTO010000054.1, read on the forward strand.
CTCAACAATTCCGATGATGGTGCTTCGGCGGCTGTGCTGTTTGCTGTGGCCACCCAGTCGGCATTGGCTGCCCGCAGCTTTGCGCTGGCGCAGCGCGATACATCCGGTAACCGCATGGCACCCCGTGAAAATGCAGATGACGCCAATGCCGCTCTGTTTTCAGCCCAAGCCAGTGGTGGCAACGCACTCAGGGGCGGTGAAGGGGATGATCGTCTGATCGATTTGAATGGTCAGGAACTTTTGCCCCCCGTGGGAAATGAAGACGATAGTGGCCTGGATGTGGAACTTGCCGTCCCCACCAATGGGGGTGGTGCAGGCCGTTTTGGGCGGACGGATGATTTGGCCGTCCCCGCCGTCACTAATGGCGATCAGGGCGAACCGCTCTCATCGGAGGATGTGGCGGTCGCCGCCGGTGTTGTGAGCGAAGATGGCAATGCCCTTCCCTTTGCCGGTCGTCCATCCGGGGTGACTGCGTTGGAGGATACGGAACGCACGAATATTGATCTTCTGGGTTCCGCCTTTGATGTGGACGGGGATGATTTGACCATCACCCAGGCCAGCGCGCAGGTGGGGACGGTGACTATCAATGCCGATGGCAGTATCAACTATCTGCCCCCGGCAGAGTTTTCTGGCACGGACCGCATCGTCTACACGGTGGATGATGGCAATGGGGGTTCTGATACCTCCGAATTCGAAATTTCAGTACTGCCGGTCAATGATGCGCCCGTTGCCGCCGAGGGGCAAACCAGCGTTGGCGATGAGGACACGGTTCAGGCCGGTATAGAGGTGTTGGCCGGCGCGTTTGACCAGGAGGGTGATGGGATCAGTGTGCTACAAGCCTCCGCTTCCCACGGTCAGGTGAGCATTAATGGTGATGGCACGCTGAGCTATACCCCAGATCAGGACTTCTTTGGCACCGATACGATTACCTACATCATTGCGGACGGTAATGGTGGAGAAGCCACGGGCGAGGTGGCGGTGGAGGTCACTTCCATCAATGATGCGCCGGATGCCAATGTTCCCGTGGGGTCCACCGCCGTTGAAGATACAACGCTGACGGGCATCAACCTTTTGGGCAATGTGAGCGATGTGGACGGCGATACCGTTACCGTCATTGCGGGCACATTTGCGTCCAGCCGCGGCGGTGTGGCCGTTATTAATGCCGATGGCACGCTCGACTACACGCCACCTGCCGATTTCTTTGGCACCGACACGGTGACCTATCAAATCACCGATGGTCATCCCAATGGGATGGTGACAGCGACACTTCAATTGGAAGTGACACCCGTCAATGATGCGCCTGACATCGTCGTGCCGCTTGTGGCCGATCAGAACGAAGATGCTATTCTTGCTTCCATTGATGTTCTGGATCAGGCCACCGATGTTGAAAATGATACGCTCGCGGTTACCATCATTTCAGATCAGGGCGGGACGGCCACCGTTAACCCGGATGGATCCATCCGGTTTGTGGCGGATGCGGACTATAATGGTCCTGCGGTCATCGATTATCTGGTCAATGACGGCACGCCCGACCCGGCCAATAATTCCACGGCGGGACAGATCACTTTCAATATCCTGCCCGTCAATGATGCTCCGCAGATTGTGGTGCCCTCGGTGGCGGATGTGGCGGAAGATGGTGTCATTGCTGCCATCGACGTGCTCGATCAGGCCACCGATACGGAAGGAGATATGCTATCGGTATCCATCGTTTCCAGCACTGGGGGCACGGCCAGTGTGAACCCGGATGGGACGATCCGGTTTGAGGCGGATGCGGATTACAACGGCCCGGCCACCGTTGATTATCTGGTCAATGATGGCACGCCGGACCCGGCCAATAACAGTACGGCAGGTCAACTTACCTTCAACGTGACCCCGGTCAATGACGCGCCGCAGATTGTGGTGCCTACCGTGGCGGATATTGCCGAGGACGGCACCATCGCTGCCTTGGACGTGTTGGACCAGGCCGTGGATGTGGAGGGTGATCCACTCTCCGTATCCATCGTCTCCAGCTCGGGCGGCACAGCCAGTCTCAACCCCGATGGCACAATCCGTTTTGAGGCCGATGCGGATTATAATGGTCCTGCGGTCATCGATTATCTGGTCAATGACGGTACGCCCGACCCGGCTAATAATTCCACCGCGGGGCAGATCACTTTCAATATTCTGCCCGTCAATGATGCCCCGCAGATTGTGGTGCCATCGGTGGCGGATGTGGCGGAAGATGGTGTTATCGCTGCCATCGACGTGCTCGATCAGGCCACCGATACGGAGGGGGATACGCTATCGGTATCCATCGTTTCCAGCACGGGGGGGACGGCCAGTGTGAACCCGGATGGGACGATCCGGTTTGAGGCGGATGCGGATTACAACGGCCCTGCCACCGTTGATTACCGTGTGAATGATGGCACGCCGGACCCGGCTAATAACAGCACGGCAGGTCAACTCACCTTCAACGTGACCCCGGTCAACGACGCGCCGCAGATTGTGGTGCCTACCGTGGCGGATATTGCCGAGGATGGCACCATCGCGGCGCTGGACGTGTTGGACCAGGCCGTGGATGTGGAGGGTGATCCCCTCTCCGTATCCATCGTCTCCAGCTCGGGCGGCACAGCCAGTCTCAACCCCGATGGCACAATCCGTTTTGAGGCGGACGCGGATTATACGGGACCGGCCAGTGTGGATTATGTGGTCAATGACGGCACGCCCGACCCGGCCAATAATTCCACGGCGGCGAAGGTGAGTTTCAATATCCTTCCGGTCAATGATGCTCCAGTCCCCGCCACTCTGGTGGGCCAGACCACGGCAGAGGACGTGGCGCTCGTCAATATCGACGTGTTGAGCGGTGCAACGGATGCGGACGGGGATACGATTTTCACCGTCAATGGCAGCGCCTCCTCCCGGGAAGGCGGGGTCGTGACCACCAATCCCGACGGCACGCTGTCCTACACCCCACCCGCGAATTTCGTGGGGCAAGATGAGATTACGTACCAGATCGATGACGGTAATCTTGGCGGTTTGGTAACAAGCACATTCCTCATTGATGTGACGGCGGTGAATGATGCGCCGGTGCTGGACCTCAGCGACTTGCAAAATGTGGTGCGCAATTCCGAATTTACGGCCACTGGCCCCGCTGACTGGGACGATTGGACCGAGACCGGCAGTTTTGACAGCCAAGGCATATCTTATAACGCCCCTTCCACCAGCGGTTTCTCGCCCAGTTCCACGTCAACGCTCGCCCAATCCGGCTTATCGGGGCTGGCCACTGGCCCGGGTGCGTTTGGGGCGGGCCGCGTGCAGTTCGATGCGGCCTGGAATAATGCCGATCTGGGGGGCATGGGTGGATCCTCGCAAACGCTGACGCTTTCTATCGGTGGTGTGGATTATTTCGTTTTAACGACCCCTTCCGGGAATGGTGCGACGGCCAGCATTTCCTATCTAAACGGCGCCAGTGGCACGCCAGCCTCCCTCAACGGATCCACCATGCTGGACTGGACTTATGAGAGCGTGACCGTGGATTTGCCCGCTGATGTGGCGAACGGGGGCGACATCGTTTTTCGCTGGGATGACGATCCGCTGGGTTCCGGCGGTTTTGACGATATTTCCATCGATAATGTGATCCTGCTCACGGCAGCCACCAATCCTGCCGATACGGGCCATCAGGTGCTGTTTGAAAACGATGCTGCACCGGTTTCCTTGCTTGATGAAACCGCATCCCTGGGCGACGTGGATGATACTCAATTTGAGGGTGCCACGCTCAGGCTCACCAATGCCCAATCAGGTGATGGGTTTGCGATAAATGGTGTGGCCGTTGGTGATGGTGACACAGGAACCGTTAATGGCCTGAGCTATACGGTGGCTGTGGCTGGGCCGGAAATACTGGTCACCCTGACGGGGTCTGCCAACAGCGCAACTTATCTGGATGCGATGCGCGGTGTGCAATTTGTCAGCAGCAGTGGCACCCCCTCTGTGGCGGCCCGCACCGTGGAAATTGCCGTGGGGGATGGTGATGTCTTTTCCAACATTGCCACCACTACGGTCGTGTTTAATTCCACTATCAATGCCCCATCCACCAACCCGGATACCGCCACAAGTGCGGAAGATTCCGGTGCCATCGTCGTTACGGTGTTGGCCAATGATACGCCCAATGATGACCCCATCGACCCCTCCAGCGTGCGGCTCATCGATGGCGGCGCGCTGGTCACATCGCTGACGGTGGCGGGCGAAGGGGTTTGGTCCGTGAATACGGGCACAGGCACCATCAGTTTTGCCCCAGAGGCCCACTTCAACGGGGTGGTCACGCCGGTCCAGTATTCCGTTGCCGATACTTCGGGATACCGGTCTGCGCCAGCGCACATCGCTATCACCGTCAGCCAGGTCAACGATGCGCCGCTTCTTGATCTATCGGCGGCAGCGCCCGGCAATGATTATGCTGTGACCTACACGGAAAATGATCCCGCAGTGAAGCTGGTGGCAACGGATGTGGACCTGTTCGACGACTTTACCAATGAAGGGGATTTGTTCTCGCAACTCACCGTCACCATGACCGGTGCCGCGCCCACGGCAACCGAATCCTTGATGATTATCACCACGCCCTTTGCCATGAATGGGGATGCCAGCGGGTCCATCGCGGTGGGCGGTGTGCCTGTCATTTATGATTGGGTGGCCGCCACGCAGACGTTGACATTTACCCATCAGTTGGGGGCGGGCAATTCCTTCACCAGTGCCGAGGCGGAAGGCATCTTGCGCACTGTGGGTTATTTCGACACCAGCGATGACCCAACGGCGGGGGTGCGGTCGTTTGAGATAACGGCGACGGATTTTACCGCCGATCCGTTGGATCAGCTCACTTCCGCCACCGCAACGACCACGGTGACCGTGGTGCCCGTCAATGATGCGCCTACGGACATCACCTACCCGTCTGCCATTTTGGCAGAAAATTCCACCAGCGGGGTGGTTGCTGTGCTGGCGGCCGATGATCTGGACCACGGCGCGGTGGATCATACGTTTACGCTGTTGGGTGGACCCAACACCGATTTTGAGATCGTGGGCAATGAATTGCGCTTGTTGCCCACGGCCAGTCTTGACCATGAGGCCACGCCTTTCATCGACCTTGATGTGCAGGTGAGTGACGGGATCGACACCTATACGGAGACGGTGCGGGTTACGATTACCGACCAACCGGAAGCACCCATCGCCAACCCTCCGCTGGGCTTGACCATGTCTGAAGATACGGGCCCCATTTTCATCGATGTGCTGGCCCCCGCTGTGGACCCGGATGGCGATCCCATCAGCGTCATTCCCGGTTCCGTTTCGTCCGCCCAAGGGCTGGCGGTGTGGGACGGGTCGCGCATTGAATTTACCCCGGGTCTTAATTTCAACGGCACGGCCAGCATTGATTATCAAATCAGCGATGGCACGGGCTTTATCACGCCAGCCACGGTGAATGTGCAGGTGACACCGGACAATGATGTGCCCGTGCTGGACCTTAATGGCGTCGCGCCCGGCAATGGCCACACGGTGACCCATGTGGAGGAGGCTGGCGCGGTGGCGTTAGCCAATGGGCCGGTCTTTTCCGACCCGGAAGAGGCCATTGTCGCTTTGCGCATAACCGCCGATGTGAACCCCCATGGGGCTGATGATGTCTTGCTGCTCAACGGCACGGCGGTGCCGCTGGATGCCGATGCCGGTTTTACCTTGACCACGGCCAGTTTGAATGTGGTGGTCACCTATACGGCAGCCACGCGGCAAATGGCGATTACCGATCTGGGCGGTGGCGTCCTGGACAGCGCACAGGTCACCGAATTGGTGTCTCTGTTGGTCTATGAAAACCTGTCAGATGCGCCGCAGGAAGCCACGCCGGTTAATATTACGGTGCAGGCGGAGGATGACGCGGGCAATCTGGTGGATGCGGTGGCGACCGTGACCAATCAAAACGTCAATGATGCGCCCGTACTCACACAATTGCCGCAGCAAACCACCAACGAAGACACAACCATTGCAGAAATCAATGTGTTGGGGGCGGCCAATGCTGAGGATGCGGATGGGGACACCCTGTTTGTGGTCAATGATGCCTCTTTGAGCGCCATCAACGGCACGGTTGTTGTCACACCTATGGGCAATATCCGTTACACGCCGAATTTGAACTTCAATGGCACCGATACGATCAGCTATCAGGTGAGTGATGGAACCGTTTCGGTGGCGCAGACAATTTCGGTGGAGGTGCTGCCCACCAATGATGCGCCCCTTGTGGACCTGAACGGCCCCACCATTGGCACAGCCTATAATGCCACCTTTAATGAAAACGCCCCGGCGCAAATTTTTGCGGATACGGCGCTTACCGTGACCGATGCAGAGGATGAGGTTGCCGAAATCGCAATCGCTGTTGCGGGCAATGCGGATGCTCCTGGCGATGAAATTGTGGGTCTGCTTGCCAATACTTTCACCTTGTCGGGGCCTGCAACGCTCAACACCACCTATGCCGGTATCGGTGTGGCCCTGACGAAGATGGACGGAAGTTTTACGATCACCCCCACGGCAGGCCCGTTTTTCACCGCTGCGCAGGTGGAGACCATCTTACGATCAGGCACCTATCAGCATCTGTCAGAAGACCCCACGGCGGGGGACCGCACTTTCGCTGTTACGCTGACCGACGGGGATGGTGTCACGCTTTCCAATACGGCCGTCGGGACTCTGACCGTTGTGCCGGGCATCGACCGGCCCACCGGCAGCAGTTTCAGCACTACGGTGAATGAAGATACCAGTGCCGTCTTTGACGTGATGGCTTCAGCCAATGATGTGGATGGAACACCGGACCCCACAAGCGTGACCATTGTGGGTGCACCGGGGGCGGGCAAATTGCTGGTGCAGCCGGGTGTTGGGCAGTGGTCCGTTGATTTGGTCTCAGGCGCCATCACTTTTGCGCCGGAGGCGGATTATGATGGGGCTGTTCCGCAAATCTCCTACACATTTAATGATGATGAAGGAAACGCGCTGGCTTCACCGCTGACGCTGGATGTGAGCATTACGCCGATTTTGGATGCGCCGGCTTTGGACCTTGATGCATCCGGCCCAGGCGCGGATTTTGCGGTCACTTTTACCGAAAACAGCCCCGTTCAATTGCTGGCCGATGTGGATGCTGTGTTGAGCGATCCGGAAGACGAGATTGACAACATCATCATCGATTATTCTGCCCTGGTGGACATGGGCAGTGAGTTTATCTCGCTGGGCGGGAATGCGTTCTCAGGTGTTGCCAATGTCAGCACCACATTTCTGGTGAGCGGTGTGAATGCCCGCTTCTCGGTTAATGCGGCTGCGCAAACAATGACCATCACGCCCAATGGGGCTGTCCATTTCACCGCCGCCGAGGCGCAGACCTTATTGCGGGCGCTGGGCTATGAGCACACTTCCGAAGACCCGACGGCGGGGGATCGGGCGTTCCCCATTACGGTGACCGATGGGGACGGGGTGTTGGTGTCCAACACGGCCACCAGCACGGTTACAGTTCTGCCCCAGGCCGATGCGCCCACGGGTGTGGATTTCTCCCAAACCATCGCTGAAGAGGGTGTGGCGACCTTTGATGTGATGGCAAGCGCCAGTGACGTGGATGGAACGCCAGACCCCACAAGTGTGTTCATCGTTGGCGCTCCCCTGCCGGGCAAGACATTCACCGAACCCGGCGTTGGCCAGTGGGATGTGGACGTGGTGACAGGCGTCATCACCTTCACGCCCGATGAAAACTACAATGGCACGGCCCCCACCGTCAGCTATTCCTTCCGGGATGATGAAGGCAATCTCGCTGCCACGTCCTATGATCTGGATGTGACGGTGACCCCCGTGAATGATGCTCCCGAAGAGATGGTGATCGTTGGCAATAACGACACCTTGGCGCTGAATGTGGATGGCGGCGATAACGCCTATTACTTCGTCAATGATGGGGACATTATCAGCAACCCGTTGGACCCGGTGGTCTTTGGCGGGCGCGGCAGCTTCACCTACGAGATGACGTTCTCCATCGCCGATTTCTCGGGCGTCAATATCATCCCTTTGTTGAATTATTTTACAGGCGGATCGTTCAATGATGACGAGATCAGCCTCTATATTTCTTACAATTCCGGCTCCCCCAATATCGATATTGAATTGAGCACCGGCTATTTGAGCAACGTTGCGCCCGCCGATGTGTTGGTGGATGGGGAAGAGCACACGCTTTCCTTCAGTTGGGACAACACGTTGGGCGATTGGGCGCTCTATATCGACGGCGCGCCCGTAGCCGATGGGACGGGCATTGCCGTAGGCGAAACCATTCGCCCCAATGGTCAAATTGTTTTGGGCCAGGAACAGGATTCAGTGGGTGGTGGCTTCGTCACCAATGAAGTGTTTAAGGGCACCATTGACGACGTGCGCGTCTTCGAGGACGTGCGAACACCAGCTGAAATTCTTGCCAATGCAGGAAACACCGTCGCTCCCACCGAACCGGGCCTCATTGCTAATTGGCAATTTCAGGACACCCATGGGGGCACGGTAACCAATCAGGTCAGTGGTGGGGTTTCGTTGGATCCCGCTTACATCCCCACAGGCGCGGGTTTTACGGCAAGCACGATTAGTGACGCGATTTTTGTGGGTGAAGATGCAGCCGGGGGTGCGCTGGTGGCAACGCTGTTTACCAGCGATGCGGAAACCACGAACCAGGCCAATTTCAATTACACGCTGACTGGTGGCGGTGGCAATTTTGAGATCGTGGGCAATGAAATTCGCACCACGCCGGGCGTGACGCTGGATCGGGAAACGGTGGGGTCTTACACGCTCAGCGTTACCGTGGACGACGATGGCGTGCCGGTGGAAAGTCTCACCCAGACCTATCAAATTGTGGTGCAGGACGCCAATGAAGCGCCCACCGGTTTGAGCGTTGCCGGCAATGAAGGAGTGCAGATCAATTTCAACGGTGGCGATGCCGATTATTTCCAAGTGGTGGATGAGGATGCCCTGTGGGCGGGTGTCAGCGACTTCACGCTGGAATTCCAAATTGCCATTGCAGACTATGATCTGGTTGCCGGTCGCACCTCCATTTACAATCAGCGGGTTCTGGCCAACGAAGTGTTGGACGTTCGCATTGACGATCTCAACGGGTTTCCTGAGATTACATTGAAGGTGAACGATATTTTCTATCACACGGGTGCCAATGCGGCTGTGCTGTTGGACGGTGGTCAGCATACGCTTTCGGTTACCCGTGAGGCAGCCACCGGTGAAATGGTGGTCTACGTGGATGGCACCGTCGTCAGCACGCTGACCGGAGTGCAGCCGGGCTTCACGATCCCCACAGGCACCACCGCCATTTTGGGTCAGGATCAAGACACGCCTGGCAGCGATTTTCAGACGTTCGAAGCCTTTTCCGGCACCTATTACGATGTGCGCCTGTTCGATACGGTGCGCACGCCTGCAGAAGTTTTGGCCAGCGCCAATCAGACCATCGCGCCCACAACGTCCAATCTGGTGGCCAACTGGACCTTTGATGGGGCAACCCCGGCTTTAGGGGGTGCCATGACAGACACCACCGGTAACCATGAGTTGGCCCGGCTGGAGGTGAATGGCGTTCCCGGGGGCACGGGCGACCCTGCCTTTGTGGCCAATGTTTTGGAAGATGTGGTGGGCGTGCCAGCCGATGCCGCGCCGGGAACGGTGGTGGCGACCCTCTCCGGCACCGACCCGGAAGGGGATGCGCTTTCCTACAGTATTGGGAGCGATGCCACCGGGTCTTTGGAAATTGTCGGCAATGAATTGCGGGTGAGCAATACACCCTCATTGGACCGTTTCACGGACCCGGCCGATACGCTCACCCGCCCGCCGGAAGAGGTGGTTATTCGCGTGACGGATAGTGGCGGGCTGACCTATGATCAAACGATCCAAGTGGAGACGCTGCTTGGAACGCCCACGCCCTTTGCCATGTTTGGCACACCGCAAGTGAATGGGTTAACCGCGTCTGGCAATACCGCCTATGTCTATGGCCAAGGGTCGGATGATGTCATCACGGGCGGCGATGGTGGGGTCTTCCTGCACGGGCAGGATGGTAGTGATATTCTCAATGGCGGTGACGGTAATGATATTCTGTTTGGTGACCGGGACGTGCGCGCTACAGACCGGGACGGGGCTGACCCTGTCGCCAATTCCGGTGCCCTAAACGCGCTGAGCGCGGGGAATGTGTCCGGCCCGGTGACGCTGACGCTGGGCGATGGTAATATGATGGTCATTTACTATGGCGATGCTTTCGATGCCTCCCACAGCGCTGGCCTTTATGCGCAGATCATTTCGCCCGTAGGCACACCCATTGGTCCGGAAATTCAGGTGGGCCTTACCACGCCCGGCAGCAATGATGTGGAATTGAGCAATAGTCTGGAAACACGCCCGGTGACCGCAACCGTCATGGCCAATGGCAATGTGATGGTCTCGTGGATGTCCAATGATAGCGACAATCTTGACGGCGCTGGCAGCGCATCCATGGTGTCGGTCATTGATGTGTCGGCGTTTACCGCCACCCCGGCCCGGCAAATCAACACGACGACAGCAACGGACCAGTCCGCGTCCCTTTTGACGGCGCTGCCCGATGGAACAGTTTTGGCTGTTTGGATTGATGATGCGATCACCGGCAGCCCCAATGCTTTCGTGCGCGCTCAAGTGTTGCGCCAGGACGGCACGGCTTTGGGGCCAGAGATAGCGCTGAGTACCGTTGGGGTGGAGGGCCTTGACGGCTACAACATGCCGCCGGTGAGCGTTGCCCTGCTCAATTCAGGCCAAGTGGCGGTCTCCTGGGTGGCCAGCGGGAATGCGGGCGGGATTGAGGGGAATGGCACCACCGGCGTGCAAACCACCGTGGTGAACCCTCTCACGCAAACTGCCTCTACCGTTCAGCAGGTGAACACCACGGAGGCCAGCAACCAGTCTGGGCCTTCTGTGGTGGCGTTGACGGATGGTCGATACATGGTGGTCTGGTATGACTTTGCCGATCAGACCTCTAATCCCGGCATGGTTCTGCGCGGTCAGATTTTCAACGCTGATGGCACGGCCAATGGTTCTGAAATTGCAATCTCCAGCACGGCTGTGGAGGGGAGCGATGGCACGGAGTCTCCGCCTGTGAACGTCCTTGCCTTGTCCAATGGCAATGTGGTGGTGGGCTTTCAGTCCGAGGGTAGCGTTCCTGCGCTGGGTGATACCAGCGGTACGGCGTCCATTCTGGTGGTGGTGAATACGACCGCCGGAACGGCTGGCCCCGAAGTGCGGGTGAATGATGCCATAGCAACCTCCCAGTCCGCGCCGCTTCTGGTGGAGATTCACGATGGCCGCTTTCTGGCCGTCTATTATGACGAGGCGGATAATCCGGGTCTCAACAAGTTCGTTAAAGGCCAATTTTTCAACGCCGATGGCACAAAGTCCGGGGCGGAGTTCAACATTGGCATCGTGGCCACGGACGGCAATAACAGCCATGATATGCCGCCGGTCAGTGCCGAATTGACGGCTAATGGGGATGTGTTTGTGGCCTGGCAAACGGATCAGGCCTCCAATTTTGACGGGATTGGCACGGCGATCACGTCAGCCCTCATCACCACCCGTACAACGGCAGGTAGCGACACGCTTAATGGTGGAGACGGCAATGACATTCTCATCGGTGGTGCAGGGGCCGATGTGCTCAATGGTGGTGAGGGGACGGATACCCTCTCCTATTCCAACGCAGCAGCCGGAGTGGACGTCCTGCTGGAAGACACCGATGGGTTTGGCCTCAATGGTGATTACGTCCTGACCGCAGAAGGCGGCCAAACAGGCGATGCGGCGGGCGACAGTTTCAGCAGCATTGAACGTTTTGTGGGTTCTGCCTTTGATGACCGCGTGTTCGCTTCTTTGGCATTGGAAGAAGCCCGCTTAGGGGCGGGCAATGATGTGCTGGACACGGCCAATATTGGCGGTGGTGTTGCCAAAACCCTCTACGGCGAAGAGGGCGATGACGACATCTTCAGCGGTTTTGCCAATGACACGGTCTATGGCGGTGCTGGCGAGGATGAAATCTGGGGTGAAAACGGAGACGATATTCTTTTTGGGGGTGCCGATAACGACCTCATTCTGGGCGGCGATGGGGCTGATGCCATTGATGGCGGCGCAGGCAATGACACCGCCAGTTTTGCTGACGCCACCAGTGGTGTTGTGGCGCTGTTTGCCGACACGGATAATGACGGCATCTTGGGCAATTACCGCAATGAACTGGCCGGGGGGCGCACGGGCTTTGCGGCAGGTGATACCTATACCAGCATTGAGACGGTGATCGGCAGCGGCGCTGGCGATGAGTTTTTCATCGGGGCGGCGCAGACCACCGTTTATCTGGGGGATGGCAATGATATTCTTGAAACGGACCTGACGGATAACACGGCCCAAACCATCTACGGCGAGGAGGGCGTGGACATTATCTCCAGCGGTGGCGGAGATGACTTTGTATCCGCAGGCATTGGTGATGACCGCGTTTACGCCGAGGGCGGCAATGACATTCTCATTGGCGCCGAAGGTAATGATGATTTGCGCGGTCAGGCTGGGACGGATACGGCGGTCTATAGCGGGCTTCAGGCCGATTATGACGTGATGGACAATCAAGATGGTACCTACACCGTCACGGACCTGCGGCCGGGCAGCCCAAGCGGCACGGATACGCTGCAAACCATCGAGTTTTTGGAATTCGCCGACGTTGTTATCGACATCACACTCGCCGTCACCTCCGTGTCACCGGTGGCTTTTGATTTGAATGAGGATGGTGAAATCGGCGTTACCGGGGAAACCACGGCACGGGATAAGAGTGAAATCGAAGCCGTGGGTGAGACCGTCCAATTCGATATGGATGGGGATGGTGATCTGGAGACCATCGAGTGGCTGGACGGTTCCGGTGACGGTTTTCTGGTGGAAAATTCAGACGGTCAGGCCGCCAACGACATGAACGGTACGCGCCTGTTCGGCGATGAAGGCGGTGCGTATAACCATGGCTATCAAAAACTGGCGCAGCGCGATGCGGATGGCTCCGGTACGCTCAGCGGAGAAGAGCTTGAGGGGCTGAACCTGTGGGTGGATGATGGTGACGCGCAGGTTCAGGAAGGCGAATTGTTCACTCTGGCGGATTTCGAGATTTCCGAAATCCAGTTGCAGTTGGATGAAGGTGCCCAGGATAGCGAAGGCCGCGATCTCTTCCGGTCCACCGCCACCCGCACGGATGGCACGCAGATTATGACGGAAGACGTGTGGTTTGCCGGTGTGACCCCAGAGGAAGAAGAGCGCATGACGAGGCCCGATATTGAATCCTTGGAGCGGGTGCAAGAGGATTTGGTGGGGTAGGACATAGCCTCTATCTCCACGTCATAGGCCGACTTGATCGGCTGTAGACTCACGTTTGAAGTGCAACACATTGTAGGATGTGTTTGCGATGGGACAGTGTTATGGCCAGCTCAGCCTTGAGGAGCGTGAAGAGATAGCTTTCCAGCTGCGCAACGGGTC
>JBCCTO010000055.1:0-19887 GCA_039198355.1 Pseudomonadota bacterium
CCGCCCAGTCAAGCCGGGGCCTCCCCCCGTTTCTCCCCCCAACTTTTTCTCCTTGTCCTTTTACGCTAGACCCTGGGTCGGCCCCCCGCGGATGACGACTTTAGGCTAGATGAAGTCTCAGTCGATACCGAAGAAGACGAAGGCTCGCCCGCACTTCCCTTCCCAGCCAGTAATTGCAGCCAGATGTATTGGGCGACGTTTGTGTCCTGATACTCGTCCACGAGAATGTAGCGAAAGCGGTTGTGATAATCCGCCAGCACATCCGCGTTCTCGCGAAACAGGCGGATCGATTCCACCAGCAGATCGCCAAAATCGCAGGCGTTGAGGATTTTCAGCCGGTCCTGATATTGCCGGTAAAGTTCCCGGCCACGACCATTGGCGAAAGCGCGGGCCTCGCCCTCGGAAATCTGCTCCGGCCCAAGCGCTTTGTTCTTCCAGCTGTCGATCTGGCTGGCCAGTTGGCGGGCGGGCCAGCGTTTGTCATCAATATTGGCGGCTTGGATCAGCTGTTTGAGCAGGCGGACCTGATCGTCCGTATCCAGAATAGTGAAATTGCTTTTCAGGCCTACCAGTTCCGCATGGCGGCGCAGGATTTTCACGCTGATGGAGTGGAACGTGCCGAGCCAGGGCATGCCTTCCACAGCTTCCCCCACTTGCTGGGCGATGCGCTCTTTCATCTCCCGCGCGGCCTTGTTGGTGAATGTCACCGCCAGAATTTGGCTGGGCCAAGCCAAACGCTGTTGCAGAATATGGGTGATGCGCGTGGTGAGCACCCGCGTCTTGCCCGTGCCCGCACCGGCCAGCACCAGAAGCGGGCCTTCGGTGGTGAGCACGGCTTCCCGCTGCTCGGGGTTCAAACCATTGAGATAAGGAGCGGCGTCGGCCCGCGGCCGCGCAGCCTGCGCCGCGCCCATGGCACGGGCGGCGATTGAAGACATGGCACGATTCGGAGCACTCTCGTTCATGCTTTGTATCTAAGGGGTTTGCGCGGGGATTGGTAGGCATGGGGTGTGAGGCGGATTGTGCGGCCTCTGCCTTGTCAACAGCCCTTTCGCCGCCGTCCTTTGTGCGCTCTAACGGGTGCGAGACTTTTGCCTTTGGACTGCCCATGCCTTCACAAATAGAGACAACAGTGCCCCTTGGTGGGGCGCGGGCATGGCTGGTGTGGTCTCTCTCCGCGCTCGCCTTCGGTTATGCCTTTGTGCAGCGGGTGGCGCCGTCGGTCATGGTGTCTGATCTTATGGCTGATTTTGCCATTGGTGGGGGCATGTTGGGGGTTTTGTCGGGCCTCTATTTTTACCCCTATGTGTTTCTGCAAATTCCGCTGGGCGCACTTTTGGACCGTCTTGGGGCGCGGGTTTTGCTGGTGGTGGCCTTAAGCTTGGCCGGTCTCGGTTCCGCCCTGTTTGGCATGGCTGACGATGTGCTCTTGGCCTATTTGGGCCGTGGGCTCGTGGGGGCCGGGTCTGCGGTGGGGTTTTTGGCATCCCTCGCGCTGGCCGCCCGTTGGTTCCCGCCGCGCCGGTTCGCGCTCATGGCTGGGCTGACGATGGTTTCTGGCATGACATTTGGTGTTTTGGGGCAGGGGCCCATGGCGCTGGTGGTGGAGGCCGTGGGCTGGCGCGCAAGCCAGTTTGGCCTGGCAGGGGTGGCCTTCGCGCTGGCCGTTTTGGTGGCCTTGATCGTGCGCAATGGCCCACCCGGAGAAGTGCGGGAAGAGCACGCCGCCATGACCTGGGCAGAATTGGCCTTGGCTAGCCGGGATGCGCTTTCGCGCTGGATTGTGTGGAAAGTGGCACTGGTGGCCGCCGCCATGTCCGGCCCCATGCTGGTGTTTGGCGGGCTGTGGGGCACGCCTTATCTAATGGAGGCCTATGGGCTGGATAAGGCGCAGGCGGCGTTCACCGTCTCCATCATTCTGGCGGGATGGGCCGTGGGCGCGCCCTTGTCCGGGTGGCTGTCAGATGTTTTGAACCGACGCAAGCCGCTGGTCCTGCTGGGATGCGCGGGCATGACACTGGCCATCGCCGCCATTGTGGTTTTGCCGGGTTTGCCGCTAGGGGCGGTGATTGCCCTTTTGGCCCTCACCGGATTTGGCGGCTCCTTCATGGTGCTCACTTTCGCCATCGTGCGCCAACAGGTGCCCCCCGCACTGGGCGGCACAGCGCTGGGCGCGGTGAATTCCATGACCGTCCTGTCCGGCGCAGTCTTGCAGCCCGCCGTGGGTGCCGCATTGGATGCCCTATGGGACGGGCGTATGGTGGCCGGGTCGCGGGTGTATGAGACTGGTGATTACCAACTTGCGTTCGGGTTGATGCTGGCGACGAGTGTGGTTGGGTTCGTGTTGGCAATGATGCTGCCGGGGGATGGGGATTAATCCCCATCCAGAATATTCCCAATTCCCCCCAGAATACTGCCTTCGCCTTGGCTGCCGCCCCGGCTGGGCACGGCGGCATAGATGCGGCCGGCGAGGCGGCTGAAGGGGAGGGATTGGATCCAGACTTTGCCGGGGCCGCGCAGTTTGGCGAAGAAGACGCCTTCGCCGCCGAAGATCATGGACTTGATGGAGCCGGCCTGCACCACGTCAAAGTCAATGTCGCCCGTGTAAGCGGCCACGCAGCCCGTATCGATGTGCAGTTCTTCCCCCGGGGCCAGTGTGCGCTCCACCGTGGTGCCGCCCACATGGATGAAGACCCAGCCATCGCCTTCCAACTTTTGCATGATGAAACCATCACCGCCGAAAAGGCCGGTCATGATTTTGCGCTGAAATTCGATGCCAATGGACACGCCCTTGGCAGCGGCCAAAAAAGCATCTTTTTGGCAGATCAGACGCCCCTGCACTTCGTCCAGCTTCACCGCAATGATGTGACCGGGGTAGGGGGAGGCGAAAGCCACGCGGGCTTTGCCTTGACCGTTATGGGTGAAAACGGTGGTGAAAAGGCTTTCGCCGGTAATCAGACGTTTGCCCGCCCCGGCCAACATGCCGAACAAGCCGCTGGCCTGTTGTTCGGACCCGTCGCCAAACACGGTGGACATTTCAATGTCCGGGTCCTTGAACATCATGCCGCCTGCTTCCGCGATGGCGCTTTCGCCCGGGTCCAGCTCCACCTCCACAAACTGCATTTCCGCCCCTTTGATTTCAAAGTCCACATCATCAGAGACGGAAGCGGAGCGCGTGTGGCGGGCGCGGGGGACGGAAGGGACGGTGGAAAAGACCATGGGACGGGTTCCTGATTGATGCTGACGTCCCACAGCATAACCCTATTGAGCCTTACAAAAGTGCAAAACAGAACACTTGAGGTGCATGGCCAGACGGGTTCTATTTCCGACGATCTTTCCGTGGGACGGTCCTTGCGCATGCATATCAAGCAAATTCAGCCCGGTGACTTCGACCTCTGGCGCCCCCTCTGGCAGGGGTTTCTGGACCATGACAAAGCCTCGCTGTCAGAGGAAACTACCCGGCTGACGTTTGAGCGCATGGCGGATCCATCACACACCAGCATGGAGGGCCTGCTGGCTTTGGATGGTTCGGGCGCAGGGTTGGGCATGGTCACCATCATATTCCACCCCAGCACATTTCAGAAAAACGACCGGTGCTATCTGGAAGACCTGTTCGTCTCTCCCGCCGCGCGGGGGCAGGGCGTGGGGCGGGCGCTTATCGATGGGGTGTGCGATCTTGCCCGCGAGCGGAAGGCTGACAAGGTCTATTGGCAGACTTATGCTACCAACGAAACGGCCCGGCGGCTCTACGACACCATGGCCGAGCAATCTCACCTAATTTACCAGATAAAGCTGAATTCATGATCCCCAACGACACCCCAACGTTCAATTTCAACCTTGGTGAAGAAGCGGACATGCTGCGCGATTCTGTGCGGTCGTTTGCGCAGGACCGTATCGCGCCGCTGGCGGACAAGATTGATAGGGAAGACTGGTTTCCCCGCGAACTCTGGCCCGATATGGGGGCGTTGGGCTTGCATGGTATCACCGTGCCGGAGGAGCGGGGCGGGGCCGGGCTTGGCTATCTGGAACATTGCATTGCCATGGAGGAAGTGAGCCGGGCGTCGGCCTCCGTGGGCCTGTCTTATGGGGCGCATTCTAACCTTTGTGTCAACCAGCTTTCCCGCTGGGGCAATGACGATCAGCAGGACCGTTATCTGGAAAAGCTGGTAACGGGCGAGCATCTGGGTGCGCTGGCCATGAGCGAGCCGGGGGCGGGGTCCGATGTGGTTTCCATGAAGTTGCGGGCCGACAAAAAGGGTGACCGCTATGTGCTCAACGGCTCCAAATTCTGGATCACCAACGCGCCCCAGGCGGACACGCTTATCGTTTATGCCAAGACGGATATGGACGCGGGGCCGAAGGGCATTACGGCCTTCTTGATCGAAAAGGATTTTGCCGGTTTTTCCATTGCCCAAAAGCTGGACAAGCTGGGCATGCGTGGGTCGGAAACCGGTGAGTTGGTTTTTGAAGATTGCGAAGTGCCGGAGGAAAATGTGCTGGGGGATGTGAACGGTGGCGTGGCCGTCCTCATGTCGGGGTTGGACTATGAGCGGGCGGTGCTGGCGGCGGGGCCGCTGGGCATCATGCAGGCGTGCATGGACATCGTGCTGCCCTATGTTCACGACCGCAAACAGTTTGGCAAAGCCATTGGCACATTCCAGCTGGTGCAGGGCAAGATCGCCGACATGTATGTGGGCATGAACGCTACCCGCGCTTACGTCTATGCCGTGGCCCAGGCCTGCGACCGGGGCGAGACCACGCGGGAAGATGCCGCCGGAGCCATTCTCTACGCGGGCGAGAAAGCCACACAGCTTGCGCTGGATGCCATCCAATTGCTCGGCGGCAATGGTTATATCAATGAATATGCCACCGGGCGGCTGCTACGGGATGCGAAGCTTTACGAAATTGGGGCAGGGACGAGCGAGATTCGTCGAATGCTGATCGGGCGGGAATTGTTTGAAAAGACGGCTTAAGAAAAGCTCTCAAATCATGCACTCTTCACCTCCTCTCCCATTGTGTAGATGAGGGGAGGTCGAAATTGCGCAGCAATTTCGGGTGGGGGGCTAGATGCTCAATTCGGGTTCGGTGCCTTACACAAATACCGCGCCCCCCACCCCAATCGCCTGCGGCTCTTGGGCCTCCCCTCGGGTGGGAGGCAGGTGAGTGCAGGTGTTTGGGAGCGAATTACACCGCATTGCTGTGTCCTCATCGGAGTCCATTCCCAAGTCAGGCACTCCCAACCTCCACCCCGAGGGGAGGTCGAAATTGCGGCGCAATTTCGGGTGGGGGGCAGGATGCTCAATTGGGGTTGGGTGCCTTACACAAACATCGCGCCCCCCACCCCAATCAGCTGTGTCTTTGACACAGCTGATTGGGCCTCCCCTCAAGGAGGAGGCGGGTGAATGCAGGTGTTCAGCTTCCGATCATACTGACGAGACCTGTGCGAAAACGCACACTTCTCTCGCAGTCTTTCAATTATGAATGAAGTATGAATGCAGGCCTCAGTTTGCATTCAGGTGGATGCCTCCACTGTCCGATTGTCCATTTGAAGGCTGGCTGGTCTTTTCTCCAGGAAGGCCGCCAGCCATGTGAAATCGGTGCAGGATAAGGCCATGCTCCCCATCTCTACCCTTGAAACTATTGCTTTCTTGTTTGCTGCTGCGGTGACAACCGTCGCCTTGTTTACGCAACTTCCTGGACTGCCCGTTTGAAGCAACTCGCATTCCGTAAGATACGGTGATGGATCAAAAAATGCGTTTGAAAACAGCAAACTGCTGTTTGAGAGGCAGCAATTTTTGATGCAATTTGAATGCGCAGTGCTCTACGCGGGTAGGATAACGGTCACTTTTAGCCCCCCAAGCGGGCTGTCGCCTAGATAGATGTCACCGCCGTGGACTTTGACGATGTCCAAAGCGATGGCGAGGCCGAGGCCTGTGCCGGTCTCGTCTTGGTTGCGCGCATCGTCCAGCCGGACGAAAGGTTTAAATACTTCTGCGCGTTTGTCCTCCGGGATGCCGGGGCCATCATCGTGGATGTCCACGCGCAAACGGTGGGCGGTGTGGTTGGCTTCTACGCGCACCACATCGCCGTGGCGCAGGGCATTGGAAATGAGATTGTTCATCAGCCGCATGAAGGCATTGGGGCGCACGGTAATGGTGGGCGTACCCGAAAGGGTAAAGCTGAAAGTCTTATCTTGCGCTTCTGCCTGCCCGTCAAACCGCGCGAGAATATCGGGCAGGTTGATGGTCTCGGCACGCTCATCGCGGTTGCCGCGGGCAAAGTCCAGATAGGCTTGCAGCATGGCCTGCATGTCATCCACATCGCCGGACATGGCTTTGGTTTCCGCGCTTTGGGGGGCTAAGGCCAGTTGCAGGCGAAAGCGGGTGAGGACGGTGCGCAGGTCATGGCTGACGCCCGCCAGCATGGCCGTGCGCTGCTCCAATGCGCTTTCAATGCGGTCTCGCATTTCCAGAAAAGACGCTGTGGCTTGGCGAATTTCCGTCGCGCCGCGGGGCCGGAAATCCTTATCAACGGCCTGGCCCTTGCCGAATTGATCGGCTGCTTTGGCAAGGCGCTGAATGGGGCGGATTTGGTTGCGCAGGAAAAGGACGGCAATCATGATGAGGACAAGCGATGCCCCCACCATCCACAGCAGAAAGATTTGGGTGTTGGATGCATAGGCCCGTTTGCGGGGCATGAATACGCGTAAAACCCGGTCCTCCAGGCGAATACGAATTTCCAGCAGTTTGGAATCCCCCACCGTGTCGATCCAAAACGGCTTGTCCAACTGACGCGCCAATTCGGCGCTCAGCGCTGTGTCGAGAATGGAGAAGAAGGGTTTAGGCCGGGGGGGCGGCAGGTCCTCATTGGGCAGGAGTTTGATGTTGAGATTAAGCCGCTGGCTGGCGATGCGGGTTATGGTTTCATAGTCCGTATCCTGCGGATAGGTCTGGATGACATCCACAATGGCCGCCACGTCGCGCACCACGGCGGCGGACAGACGGTTGGTGACGGATTGCCAATGCCGCTCCATGAACACGAAGGCCAAAATGGCCTGCAGGATGAGCATGGGGGCGATGATGATGATGAGGGAGCGGCCAAACAGGCCCGTGGGCATGGCGCGGCCAACCCGCCGGGTGAGGCGTCGCCATGTGCGGCGCGGGGCGCTGTAGCGACGGGGCTTGGGGGGGGCTGTCTCCTCTTCCACGGGCAAGGGTGTGGCGTCACCCGCACGGTCGGACGCATCACGCAGATGCCGGTCTTGCATCCATTTTGGCATGTCCCGTGACAGTGGCTTGCTCCCGAGCCTAACGCCCCTATTCGATATGGAGCTTATAGCCTATGCCACGGACCGTTTGCAGGAAAGTGGGGGCGCTGGGGTCTTTTTCGATCTTGCGGCGCAGGCGGTTGATTTGGACGTCCACCGTGCGTTCGTTTGCGCCCGTGTCTCCAGCGATGAGGTCATAGCGGGGCACCACGTCGCCGGCATTTTGGGCAAACATGACCATGATTTCCCGTTCCCGGTCGGTGAGGCGCACGGGCTCGCCGCCCTTTTTCAATTCGCGGCTGGCAATGGTGAAGGTGAAGTCGCCAAACAGCACCTGTTCCGCTTGGGCCACCTCCTCCACGCGGGCGCGTTTCAGGATGGCGTTGATGCGCAGCAACAATTCCCGCGGATCGAAGGGTTTGGGGAGGTAATCATCTGCCCCCGCTTCCAGTC
The DNA here is from genome assembly GCA_039198355.1 of Pseudomonadota bacterium. Taxonomy (GTDB): domain Bacteria; phylum Pseudomonadota; class Alphaproteobacteria; order Rhizobiales; family Rhizobiaceae; genus Pseudahrensia. The sequence continues at coordinate 7,721 of JBCCTO010000055.1, forward strand.
CTTTAATGCGGGCCTCAGTCTCTCCCAGAGCGGTGAGCATGAGGACGGGCACGTCCAGCGTGTTTCGAATATCGCGGGTGAAATCCGTGCCGTTTTCGCCGGGCATCATCACATCCACCACCAAAAGGTCGAAGGAAAGGCCCATCAGTTTGCGGCGGGCTTCCAGCGCATCGGCGGCCATGGATATGCGAAAGCCCTGTTCCGCCAAAAAGCGCGAAAGCAAGTCGCGGATGCGGCTGTCGTCATCCACCACCAGAATATGGGGCGCGTTATCGTCGAGGCCCGTTTTGGTGGTTGGCTTGCTGTGTCTGCCATCATGCGGCACTCCAAAAGGCTCCCCAGCCCAATAGTCTGTTTCTAACCCTGCCTACCCGTCATTACCAAAGACTACCCTTGGCGGTCTCGCTTCATCAATTTCTCCACCACGGCGCGCTCTTCCGGCTCGATCATGGCGAATAAAAACTGCGATATGCTCTCCCGGTCCCGCCCCTCCACCGCCGCAAGGGCGGAGCGGATGCGGGCGGACTGCTTCCGGGTCAACTCAATGGAAAGATTGCGGCCTTTTTGAGTGGGGTAAAGCAGACGCTGGCGCTTGTCTGCCGGGCCACGCTGTTGCACCAGATGCCCGCTTTCCACAAGCTGGCGCAAAACCGGGCCAAGACTTTGTTTGGTGATCTTGAGAATATCCAGCAATTGCGCCACCACCATGCCGGGCTGGCGGTTTACAAAATGCAGCACGCGGTGGTGGGCCCGACCGAAATTGTAGTCATCAAGGATGCCATCGGCATCGGCGATAAAATCGCGATAAGCGAAGAAGAAGAGTTCAACCAGCGGAAAGTCCAGCCCTTCTACCCATTCCGGCTCGTCTATGAGAACGAGGCTTTCGGGATCTTCGATGGTGGTGGTGCCAGTCATTGCAGGGTGGGGGTGCCAGACAAAGGAAATTAGGTAAGGAGCCTTGACATAAATTAGCTCCCCAAGCAGAACGGTTCAACTTTGATAAAGCCGGGCTTCGCCGGTTACAACAGCTAAAAGAGGTGTGTCATGGCTGGTGTTTCATTCGACCAATTGGAAGGTGACATTTGGTATAACGGCGAATTTGTAAAATGGGCGGACGCACAGGTGCATGTGCTCACCCATGGGCTCCACTATGCCTCTTCCGTATTTGAGGGCCAGCGGGCCTATGGTGGTGAGATTTTTGAGCTGACCAAGCATACCGAGCGCCTGCACAAAAGTGCCGAATTGCTGGGGTTTGAAATCCCCTATTCGGTGGAAGAAATTGACAATGCCTGCAAGGAAACGCTCGCGCGCATGGGCCTGAAAAACGCCTATCTGCGCCCCATCGCATGGCGGGGCAGCGAGATGATGGGGGTTTCGGCCCAGGCCAATAAGATCAACCTGGCCATCGCCTGCTGGGATTGGCCCTCCTACTTTGACCCGGAAGAAAAGATGAAAGGCATTCGGTTGGACATTGCCGAGTGGAAGCGCCCGGACCCGGCCACTATTCCTTGCAAGGCAAAGGCGGCGGGGCTGTATATGATCTGCACGCTTTCCAAACATGCGGCCGAAGCCAAGGGCTATGCCGATGCGCTCATGTATGACTATCGCGGGCAAATTGCGGAATGCACAGGCGCCAATGTGTTCTTCACCAAAGACGGGGTGGTTCACACACCCACGCCGGATTGTTTCCTGGATGGCATCACCCGCCGGACGGTGATCCGCCTGGCGGAAGAGCGTCAGCTGGAGGTGGTGGAGCGGGCCATCATGCCGGAGGAGATGGCCGATTTTGAAGAGTGCTTTATTACGGGCTCCGCGGCGGAAGTGACGCCGGTTTCTGAAATCGGCCCCTATACGTTCCAGCCCGGCGCCATCAGCAAAAGCATGATTGAAGCCTATGAGGCAGCGGTGACGCCATCTGCGTAACCGGGCTTGCCGGTTGCTTTAGGGCAGCCAAAGGCGAATAACCAACAGGCGGTGTGGGTTCAGCCTCACCGTCTGTTTTTCTTTATGGGGGCTTTGTCATGGGCCAGTTGCAAATCGCCATCGTGCCGGTCACCGGCTTTCAACAAAACTGCACCTTGATGTGGGATGGGGATACGAAAGCCGGTGTAGTGGTGGACCCGGGCGGTGATGTGGAACGCATTCAGGCTGCGCTGGAAGAGGCGGAAGTGAAGGTGGAGGCTATCTGGCTCACCCATGGCCATATCGACCACGCCGCTGGCGCTATGGATTTAAGCGAAGCGCTGGGTGTGGACATTGTGGGGCCGCACGAGGCGGATGTGCCGCTGCTTTCAGGCCTTGAGGACCAAGCCAAGATGTTTGGCATGCCGGGTAAGGTGCGCAATTGCGAGCCCACGCGTTTTTTGAACCATGGCGATAGCGTGCGCTTTAGTGAGGGTACTCATGTGTTTGAGGTTTCCCATTGCCCTGGTCACGCGCCGGGCCATGTGGTGTTTCACAACCCTGCGTTGGGCTTTGCCCATGTGGGGGATGTGTTGTTTTCCGGCTCCATCGGGCGCACGGACCTGCCGGGCGGCGATCACGCAACGCTGATTCATTCCATCAAGTCCGTGTTGATGATGTGGCCCGACGAGACGCAGTTTATCTGCGGCCACGGCCCGGCCAGCACCATCGGCCAAGAGCGGGCCACCAATCCGTTTTTGCGTTAAACGATTTCAACGACGCAGCTTGGCAACGCATTGGGCCTTCACACCGTCTACCAATTGACCATCGGTGGTGCTCATTTGACCGGTGAAGAAATTGTCCAGCAGGTTTACCTTGTTCAATTCTTCGGCGAGGCAGCTGCAATAGTTGCCGCAGAACTCAACACTTTCCGTGATGCTGCACTGCTTTTTGCAGATGGCCAAAAAGGCATCGGTGCGGTCCGGCGGGCCGGTGACGGCTTGGAATGTCCACAACAGGGCCAGCAGGACGGGCTGGTGGATCAAATAATAAGCCAGCGAGTGGCGGCCCAAGAAGCCCAGCGGGCGATCCAAAAGGTTTGGGACGCTCACAGTGGCCAGTTTTGACCACCAGTCCCGTTTTTGCGCCAGTTTGGCAAAGGCCATGCCCGCCAACGTCGCGCTGAACCATGGGAATAGGGGCACGTAGTCGTTTGACAGGGGGAGCTGGGGCGACAGGCCAACCCAAAGCAGTGTCCAATGGCCAAAAATGGGCAGAGCAACGAATTGGTCGATGGCAAAAATAGCCAAGGCTGCCAAACCCACGGCCCACCAGGGCAAGCGCAAAAAGGCGAGGCCCAGCAGGCTGAACAGGGCGATGGCGTGGAGAATGCCAAAGAAGATGTAGCTTTCGGGAAAGGCGAAATAGGTGACGATGGTGATGGCCAATGCCGCACCGGCGACCATGGCCTCCCGCTTCCAAAACCCGCGCCATTTGATCCCGTCGCCATGGGCCAGCACCAGCGATACGCCCGCCAGCGCCAAAAAGCTGGTGGCGATGGCTCTTGCAAAGGCCACCCAGCCCGGCTCGTTGATGGTGGCGGGCACCAGATAGCCAAAGAACTCCAAATCCCATGTGAAGTGGTAGATGGTCATGGCCACCAGCGCGAAACCGCGCAGCAAGTCGATCAGGGGTATGCGGTTGGGTTTGGCAGGCGTGTTCATGGTTAAAGCCATGGCATGAAATGGTTTCCGCCCGGTTGCCATTCCTGCGCCCGTCAGGGTTTGGCGGCTTTGCGGGAAAACAGTTTGTCTTGCTGGGAGAGAAACAGGCCCAGCAAAACCATGCCGAGGGCGATGAATGTGGTGGGTTGGATGACTTCACTCAAAAGCAACGCCCCAAGGCCGATGCCGAAAACCGGGATGAGATTGAGCGCCAGGGCAAAAACTGCATAGCCCACTTTGCGAATGAGCGTGAGGCGCAAGACCTGCGCCAAGGCCGTGGGAACAACGCCCAGATAGAGCAAAGCCCAGCCTGCTGTGGAAGAAATCGCAAGGACTGGCGGACCGGAGAACAAGAGCGATAAGGCCACCAGCTGAATCAACCCCAAGCCAAATAAAAGACAACCCATGCGAATGGGCGGAATATCGATTTTCCGGGTGAGAATACCCGCGACCGTGTAGCTGAGCGCTGCACCCACAGCGGCCAATTGGGCAACAATATTCGTGCCGCCCAGCCCGGCGAGCGCCTCTGTTCCCACAACCAGCAACACGGCGGAAAAGCCCAAAGCGCAGGCCAACCCTTTGCCCACCGTCAGCCGGTCATCTCTGGTGAAAAGGTGGGAGCCGATGATGGCAAAGAACGCACCGGTGCCCATCAAAAGTGCCGTAAGCCCCGCATCAATGCGCGTTTCCGCCCAAGAAATGAGGAAGAAGGGGATCACCACATTGAAGGAGGCGGTCACCGTCAGCACAGCCCATTGGGCGCGGGTTTTGGGCAGGATGAACCCGCGCCACAGGGCATAGGGCAGGATGGCCAGAAAGCCGATGGCTACACGATAGGTGGCCAACCACCAGGGGCCTGTCTCCCCCACCACCACTTTAATAGCGATGAAGGCGGAAGCCCAGATGAGCGCCGTCAGGCCCATGGCCATAAAGTCGATGGGGCCGGGCCGGCGGATGGTTTCAATGGTCATGGGTTACGGTGCAACCTGTTTGCGGGTTTGCGCTTTATTCCTGTAAGAATTGCGCCAATGCGAGTCTACCACGCTCTTTCAGCTCACGAAAAGCCCCATCTTGTTTGAAAACCTGCCCGAAAGGCTCACCGTAGCCTCCACCTCTCTTTATTCCACCGTTCTGCAACCGTGGACGCTTTATCAGCTGGGCATCATTGTTGGCCTGTTTTTGGTAAGCTTGGCGATTTCCAAAAAGCTGGAGCCGCCGCTGGAAATTTGGGTGCGGGGGCTGAAACTGAATTCTGGCTTTCTGCGGGTGTTTGCGGCCCTGCTGCGGCGCATTTAGTGGGTCATTTTCATCCCCGCCATTTGGATTGCCTATCAAATCGTGGATGCCAATACCTATCCGTGGAACACGTTTATTTTGCGAAGCGCCTTTGCCCTGTCTTGGGCATGGCTGACCATCGCGGTCATCTCCCGCATTATCCATTCGCGGCTTATTTCGCGCGTGGTGGCGTGGTCGGCCTGGACCATCGTGGCGCTTTATCTGACGGGTTATCTGGATGCAGCCAATGCGTTTTTGGATGCCATCGCTTTTTCCGTGGGCGAGGTGCGCATCTCCGCGTTGTTGCTCATCAAAACCCTTGCCCTACTGGTGGGCCTCACCTGGCTTGCCACCAATACGGGCAGTTATGCGGAAACGCGCATTGCCAAGATTTCTGACCTCACCCCTTCGCTGCAAGTGTTGCTGGGGAAGTTTATCAAGATTTTTCTCGTCATCATGGCGGTGGTCATTGCGCTCAATTCAGTGGGCATTGATCTTACGGCCTTTGCCGTCTTTTCTGGCGCCATCGGTGTGGGCTTGGGCTTTGGCCTGCAAAAGGTCGTGTCCAATTTCATCTCCGGGGTGATTATCCTGCTGGATAAATCCATCAAACCCGGCGACACCATTTCGCTGGGGGAGACGTTCGGCTGGATCCGCGAACTGCGCTCACGCTTTGTGTCTGTGGTGACCCGGGACGGGCGGGAGTTTTTGATCCCCAATGAGGATTTCATCACCACGCAGGTCATCAACTGGTCCTTCACCGATAAATTGGTGCGGCTGGATGTGAATTTTGGCGTGACGTATTCTTCAGACCCCCATCAGGTTTCCGCTTTGGTGATTGAGGCGACACAGAGCGTGGAACGGGTGAGCACGGCTAAGAGGCCCGTGTGTTGGATGACGGAGTTTGGCGATTCCTCCATCAACTTCAAAGCGCGATTCTGGATCACCGATCCGCAGAATGGTTTGACCAATGTGCGGGGCCAGGTGCTGCTGGCCATCTGGGATAAATTCAAAGAGGAAGGTGTGGAGTTTCCCTTTCCCCACCGGGAGATCATCATGCGCACGCCTGTGGAAGTGGTACAGGGTTCTGCTGAAAAATAACACTATTTCAATAACTTACTTAATTTATAAGCCATGTCCACAATGCAAGGCAGGATTGTATGGTTAATTATTTGTTTACTCTTGCGGGGGAATTCTTATCGTTCTAGATAGCGCGCAGAAATTGAGACTATGGTTTGGTCTGCTGCAATTTCGTTCAACAGGTGGCCTTATGTTGCGGCGCACCGAAATCGCTGGGGGCGATATGGAAGAGCAAGTTGAAAAGTCATGCTGGGGCGTGACGTTTTGGGCCGTCGCCATCGTGGTGGCTGTGGCAGCCCTGTTCACACTGGCCAATGGTGTGGAGGTTGTTGAAAACGTGGAGCCGGAAGGCAAACCGGCGGCTGTAGCTGCTGCGGGCTAGCCAAGGACCACTTTAGCGACAAACAAGCGGGTTTTTAGGCCCGCTTTTTTTGTGCCCGGCTTTCTGCGTCATAGCGCTTGGCGGGCAAATGGGGGGCTGATAGTTTCCGCGCACCGTAAACGTGCAGGACTTGGCCTATGAAAATCACCGCCACCCAGATGGTTGCTGACGCAGAAGCGGAAATTGTTACGCTTTCACCGGCCGACGCGCTGGCCATGCAAGAAAAGGGTGAGGCTGTGCTGGTGGACATTCGCGACGTGCGCGAATTGCAGCGGGAGGGCAAAGTGCCCGGCGCCGTCCACGCGCCCCGCGGGATGTTGGAATTTTGGGTAGACCCGCAAAGCCCCTACCACCGGGAAGACTTTGCCCAAACGGGCAAAACCTATGTGTTTTTCTGCGCCGCCGCATGGCGCTCGGCGCTGGCCACGCGGGATATGCAAAATATGGGGCTTGGGCCTGTAGCCCATATTGCAGGGGGCTTTTCCCAATGGCGGGAAGAGGGCTTGCCTGTAGAGGCCCCCGCGCCACGCCCTGAGAAGCCTAAGACCTGACATGCCTGTCCTCACTTCCAGCCTGCCGCTCACCGGGGCGGCTGCCGACAAAAATCGTGCGCAATGGCAAGCGCTGACCGATGATTTAACGGCCAAGCTGGACCATGTGGCGCTGGGCGGCGATGCCCGCTCCCGGGAGCGCCACACGGCAAGAGGCAAGCTGTTGCCCCGCGAGCGGGTCATGCGCCTGCTGGACCCGGGCACGCCCTTTTTGGAACTCTCCCCTTTGGCCGCCCACGGCCTCTATGGCGAGGATATTCCTGCTGCAGGGATCATCACTGGCGTGGGTCAGGTCTCAGGCCGGGCCTGCATGATCGTGTGCAATGATGCCACCGTGAAGGGGGGCACCTATTACCCCATCACCGTGAAGAAGCATTTGCGGGCGCAGGAAGTGGCGCAGCAGAACCGGCTGCCCTGCCTGTATCTGGTGGATTCCGGCGGGGCGAACCTGCCCATGCATACGGAGGTTTTTCCCGACAGGGAGCATTTTGGCCGTGTATTTTTCAATCAGGCCAATATGTCGGCCCAAGGTATTGCGCAAATTGCCTGCGTCATGGGCTCCTGCACGGCGGGCGGGGCTTACGTCCCGGCCATGTCCGACGAAACGGTGATCGTGAAAAAGCAGGGCACCATCTTTCTGGCCGGTCCGCCGCTGGTAAAAGCCGCCACGGGCGAGCAAGTGAGTGCGGAAGATTTGGGCGGTGCGGCGGTCCATACGGGCATATCCGGTGTCGCCGACCATCTGGCGCAGAACGACACCCACGCGCTGGAAATCGTCCGCGATATCGTCGCCCGCCTGCCCCTAGGAGAGGCGCTTGACATTGAGGCGGTGCGCGCGCCGCTTTTTGATACGGCGGAACTGGAAACCATCGTGCCGGTGGATCTGAAGCGGCCCTATGATATTCGGGAGGTCATCGCCCGGCTGGTGGATGGGTCGCGGTTTGACGAATTCAAGGCCCGCTATGGCACCACGTTGGTGACAGGCTTTGCCCATTTGCACGGCTTGCAGGTGGGCATAATCGCCAATAATGGCATTCTGTTTTCTGAGTCCTCCATCAAGGGCGCCCACTTTGTGGAACTGTGCTGTCAGCGCAAAATTCCCATCATTTTCCTGCAAAACATCACCGGCTTCATGGTGGGCCGCGAGGCAGAAAATGGGGGCATCGCCAAGGATGGGGCGAAGTTGGTGACAGCGGTGGCCTGCGCGCAGGTGCCCAAGATTACGGTCATCGTGGGCGGCTCCTATGGGGCGGGCAATTACGGCATGTGCGGGCGGGCCTATTCGCCCCGGTTTCTGTTCATGTGGCCCAATGCCCGAATCTCCGTCATGGGCGGCGAACAGGCGGGGGGCGTGATGGCCACGCTAAAACGTGCGCGCATGGACCGGGCCGGCGAGGCTTGGTCTGAGGTGGAAGAGGCGGAGTTTCGCCAGCCCATCGTGGAGCGGTTCGATGAAGAGGGTCACCCCTATTACGCCTCTGCCCGCCTGTGGGATGATGGCATCATCCGCCCGCGCGACACCCGACGGGTGCTGGCCCTAGCCCTGTCTGCCAGCCTGAATGCCCCCATTGCCGACACGCGCTTTGGCGTGTTTCGCATGTAGCTATGCTGGTTTTGCAGCCCTAAATGCAAGCGCGGTAAACAGGACTGCGGCCAGTGAAGACAGGGTGCGGATGTGGTTCCAGGCGGTCCACTGGCTGGAATAGGTGGTCCAGATCGTTTCAAGATCCGCAGAAGTATCGGTGGCGTTCACAAGGGCAAGCGCCTCATTGCGGGGCACATTTTGCGATACGGTCACGCCAAACGTGCCGCTCATATAAATGGCGAAGGCCATGAAAACCCAGGCTGCGGCAGCGCGGTTTTTCGTGAGCAGACACAAGAGCAAGGCTATTAGCGCGTAGAGCGGTGCTCCGAAAAAGGATAGCGCGAACCAGACATTCGTCACCTCTCGATTGATGCCCTGCATGGCTTCAATGGCGGCTTTGGCGGGGGCTGCATCCAACCCCACCATGACGGAAATGGAATAGGCATAGAAAAAGCCGGCGGCGGCGGCGAAAGCCAGCACGGTGATAGCAAGGGCCAATAGGGCCAGTCTGCTCATAAACTTTCCTCTCCCTTGAAGTTGCGCGGGACGTTGCGTAGGCCACCCGTGTCGCTTCCCCTTGGATGCCGCTATTTTGGCTGATCTCTTTCAATATGGCATCGCTTTTTATGCCCTCGCGGCCCTTGTGGTGGTGGCGGTGGGCATTTCCAAATCCGGCTTTGGGGCCGGTGTGGAGATGATGGCCGTGCCCGTACTTTCGCTGATGATTGCGCCGCAAGTGGCGGCGGCGGTGATGTTGCCCATATTGATGGCCATGGATCTTGCCAATTTCTGGCGATACCGCCGCCATTGGGTGCGGCGCATCATTTATCTGCTCATTCCCGCCGCCATTGTGGGCATCAGTGTTGGGGCATTGTCGTTCAAATATCTCAATGGTGAGATCATCAAATTGGGCATTGGCATTTTGGCGCTGGCCTTTGTGGCCCAGCGCTATCTGGCCCCGGAGCGGCTTTCCGTGCCCAAGCCCGTTTTGCTGGTGCTGGGCGGTTTGGGCGGTTTCACCTCTTTCGTGGCCCATGCCGGGTCCGCCCCCATTAAAATGGCGCTGTTGGCGGAGGATTTGCCGAAACAGGAATTTGTGGGCACCAATTCCTATCTCTTCGGCACGATCAATCTCATCAAGGTCATCCCTTATTTTTGGCTTGGTCAGTTCAGCGCCCAAAACCTCACCACCAGCGCCACACTGGCGCCCTTTGTGGTGTTGGGGGTGGGGCTTGGGTTTTACCTCAACAAGCGGGTTTCCCAGCTGCTGTTCACGCGCATCATCTTTGCCGTACTTTTTTTGGCGGGCCTAAAACTGGTTTATGACGGATTGATTGCATTATCCTGATTCACAACCTGTGGAAAAGTGACTAGCGTGCCCCCATGGCTGACGAATCACTCCTTGCCCCGCCCCCCAATCGTCCCGATGAGGCCGCCGCCCGCGGTGTGAAAAAGCTGAAGCGTCGCCGTGAAATTCTGGCCGCCACGCTGAGGCTGGTCCGCCGCAATGGCGCGAATGTGAGCACGGCACAGATCGCCAGCGCTGCCCGCTGTTCCAAGGAGACCCTGTATAATTGGTTTGGAGATCGCGACGGGCTGATGCTCGCCGTGGTGCGCGAACAGGCCTTGGCCACCGGCGTGGTGCTGGAGCGCAGTTTTGAGCAGGCCGAAGGCTCGCTGGAAGAGCGGATGAAGGCCTGCTGCACCGTGCTCTTGGATGTGTTGACGGGCGACAGCGCATTGGCCGCCAATCGCATCGCCATGGCCCAGGCTTGCGACGCCCGCAGCGATTTTGGCGAAGCACTGCTGGAGGAGTGGAAGGAACAGGCGGTGAAGCCGTTTTCCGCGCTTTTCCAGGAAGGAAATGCGGCAGGTACGTTCGCCGTACACAGCGCCGATGAAGCCTTTGAAAATTTGATCGGCCTGTTGGTGGGGGACCGGCAAAGGCAGCTACTGTTGGGCCGCAATGTGCGCCCCAAGCCGGCAGCCATGGCGGCCATCGCCCATAAAGCCGTGCAGCGGTGGCTTATCCTATACTCTGTATAGTCACTCTCGCGTTCGTCATCCGCCGATTGAATCGGCGGATCTCCCGAATGTTGAACCACCGAAAGCCAACACAACGAGATAGGCCGATCAAGTCGGCCTATGACGTTTCCGGTATCATAATGTTCCACTTGTGTTCCCGGTGCTGTCACCGCTATTGTGAAGGTGGCTGACAGTATTTGATTGCGATCTTCCATGAAATTTTCCCCTGAGCAGGATGGTGCGCTCATGGCCGTGTCGGCCTGGCTGAAACAGGGCTTTCCGCAGGTGTTCCGCCTGTTTGGCTATGCGGGCACGGGCAAGACTACGTTGGCCCGCCATCTGGCGGAGGGGGTGGATGGGGATGTGCTTTTTGCCGCCTTCACCGGGAAGGCGGCGCAGGTTTTGCGCTCTCGGGGGGCAAAAAAGGCCAGCACCATCCACTCGCTGATTTACCGCCCGAGAGGTGAAGAACTGGTGGAGGACGACGACACAGGAAAGTCAAACATGACGCCCCTGTTCAGCCTCAACCGGCAAAGCCCTGTGGCCAATGCGGCGCTCATCGTGGTGGATGAATGTTCCATGGTGGACGAGGAATTGGGCAAGGACCTGCTGTCCTTCGGCACACCGGTTCTCGTGCTAGGCGATCCGGGGCAATTGCCGCCGGTCTCTGGTGGCGGGTTTTTCACCGACCACGAGCCGGATTTTTTGTTGGAAACCATCCACCGTCAGGCCGAGGGCAACCCCATCATCGAACTGGCCCAAATGGCCCGCGAGGGACGGGAAATTCCCTATGGGGAGTATGGCGGCAGCCATGTCATCAACAAGCAGGGTGTGGACCGGGAAGGCGTGCTGGCCGCCGACCAAGTGCTGGTGGGCACCAACCGCACGCGCCGCCGCTACAACCAACGCCTGCGTGATTTGAAAGATTTTCAAGGGCCACTGCCCGCCGCCGGTGACAAATTGGTGGCCCTGCGCAACGACCCCACCAAAGGCTTGCTCAACGGCTCCCTGTGGCAGGTGAGTTCCGCCCCCAATTCCTCCAAAGCCTTCATGAACCTGCTCATCAAATCCGATGACGAAGGCATGGAGCGGGTGACAGCCAAGATCAAAGTGCTGAAAGCCGCTTTTGAAAACCCGGAGGAAGAACTGCCCTGGCAAATGAAGCGCCGCTACGACGATTTCGACTATGGCTACGCGCTCACCACCCACAAGGCGCAAGGGTCCCAGTGGAGCGACGTCTATCTGTTCGACGAAAGCTGGGCCTTCCGAGAACACGCGCAGCGTTGGCTTTACACAGCGATAACGCGGGCGGCGGACAGCATTACGATTGTGCGCTAACATGCAAGCCGTGCCGCAGCCTAACCTCCCACCGGAGGGGAGGTCGAAATTGCGCAGCAATTTCGGGTGGGGGGCTGGATATGGGAATTGGGCACCGAGGTCTCACGGAACCACCGCGCCCCCCACCCCAATCAGCCGTGTCTTCGACACCGCTTCTTGGGCCTCCCCTCAAGGAGGAGGCGGGGAAAATGTTTCTCGCTCACCATTTATGGGACGACTATGTAGAAGGGATGGCCGCCCCGCTGCCCAACCTCCCACCGGAGGGGAGGTCGAAATTGCGCAGCAATTTCGGGTGGGGGGCTGGA
>JBCCTO010000056.1:0-19764 GCA_039198355.1 Pseudomonadota bacterium
CGGGAGGCTCTAGGCGCCTTCCACCTTGTTGAAACCTTCAAAATTGGGGTGGCCGATATAGTGGACCTTGTTTTGCCCGGCATTTTTGTGGGCGTCGCGAAAGCTCTGGGATTTTGTCCAGGCGATAAAGTCGGCCTCGGTTTCCCAATGGGTGTGCGATGCAAACAAAGTGTAACCCTCTTCCTCATGGTGAGCGCCCCGCAGCAGATTGAAGGAGACAAAGCCGGGGTTTTCTTCCAGCGAGGATTCACGGTTTTTCCACACGTCTTCAAACGCCTCCTCGGAGCCGGTTTTCACCTTGAAGCGGTTCATGGCGATGTACATTCTTAAATCCTTTCATCATCCCCGGTTTGTGGATTGGGCGAAATACGCCCAAACTTAATCAAATTACCATGGGGGTCGTGGACGTAGAATTCCTCCATGCCCCATGGGCGCACCATCATATCCGATAATCTGGAGACGCCTTTGGCCGCAAACTCCCGGTGGAGTTCGTCGATGGCATCGCCTCGAATATAGACGGAGCTGTTTTCGCAAAACTCTTTGGTTTGTGTCAGCCAGAAATGTAGCTCAAGGGTGCCGCGCTGCAAGATGACATAGGTGTCATTGCGATGGGCCGGTGGGTGGGCAAAGCCCAATTCGCCGCAATAAAAAGCGATGGTTTCCTCCAGATTAATGGAAGGCAGCACGGGAAGTGCTTCAAGCGAATTTTCCGTCAATCTGGTCATCCCTAACCCCTTTATCGGCGCACATTCATGGGCACTGTTACGGTAAGCGAAGAGCGGCCGAAACCTGCGGGAAAGGCCGGGAAAGGCGCGGCGCTTCGAACGGCCCTTAACGCGGCTTTATCAAGCCTGCTATTGCCGGAGCTGCGGGCAATGCTCGCCCCTCTCAAGCGCCCGTTGGAGGCCATCACAAAGCGCACCACCACATCACGGCGCACGCCCCGAATACGGCCCGGGCGGAAGCGACGCATGATGCGGCTGCGGAGTTTTCCGCGATAGTTGGAAATGCTTGCATTGCCCGCCCGGCGGCTGTTCCGGCTGGCCTTGCCGGCATTGCGGGCAGCCCGTCGGGCTGTGCCGCGCGACGTGCCAGCCCTTGCGTTACGCTGGGCTCTGCCGCGATTGCCCGCCGCGCGCCGCTTTTGGGTTCGGGCCGCCTGTCTGGCCCGTGCCGCATTGCGCCTCGTTTCCTGTCGGCGCTTTGCGGTCCTTCGGGTGATTGCCGGTTTTTTGGGCGCGGCCCGCTTGCGTTCGACCGCCGGTTTTTGGCGCGCGACAGCTTTTGCTGCGGCAGCTGGCTTACGCTGGGGGCGCGTTGTGGGGATGGTGATGCGCTCCGGTACGTCAAACGTTTCCTCCACCTCAGAAAGTGGCGGGGAAGAACGTGCTGGCTCCAGCGCTTCCGGTGCGGGCTGAGCATTCAAAGCCAGCACTTGCGATGGGCTTGGAGGCATGAGCGGGGTCGGTACGGAGCGGGCGGCCTCCATAGGCGTCAGCGTTGCGGAAGCCGCCGCCGTGGGTGCGCTAGCTTTTAAAGGCGTTGTTGGTGAAGCATTGGGCAGTGCAGGCGCCTCATCGGCTAGCGCCATCCTGACCGTATCAGATGACGTTTCCGCCATCTCATCGGGTTGGACTTTGGCCAGTGGGGTAGGGTTGGAGCGCGTCTCAATGGCTTTGGGAGGTTCAGCTTGCAACATTTCCTGCAGTGGGACGGGCGGCTGTAAGGTTTCAGCTATCGGGGGTTCAATGGGCAGTGGTTCAGCTGTTTGGGGAGCCAAAACGTCCTGCACCTGTTCCTCGATCAAGGACTGGTCTTGCACCGGCGCCATTGTGTCAGAAGGTTCACCGCTCATGACAGAATCGGCAAAAGCATCCCCTAGCACGGACACGCTGACTTCCGCCCCGCCTGCCACGAGGGTTTCTTCCTGTGGCGCAATAAAGGCGGAGGCCAGCAGCACATGGGCCGCCAGCGAAAACAGCAGACCGAAAATCCACGGGCGCCAGCCAAACATTACGGTTGCACCTTCAGGGTGACCAAACGAACGGGCTTCCCGGAACGGGCCTCCACCTTCGCCGCAGTCTCAATCAACAAGCGGGCTGGGGTGCGGCGGTCCGCAAAAACCCGCAAGACGGGCTGGTCTTCACCAATGCCTTTCACCCATTGCTCAAGGCTCGTTTCCTGCCCACCGCTGGACAGGCTCCCGTCCTCGCGCACAAACAGGGCTTGAGGCGGTGGAACCGGCTCCCCGGCTTGGGACTGGATGGGGTCAATGGCACGGTCCAGGGGCGGGGCTAAGGTTCCGGCGATCAGGAAAAAGATCAGCATGAGGAAGACGATGTTGATGAGAGCGATCGTCCCCTCGCGCTTTGGCTTTGCAGGAGGTCTGGCCAGTTTCATGATCAGTCCTAGCGCGCAATTGTCACGCGCAGCCCTTCAATGCTGCGCAGAATTTCCAGAACGCTCACCAGCTGTTGGGACGACGTTTCCCCCCGCGTGACAATGACAGCATGGTTGCTTTCAGGCGTGATGGAAGCCCGGATTTTCTCCCCCAGATTGAGGGCATCAGCGGCTTCTCCGTTGATCCGCCAGTTCTCGCCGTTGAGAGAAATGAGGAGAGAGGGGCGTTGCGAAGCGCTTTGCGCGCCCCCAGCGCTGCCCGGTGACAGCTCGAATTCATTATATTTTGAAAACGTGGAGGAGAGCATGAAGAATAGCAGGAGCAGAAAGATGACATCGATGAGGGATGTCAGCGAGAGACGTCGCCGTGGGGGTGCCGTTTTCGCAATATGCATGGGTTAGTGCGCCACAACCAATGTGGGTTGGGCGGCAGGATGATCGGGCTCGACCGGGTCCCGCTCACCGCCGTTCACCAACTCACCCACCACCGTCTCGACGCTGACCCGTTCATTTTCAATGCGACTTTCAAACCACGTCACCACCATGGAAACGGGCATGGCGACAGCAAGCCCCACCGCCGTCGTCAGCAAAGCGACCCAGATCCCCCCGGCCAGAATGGACGGATCCACAGCATTGCCGGCGGATTGAAGGTTTTGAAAAGCCTCAATCATGCCAAGGACTGTCCCAAAAAGCCCCAGAAGGGGGGCAATCTGGGCGATGGAGTCCAAGGTGCGCAGACCGCTTTGCAGGCCATGGAGTTGACCTGTGGCCAGTGTAGCCACTTTGTCCTCAATGGCGGATTTGTCGACCGGACGCTTGGCCAATTCTGCCATGGTCAAAAAAGCCGCCCGGGAGACGAGGCCTTTCCTGCCGCGCAGCTGATCCATGGCAGCGCTCGCGTCACCCGCAAACCACATTTGCAGCGCTTTTCGCGCGGGCCCGTTTTTGCCAACCCGCTGTCGGGAAAACTGAAAGAGCTTCATGACGATCAGGGCCAGGGCAAGCACGGACAGGGCCAGAAGAATGGCCACCACGGGACCACCCAGTTTCAAAAAGCCTGTGATCGTCTCATAAATCTGGCCCGGCACGGTTTGCACTCCCGTCAGTTTTCAAACTTGATGGAAACTCTGCTGGTGAGGCTGAGCCCGTCGTAGCAGGTGCCGGCGGTGAGCCCCTCACATACCGGCACATCGTTCACCAGCACCCGACCCAGGGTGTTGCAGGCCGCGTTCGGGATCACAAACTGGCGTATTTTTGTGCGCTTTTGGGGCAGGTCCCGAAAATCCAACGTGCTCATGCGCAATAGGGCCCCTTGGGTATCAAAGAAAGCCATTTCAAAGCCCACCTGGGAGAGACTATCAGCCAGCGTATTGCGGGCAACAAAAGATAACTGGCACCCGGAGGCCGTGTCCGATGTTGTGTTCAGTTCAACCGCCAAGGTGGCTTGGTCGGTATCCTGCGCAAATGCAGGGGCCGGTGCGCCGCACAAAAAGGCGGCGCACACAGCCAAGCGCAAGGAAGGGGCGCTCTTCAACTTACCCTCCAAAGCGCTTGGATAGCGTGAATTTGAACGTCCGGCCCTTGGCAGGGTCCGTGGACAGGAATTCACGGTATTCCTCGTCAAAAATGTTTTCGACGCTGGCGCGGAAGTTCAGACCTTCAAACTGGCCGTCTTGGGGTGCCCATTCCAGATGGGCACTGTGGACACTGAAGCTCTCGGTGGGTTCCCGTGGGAAGACAGCCACACCCGCACTGGAGACATTGGAAAGCGTGTCGTCCTGGGCGGCCACAAAGCGGCTTTTCCAACTGACGCGCAGGTCCTGATCGAAAAACTTGTGACCCACGGTAAAGAACACCTCTTCAGGCGGCACCGTATTCAGGTGGCCGCTGGTGGAAAGACCGTTGTCCAGGTCTTCACCGCGGATGAGCGAAGCGCCCAGAGAGCCGAACCACGTGTCGGAATCGTAGGCGGCTTCCACCTCGACCCCGTACAGGCGCACGTCCCCCACATTGGCATAGGCCGCCTCTCCGGGCACCGTCACGCGGCCGGAGTTATCCACCAACGGATTGCCAAAGATGAAGTCCTGGATCGTGTTGTGGAACACTGTGGTCTTCAATTCAAAGGCATCGTCGGTGAAGATGTCGGTTTGCGCATAGGTGAAACCTAACTCAAAATTGTCAGATTTTTCCTTGTCGATGTTTGTGCCCGCCACATCACCGGCGCGGAAGTCATAGACCTCATCAATGGTGGCGAAACGTTCCGTGTGGGCGTAGGAGCCAAAAACTCCCCAGGTTTCGTTGAGTTTGTAGAGGGCTGCAATTTTGGGCGAGATTGCCCATTCATCCACACTGTCTGCACCATTGTTGAAGCCGTCCTTGACAGACTGGGCCGGGTCCAGCTCGCGCCAGTCCACCCGCAGGCCGGTGATAAGCGTGAGCCGCTCATCGTAAATCCACTCATTTTGAGCGAAGAACCCCACCTTCGTATCCATACCCTCCGGCTGAGCACCACTGGGTGTGGTGCCACCGACCTGACGGTTGCTGCGATCCAGCTGCATGAATTGGCCGCCAAGGGTGAGGAAGTTCTCCCAATTGTCTCCGCTCATCTCCATCGTGTTTTCGGCCTTGGCCTGCCACGTTTGATAGCGATAGTCGGCATCGGGGAAGGCTTGCACAAAGACGGGCGGACCGAAGGGAATAGGCAAGGGAAATCTCAGGCTGCCATCCCGTTCTTCCACCAGCGTGTCCGAGTAGGAGACTTGCGCCTTGAAGTTGACCCATGGATTGCCAAGGGCTTCATTGTGATAGGCGATGATGACGGTTTCATCGTCGGTGGCGCGGCCAACGGTGCCAAAAGCGGCCTGATCCTGCGTTTGTGCAAAGTCCTGATCGTCCACATCCGAATGCCAGCGCTGGTAGGACAGACGCAGGGTCTGGTCCCGATCTTCGCCGAAATAGAACGTGCCCTTGGCCAGACCGGAAAAGCTCTCAAAATCCCCTGAGATGGTGTTTCCCGCACCATCCTTGAAATCGTGTCCCTCACGGCCGTTTACACCGATCAGGAAAGAAGCATCGTCCCCGGCTTTCCAGGCCCCGATTGTGGAGCCCAGATAGTTTCGGCCGTTGGTTTCATACCCGCCTTTGACACGCACGGCCCATTGTTCGCCGTCGCGCAGAAAGTCTTCTGCATCTTTCGTGGTGAAGGCGATGACACCGGCAAGGGCACCTGAACCATAAAGTGTGGACGATGCCGGACCGCGCAGCACTTCAACGCGCTTGTAGAGTTCCGGATCGGTGAACAGGCCGCCCAAACGATATTTTTGAAAGTTTTTGTCCACCCCATCGACGGACAGGATGAAACGGCCTTCATCGGCCTGTGTTTCGCCAGAACCGACACCACGGATGTTGAAACTCTCACCCAGTGGCCGCTCAGAGCCCACGGTGGCAGCGCCCGGTACTTCGTCCAATAGATCGCCCACGGTGGTGGCCTGCTTGCGGTCCACATCTTCCTGCTCAATGACGGTGACGGCCTGCGGCGTGTCCACAGCCACCTTTTCAGCGCCTGCGCCTGTTACAATACGTTGCAAGCGCGTTGATGAGCCGTCATCGGCCCCGTCTACACCCGCATCCTGCGCATATGATTGCTGCACCATGGCAAGCGAAATCGCGGCAGCGCTACACATGAGCGCGCCGCGCCGTTTCCAGCTAAAACCCATTACCCCTACTCCTGTTGAGTTATTTTTATGTGCTGGCTGGCGTGCGGCTTGCTGGCATAATTGCGGCGCATAAGATGACTGCTTTGCTCCACTATTGTGGTTTGTAAAAATAGGGACTAAGGGAGTCAACAAAAAATTTCGCCTCGGAAACGCTGCCCAAAGCTGCTCACACCTTGTGGGAATGGCGCAGGCAGGCATCAGTATGAGTGATATGAAGCAAGCCCCAAACGGCAATGAAGGTGCCCCAAAGCCCAGACCCACCCAGTCTGCAAAAGGGCTGCGCACCTATCGATCTCAAGACCTGTTTGAAGACGACAGCACCATCGGTATTGAGCATGGCGGTGCGCTCTATCAGCTTAAAATCACACGTCAGGGAAAGCTCATTCTCAACAAATAGAGACCGTGCCGGAGCGTTACGCTTTCAACCGGGCTTAAAGAGCAGGATGCGGATCGCACGTGTATGGTTATTTTGTCTTGGGACCATGATGCTCTACGCTGGATAAACGAAGTGCCGTCGCATGGGTTTGTGGTGTGCGCCGGAGTGAAGCAGGAGTGAACAACAATAGCCCGAGCGCACTGCGCAGGATTAATATTCTTGACTATAAAAGTCATGAATTGTAGCAGCAGGGGCAAAGGATGGGCTTGGGCCAGCCTCGCTCAATGGTGCATGCACAACCTTTTGACCATGCGCTCTGGCCTGAGTAACGAAGCTGAAGATGAGGGTTTAAATGGAGCAGATTTCAAAGCCAGACGCGGCTGCAATTCGCCACGCCCGTTCCCAGAACCCGAAATTGCGTGAACGTGACCTGGCCACGCAATTGGGCGTTTCGGAGGGCGAGTTCCTTGCAGCGTGGTGCGGTCGTTCGGTTCAGCGTCTGAAGGTGGATATGGATGCCATTTTCGGCGGGCTTGAAACCGTGGGCGAGGTGATGGCGCTGACGCGCAATGAGAGCGCAGTCCATGAAAAGATCGGCACCTACACTGACTACTATGGCGGCAAACATGCATCCATGATGCTGGGCAGCGAAATCGACACGCGCATGTTCCCCAAGCATTTTGTGCATGGTTTTGCCGTGGCGAAAGATACAGAAAACGGCACAAAGCACAGCCTGCAATTTTTCGATGCCAGCGGTACGGCAACCCATAAGATTCATACCCGAAACGCCACAGATTTAACGCAGTGGCAAAAGCTGACTGAAAATCTGCTGCATGAAGATCAGTCCACTGAGTTCCAGTGCGACACGATTGCCGAGCCCGACATTCACCCTCACCCCCATACGGTGGCCCAGGAGCTGCGCCAGCGGTGGGAAAAGATGACGGACACCCACCAGTTCGTTATGATTTTGAAAAAGCTGGGGCTGTCGCGCCATCAAGCCGTTTCCATGATTGGTGATGATTTTGCCTGGCCCCTTTATGCCGACGGCGTGGCTGCGATGATGCGCCATGCTGCCAATGACGCATTACCCATTATGTGTTTCGTGGGCAGTCGTGGATGTATTCAAATCCATTCCGGCCCCGTCAAAAACATCAAGCCCATGGGGCCATGGATCAACATTATGGACCCAACCTTCCACCTGCATCTTCGCACCGATCACATCGCCGAGGCCTGGGCCGTGCGCAAACCCACGGACAAGGGGCACGTGACGTCCATTGAGGCCTATGACCGGCAGGGCAATCTCATCATTCAGTTCTTCGGCAAGCGCATTGAAGGGCAAGATGAACGGGAAAGCTGGCGCTTCATCATCGAAAATCTGCCTCGCGCAACCAACATGTATGCGGCTTAAAATCATGGTTCTGCCTGTTCTTCGAATTGCTTTCACAATTGTCGTTGCCCTCGGCATCGCAATTCTATGGTTTTTCTCTTTTCAAAACGTGGCCTGGGCTGAGGATAAGCCGAAGCGCGTGGTGTCCATCGGCGGCTCAGTCACGGAGATCATCTACGCCCTGGAAGAGCAGGACAGGCTGATTGCGCGCGACGCCACGAGCCTGTTCCCCAGCCAGGCTACCGAGCTTCCAAGCGTCGGTTACATCCGCCGCCTGTCCCCGGAGGGAGTTTTGTCGGTGGATCCCGACATGATTATCACGCTGGAAGGGGCTGGCCCACCGGAGGCTGTCGATGTTCTCAACAGTGCGGGCATCAACCTCAAAACCATCCCCGAGATCTACAGCGAGGCCGGGATCATCGCTAAAATTGAAGGCGTTGGGGAGGCGCTGGATGCGGCGGAGAAAGCTAAAACCATCGTTGCGGCTGTGGAGAAGGATTTCGACCAACTGGCGCAAACAACCGCCCGGTTGAACACGAAAAAGCGCGTGTTGTTCGTTTTGTCCGCGGCGTCTGGGAAAATCTTGTCATCGGGAACCAACACTGCCGCAAGCGCGATTATTGGGCTTGCAGGGGGTGAAAACGTCATCACCGCCTTTGAGGGCTATAAAGCGCTCAGCGATGAAGCCATTATCACAGCGGCGCCGGATGTGATCTTGATGATGGATCGCGGTGGCAACCACGCCATTGATGATGAAACGCTGTTGAACCATCCCGCTATTGCACTAACGCCCGCGGCACAATCAAAGAGCATTGTGCGCATGGATGGGCTCTATCTGTTGGGTTTCGGTCCACGGACAGCCAAAGCGGCGCTGGATTTGTCGCAAGCGCTCTACGGGCAAGAGACACAATAGGACGGATATGAACCCGTCCACCCTCGTCCATCGAAAGTCCCCGATACAGGTGCACACTGGCGGGCAAAGGGATGGCGACCGCACCCAACTGGCGCGGACGACCCTCATCAGTTTGAGTGTTCTACTTTTGCTTTCTGTGCTTGTGGGGCTGGCCACGGGGCCATCCGGCTTTTTTGTCAAGGAGCTGGGACAGTACCTCGTGGGCGCAGAGATGTCAGTCCGGGATCGCGTCATTTTAGAGACGATCCGCATGCCAAGGGTTGGCCTTGGCATTCTGGTGGGCTCTGCTCTGGCGGTGGCCGGTGCTGTTATGCAGGGGCTATTTCGCAATCCGTTGGCAGACCCCGGGATTGTCGGGGTCTCTTCTGGGGCGTCGCTAGGCGCTTCAGCTGTGATTGTGTTGGGCGCTTCTTACCTTGCTGACGTGGAGGCGGTTTTAGGGGTGTTCACCCTTCCCGTCGCGGCTTTTTTGGGGGCGCTGGCCACAACGGCCCTACTCTATCGCATCGCCACCGCTGGCGGGCACACATCCATAGCCACCTTGCTGCTGGGGGGCATTGCCATTGCTGCTTTCACCATGGCGCTGACGGGCATACTCGTTTTCATGGCCGACGATTTGCAACTGCGAGACCTGACATTCTGGCAATTGGGGTCGTTGGCCGGAGCGACCTGGCAAAAATGCCTGTCGGCCTCCCCGGCGATTTTGGCCATATTGCTGTTATGCCCGTTTTTGGCCCGAGGTCTCAATGCGCTGGCATTGGGCGAGGCTTCCGCCCATCACATGGGTGTTTCCGTGCAGCGATTTAAAAACTGGGCCATCGTGGCCGTGGCCGCCGCCACGGGCGCGGCCGTGGCTGTGAGCGGTGGCATCGGTTTTGTGGGCATTGTGGCTCCCCATATTTTGCGCCTCTTCATGGGGCCGGATAACCGCTATTTACTCATCGGGAGCGGGCTGCTGGGGGCATCGCTCCTCCTGCTTTGCGATGCGGTAAGCCGTACCATCGTTGCCCCAGCAGAGCTGCCCATTGGCATCATTACCGCTTTGGTGGGCGCCCCCTTCTTCCTTTGGATTTTGCTCAAACGCCGGTCCATTCTGGGCGGGTGAGCATGATTAAGGCCCGCAACATTACGGTAAGCCTTGGCGGCAAAAAGGTTTTGCGCGGCGTGGACTTTGAAGCCGCCCCCAACCGGTTCACCGCCATTGTGGGTCCCAATGGTTCGGGAAAGACAACGCTATTGCGCTGCCTCTCCGGGGAGCTTGGCTATGAAGGCCACGTCCTTTTCAACAACGCCAATTTAGCGACCCTTTCCCCCCGCCAACAGGCACAGATGCGGGCTGTGTTGCCCCAAGCCAGTCAGGTTGCCTTTCCGTTTACCGTCAAAGAAGTTGTCGCGTTAGGCCAACCCCAAACGGCTGGATGGCGCAACCCGCACACCGCTTCCATGCAGATTGAAGCGCGGCTTGCGCAAGTGGGCCTCAAGGGCTTTGCCGGGCGGCGCTATGGCGCGCTTTCAGGCGGTGAGCAGCAACGGGTCCACCTGGCGCGCGTGTTGCATCAAATCGGTGCGGAGACAAATGAGAGCTCCGCGCGCTGGCTGTTTCTGGACGAGCCGGTTTCCAGCTTGGACATCAAGCATCAGTTACAGGTGATGGGCGTGGCGAAAACGTTTTCCCAAGAGAACGGTGGCGTTATCGCGGTGATGCACGATCTCAACCTGACCGCCATGTTTGCTGATGAGATTTTTGTCATGAAAGACGGCGAGGTGGCCGCATCAGGCCCGCCTAAGGAAGTTTTGCGCACAAAGATCATCGCTTCCGTTTTCGATTGCCCTTTGGAGGTCAATGTTGCGCCGGAAGCCGATATGCCCTTTGTGCTGCCCCAGTCTGTCCAGTTTGCCGAATTGCCATAGGCCCTTCACCGCCGCCTGGCCGACATGCCAAACTTCAGTTTCTCTTACAGAAGCTATAGTTTACGCACTCCGCGCCTGCATTATATATTCGCGGGCCCTTGCTGAACCCGATAAAGCGAGATGCGCTATAGGTTTATGCGCAAAGTTGATGTTTCCGGGGAGCCTGCGATGAATACGCCTTTAAGCGCGCTGGAAGGCCCTGTTCCGTGGCAGGTGGCCGCGCCCGCGAGCCGCTATACCGAAGACCCCCGCGACCGCTTTAAGGGGAAACCCGTTCCGGTTTACCTGCCGCGCACGACGCAGGAGGTCACCGCTGTAGTGCGGGCCTGTGCCGAAACCAATACATGCATCATCCCCTATGGCGGCGGCACCGGTGTTGTGGGCGGTCAATTGGTGTTTGAAGCTCAAAACACCATTCTCCTTTCGTTGGAAAAGATGAAATCAATCCGCTCTGTTTCGCTTGATGATGCCGTGATGGTGGTGGATGCAGGGTGTGTGCTGGCGGATATTCAGGCCGCAGCACAGGAGGCGGGCATGATCTTTCCCCTTTCCATGGCGTCGGAAGGGTCTAGCCAGATTGGCGGTAATCTGGCCACCAATTGCGGAGGCATTCAGGTGCTTCGCCACGGCAATGCGCGGGATTTATGCCTGGGCATTGAAGCCGTGCTGCCGGATGGATCCGTGCTCAATGAACTTAGCCCCTTGCGCAAAAACAACACGGGCTACGATCTGCGCCATTTGCTGATCGGTTCAGAGGGCACGCTGGGCATTATCACGGGCGCATCGCTGGTACTCAAACCGGCCCCTGCCCAAACGCTCACCGCTTATTGCGCGGTGGCCCGCCCTGCTGATGCAGTCGCATTCCTGCGCGCGCTGCGCACGGCTTTGGGCGATGCTGTCAGCGCTTTTGAGTTGATGAGCGAAACGGGTTTCACCCTGCTGGCCAAACATTTCCCGCAATACCGCTTTCCCCTCAACGCCCGCGCGCCCTGGTACGTTTTACTGAACGTGGATGGTAGTGGGGCGTTGGAAGAGCAGTTGGAGGCTGCACTGGCTGAAAGCTTTGAAAGCGGCCTATTGTTGGACGGCACCATTGCCACGTCCGAAGCCCAGCGCCACGCGCTGTGGCAATTGCGGGAATCCACGCCGGAAGCCAACAAGCTTTCCGGCGCCATCTGCAACAGCGATACGGCGGTCCCGATCAGCCAGATTCCCGCCTTTATCGACGAGACTTTGGCGGCCATTGCCAAGGTCAATTCCGGGCTCACGGTCAACGCCTACGGTCATGTGGGCGACGGCAATATTCACTTCAACGTCTTCCCACCGCCGGGCCGCAGCAAGCGGGAGATTGTGGAAAATGACCCGGGTCTTATCGAAGCCATCCGCCATGCCATCAATGAGACAACGCTGGCCCATGGGGGCAGTATCAGTGCCGAACACGGCATTGGCCGGCTAAAGCGGGATGACCTTGCCCGTTATGGCGATCCGGTCAAATGGGCCGTGTTGAAGAAAGTCAAACAGGCCATAGACCCCAAGGGCATTATGAACCCTGGCGCGCTGGTATAGAGCTTTGGCCAAATAGATCTTTGAGACACATTCTGCGGCATGGCAACACGCTTTGTTGAGGTGTGGGTGCTGGTGGTAGCAAACCGCAAAACCTTCCGTTAAAGCTGCGCGCCAACAGGCCCATCTCTCCAAGGTGTTTCCATGCAAGCGCTTAACGGCATCAAAATTCTCGATTTCACCCACGTCCAGTCCGGCCCCACCTGCACACAATTGTTGGCTTGGTTTGGGGCAGATGTGATTAAGGTGGAGCGTCCCGGCGTGGGCGATGCCACCCGCAAACAGCTGGTGGATGTGGAGGGGGCGGATTCGCTCTATTTCACCATGCTCAACCACAACAAGCGTTCCATTGAACTGAACTCCAAAAACGAGACCGGTAAAGAGGTTCTCACGCGCATGATTGAGGAGTGCGATGTGCTGGTGGAGAATTTCGCCCCCGGTGCGCTGGACCGCATGGGGTTTGGCTGGGAGCGCGTTCAGGAAATCAACCCGCGCCTCATCATGGCCTCCATCAAAGGCTTCGGCCCCGGGCGATATGAAGACTGTAAGGTCTATGAAAACGTCGCCCAATGCGCGGGCGGTTCCGCGTCCACCACCGGCTTTTTGGATGGTCCGCCGCTGGTGACCGGTGCGCAAATTGGTGATTCCGGCACGGGCCTGCATCTGGCACTGGGCATTGTCACAGCGCTTTTCCAGCGCGAAAAATCGGGTCGTGGCCAGAAAGTGGACTGCGCCATGCAGGACAGCGTCTTGAACCTCACCCGCGTGAAACTGCGCGATCAGCAACGCCTCGCCGCTGGCCCGCTGAAGGAATATTCCCAGTATGGCGAGGGTCTTGAATTTGGCGAGGCCACGCCCCGCGCGGGCAATGATTCAGGCGGGGGACAGCCGGGCCGCATTCTCAAATGCAAAGGCTGGGAACAGGACCCCAACGCTTACACCTATTTCATCATTCAGGCCGCCGTGTGGGAGCGCGTGTGTGATGTGATCGGCAAGCCGGAGTGGAAGACGCAAGAGGGCTATGCCACGCCGCCCGCCCGTCTCGACAGGCTCAACCACATCTTCGACACCATTGAGGAATGGACCAAGACCAAAACCAAGTTTGAGGTCATGGACATTTGTAACCCGGAAAACATCCCCGTCGGCCCCATCCTTTCCATGAAGGAAATTGCCGAGGATGAAGGCCTCTACGCCACCGGCACGATGGTGAAAGTGGACCATCCCGAGCGCGGCGAATATCTCTCCGTCGGCTGCCCCATCAAAATGTCCGACAGCCCCGTGGAAGTGAAGCGCTCGCCTCTGCTGGGTGAACATACTGATGAAGTCTTGAGTGATGTGCTGGGCTATGGAAACGAAGATCTGGAGCGGATCAAAAAGTCAGGTGCCGTAGGCTGACGTGATTTGGGGGCCTCCCTCCCTCTCCCCTCCCCAAAAATAGAAGTAGGGAGAGGGATAGTCTGACTTATTTCGCGCAGCGAAATTTAGTCAGTCTAGGGTGAGGGGCTACGGACCCAAATATAAGTTCCATTCCCCTCATCCGACTGCGGCTATTGCTTTGCTTTGCAAAGCCAAGTCATCGTGTCCTTCTCCCCACAAGGGAGAAGGAGGCTTACTCGCCCGCCAGTTCCAGAACGCTGTTCCAGAGTTCGGCATCAATGCTCACCCGGTCTGGCACGTCTTTGTGCCGGCCCGGCACCCGCGCACCTTCTTGTGCTTCTACCGCTGCCATGAGCGGTGCGAGGCGGGCGGAGAGATTGCCGCCAAACGCTTCCGGGTCGATGAGAATATAGAACTGGCCAAGATTGTGGGGCGGGCCTTCCGGGGTTTTCAGCGGTGCAGCGTCCACGCTGAGCACAGAGCCTGTCAGCCCCGCCGCCAACACTTCCGCCATCAGGCCGAAGCCAAACCCCTTATAACCGCCGCTGGACACAAGAGAGGCCATGTCATTGGGCTCATTGGTGGGCTTGCCTGCTGCATCCACAATCCACCCATCCGGCACTTTCTCGCCCTTGGCAGCCGCCACCCGCACTTTGCCAATGGCGGTGGCGGAGGTGGATTGGTCAAACAGCATGGCGATGCCGCCATCGCCATCCGGCACCGCCATGGAGATGGGGTTGGTCCCTAGAACAGGCACAGACCCGCCGGGAGGTGCCACACAAGCCGGGGCATTGGTCATGCCGATGGCAATCATGCCTGCCCGCGCAATCTGCTCCGTAAAAAAGCCCATGGAGGTGCAGGTGTGAGAATGGTGGATGGAAAGCGTGGCCACGCCTTGGGTGCTCACCGCATCAAGAGCCGGTTCCAGCCCCGCAGCAAAGGCGGCTTGGGCAAAGCCCTTTGCCGCATCCACCTGCACCGTGCCCGGGCGCGGTGTGGTGACCAAAGGTTGCGCATGGCCATCCACCCGCCCGGTGCCCAATTGGGTGCAATAGCTTTCAAGATAGTAGAGGCCGCAGATCAGATTGCCCCGCGCTTCCGCCTCCCCCACAGCGCGAGCCACATGGGTCGCGGCAGAGGCACCACATCCGGCTTTCAAGAGCGCTTCCCTTGTGCGCTCCTCAATTTCCGCAACGCTCACCTCAATCTTTTCGCCTGCCATCATTAGTCTCCCCATGGCGTGAATGGTGTTTCAGGGTCGCTCTATGATAGAAGCGACTTGACGCTTGAAACGCATGTCATGTGTTTCCGGTGGACCCAAAACCGCCGCTGCCCCGTTTCGTGTCGGATAGAGTCTCCACCTCTTCCACACTGGCCTGAGCCACAGGCGCAACGACCATCTGCGCGATCCGGTCTCCTCGCTGGATTGGAAAAGCCACATGGCCCAGATTGATGAGCGGCACCTGGACCTCGCCGCGATAATCCGCATCGATCGTTCCGGGGGCATTCAACACTGTCACCCCATGTTTGACGGCCAGCCCCGAGCGGGGGCGGACCTGCGCTTCAAAGCCGGGCTCTAACTCTATGGCAAAACCGGTGGGCACAAGCGTCCGCTCGCCTGGCTCCAGAAGGATTTTTTCATGCACCGCCGCGGCCAAATCCAACCCAGCCGCTCCTGCGGTCTGGTAGACGGGTAGAGGAAGGCCTGCCCCATGGGGCAGGCGCTTTAGCCGCAGACGGGCGCGACTGCTCACACCATGGCCTGCAGCTTGCCGCCCAATTGCTCCATCAGCGGTGCAAATTCGCGAAAGGAGGTGTTTATCATCACCGTGTCATCCACGCTGACCGCCTCCTGGGCAGCCATGCCCATAACCAAAAAAGCCATGGCAATGCGATGGTCCAGGTGAGTGGCAACCACGCCACCCCCCCGCACTTTACCAACAGAACCTGTGCCACCTGAACCTGTGCCACCGCGCACCAGCAGCCAATCTTCCCCCTCTTCACAATCCACGCCATTGGCCACCAGTCCGGCGGCGGTAACGGCCAGACGATCGCATTCTTTCACGCGCAATTCATCCAACCCGTTCATACGCGTTTCGCCTTCCGCAAAAGAAGCGGCCACAGCCAGAACCGGATATTCATCAATCATGGAGGGCGCTCGCTCGGCGGGCACGTCAACGCCCTTCAACGCGCTATGGCGCACTGTAATGTCGCCAATATCCTCACC
This sequence comes from Pseudomonadota bacterium, assembly GCA_039198355.1. Taxonomy (GTDB): domain Bacteria; phylum Pseudomonadota; class Alphaproteobacteria; order Rhizobiales; family Rhizobiaceae; genus Pseudahrensia. The sequence continues at coordinate 15,871 of JBCCTO010000056.1, forward strand.
CCCCGACTGTCGCTCGTTCGAGATGGTCAAATCCGCGCCCATCTCTTTGAGCGTGGTGAAGAGGCCCGTTCGGGTGGGGTTGAGCAGCACGTTGCGCACGGTCAGTTCAGACCCCGGCACGATGAGACCGGCCACAATGGCAAAGCTGGCGGAGGATGGATCGCCGGGTACGATCACGTCTTGTGCCGTTAGATCCGTTTGGCCTTCCACGGTGATGTGCCGCGTACCGTCTTCACCCGTCTCCACAGTGATGGGCACACCAAATCCGGCGAGCATCTTTTCCGTGTGGTCCCGCGTCATCACGGGTTCCACCACGGTGGTCTTGCCCGCAATGTTCAGCCCCGCCAGCAGGACGGCGGACTTCACCTGGGCAGAAGCCACCGGCACACGGTAGGTGATGGGCACGGCATTCTTTGCCCCCCGCACGGTGAGCGGCAGCATATCCGGCCCCTGCGCTTCCTCATGCCCACGCACTTGCAAGCCGGTCTCCCGCAACGGGTTCAATACCCGACCCATGGGGCGGCTGGAGAGGGAGGCATCGCCCACAAAGGTGACATCAAAATCATAACCCGCCACCAGACCCATGGTGAGCCGCGATCCGGTACCCGCATTGCCAAAGTCCAGGGGCGCGGTGGGGGCCAGCAGGGCCCCATTGCCCAACCCGTCCACCGTCCACGTCTCACCGGTTTTCTCGATGCGCGCGCCCAAAGCGCGCATGGCCCCGGCGGTGGCCATCACATCATCGGCCTCCAAAAGGCCGGTAATGGTGGTGCGCCCATCGGCCACCGCGCCCAGCATCAGCGAACGATGGGAAATGGATTTATCGCCGGGCACACTGACCGTGCCGGAAACGCCGCGCGTGGGAGCGCTGGTCATGGGCGCGGGGGTGTGGTCGTGGCTGTGTGTGGTCGTTTTAGAAGTCATCCTGTGTGTTGGGGTTCGTGTGTCGGTGGCTGCCGCAGGGGCTTGCCACTTCAGGCCCAGCGTGTGTAGAACCTTCACGACACGCTGTCACCTGCGCAATATCCCAGCGGCGCGTTTGAAACTTGCGCAGGGCGCTTAGTCCATCGGCAACGCTCGCAAACTCAAAGCAAGATTTGACGCTGGTGATGATCTGGCGCTCAAAGTTGCAGCCGGGCAGCCAGACGACTTTTCACGTGGCAACTTCCCCTTTGACAGTGCACCCGCCCGCGTTTAGGTAACGGCAGTTTTCCACCCCGTGCCTTGGTTCGTTCGATTGCATTCACCCTGCAAGGCGTCGTCCCATGGCAGTCATGTAAATGAGGCCCGACGTGGCAAAAGAAGGCGCTGGCACCAAACGCGTGTGCCCCGAAACCGGCAGAAAATTTTACGATCTGGATAAAGACCCCATCGTCTCCCCTTACACCGGTAAGGAATATCCCCTTTCGTTTTTTGACGAGAGTGTCTCCTCCGCCAAGCCAAAGGAAAAGGAAGCGGCTGAGGATAAAGAAAACGAAGACACTGACCTGGAAAATGATGTGGCCGACGATGCCGGCCCCGAAATCATCAGTCTGGAAGATGCCGACGACGATGATGATGACACCGTGGACGGCGACGACGATGTGCCGGACGATATTCCCGATGTGGAAATCGACGATGACGATGATGACGACAAGGCCGACGGGCCGTTCCTCGACGACGAGGATGATGACGATGACAATCTGTCAGACATCATCCCCATGGGTAGCGACGATAAAGACGATAGCTAACCCATAGCTATTGGGGGCGTGCGCTGTGAAAGGCGCACCGCCGCCCATGGGTGTTGGACGGGCTGCGCGCGGTCTTCCACCTCATCAAAAGCGCCTTTTTCACGGTCCACGGGCCGTCGCCAAATCGCGTCTCGCTGATCTTGAAACGCTCTGGTGGCGAAAAACGATCCGGCCAAGGTTTGCTAGGTTCCGCCGCCGAGGAGGCAGCAGCGAGGGCAATAAAGCCGATAACGCCAGCGCTGAGCACTCAAGGCAGCTCGGTCACATATGGATGCGCTTAAGCCGGGGCCGGAGTTTCACTTTTTCGCCCGGCGGCTTGCAAAACCCCTTGCAAACAGCGCACCCCCTGGGCTAACACCCAGCGGTCAAAGCGGGCCACCCGCCTGACCACCCAATGCGTTTTGAGACATCCTCTAAACGCTCACCAGACCAGGGCCAAACCGGCCCACGGCATGGGGCTATAGCTCAGTTGGGAGAGCGCTTGCATGGCATGCAAGAGGTCGTCGGTTCGATTCCGTCTAGCTCCACCAAATCTGACTCCCCCCTCACAAATACCCCTCAACATGTTGAATGGTAACGATATTTCGGGGGTTCTAGCACCCTGATTTCGGTCATATTGGATATGGGTGGTGAAGGCTAGTTTGAGGACTGATCTGCGCAGGGTGTGGTGGCCTGATTCCCAGAGTTTCCAAGGGTTTGCGAGGAATTGAAGGACTGGTTCTAGTTTTTCCTCGAACGTGCCCGCTGGTTCGGCCTGATTGGCCATGTTTTCAGCCATAAGGCGCTTTTCCTTTTGTAGCTGAGTGATCTTTTGCTCGTAGCTTTTGATGACGGCTTCGTTCGATGCATCCACAATGCGGGTGAAAAGCGCATCTATTTGCTTGTCGATGGCCAAGAGTTGCGACTTAGCGGATTGGGCAACCTCTTTCGCCTGTTCGCGCCGTTGGTCCCAAGCCGTCTTAAACATCACAGTGGCTAGCTTAATCAGACCGGGCGTTGGCTCCAGCATCTTAATGAGCTCACCCACTTCGCTTTCAAGCTTTTCGCGTGGGGTGGATTTACCGTAATGGGAGCAAGATTTGGTTTGGCAAAGGTAATAGGCATATCGCCCGCCATTGCCCCTGGAGAAGGACGAGCGCAGGGGCACGTTGCATCCTGAGCAAGTCACCAAACCTCGCAAGACAAACTCACTACCGACGTTTTTGCGCCGAGGCGCACGGACAATACCATCGCGACGGCTTTGGACTTTCTCATAGGTGTCCAAGCCGATGATGGCGTCATGCTGACCTTTGAGCCAATCAATGCCGTAGGTTTTGGAGACGATGTAGCCGGTGTAGAGCGGGTTGGTGAGGATTTCGGTGACGCGTTGTTGGGTGATCTCACCCTTTCGGTTGCGCGGGTAGTCCGGGAAGCTCTCTAAAAAGCGCTTAACCTCCGCCTGGCTTTCAAAACGCCCACTAGCATAGCCTTCGAAGGCTTCCTTCACGATGGGGGACAGCACGGGATGGGCGTGTAGGACCTTTCCCCGTCCTTTGATCTCTTCATAGCGATAGCCCACTGGTGCGTTGTGCACCCAATAGCCGTTTTCCATACGGGCCTTCATTTTTTGGGCCACTTGCCTGCCATTTTGTTTGCGCTCCAATGCGCCTTGAGCAGCCATGATGGTTTCGATGAACTCCCCCTCGGGCGTTTCCTCCAGCTTGAAGTTGAGGCATTCAATGGTGGCACCGCGCCTGCGGAAGGCATCACGCAGATCGAGATGGAAACGGGTATCGCGGGCAAAGCGTTTGAGATCATCAAAGATCACCACAAACTTCTCGTCCGGTTGGGCATCCAAAAATGAAAGAAGCGCCACCATGCCGGGGCGCTTCATAAAATCACCACCGCCAGAGATGGTGTCGGGGAACACGGCAGTGACCTCATACCCTTTGGCGCTGGCATGTTGTCGGCACCTTGTCTCTTGGCTTTCAAGGCCGTGGCCTTCCTCCTGTTGAGACTTTGAGGAGACACGGCAATAAATGACGGCCTTTTGGGCAAAATCCGCCTGACTTTTTAGTTTTGGTGTTCTGGGCATCAGGCGTTCTCCTTATTTGTTTTGGTTATGGGTTTGTCGTTTGGCCTCGTATTCGTTCCGCCACCTGTTTCATTGGAGACGGTTGGACTA
>JBCCTO010000057.1:0-18853 GCA_039198355.1 Pseudomonadota bacterium
AGCGGGCAATGGCCCGCTGGGAAGACCCGCTGCGCAGCTGGAAAGCTATCTCTTCACGCTCCTCAAGGCTGAGCTGGCCATAACACTGTCCCATCGCAAACACATCCTACAATGTGTTGCACTTCAAACGTGAGTCTACACAGTGTCCTGACACCACTTCAGCACCGCCATGCTTGTCAGTTCTGTTCCATTGTCGCTGACGACCGTTCGTGGCTTTCCACGGCGTTTGATGAGGTCGTTGAGTTCCCGACAGACACGATGACCAGACAGCGATGTGTCAGCCACCAAGGCAAGGCATTCGCGCGTGTAGTCATCGACCACGGCCAGCACCCTGAACCGGCGGCCGTCTGTGAAGGCGTCTGATACGAAATCCAGGCTCCATCGTTCGTTTGACCTGCTCGGCAGCAACATCGGCTTTCTCGTTCCAAGAGCACGCTTACGACCGCCTCTACGGCGCACTTGCAGCTTCTCCTCACGATACAGGCGTCGGAGTTTCTTGTGATTCACATGCCACCCCTGACGCTGAAGCATCACATGCACCCTGCGATAACCGAAGCGGCGGCGCTCAGCCGCCACCGTCTTCATGGCAACACGTAACTCAGCATCATCAGACCGAGTGGATTGGTATCGAATGCTTGACCGATCCACGGCCAACACATCACACGCCCGCCGCTGGCTCACTTCATGCGCTTACCATAAGTGGGCCACAGCTTCACGCCTTGCAGCGGGCGTCACCACTTTTTTGATGCAACATCCCGAAGCATGGCGTTGTCCAGCATCTGCTCCGCCAGCAGCTTCTTCAGCTTGGCGTTCTCGTCCTCAAGAGCCTTCAGCTTCCGGGCGTCAGACACGTCCAAACCGCCAAACTTTGCCTTGTACTTGTAAAATGTCGCTGAACTGATCCCATGCTTGCGGCAAACATCAGCGGTTGAAAAGCCGCTCTCATGTTCCTTCAAAATCCCGATGATCTGCTCTTCGTTGAACCGTGATCGCTTCATGCTTCGTCTCCATTCGTTGAGACGAACTCTACCCAAATTTGGAGGAGTTTGTGGGGCTCAGGTCACCCATCATGCGGCAGCACAGGAGGAGTCATGAACCGGACACAGCAGAACACACAGAGCCAAGTACCCCAACGCGCCGTCATTTATTGCCGCGTGTCATCTGTAGCCCAATTGAAAAAGGGGGACGGGCTTTCATCGCAAGAGTCATGCTGCCGCGAATATGCAGGCTTTCGTGGCTATACGGTTGAAACAGTCTTTAGCAATCAGGCTGTCTCGGGGCGCGATCTGGATCGTCCGGGACTGAAGGCCCTTATCGCCTATCTCAGGGCAAATGCAGGTGGCGAGTCGATCATCACCGTGATCGATGATATTAATCGCTTGTCGCGCGACGTGGTTGTTCACTGGCAGTTGCGCGCACTTTTCGCCGAAGCGGGCGGCAAGCTTGAAAGCCCGTCCATTGAGTTCGGTGACGACTCTGATTCAGTCCTTGTCGAGAACTTGCTGGCTTCGGTCTCACAGCATCAGCGCCAGAAGAACAGCGAGCAAACCAAGAACCGTATGCGGGGTCGAGCCATGAATGGCTATTGGCCGTTTCGTGCGCCGCCTGGGTTTAAATTCAAACGCATCGAAGGGCATGGCAATCTGCTGGTGCGGGATGAAACGATTGCTTCCATCATTCAGGAAGCGCTTGAAGGATTTGCCTCGGGTCGCTTTGAAACCCAAGGCGAGGTCAAACGCTATCTTGAAAGCCAGCCTGACTATCCAAAAGACTTGCCCGACGGCTCGATCCGTTTTGAAAGCATTGTGCGTTTGATGCGCCGCGTCATCTACGCAGGCTATGTCGAAATTCCGCAATGGGATGTGGCCTTGCGGAAGGGCAAACATCAGGGGCTGATCTCGTATGAAGCCTACCGCAAGATACATGCACGCATTGACAGCGACGCCCGTGCGCCCGCGCGCAAGGATATCAGCGCTGACTTTCCACTACGCGGTTTTGTGTCCTGTGCTTGCTGCGGCAATCCGCTGACGGGCAACTGGTCACGCAGCAAGACGGGCAAACGTCATCCATACTATCTGTGCTTCACCAAAGGCTGCGAACTCAAGGGCAAGACGATCCCACGCGCCAAGATCGAAAGCGACTTCCAAGAGCTGATGGAGCAACTGACACCTGCGCCAACACTACTTGGTCTTGCGAGAGACCTGTTTAAACACGGATGGAAGATCAGAGGTGCACAGGCGTCAAAGATGCAACACAGCATAGAAAGCCAAGTTGCTGAAAAGGATGCCCAGATCGCCCGTGTGATTGAGCGGATTGTCGCCACTGACAATGATCGCCTGATCGAAAGCTACGAGGCCAAGTTGGCGGACTTGGAAAGTGATAAGCTGGTATTGCAAGAAAAGCAGCAACACACCGCCAAAAAACCGCGACCGTTCAACCAAGTGTTCGAACTCGCCATGCGGTTTCTGGCAAACCCCTGGAATCTTTGGGAAAAAGGGTCGTTGCCAGTGAAAAGAACCGTCCTCAGATTAGTGTTTCCAAAGCGCATTGCCTATGATCGCGACGGCGGGTTTCGAACCCCGCGAGTATCTGTTCCGTTTGGATTTTTAAGCGATCTGAGCGGAAAATGTGGAATGGCGGACAGGGTGGGATTCGAACCCACGGTACGCTCTCACGCACGCTGGTTTTCAAGACCAGTGCCTTAAACCACTCGGCCACCTGTCCCCGTGCCACCGCTATGGAGAGTTTTGATCGAGAGATCAATATGAGAAAGACATGCCACAGGTGTATCAGAGCCAATGTGCCTTCCAAACAAAGAACCTGAGCTGGTTCAAAGCGTTCGGATCTGAGCAAATGATCGTTGTTGAATGAAAGCCTTAAATTCTCGCGGAGCGACTAAAGGCTAATGAATTGGGAGTCCTTGTCCCAGAGTTGACAATTTTATTCGTTAACTAAAATTTACACTCAGAGGAAATGACATAGCCGGAGGGAATATCATGACTGGTCCACTGGGAAACACCTGGAGCTACGGATGGTATAACGGCTGGATACGGGGGGTAAACGAAGGTTGGTTCTCTTCGACCACTTGGATTTGGGACATTGTTGCCACCAATGTGAGCTGGTCTGGATGGATTGTCAGCTGGTATTATGGATGGGAACTTGACTGGTATTTTGATTGGAGCCTGGCTGCCACCACGTCATGGGAATATGGCTGGAACGTTGGGTGGTTCAGCTGGGGTGGTAGTTGGTCTTACGGCTGGAATGTTGGCTGGTTTGCCGGTGTGAGCTGGGGTTGGATTGGCTGGACTTACGGCTGGACGTTGGACTGGCTCTACGGCTGGAATTACGTCAGCGATGTAGGGTGGGGCGTAGAATATGGTTGGGTGCCGCAAACGAGTTGGTCTTACGGTTCGTTCTTCGCATTTTACGATAATCCGGAGTTACTTAATCCATGGTATTACTCCTGGCTGAATGCAGAAACTGATTACGGATGGTTTCTGGGCTGGTTTCTTGATTACAGTCTTCCGGGTAACGATGGGCCCTTTCCCTGGTTATATTTCTGACGTTGATCTTACCTGTGAAGCAATCTGGTCAAGACAAAGAGCTTGCTCGCACTAATGGGCATCTCCCCCTTATTTGCAGACCAAAATTATGCGTTTTTCGCCAGCAACGCTGCGCTCTTCCAAATACTATAGGTAATCCGCTACCGGCGCATGGTTGAAGGTCCCAAAGCAGGATGCACGCCGTGAGAAACGAAAATGGCAAAGTGCTTAGCGCGCTTTGCCATTTCGCCTTTTATTTCGCCGCGCTGCATTTGTTCGAGCGGCCAAAAAGCACGCTTAAAGACCATGCGGCTGTATGAGGTCCTATTTTCTCAACGTAGAAAAATGAGACCCATCACCCTTACTTCGGCAGCTGATCGTCCACGCCTTTTACGTAGAAATTCATGCTAAGCATGGTGCCTATGTCGGCTTTTTCGCCTTCTTTGAGCCAAACCGTGCCGTCCTGTTTCATGATGGGGCCGGTGAAGGGCTCGAATTCGTTGGCTTTGATTTTGGCCTCGGTTTCGGCGGCCAGTTTGGCCACGTCGTCGGGCATATTGGTATAGGGCGCCATTTTCACGGAGCCGTGGTCCATGCCATGCCACACGTCTTGCTGCTCCCAAGTGCCATCCATCACCGCTTTAACGCGCTCGATGTAATAAGGCGCCCAGTCATCAATGATGGAGGTGAGCTGGGTTTCCGGGCCGAACTTAATCATGTCCGATGCCTGACCGAAGGCCTTGATGCCGCGCTCGGAGGCTACCTGCATGGCGGCGGTGGAGTCCGTGTGCTGGGTCAGAATATCCACGCCCTGGTCGATGAGCGCTTTGGCTGCGTCAGCCTCTTTGGGCGGGTCGAACCATGTGGAAACCCACACCACTTTCAGCTTGAAATCCGGGTTAACAGACTGTGCGCCGAGGATGAATGAATTGATGCCGCGCACCACCTCTGGAATGGGGAAGGAAGCGATGTAACCAGCCACGCCTTTTTCAGACATTTTGGCAGCGATCTGGCCCTGAATGTACCGACCTTGATAAAACTTGGACGAGTAGGTGGAGACGTTTGAATGCTCGCGCTTGTAACCCGTGGCGTGTTCAAACTTTACGTCTGGAAACTTGGCAGCCGCCTTGTTGGTGGGGTCCATGTAGTTGAACGATGTGGTGAAGATGATGTTGCAGCCGGATCGGGCGAAAGCCTCGATGGGACGCTGTGCTTCGGCAGATTCCGGCACGTTTTCCAAATAGGCGGTTTCCACCTTGTCGCCGAAAGTTGCTTCCACCGCCTTGCGGCCTTCATCATGCTGATAAGTCCAGCCGAAATCGCCCGTGGGGCCAATGTAGATAAAGCAGGCTTTGGTTTTGGAGTGGCCGTCGGCCAGCGCCGCACCGGGCAGCATTACAGCCACAGCGGCGGCTAAGGCGAGTAGGGTTTTCTTCATGGGGGAGGTCTTTCCGTTAGGGTTGACGAAGGTCGAGAGAATTATCGGTCCGGCACAAAGGGTTGGCCCAAGGCTGCCGGTGTGTTCATCATTGTGAGACGGCGATTGCGGGCAATCAAGACCAACACAATGATTGTTGCGAGATAGGGCAGTGAAGCCAGAAATTGCGGCGGGATGGGCACGCCGGATGCCTGGGCGTGGAACTGGGCGATGGTGACGGCGCCAAACAAATAAGCCCCGATTAGCACCCGCCCGGGCCGCCAAGACGCGAAGACGACGAGCGCGAGCGCGATCCACCCCCGGCCGGACGTCATCCCCTCCGTCCACTGGGGCACCTGCACCAGCGAAAGGTGGGCGCCAGCTAGTCCAGCGCAAGCCCCGCCAAAGGCAATGGCGAGATAGCGCACCCGGATCACCGGAATGCCAAGGGCGTGAGCGGAACTATGGCTATCCCCTACCCCGCGCACCATCAGGCCTGTTTTGGTGCGGAACAGGAACCACCAGACCGCGAGGACTAGCGCTATGGAGGCGTAGAAAATGGCATCGAGTGAGAACAGCAGCGGCCCGATCACGGGCAGATCGGACAGGATGGGAATGTTAAAATTCTCCAGTTTGATGCCCGGTTGACCCACAAAGCCTTCGCCGATCATGCCCGAAAGGCCCAACCCTAGGATGGTGAGGGCGAGACCGGTAGCCACTTGGTTGGTGACGAGGGTGAGCACCAAAAAGGCAAAAAGCTGTGAAAAGAGCGCGCCAACAATTACCGCCCCAAAAGCCCCCCAATGGGGATTGCCTGTGGCCTGCGCGACTGAAAAACCCGCCACAGCCCCCATGATCATCATGCCCTCCACGCCCAGATTGAGCACCCCGGAGCGCTCCACCACCAACTCGCCCGTGGCAGCCAGCAGCAGGGGTGTCGCGGAGACCGCAATGGAAACGATAATGGAGATGAGGACTGCGATTTCCATGGTCAGTTCATGCTCATCCCTGATCCACGACCCATGGCCGTTATGGAGCCTTCCTTCTGTTGGTCAGAAGAAGACGTGGAAGGCGTATGGGGTCGGTGGGATTGTTTGCTCACACTGCGTGGTTGAGCCACCCATTTGATGCGGTAGTGAATGAGCGTGTCGCAGGCCAGCACGAAAAACAGCAGCAAGCCTTGGAAAACGCGGGCAGCGCGGTCGGAAACGCCCATCATGATTTGCGCGTTCTCACCGCCGATGAAACTCAAAGCCAATATGAGACCAGCCGCGATGATGCCTAGCGGGTTCAGGCGGCCTAGAAAAGCGACAATTATTGCGCTGAATCCGTAGCCTAGGGATAATTTATCATCCAATTTCTCAACAGAACCAGACACCTCCGATATGCCCGCCAAGCCTGCGAGGGCGCCGGATACGAGAAAAGCGAAAATGGTCATCTTGGCCGCGCTAAACCCGGCGAAGCGGCCCGCCTTCGGGCTTTGGCCCAGCACGGTAATTTCGAAACCCTTGAGGGTGCGCGCCAGGGCAAACCAGACGACGATGGCCGCGATAATGGCAAAAACGGTGCCATAATGGGCATCAGCATTGGCCCAGAGCGGCGGCAGGATGGCGTTGTCGGTGAAAGTCTTTGTGCCGGGAAAACCCATGCCCTGCGGATTGCGCCATGGGCCGCGCACCACCCAGTCCACCACCTGCTGGGCGATATAAACCAGCATGAGGCTGGACAGGATTTCATTTGTGCCGAAACGGGCTTTCAGAACGGCGGGAATAAAGGCGTAGAGCGCGCCTCCAGCCATGCCAAAGATAATCGCCAGAGGCAGCAGTAGGGGCGAAGTCCACCCGTGCAGCATAACGGGCAGCATGGCCCCGAACAGCCCGCCCATAAGATATTGCCCCTCGGCCCCGATGTTCCAATTGCCGGAGCGGAAGCAGACCGAGAGGCCCACGGCGATCAAGATCAACGGCGTGGCTTTAACGATAATCTGCTCACGGCTCCATGGGTCCGTCAGCGGGTCCACGAAATAGGTGATGAGGGAGGCAATGGGCGGCTTGCCCAGCATGGCAAACATGATTGCCCCTGCCACCAGTGTGAGCGCCAAGGCGATAAACGGGGATGTGAGCGCAAGCAGGGTGGACGACGTGACCCGTTTTTCCAGCACCAGCTTCATGCGGCCACCGCCTTGCCATGCCCGGCCATCAACAGACCCACCCGTTCCCGTGTCATTTCTGAAGCTGCGACAGGCGTCGTCAGCCAACCATCGGCCATGACGGCAATGCGGTCTGCAATTTCAAAAATTTCATCCAGGTCTTGGCTGATGACAACTACTGCAGAACCGCTGGCCGCCAGATCTAAAAGGGCTTGGCGAATGTGGCTGGCGGCGCCAGCATCAACGCCCCAGGTGGGTTGGCTCACCACCAAAACCTTGGGCTTGCGGTCCAACTCCCGCCCCACAATGAATTTTTGCAAATTGCCGCCGGAAAGAGCCCCGGCTGGCGGATTAGGGGCAGATTTTCGCACATCCATCGCCTCGATCACGCGATTAGCAAATTGTGCCACTTTGCCTTTGGCCACCACGGCCACATGACCGAGGTTCAAGAGGTCCTGACGGTCAGAAGCATGCCGGGCCAACAGAAGATTATCGCTTAGCGCCAAGCCTGGCACTGCCCCATGGCCCAGCCGTTCTTCAGGAATGAAGGCCGTTTTCAGCTTGCGACGTGCGGATATGCCCAGATGCCCCACATCTTGCCCCAACAATCGAATAGTAGCGGGCGTGGTGCTCAACGTCTCGCCCGAAAGGGCGGAAAAGAACTCCCCCTGCCCGTTTCCCGCGATACCAGCGATGGCGATCACTTCCCCTGCCCGCGCTTCAAGAGAAATATCTTTCAAAGCAACAGCAAAAGGTGTGGCAGCGGCTTGAGATAGGTTGGTGACTTGCAAAAGCACCTTCCCATGGGAGGCGGTGCTGGATTGGCGTATGGAGGCAATCTCCGCTCCCACCATTTTGGAGGCCAAAGAACCTGCCGTCTCTTGCCTCGGATCGCAGGCATCCACCACTTTGCCATGGCGCATGATGGTGGCTGCCGTGCAAAGCCGCTGCACTTCTTCTAACCGATGGCTGATATAGAGAATGGACCGTCCTTCATCTCGCAGCCGAAACAGGGTTTCAAACAGCGTGTCCGCTTCTTGTGGTGTCAGCACAGATGTGGGTTCGTCCAAGATGATGAGTTGAGGGTCCTGCATGAGCACCCGGATAATCTCAATGCGCTGCCGCTGGCCCGCGGCCAAATCGCCCACCAAGGCATCCGGATCCAGCGGCAGCCCATAGGTCTGAGACAAGGTCCGCGCCTTTTCCGCCACTTGGGAAAGCGACAGATCAGACTGGAAGGACAGGGCGATATTTTCAGCAACCGTCAGCGCTTCGAACAGGGAAAAATGCTGAAACACCATGCCAATGCCCAGCTCCCGCGCTTGAGAGGGGCTGCCGATACTGATGGGCTTCCCATTCCAAAACACCTGGCCCTCAGTGGGCTGAAGCGAGCCGAACAAAATCTTGACCAGCGTGGATTTGCCCGCGCCATTTTCCCCCAAAAGGGCGTGTATTTCGCCCCGCTGGATCGCAAAATCCACCGCATCATTGGCTTTAAGCGTGCCAAACACTTTCGTTATCGCACGCGTTTCCAACAAAGGCGGTTCAGTTTTTGGTTCAGTGACCATGCAGTGCCGTTGGATGACTTCATCTCATCACGGAGCGTAAGGTGCTTTATCGCAAAGCGCATGTAAATTCGGCATTATCCACACGCGGAGCGGTAGCGCGCCGCTATTTCTTCAACTCACCGGTCAAGAGCAAGGACCCGATTGTCAAAGGCACCAGCGTGCTGAGCGCTATGGGAAGCCCAAAGCCATCGGCAAGAAACCCGATGGCGGGCGGGGCCACCATGAAGGACGTGAAAGCAATCATGGACATGGCTGCCACGTTGTCCTCCTCATCACCGGGCCTGCGGGCGGCGGCGGTCATGGCCAGCGGGTAGAAAATGGCCACCCCCAACCCGCTCAGCGCAGCAGCGAAGAACGCCATTGGGATGGAGGTAGATGTGGCAAACAAAGCAATGCCCGCTGTCGCGCACACGGCTGAGACCCGCGCCACCACAAGGGGCGTGAACTTTTCTTGCAACCAATCGCCAGACAGGCGCGTCACGGTCATAACCGCTGCGAAGGCCGCAAAAATGCCTCCGATAGCCTGGGGTCCGCCGTTCAGCACGTCTTTTACAAACAGCGCTGACCAGTCGATGAAAGCGCCCTCCACCACCATGATGCCGATGGGCATTATGCACAGTAAGAGAAGACTGCGGGATGGCAGTTTGAAAGCTGGCCCCTGCTGCTCCTCCACTTGGGGCGCAAAAGTGGGGCTTAAATAGGCGACGATCACAGCTACCAACGCCGAAGGTATCAGCACTGCGATGAAGTGTGCCTGAATGCTCCAGCCCCATGTGGCGAACAGGGCCCCTACCCCCGCGCCCACGAGAGACCCCATGCTCCAAAATCCATGGGCCTTGGACATGTAGCGCCACCCATGGCGCTGTTCCAACCGATCCACAGCCGTATTCATGGCGATTTCCAAAAGACCAACGCTGGCCCCGGCGGCGAAAGCAATCGCAGCGCCGAACAAAATTCCCTTGGGCAAAGGAATGCCCATGACCGTGAGCGCCCATGCCGGGCCTGCCACCATGCAGCCCAAGCGCAGGCCATGGCGTTTCAAGGGTTTCGTGCCAAAGAGAAAAGCAATCAACGTGCCGGAGGATATGCACAGAAGCAAAGCCCCCAATTGGCCCGCCGAAAGATCAAAATGAGCTTTAGCGTCCGGGATGCGGGGTATCCAATTGCCCAGAACGAAGGCTTCCATAAAGAACACGCCATAAAGGGGCCAAATGCTGCCGCGCTTCTGACCGTTCATGAAAGGTGTCCTCAATGAGGTTGGTAAAGTAAGGAAACCCGACTTAGTTCCGGATCAAACCACCCGACCGGTTGCCTGCATTACGGCCCCAACACCGTACAGATATAGGCCTGATAAGGCGATGCCGATTTGAAAAGGCGTTGGCACAGGCTGATTGAAGTAGCCAAAATAGAGCGCGGCAAGCCCGCACACAGACCATAGTGTCAAGACGGCCAAATTGGCAGGCCGCCATGTGACCACTCGCACGGGGTGGACAAACAGAATGGGCGTAAACGTGAGCAACGCCGAGGAAATGACGATGGCAAAGGCGATGTACCAGCCCGGTTCGATCACAAACAGGGTAAAAACCAGCATGTTCCAGCAGATGGGAAAGCCGACAAAGCAGTTGTCGCGGCTTTTCGTGCCCGTGTTGGCGTAATAAATGGCGCTGGTGCAGACGATGAGTGCTGCGCAAATGAAAGAATAGGACTCCTTCAAAAAGCCGGACTGATACAGCGCAAAGGCCGGGATCAGCGCGAAGGTCACGTAATCAATAATGTTATCCAGCATTTCGCCAGACCAGTTGGGCAGTACAGACTTCACGTTGAAATAGCGCGCCAGTGGCCCGTCTACGCCGTCCACCAGAAGGGCAAGACCCAGCCAGAACCACATGACGGTGAAACGCGACTCAGCAGCCGCCACCAACGCCATGAAGGCCCAGAATGCCCCTGAAGCGGTGAACAAATGCACCGCAAAAGCGGTGAAAACAGAATTTCGGGCCTTATTCATGGCGCTATTTAACGCCTCGCCCAGAGCATTTCAGTCCAATTCGCACCGTAATTCGCCGCCGCTCAAACAGCGCATCGCTGCTTTCCAACGCGAATTCCGATACTCGCTTTTTAAACATGGGCATGAATTGCTCTAGCTGTGCCAGTCCAGCTTGCATACCTCGGCAGACAGGCCCTCAAAGTTCCAGTTACGGCCAAAGGCGCGGAATTTAGAACGGTTGGAACGGGCAACAATGATCTCTTCAGCAATCCAGTATTTGGAATTTTTGATGACCGTATCCTCGCCCTCTTTATTGCCCGCGATGGGCGTGACGGAACCGTCCAGGATTTTTGGAATCTTGATGTTACGGGTCTTGCCATCGGTTTCATAGCTGATGGGTTCCCGCTTCACGCCGAGAAAATTGCCCACCAGAATGGAAAGCAAGTGCGTCGTGCCACCAGCCTTGCCCGTGAAAATTTTGGTCAGAGCCTTGGTAGCGTAGATGGAGGCCCGGTCATCCACAAAAAGGCCAGCGGTCCAGTTGCCGCGGCTCATGTAGCCGGGAATTTCCATCATCAGGCCCAGATTGATGCCGGAAAGGTCCGTATCAAAATAATGGCCTTCATCTACACGGAAGCCCGCCCAAGTCTGGCAATAGCCTTCCGTGGGTGGGTGATCGCCCAATGACAGAACACAGGGGCAAAACACGGTGCAGTTACAGGCGAGCACGAGTTCGCCTTTCATATTCCAGCTTTCTTTGGCCATAGTCACTCTTCCCCATACAGCGCTGATCGCGCGTTTATAACATTCCCGAAGAAAGCAGAATCGTTGCTGCCCCCCATGCGAGAAATATGCCGCCAGACAAAGTGGAAGTCACTTTCCCCTTGCCGCTTTTCTCCACAATGGTGAACAGCACAAAAAAGGCCATCCATGCAAGGTTCATTGTACCCACCACGAGCATGACCAGCATAAGACCCCAACAGCATCCAACGCAAAACAGCCCCTGCTGAATGCCGAGCCTGAGCACCCCTGCCCGCTCAGCCGTCCATTGCCCGAACAGTACGGAAAACGGATTGCGGCATTTTTCCAAACAGGCATGTTTTAATTCTGAAAACTGATACGCCCCGGCCAGCAGCAAAATCAGCCCGGCGGCAAGGCCCTGAACGGGCAAGCTCACATCGCTTGCCAAGCCCACATTCACTAGGACCGTTTGCACTAGTGCCGCCAGTGCCGCAAAACCGAACCAAACGGTCAGATACCCCGCCACAAGATAGGCAATCGGGACAACCGGCTCCCCTTTGCCCGCCGCCACATCGGCAATATCGGCATAGGTGCGAATGAGCGGTGCCGCGGAGGGCAGCATCATGGCCACCGACATAAAGGACCACATAAGAAAAGCTGCAAACCACATGGATGTGATCGGCACAGACTGACTTTGTGGAAGGCACAGGCTTACCAGCCATTGCCAAGTGGCTGAACCGCTGGAAATTCCAAAAAGGCTCTGCAGGTGTTGTGTGAGCCAAGCCATGGCTGGCCCAGTGCTCACGCCGCCGGAATTTCGCTCCAGTTCATTGCTCAGCAATGTGAGCCAAACCCAAGCCAGCACGACAGCGGCTGTCGTTGCACTATAAATAAGCCATCGCGGTCGGCGCATCACTTCGGCAACAACGCGATCGCTACCGTGCAAAGCATCATACCCGGGTGGCGTCCAATCGGGCGCTGTATTAGTATTGTCGGGCAATGTGCCGCGCCCCTTTTTTGCCAGCCTGCAAGTCGCTTATCTATCTGCCATGATAGCAGCAGAGCCAAGCGTGCAAAATAGCGCGATCACAAACTGCATTGAAGAGGGAAAACAGGGATGACAGCCCAGTGCGAAGTTGTTGTTGTTGGCGGTGGACTGACCGGCCTCTTGGCCGCGCTGAAATTAGATCATGCCGGCAAACAGGTCACCCTGGTCGCGCCAGAGCAAGTGTCCACAGATGGCCGGACTACAGCCATGCTGATGCCCACCATCGATGTGCTGGAAGAGTTGGGCCTGTGGGAAGGTATTGAAGAAATCTCTGCCCCCCTGCGCACCATGCGTTTGATTGACGGTAGCAAACGCCTGATCCGCGCGCCCATGGCAGACTTTCAAGCCAGCGAGGCAAGTCTTGATGCCTTCGGCTTCAACGTGCCCAATGCGGACATGGTGACTTTGATGGAAGAGCATGTGGCTAAGGCGAAGAACATTCAGCGCATTGATGCAAAAGCGACTGCTGCCAGCTGCCAAAACAAGGGCACAGAAATCACCTTGGACAATGGTGATGTCTTGCACGCTGAGATTGCTATTGCCGCAGATGGCCGCCATTCCACCTTGCGAGATGCAGCTGGTATCAAACCAAAAACCTGGCAATATCCACAGACAGCGGTGGTGCTCACCTTCGCCCACAGCTTGCCCCACAACGGTATTTCGGCCGAATTTCACACGGAAACAGGGCCTTTCACGCAAGTTCCTTTGCCACTGCAAGGTCGAAAAATGCCCAAAGGTATGAAATACCGCTCCAGCCTCGTTTGGGTCGTCAAACCGAAATACGCGCCTGAGTTGGTGGATAAACCGCTGGATAAACTCTCCACCATGGTGGAGGAAGGTCTTCAATCATCGTTTGGCAAAGTGGCTGTTGAGGACCAACCGCAGGCCTATCCCCTGTCCGGCATGAGCACCGACAAGCACGCAGCCCACAACATTTTCCTGGTTGGTGAAGCGGGGCATGTCTTTCCGCCCATTGGCGCGCAGGGTTTTAATTTGAGCGTGCGAGATGTGGTGGATTTGACAGAAGTGCTCGCCAAAAACTGCGGCAACGCCAGCGATGCCTACAACCGCAAACGCAAAGCCGACATCCGCTTGCGGACCCAAGGTGTCGATGTCCTCAATCGATCCCTCCTCACAGGCTTCTTACCTGTCCAAATGGCCCGCACAGCCGGAATTTCCCTCATCAACGCGGTAGCACCACTGCGTAAATTCCTTATGCAACAAGGTCTAGGCGCCGGGTCACGGGGGTGGCTTTAACGACCAGGAAACAAATCCGGGGGTAGCAGGCCGGTGGCTATGAGGTAGAGCAGTCCTGTTACTGTAAATACGGATGCGATGGTTGAGACAAGGACCATCGATGAGGCGCGGTTGACCCAAATGTCATATTGCTGAGCGATTACGAAGACATTGGTTGCGGTGGGGAGTGAGGCCAAGAGGACGGCGGTGTAGACCCATACGGGCTCAAAATCGCCCACCCAGCTGATGAGCAGGTAAACTAGCACGGGATGGACAAGCAGTTTGATGGGCACCAGCAAGCCCATCACCTTTGGCATGCTGCCGCGGGGTGAAAGCGCTACCGTGACACCCATAGCAAATAAAGCGCAGGGCGCTGCTGCATTCATCAAATAAGTCAGCAAAGTGCCCACGGCCGCTGGTGGCTGAAACTGGATGATGGCGGCCCCGACACCCACTATGGTGGCCACGATAAACGGATGGGTAAAAATGCGCTTGAGCACTTCAAGCGCGGTCTCCACAGCACTTTTCTTCTCTCCCTGCCCGCCGATTGCCATGAGCAAGGGCGCTAAGACAAAGTGCATGGTGTTGTCGAAGCAAAAAATGAGGGCAACTGGCACCGCTGCCTCCGGTCCCAAGGCGGCAATGGCAAGACCCGGCCCCATATAGCCAATATTACCATAGGCCCCCGCGAGACCCTGCACTGTGCTCTCAGGAACATCTCCATCCGTGGCGAATACGCCCACGCAAAAGGCAATGGCAAATGCGCAATAGGTGCCCAAAAGGGTGGTGAGCATAAAGCTCCAATTGGCCAATTGCTCCACCGGCGTACGCGATAACAAATTGAAAAACAGCGCTGGCAGAGCCACGTAGATGATGAAAAAGTTCATCCAAGCCATACCATCCTTGGGCATGACTTTGCTTTTTGCAGCAATAAAGCCCAGGGCGATGAGACCGAAAAACGGCAGCGCCATGCCCAAGATTTGACCCATGATGCCACAAACCCCTCAACACACACTCGCAAGAGTGCTGAGAAACGGCTATAAGGCGGTATAGCTTACGTCAAGAAATGTCATGGTCCCCAAGGCGGGGAAGACGCCGAGAGAGAGTTATGCGCACTGCGAAATATCAAATTGGCCAGGTCGTCCGCCACCGCATCTTCCCGTTTCGCGGTGTTGTTTTTGATGTGGACCCGGAATTCGACAACACTGATGAATGGTATGAAGCCATTCCAGAAGAGGTTCGCCCAGCGAAAGACCAGCCGTTCTATCACCTTCTGGCAGAAAATGATGAGACGGAATATGTGGCCTATGTTTCCGAGCAAAATCTCATTCCAGACACGAATGGAGAGCCGCTTCGGCACCCCGAAATTGCCGAAATGTTCGATAAGACATCTGACGGGCGTTACGTGGTGAAAGCCCAAAACATGCACTAAAGCGTGACCATCTGCGGTGGAATCGCTTTAAGTCTTTATCGTCACGCTGTCGGCTGATTGGCCTTCGTTGCGCACCTGTCCGGTAATTCAGGACTGCAAATTTTTGCCAGGCGGCTCTTCGCCGCCAAAGCATTTCAAGCGAAGCGTAAGACGCTCTAAACATGAAAAAGGCCCGGTTCTCGAAAAGAGAACCGGGCCTTTCATTTCAGTAGCCGTAGGGCTTAATTGCTGCCCTGTTTGGCAGCTTCCTGGGCCGCTTTTAGTTTTTCAGCGGCGGCCTTTGTTTTTTCCTTCAAAGCGTCCTGCAAAGCTTTGTTTCTGTTTGCAACCTCGTCACGCTTCAGCGGCGGACCGTCAAAAGCGGCCGTGAAACCACTCAATGTCACCTTCACGGGGTTTTTCTGCGTGCGGAAATTGGTGGACGTGAGTGTGACTTCACCCCCCGCTTTCATGGCTTTCACCAAACCCTCGGACAATGGAATTTCCGCCAGACAGCGATCGGGAATGCACAGGCTGTAGGGCAGCGTGTTTTCTTTGCCATTGTCGATCTGCATTTTGATGCCCTGGGGGATGAAGCGCCCTGAAGGGACTGCCACCTGAAAAATGCGGCGTGTGGTTTTGCCTTTGGACTGCAACAGGTTAACGGCTGTGACGAGCTGCCCCGTATTTGTGATGATGGAATATTGCACGTTGCAAATATCGGTCTCACCCACGCGGGAGCAAATTTTGACCCAGGATGGCTTTGCAGCAGTTTGGGCTACAGCCGTGGACGGGCCTGACAGCGCAAAGCCACCGGCGGCAAGAACAGTCGCGGCTGTAATAGATTGAAGTTTGGCGATCATCATAAGGTCCCGGTCTGGCATATTGTGTAATTGTGGCGTTGAGCGCAAAGAGCTGGACGCATTGCCTTAACGATGCGTCCTATTGGTGTGCGTGTTCCTATCAAATACGGCGCTATAATGACAGGCCATCCTTCTCACAACTGCGTTCAGCCTTTGGCCGGTTTCAGAATGATTTTGCACCATGATAGTGTGACATCAAGCGCACGAATCGTGTGTCGCGGGAAGAGGCACTATGAACAGTTTCACGAAACTCATTGGCGCATTGGCGCTCATGGTCAGCACGACCACGGCCCATGCTGAACCTCAACATGGCATCGCTATGCGGGGAGAACCGGCCCTCCCCGCCGATTTCCAGCATTTTTCCTATGTGAACCCCAACGCTCCAAAGGGCGGGCGATTGACCTACGGGATGTTGGGGTCTTTCGATGACCTCAACCCCTTTGACTTGCAGAGCATTCGCACCGGCGCGCGGGGGCTGTGGGACCCCGTGTTAGGCAATCTCGTGTTCGAATCGCTTTTGCACCGCAACCGCGACGAGCCCTTTACTCTCTATGGTCTCATTGCCGAAAAGGTAGACCTACCAGACGACCGCAAATCCATCGAGTTCTTTATCAATCCCAAAGCGAAGTTTTCAGATGGCGAGGCTGTGAAGGTTTCCGATGTGGTCTTCACCTTCAATCTGCTTGCAGAGAAAGGCCGCCCGCCCTTTTCCAGCCGCATGAAAGCGCTTGAGAAGATGGAGCAAACCGGCCCCAATTCGCTGAAACTGACGTTCAACGAGCGGGCCTCGCGCGAAACGCCGCTACTGTTTGGTCTCATGCCGGTGCTGCCGGAACACGCGACAGATGTGGAAAATTTTGGGCGGTCCACCATCGTGCCGCCCATTGCATCCGGCCCTTACACCGTGAGCGAAGTGCGGCCTGGTGAGCGCATTACCTACAAACGAAACTCCAATTATTGGGCCAAAGACCTGCCGGTCATGCGGGGCTTCTACAATTTTGATACTATCCAGGTGGACTACTACCTCTCCGCCCAAGCCCGGTTTGAGGCCTTCCGCAAAGGCCTTTTCGACGTATACCCGGAAGCAAGCCCCGCCCGCTGGCGCACATCTTACGATTTTCCAGCGGTGGATGAAGGACGTGTGGTGAAAGAGGAGTTTGCCAATCGCACCCCCAGCGGGATGCTTGGCTTTGTGTTCAACACGCGCCGGGAGCCTTTCAAAACCCGCAACGTGCGCAAGGCGCTTGCCATGCTGTTTGATTTTGAATGGGCCAACAAAAACCTGTTTTTCAACACCTATAAGCGCACATCTTCTTATTGGCAGGATTCGGAACTTTCCTCTCTGGGTCAGCCCATGAAAGATGCCGAAAAGGCGCTCTTGGCAGAATTTTCCGATGCCGTTCTGCCAGAAGTGGCCGATGGCACTTACACCGCTCCAGTTTCAGATGGATCGGGCACAGACCGCAGGATGCTGCGCAAGGCGCTTGGTCTGTTTCGCCAGGAAGGCTATTCACTGAAAGATGGCAAGCTGGTCAGTGCCGACGGCAAGCCCATGCGTTTTGAGATCCTCATTGCCGGTGATGCTGGTATCAGCGGGCAAGACGTGGAAAAGCTGGCAATATCCTATCAGCGCAGCGCCCGCAAACTGGGCATCACCGTGGATTTGCGCCTGCTGGACGACACCCAATATCAGCGCCGCAAGGGCGATTTTGATTTTGACATGGTGGTGGTGCGTTATTCCTCTTCCCTGTCCCCCGGTGCGGAGCAATATTTCCGCTGGGGCTCCCGGTCGCAAAACATGAAGGGGAGTTTCAACTTTGCGGGCACCGCCGAGCCTGCCATCGACAAAGCCATTGATGCCATGCTGGCCGCCCGTTCTGAGGAAGAGTTTCAAACCGCCGTTCGCGCCTATGACCGGTTGCTCATTTCCGGCCATTATGTGGTCCCGCTATACCATCTGGGTGAACGCCAGATCGCCCGCTGGACCCGTATTGCTAGACCGGATGTAACGCCCCTATACGGCCCCAGACTGCCCACCTGGTGGAGCGCTCAATGACCGACACCAAGCCTGTACAGATTGATATCGTCTCCGATGTCATGTGCCCTTGGTGCTTCATCGGCAAGCGCCGCTTGGAGCAGGCGTTGGGCCAGCTGCAAAATGTGGCGGTGGCCATCAATTGGCGTCCCTATCAACTGGATGCCACTCTGCCACCGGAAGGCAAAAATCGCCGCGAATATCTGGAAACCAAATTTGGCGGCCCGGAGCGCGCCAACGAGATTTACAGCCGCATAGAACAGGCCGGACGGGACGATGGGGTGGACTTCAATTTCGATGCTATTGCCGTCTCACCCAACACACTTGACGCCCACCGCGTCATCCGTTGGGCGCTCAACGAGGGTGAAGCCGTGCAGAGCAAGCTGGTGGAAATCCTGTTTCGCAAATTTTTCATGGAGGGCAAAAACATTGGACGCCATGGGGTGCTTGTGGCCGCCGCCCAAGAAGCAGGAATGGACAGCTCCATCGTCTCCGCCCTGCTCGCCACCGACCAGGACAAGGACGCTGTCACCCAAGAAATAGGGATCGCCCAACAAATGGGTGTAACCGGAGTGCCCTGCTTCATCATCGACCAGAAATACGCCGTGATGGGCGCGCAAGAGCCGGAGAACATTGTTGGGGCGGTGAGAGAGGCACTGGCGCAGCGATCGAAAGGCTGAAGCCATTTTAATCTGCGAGACAGCTTCACCTCCCCCACGAGGCAGGGCTATCGCATATGGCTTATTGCGTTGATGAGGTAGGTCTCATCCCATGCGCATTTTTTGATGCGGTGGCTTATGGGGACTTTCGGTTTGTCGACAATTTGCAGGATGTTTCGGGCAATTCTTTTGAGGATTGC
>JBCCTO010000058.1:0-18598 GCA_039198355.1 Pseudomonadota bacterium
CAGTCGTACTGGTCTTGCAAGTGTGACAACCGTCGATAGTCCCCATTACCATGGCGTCTTTGATATTCCTCTCGCCGCGCAGAAAGCAGGCTTTCAGATTCAAGTTGTTTTACCATTTTACCGCAGCCAATGGCGCGGATACACTCATGGTAACACAAATGATATCGGTAGTGCTTTGAGAACAAGCACCCGCGCCTGCACATGGGTCATGGAAAAATAGGATAAAGTGGAAGCGGTTTATTTTGAATGCAGCTGATTTACCCAATGGCGTGACGCTTCACCCGTCGTTTGTCGATGCAAGTCGTGAAAGAGAGTTACTTGATTTGATCGATAACGCAGTGTGGGACAACACGCTCAAGCGACGGGTTCAGCATTATGGCTGGCGTTACGACTATCGTGCTCGCAAGGTCCTGCCGGGCGACTACTTGGGACCCCTACCAATATGGCTACAAAGTGAGGCGGCCAGGCTTCGCGAGACGGGTTTGTTTGCTCAAGTGCCAGATCAAGCCATCATTAACGAATACCTTCCCGGTCAAGGCATATCTGCGCACATAGACTGCGAGCCTTGTTTTGGAGATCAGATTGCCAGCCTTTCTTTGGGATCGCGCTGCTGCATGACCTTTCAAAATCATTCGGACGGGCAACGTATCGACATCACTATCCCGCCCCAATCACTGCTTCTTTTGCAGGGCGAAGGGCGTTCACAGTGGTCACACGCAATTCCTGCCCGCAAGAGCGACATGATTGATGGTGCCCGCCACATGCGCCATAGACGCGTTTCCATCACATTCAGAACAGTGAAATCATAAGCTGAGAAGTTCTTCTTGGGTCGTTGAACGATTTTCGAGGAAGGCTCTGAAAAGACCGAAAATCTTTCGCAATTTCCCCAAATAGGCCATGCCCATGCCTACCAAGCGCGATATGCCTTCCTGAGCATTGACGACTTGCGGTTGAAATCTACCACCCCCCAAAGTGTCCAAATGTCCCACGCGTTTCGCCTGCTTCGCGTTTGACACACCGCCTCCCCATCCCCTACCCACATCCGCGCCAGGGGCGCCTTTTGGGCTGAGATGTACCCTTTGAACCTGAACCAGATCATGCTGGCGTAGGAAGGCGGTGTCCGGGGTTTTGGTCCGGTCTCCCTCCTGCGCTTGGGAGGAGGTTGGATGAAACCGAATGACGCTCTTGCGAAGCTGCGCCAAGACGCCCCGCTGGTGCACTGCATCACCAATTATGTGGCCATGAACATCACCGCCAATGTGCTTTTGGCGGCAGGCGCTTCGCCGGCCATGATCCACGCGGTGGAAGAGGTGGGGGACTTCACGCCCATTGCCGGTGCGCTCTCCGTCAATATCGGCACCATTTCAGAGCCATGGCACAAAGCTATGCTGTTGGCGGCGGAAGCGGCGAATGCCAGCGGCAAGCCTTGGGTGCTGGACCCGGTGGCCCATTTCGCAACGCCCTACCGGTCGAAAGCCACGCAGGCGCTGGTGGCTCTCAACCCCACCATCATTCGCGGCAACGCCTCGGAAATTCTGGCGCTGGCCGGAGAGGCGGGGGCAGGCAAGGGCGTGGACAGTGGCGACAGTGTGGACACCGCTATGGAAGCCGCCCGCCATCTGGCGAAAGCGCAAGGCTGCGTTGTGGCCGTCACCGGCGAGACGGACTTCGCCACCAATGGCACCAGGGCTTTTAGCATTTCCGGCGGAAGCGCCCTCATGCCCCAGGTCACAGCGCTGGGCTGCTCGCTGTCTGCGCTTGTGGCGGCTTATGCGGCCTTTGATGAGCCACTGGAAGCAACGGTGGCAGCCCTCTTGCACTACGCGGAAGCAGGCGCGCAGGCGGCGAAGACGGCATCAGGACCGGGCAGTTTTGCCCTGAACTTTCTCGATCAACTGGCCGCGGTCGAGCCGGGCACGTTGGATGAAGGTCGCCTGCAATGGCACTGAACCGGGAAGCATTGCGGCTCTACCTCGTCACCGACCCCGTGCTGTGCGCCCAATTTGGTGTGGTGGAAACTGTTGAACAGGCTGTGCGGGGCGGGGTCACCTGCGTTCAATTGCGGGACAAAACTGCTGGCACAAAAGAACTGATCGCGTTGGGCAAAGCCATCCTGTCGGCGCTGAAAGGAACGGGCGTCCCCCTCCTCATCAACGATGATGTGGAAGCTGCAAAAGAACTCAACGCCCATGGTCTCCATGTGGGCCAGAGCGATGCGGATGTTGCCCACGCCCGGGCCGTTTTGGGGCCGCAGGCCATTATCGGCCTGTCCTGTGAAACGGCCCAGCATATCCATGCGCTGGATGAGAGCGTGGTGGATTATCTGGGCATCGGCACCGTCTTCGCCACACAGACAAAATCCAACCACAGCGTGCCCATGGGCTTGAACGGTCTTGCGGACCTTTGTGCCCTCACTTCTCTCCCAAAAGTGGCCATTGGCGGCCTGAAAGTGGAGCACCAGAATGCGGTGCTGGAAGCGGGTGCCGATGGCCTCGCCGTCGTCTCCGCCATTTGCGGCCAGCCCGACCCGCGCGCCGCCGCCCGCGCCTTTTTCCAAACCTGATGGGAGTACAAATATGATCCCCAACGTCCTTTCCATCGCCGGGTCGGACCCTTCCGGCGGCGCTGGCATTCAAGCGGATTTGAAGGCCATTTCCGCCAACCGCGCCTATGGCATGGCGGCGCTCACCGCGCTCACTGCGCAAAACACCCAAGGGGTCACCGGTATTGAATTGGTACCCGCCCCTTTTGTTCGCCAACAGATCACCACCGTGTTCGACGATGTGCGTGTCGATGCCGTCAAAATTGGCATGATCGCCACGGCAGAAATCGCCATCGCTGTGGCGGAAGCGCTAACCGACCACAAAAATAGCCCTATCGTGCTGGACCCCGTCATGGTGGCCAAGGGCGGCGCGCGCCTGTTGCAGGAGGACGCTGTCGCCGCCCTGCGGTCCCATCTGGTGCCCATGGCCAGCCTGCTCACCCCCAACCTGCCAGAGGCCGCAGACCTGCTGGAAACCGACCCCGCTCAAACCCGAGATGAAATGGAAGAGCAGGCCAAAGCGATCTTGGGCATGGGAGCCCAAGCCGTGCTGCTGAAAGGTGGCCATCTGGCGGGCGAGGAAAGCCCAGACTTCCTCGCAACCCAATCCGGCCCCGCTTGGCTGGAAGGCACCAGAACGCCAACGGCCAACACCCACGGCACCGGATGCACCCTGTCCGCCACCCTCGCCGCCCAACTGGCCCACGGCAAACCGGTGGAAGAGGCCGCCAAAGCCGCCAAGGCCTATGTGGCCGGCGCCATTGCCGGGGCCAACCAGCTTTCCGTGGGCCACGGCCATGGCCCCACCCACCACTTTGCCAATCTATGGAGCCAGTAAAATGAGCGTACCCCTGAAAGATCAAATCGTGCTCGTGAGCGGCGGCGGGCGGGGCTTCGGCGCCGCCATCGTACGCGCCTTCGCCCGGGAAGGCGCAAGGGTCGTCATCAATTATCGAAACAGCAAAGAGGCCGCCGAGGACCTCGCCGCAGACTTGGGCGACCGGGCCATGGCCGCCCAAGCCGATGTGCGTGAGGCTGACAGCATCGCGGCCATGCTTGAGGCCGTGAAAAGCAGTTTTGGCGCGCCCACAACACTCGTCCACAATGCCCTGGCCGATTACAGTTTCAACGGCGATGCCCGCGACACGCTCACGTCACTGAGCGCCGAGGCCATCTCTTCACAGCACGCAACGGCGGTTCAGGGGGCGGTTAATCTCATCCAAGCGGCCTTGCCAGCCATGGAAACGGAGGGCTTCGGGCGCATCATCACGGTGGGGTCAAACCTCGTACAAAACCCGGTGGTGCCCTACCATGATTATACAGCGGCAAAGGCCGGCCTCATGGCGCTCACCCGCACTGCTGCGGCAGAGCTTGGCCCCAAAGGCATTACCGTCAACATGATCTCCGGCGGTCTGTTGCGCACAACCGATGCCAGCGCGGCTACGCCTGACGCTGTGTTCGACCTCATCGCCTCCAGCACCCCCCTACGCTCTGTCACCACACCGGAAGAGGCCGCTGATGCGGTCTTGTTTTTTGCAAGTCCATGGGCACGCGCTGTCACCGGTCAAAACTTGATCGTCGATGGCGGGCTTGTATTCGGATAGCTGCTAAATAATGGGCACTCCCAAACAGGTCCTTGGTATAATCCAAAGGCCCTTTGGGGGTCGCATGGGTGTCTGGACAATCACCGGGCTGAAAACCTTGCAAAGTTCCACAGGCTTGCCATATACAGCATAACGCTTGTCACACCGGCTGAGCCATAGCGCCATGCCCATGCCTGCGAGGCTCGACAGGGTTAATTGAGCATTAACGCCGTGCGGTCCAAAACTGCGCGTGAGCACAGCTGCCCGAATCGGTTGCAGCCTGCCCCAAAATTTTTGACCGTTTGAGAAAACGGCAGGCGCAGACCTTCGGCATAGCAAACTTGCCCTTTCCCCACAGTCATCGCTGGGGCGCGGGTATGATGGAGAAGCACTCTATGGCAAAAGCCGCAACTGCCACCAAAGCACCTGCCCCCAAAGCCGCTGAAGATACGGGCACCGACAAGCCGCTGTTGGACCTGAACAACGACGCCGTCAAAAAAATGATTAAAGCCGCCAAGAAGCGCGGCTATGTGACGGTGGACCAGTTGAACGCGGTCATGCCTTCAGAAGAGGTATCACCCGACCAGATTGAAGACACCATGTCCATGCTTTCGGAAATGGGCATCAACGTGGTGGAAGAGGAAGAGACGGAAGAAGCTGCCGAAGAGGTGTCGTCCGAACTTGTCGAAAGCGGCAAAAAGGCCCTCGCCACCACCACCAAAAAAGAACCCACTGACCGCACCGACGACCCCGTGCGCATGTATCTGCGCGAAATGGGGTCTGTGGAATTGCTCTCCCGTGAGGGCGAGATTGCCATTGCCAAGCGCATTGAGGCGGGTCGGGAGACCATGATTGCGGGCCTCTGCGAAAGCCCGCTCACGTTCCAGGCCATCATCATCTGGCGCGAGGAATTGCTGGAGGAAAACATCCTCCTGCGCGACATTATTGATCTGGAAGCCACCTATGCTGGCCCGGACGCCAAGCAAAATGTGCCCGTGAACCCCAATGCCCCCGCCTCCGTGGCTGAGGCCGTGCGGCAAGGGTCCGGCGGGGAACATTCTCCTGAGGCTCTAGCCCGCAAGAAAGCCATTGCAGAGGGGCGCGACCCGGACGAAGCGGTAGAGGCTCTCAAGCGTCCACAGCAAGATGCCAACACCAATGACGACGATGATGATGAGGACGACGAAGCCGCCCTCTCCCTCGCCGCCATGGAAGCGGAATTGAAGCCGAAGGTCCTCGAAATCTTCGATTCCATCGCCGACAATTACAAAAAGTTGCGCAAGCTGCAGGACCAGTATGTCGAAAAGCGCATGCTCAACGAAAAGCTCTCCCCGAGCCAGGAAAAGCGGCTGGCCGCCCTTAAGGAAGAGATCATTGAGAGCGTGAAATCCCTCATGCTCAACAACAACCGCATCGAAGCGCTGGTGGAGCAAATCTACAGCATCAACAAGCGCCTTGTGCAATCCGAAGGCCGCCTGATGCGGCTGGCGGAAAAACATGGCGTGGCCCGTGAAGTCTTTTTGGAAGAATATCGTGGGGCCGAACTGGACCCCAACTGGATCCGCCGCATCGCCAATCTGGGCGCCAAGGGCTGGAAAGAATTCGTCGCCAAGCAGAAGGACGACATCAAAGAACTGCGCGCTGACATCCAGATGCTCTCCCACGAGACCGGTCTGGAGACAGCGGAATTCCGCCGCATCGTCCACCAGGTGCAAAAGGGCGAGCGGGAAAGCCGCATCGCCAAGAAGGAAATGGTGGAGGCCAACCTGCGCCTCGTCATTTCCATCGCCAAAAAATACACCAACCGTGGCCTGCAATTCCTGGATCTCATTCAGGAAGGCAATATCGGTCTTATGAAAGCGGTGGATAAATTTGAATACCGGCGCGGCTATAAGTTTTCCACCTATGCCACGTGGTGGATTCGCCAGGCCATCACCCGCTCCATCGCGGACCAGGCACGCACCATCCGCATTCCCGTGCACATGATCGAAACGATCAACAAGATCGTGCGCACCAGCCGCCAGATGCTGCACGAGATCGGCCGTGAGCCAACGCCGGAGGAGCTTTCCGAAAAGCTGGCCATGCCGCTGGAAAAAGTGCGCAAAGTGCTGAAAATCGCCAAGGAGCCCATTTCGCTGGAAACGCCCATTGGCGACGAGGAAGATTCACACCTGGGCGATTTCATCGAGGACAAAAACGCTGTCCTGCCCATCGACGCCGCTATTCAGTCGAACCTGCGCGAAACAACCACCCGCGTGCTGGCATCCCTCACGCCCCGCGAAGAGCGCGTGCTGCGCATGCGTTTCGGCATCGGCATGAACACGGACCACACGCTGGAAGAAGTGGGCCAACAATTCAGCGTAACCCGCGAGCGCATCCGTCAGATTGAAGCAAAAGCGCTGCGGAAGCTGAAGCATCCAAGCCGGAGCCGGAAATTGCGCTCATTCCTCGACAGCTAAGGGCAACTACCAAACTTCAAAGGGCCGCGCCGGGAAACCAGCGCGGCCCTTTTGCTTTTGTACCATAAACCAAACCACGTTATGCTTCGTCCATGATCGAGCATGTCCCCTCCCCTTCCCCCGATCGCGCTCTCCCCTTCCGCGACCGAGAAGTGCCTGTAACCAATGCCGGCGAAGGCATGCTGCGCCGCGCCTGGACAGTGAAACAGGTGATGGCCATGAACGAGGCCGGCATTATCAACGAAAACGAGCGGTTCGAACTGATCGGGGGGGAGGTGATACCCATGAATTCCAAGGGTATTTTTCACGAGCGTTTGAAATGGTGGCTCACGCGCGATTTGATGCGCAATCTTCCAGATGCCTATCACGTCATTCCCGAAACGACTTTCTATCTCGCCGACGACACGTTTGTGGAACCTGATTTGCTCATCTACCCCGCTTTCGCGCTGGAGGGTCTACGCGGACCCGATGCGTTGCTCACTATCGAAATCAGCGACTCCAGTTTGCCTTATGACCTGGGCCGTAAAGCAAAACTCTATGCCTCTTTTGGCGTGCGGGAATGCTGGACAATCAACGCACGGACGTTGACCGTCACAGTCCACCAGGACCCCGGTCCACTGGGCTATCGGCGCATTCGTGATGAGACCGTCGGTCACAAATTGCGCCCGTTTCTGGTGGAGGGCTACAGCGTCAACCTGCAAGACTTCGAGACTGCCTAGGAGCCCGCCATGTCCTTCTTCAAAAAACTCTTCGGCCTTGGCGGCAACGATCAGGCGGGTGCCTCTGGTGAATGGGAACCGGCGGGGGATGCGGTGGAGCATGAGGGCTATACGATCATCGCCAAGCCCATGAAAGAGGGCGGCCAGTATCGGCTGGCGGGCACCATTTCCAAAGATGTAGGCGGCGAGGTGAAGGAGCATCAATTCGTCCGCGCCGATCTGTTTTCCAGCAAGGATGATGCCGTCCAATTCACCATCGTGAAGGCCAAACAGGTGATCCGCGAGCAAGGCGAGCGGATGTTCGGGTAAGACGGCCATGGCGGCGCAGACCATCATCACGGTGAACACATCCGGCGCGGGGCTTTATGAAATCAGCCACGAGGTGGCGCGCTTTGTGCGGGATAACGCCGCCGATGGCCCGGCGCTGCTGACGGTATTCATCCGCCACACCTCCGCCAGCCTCACCATTCAGGAAAATGCGGACCCGGACGTACAGGTGGATTTGCAGGCCTATATCAACCGCCTCGCGCCCCCCACCACAGACCCCGCCATGGCCTACCTCACCCACACCACCGAAGGCCCCGACGACATGCCCGCCCACATCCGCGCCGCGCTGACAGACGTGAGCCTAAGCATCCCCGTGATGGATGCCCGCATTATGCTGGGCACATGGCAGGGCATTTATGTGTGGGAACACCGGGCGCGACCCCACACACGGGAGGTAGTATTGCATGTGGGGTGAAGCGAGCAAGCTGGGTAGCGCAGGAGGGCGCAATGGCTAACTGGGATATTGAGAAGGTTGTTGATCGGGACAGCTTGGAGGCGTGGCTCGAGAATACGCCCATGGAGGCCGACCGTGTGGACGTAGCGCGGCGTCTGGCATTGCGTTCGGCTTTGCGCGTTTTCCCCAACGCTTTGCCATCCCACGGGTTTGAAGAGGAAGATGCACAAAAAGGAAATTTGACCCTCCAGTATTTTCGAGCCATCTTCATATCATGGGCCGGCCGCAAATATCCGGCCCATGATATGATGTCCGCCGCCCTCTCCGCCGCCCGCTCCGCCGCCCTCTCCGCCGCCCTCTCCGCCGCCGACTCCGCCGCCCGCTCCGCCGCCTTCTCCGCCGACTCCGCCGCCGACTCCGCCGCCTTCTCCGCCGACTCCGCCGCCGACTCCGCCGCCCGCTCCGCCGCCCGCTCCGCCGCCCGCTCCGCCGACTCCGCCGCCGACTCCGCCGCCTTCTCCACCGACTCCGCCGCCTCCGTCGCCTTCGCCTCCGCCGACTCCGCCGCATGGTCGCAGGTCCGTGAAGATTTGGGCTTGCTGGCCAATCCCCAGCAAGACGACAATCAAATCATTCCGCTCTGGTCTCCGACGGTGTTAGAGAGTGAGGGGGGATTAATCATCGGCAAACTCACCCAAGACTATTTGGGCAATTTTAAGCGCGACGTGGGGCGCCAGCACGCCCCCTGGAGCCTGCTGCTGGATTGGTATGCCCATATGGCAACAGGCACTGAGGCCAGTTTCTTCGGCAACGAACCAAAGAATGAGGACGGCAAAGGCCCGGATTTGCAAATCGCGCTGCCAGAGAAAGAGAATTTTTGGGACGGCAAGCCAGATGATGTAATGGCGAAGATCGCCCATATTGTGGGGTGGCCGGATCGGTTTCGGAATGACAGCTTAGCAGCCCTATCCAGTCCTCAAGTTGTAGTCGATGAACAAGATCGACTAGATGCCATACCAAACCCCGTTTTCGATGCCCCTGAAGTCGATGAAGAGCTTCTGCAACTGCCCGGCACGCAATTAAGCTGTGTTCGGGTCCTTGAAGCATCATTTGCCCCCGATGGAACACTCGCCAATTTTGCCTCTAAATCGTTCGTTGCATCGCTAAAGGAGTACCAAGCTGCTCTTTATGGCGATGGTATTCAGCCCGCCATTGGCACGCTTAAAAGCAATTTTGACATTATGGAAGTTGGTGCTTTGCAGTTGGTGCGTGAAAATGCATGGCCAGATGATGCAACTGAAGCCACATGGAAAAAACTGGCGGAAATCCACTTAGAAATAATAAAGCATTATCCAATGGATGCGCGCCGAGTTGCTGCCTACGGCGGATACGAGGTGGATACGAGTAAGATCGATACTCCTAAAATTCGCAAGAAGTACACTGAAGTTTTGGAGATTATGAAAGCGGTGCAAGCCGAGGGCTTTACCACTGAGGAATTCGTTGCCGTTATTCGAGCCTTGGACGAGGAAGCGAAAGTGCTGGCTTCAGTTCCCGAAACAGAAGGCGAACTAGGTGAAAAAGTAGAACGGGCGAAAAAAACGAATGTCTTGCGCAGCAAGGGTTATTTCGATTCAGCACTGGATCGCGCCAACAAAAGCGTGAAACTATTGGAATCAGAGACTGTTCAGGTCGGGCTTGGTCAGCTCAAAACTTTGGGTGATGCTCTGGGATCGATCATTAAAGACGGCGGTGGGGTGTAACTGCACGAACCGTCTCATTTATTCGACTGTCATCCCTGCGAAGGCGGGGACCCATCGTTTGGCTTGCAGGATGGTGCAAGAGAAGTGCTTTGATCCGGCTGATACCAGACACCCATCCCCCAATTTGACAAAAAGATCACCGCTGCTGCGGGGGTGACAATCTGGCGGTGTTCTTCGGAACTTTCCCACAGCTTCACCTCCTCTTCGAGGGGAGGTCGAAACAGCTTGCTGTTTCGGGTGGGGGGCTGGTTGGTTGACTGAGCGTTCATAGCCTAAACTTGGGCACTCCGCCCCCCACCCCAATCGCCTGCGGCTCTTGGGCCTCCCTTCCGGTGGGAGGCGGGGAGCAAGTTAATCGATCAGGCGAAACGCAGCGCATTGATGAGAATTTTGTTATCCCCGTGCCGATTTGATCGGCCATAAAGGGTGTGCGCCCTTGTGGGGACGGTGGGTTTGATCAGCCAGCTTTCTTGCCAAAGGGTCGCCGGTTTCCGGTCAGAAGCGGGGCAGGTTGGCCCCGCCCGGAGCGTCGCTTAGCGCAATTACACTGGGGTGGAACTCCTCGGGCACGCATTGCGACTTGCGAAGAAACCGTCCGCCCGCATTTGGTTTGTTTTCATCTTCGATGAAATCAAGCGTTCGTCTGCGCTCACGCTGTCGGGCTTCGCCCTTCGCTGCGCCCCCGACGAACAGTGGAGCGCGGCGCATTAGCGCCGGGCTGCTCTTCGCAGCCTATCGCTCCAAAGGCGAGGGAAACCTTTGGCGGCACAGGTCTTGGCGAGAAAATGGCAGGCGCAGGCACCGCGGTGGAGCATCGGTCTTCGTCATACATAAAATTGCAGCGGCGAAAGCCCATGCTCCACCGGTCCCCAAACCCTGCGTGTGCAGCGCGGGGGCGCTGGTGCTTGGGCTAAAGCATCTCGCATTCAATTCAAAACAGGAATGCATCAAAAAATGCGTTCGAAAGCAGCATATTGCTGTTTGAGAGGCAGCTTTTTTTGATTCCGATTGAATGCGCAGTGCTCAAAGCACCTGGCCTTCAACTCCCCCTTTACCCCTCGCGGCTATGCTTAGGACATCACCACCGGGGCGACCACCATGCGCATACTCTCCATCCTCCTCCTCTGCCTGTTCCTCCAGTCCTGCGCCACAGCCATGGTGACGACGGCTGTGGTGGGCACAGCTAAGGTCGCCGTGAAGGGCACAAAGGGCGTGGCCAAGCTGGGCTATGCGGGAACGAAGCTCGCCGTAAAAGGCACGGGGGCGGTGGTAAAGGGCACCGTGCGCGTTGTGCGGGGTAAGCCGCGCGTTTCCGATGATATTGCCAGCGACTACGACGCGCTGCCTGATGCCAGCGATTAAAGCATCTCGCATTCCATATGAAACAGTGAAGCATCAAAAAATGCGTTCGAAAACAGCACCTTGCTGTTTGAGAGACTGCAATTTTTGATTCAGGTTAAATGCGCAGTGCTCTAGAGCATCCATCCGCTCTGTTCACCGCTCATACCTGCAAACCATGTTGGTAAAGCCAGCATGCCCTATCGCCGGGCGCGGCGGTTTGCTTCACTGCGGGGATGGGACTTTTATCGCTTCTTGATGCCGTAGATGTTTCGCCAGACGGTGGCCTCGCCGGTCGCTTGAGCGAAGGGTTTGCATTGTCCATCCATGCCTTGGGCGCGGACACGCTTCGCGTGGCGGTGGTGCCGGAAGACGGCCTCGCGCTCGATAGAAGCTGGATGATCGCCCCCGATGCAACCGCGGATGATGATGGCCCGCTGGAAGGGCGGGGCCGGCTTTCGGTGGAAGGCTTTGAGACCGAGGTTTTCACAGCAACCACGGAAGGTTTTGAAAGCACCCATTGGCGGGTTGAAGTTGAGCCTAATCCTCTTCGCCTCACGGCATGGCACAAACGAAGTGGCCAATGGCATAAGGCGTTTGAGGACAGGCCCCACGGGGCGTGGCAATGGTTTGAAAAGCGGGGCGTGCTGAAGCATTTTCAGCTGCTGGAACCGGGGGCGGCCCATTACGGGCTGGGCGATAAAACCGGGCCGCTGGACCGCACGGGGCGTCGCTTGCGGTGTCTGCAAAGCGACGCGTTGGGCTATGATGCGGAACAATCCGACCCGCTCTACAAACATGCGCCGTGGCTGATGATGGACGGGGCGGATGGCTGCACCGGTCTGCTCTACGACACGATGAGCGAGATCACGTTTGACGTGGGCGCGGAGCATTCCAACTATTTCCCCCGCTTTCGCCATGTGGAGGTGGAGGAGCGTGGCGCGGTGCTCTACGCCCTCGCTGAGGAGCGAGTGCGCGATGTGGTGCCCGCGCTGCACAGGCTCACGGGGCTTCCCGCCTTCCTGCCCCGCTGGGCCATGGGCTTTGCCTTCACCACCATGAACCATGCGGATCACCCGCAGGCGCAAAAGGTGATTACGAATTTCGCCCGCGAAGCCCGCGCGCGGGGCCTGCCCATGAGCGCGGTGCATTTGGGGTCCGGCTACACAGTAGGAGCAGACGGTCTGCGCTATGTGTTCAACTGGAACACGGACCGATTTCCCGACCGATCCCAATTCTTCGCTAACCTAAAAGCCATGGGCCTGCGCACGGCGGCGAACATCAAGCCCGTCTTGCTCACCGGCCATACCCGCTTTGGGGATGCGGAACAAAACGGCTGGTTTGTGCAATCCGGCAAAGGCGGTCCGGCCATCGAAATGTTCTGGGGCGGGCTGGGGGCAAGCCTCGATTTTACGGCGCCCGCCACCCTCAATTTCTGGCGCGAGGGCGTGGAAACCCAAGTGCTGGGCGCTGGTTTCGACGGCGTGTGGAACGACAATAACGAGTGCGAATTGTGGGACGAAGGTGCGACGCTGAACGGTTTCGGCAAACCCATCACAGCCATGGATGCCCGCCCCGTCCACGCCCTGCTCATGATGCGCACGTCCCTCTCAGCCCAGAAAACAGCAAAGCCAGATGAGCGTCCCTACGGCATCACCCGCGCTGGCCCCATCGGCATTGCCCGCTATGGGGAGACGTGGTCGGGCGACAATTATACATCCTGGCACACACTGAAATGGAACCTGCGCCAAGGGCTATCCATGGCCCTGTCGGGCATGCCGCTGACCGGGCACGACATTGGCGGATTTGCTGGCCCACGACCCGGTCCGGAACTGCTGGTGCGCTGGTTCCAGATGATGGCGCTACACCCCCGCTGCGTCATGAATTCCTGGAAGGTGGACCACGACAACATCCCCAACCTGCCCTGGATGCATGAAGAAGTCTTTGACCACATCAAGCGGGCGCTCACCCTACGCTATCGCTTCCTGCCGCTCATCTATCAATTGGCTTATGAGTGCCATCAAACGGGCACGCCCATCATCGCGCCCCCGTCCTACTACTTTGACGATGCGGCCTGCCGCTTGGACTGCGATACCTTTATGCTGGGCCCTGACGTGCTGGTGGCACCGGTGGTTGAAGAAGGGGCAAACGCGATCAGCGTCGATCTGCCGAAGTCGGAAAGTGGCTGGATGGATTTCCACACCGGGCAGGTTCACAAAGGCGGGGAGTCGGTGAACGTATCAGCGCCACTGGACCGCTTTGGCCTGTTCGTGCGCTGTGGCACGGTTTTGCCGTTGGCAACCAGCTGGCACGAAAATGCGCCCCACAATGCTCTGGCGATCACGCCCACCCTATTTGCTGACCAGGCCGCTCGGGGTGAGACAGTCTGGTCAATCTATTGGGATGATGGGTTGACCACTGCCTTGAGTGACCCGTCAGCGCAGACATTAAACTGGGAGCAAGGAAAGATTGCTGCACAGGGTGAGACACCCTTGCCGGATGTGTTCACCGCTCCCGCATGGCATGATCCAATTACGGCCTATGACGTGAAAATAGAGAAGGATTGAACATGAGCGGCAATTTGAAAGGGAAGACGATTTTCATGTCCGGTGGTTCCCGGGGCATTGGCCTCGCCATCGCGCTACGGGCCGCCCAAGACGGCGCGAATGTTGCCATCGCAGCCAAGACGGACACGCCCCACCCCAAGCTGCCCGGCACCATCCACACCGCAGCCGCAGAAATTGAAGAAGCAGGCGGAAAAGCGCTGGCGCTGGTTTGCGATATTCGCAGCGAAGAGGCCGTTCACATTGCCGTGGATGCCACGGTGGAGAAATTCGGCGGCATTGATATTTGCATCAACAACGCCTCAGCCATTCAGCTCACCCCCACGGAAGCCACAGATATGAAGCGATTTGATCTCATGCACCAGATCAACACGCGGGGCACATTTCTGGTCTCCAAAACCTGCCTACCCCACCTGAAGAAATCCGAGAATGCCCACATTCTCAATCTCGCTCCGCCGCTGGACATGTCGCCCAAATGGTTCAAGCCCCATGTGGCTTACACGATGGCAAAATATGGCATGTCCATGTGCACGCTGGGCATGGCGGCGGAATTTGCGAAACAGGGGATTGCCGTCAATTCCCTCTGGCCGCTCACGGCCATCGATACGGCAGCCGTGCGCAACCTGCTCGGTGGCGATGCCATGGCCAATATGAGCCGCAAACCCGAAATCATGGCCGACGCCGCCCACGCCATCCTTGTGAAAGACGCGAAGGAATGCACTGGCAATTTCTTCATCGATGAACAAGTGCTTCGGGACGAAGGCGTGACGGATTTTGACCTCTACGCCCACAACCTCGGCCAACCCCTGGCCGGAGATTTCTTCGTGCCCGATGAAGTGTTTGAGGCTTTGCCAACGAAAGTAATGCGGGGGCCGGTGGGCTAACAAGTGCACGGGTATGGGCGAACGCGTTTGACCCATACCCATAATGTGGGAAGGCCTACCCCAAAAGCTCTTTCACCACCTTGCTGGCCTGGCCCACATCCAGTTGACCGGGGTAGCGCGCCTTCAAAGCGTTCATGCATTTACCCATGTCGCGCAGGCTCTCACCGTTCACTGCCGCCACTACTTCACGGCAAGCATTTTGAACCTCTTCCGCATTCATCTGTTTGGGCAGATAGGTGCGGATGACTTCCATCTCCTCGCGCTCTTGCTCGGCCAGTTCCAAACGACTGTTTTCTTCATACACACGGGCAGACTCTTCACGCTGCTTTATCATTTTCATCAAAATGGCGAGGATTTCATCGTCGCTCACCCGCTCCTTGCCCTGGCCACGGGCGGCAATATCCCGATCCTTGATCGCTGCATTGATGAGCCGCAGTGTGGCAAGGCGACGTTTGTCACCCGATTTCATGGCGTCTTTCATGCCGTCGTTCAAAAGCGAACGCATGATGGTCACTCCTGTTGGTTATCCATTGCCGACGAGGGGGGGTGAAATGCGATTTGGTTTCACGCAGAGCGCAATAACTACCAAAAGCGGTATCAACATGCAATTTTCAGCCTGCCCCTTGGCTGCCCCGATTTGGGTGCTATACACCGCGCGGACAAGATGCCACGCCATGCGGAGCGCGCAGGGCTGACCTGCATCATCTCCATTCAGGAGCCTCGTAGATGACAAACGCCCCCGCCCCTTGGACACAAACCAAACCCACCGCTGTTTTAGTGCTGGCCGATGGCACGGTCATTGAAGGCATGGGGGCCGGGGCCCGTGCTGAGGCCGTGGCGGAGGTGTGTTTCAACACCGCTATCACCGGCTATCAGGAAATCCTCACTGACCCCTCCTATGCAGGCCAGATCGTCACCTTCACTTTCCCCCATATCGGCAATGTGGGGGCCAATGAAGAGGACCTTGAAACGCTTGATATGGCAGTGGAAACCGGTGTGGTGGGGGCCATTTTCAAACAGCCCATCACCAATCCGTCCAGCTACCGCTCTGCCCAACATTTTGATGATTGGCTGAAAAGCCGGGGCATCATCGCGCTTTGCCAGATAGACACCCGCGCCCTCACCGCCCACATCCGCGAAACGGGTTTGGCCAACGCGGTGATCGCCCACAACCCTGACGGTAATTTTGATCTGGACGCGCTGAAAGCCAAAGCCGCTAAGTGGGCCGGGCTGGAGGGCGCTGACCTTGCGCCGGATGTAACATCAGCCCAAGCCGGGGGCTGGTCGCAAAAGTCATGGGTATGGAACAGTGGATATGATGAGAACAGGGAAGCCGCCCACCACATTGTGGCGCTGGACTTTGGCGTAAAGCGCAACATTCTGCGCCTGTTTGCCGATCTTGACTGCAAGCTCACGGTTGTACCCGCCCAGACCAGCGCTGAAGAGATCATAGCGTTGAAGCCCGATGGCATTTTCCTGTCCAACGGCCCGGGCGATCCGGCCGCCACGGGCGACTATGCGGTGAAAACAATTCAGGCGCTCATGCAAGCGGACCTGCCCGTCTTTGGCATTTGCCTGGGCCATCAAATGCTGGCTCTGGCACTGGGCGGCAAAACCATCAAAATGCACCAGGGCCACCATGGCGCTAACCACCCGGTGAAGGACCACACGACGGGCAAGGTGGAAATCGTCTCCATGAACCACGGATTTGCCGTGGATGGCGAAAGCCTTCCTAAAGGCGTTGAAGAAACCCACGTGAGCCTTTTCGACGGCACCAATTGCGGCCTTCAGGTCACCGGAAAACCCGTCTTCTCCGTGCAACACCACCCCGAAGCCTCCCCCGGCCCCCAAGACAGCCACTACCTCTTCCGCCGCTTCATTAACATCTTGCGGGAACGTAAGGGGGAGAAACCGCTGGCGGAGCGGGAAGCGGTTTGAAGTTAGAACAGCCGGAAAACCCCGCCCCTGCCGACGCCGCCGCGCGCCGGGCGAAACCGGCGAAGGTCTGCTATCCGGTGGATACACTGCCCAAGCCACCTCTCGATCAATACCGGAGGTGGCGGGATGGGGCTGAGAAGACGGGTGAAGTACTGGTCCCTGCCCGCGATGCGCGCTGTATCGCGGTCCCCGCTGGGGGCTTCTTTCGCATCACTTCGGTGGATGGCCCGCAGGTGGGCGATCTGAACCTTTGGAACGTAAACGATCTCGCCGAGCGCTTCTATTCCGGCAAGACCCGCGCCCTGCACGGCACCCACCTTTCCACGGGCGACCGCATGTGGTCATCTTTTCCTACCATGCGCCCCATGGCTACCATCATCGCGGACACGCTGGAATGGTACGGCTGGGACGCCGATGGCGGCTCCGTCCATGATGTCATCGGCACCCGGTGCGACCCCTATACGGGCAATTTACTCAAGGGCGACCAATACCACTATTGCTGCCATTCAAACCTGACACGGGCGTTGGCCGACTATACTGGTCTGCCGCTCCATGAGGCGGAAATGCACGTTCATGACGTGCTCAACGTATTCATGTGCACAGGCTTCCTGCCCACGACCAAGCAATATTTCATGAAAGCCAGCCCTGTGCGGCCCGGTGATTATCTGGAGTTTTTTGCTGAAATCGACCTGCTGGTGGGTCTCTCCACCTGTCCCGGGGGCGATTGCGGCGATGAACACTCGTCCGACGTGGCCGCCTGCCACCCCTTGCTCATTGAGGTTTTTGAGAACCCTGTGGTGAAGCACACGCCGCCGCCCATCAACGCCTACGACCGCACCCATGGAAAAGGCTGAACTCCTCGATCCCCAAAGCGAAGCCTTCGCCCGCGATCCCTATGCCACCTACACTCAAATGCGCGCTTTGGAGCGGCCTTATTATTTTGAGGCTGTAGAAACGTGGATGCTCACCACCATGGAGGACGTGCGCGCGGTGGCGCTGGACCCCACCATGGTGCGCAACAATCACGCCATGCTCACAAAGGCCGAAATCAAGGCCCAGCAGCGGGCCATGAACTGGCATGACATGCCCCATCATGAGCGTTTCGTGCAGAACAACCTGCTGGAAAGCGAAGGCGACACCCATTTCCGCCTGCGCAAAACCGTACTGCGTGAATTCACCGCCCGCGTTGTGGAACGCCAGCGCGAGCCCATCCAAAAGTTTGTAGACCATCTCCTGGACGGTCTCGCCGACAGGCAGGAATTCGACTTTATCGAAGACTTCGCCGCCCATGTGCCCGGCCATATCATCGGCAAGGTGCTGGGCGTGCCCGATGAAGACTGTCCGCAATTGCGGGTGTGGTCAGAAGAGGTGGTGCGCTTTTTCGATGTGGGCCGGGACGACAGCGACAAGGCGCGGGCCGAAACGGCCACGAAGGAGTTTTACCTCTACCTGCTGGACCTCATCGCCGCCCCCAGCAAACAGCCCGCAGACGACCTGCTTTCCAGCCTAATCGCCCATCAAAACGCCGGCACATTAAGCGAAGATGAAGTGGTGGCCACCGCCATGCTTATCCTCATGGCTGGTCACGGCTCCACCATTGATGTGCTGGGAAGCGGCATGCATGCCCTGCTTCGTCATCCCGATCAGCACCAGCGCTTGCGCGCGGACCCTTCGCTCATGGGACTGGCCGTGCAAGAGATGTTCCGTTTTGAAAGCCCCCTCCCCTATTTCCACCGCTTCGCCACCGAAGACTGCACAGTCGGCGACCAAAACTTTCCCGCCGGAACCCGCTTCGGCCTCCTTTATGGAGCCGTCAACCGCGACCCTGCCGCTTTCAATTCGCCGAACGCTTTCCAAATCGACCGCCAACCCAACCGCCACACCGCCTTCGGCGGCGGCATCCACTTTTGCCTCGGCAATCATTTGTCGAGGCTGGACATGGAAGTCATCTTCACAACGCTGAACGCGCGGTTTGGGGAGATAGAAATAGTGGAAGAGCCAAAGTGGAAACGCGGGCTATCCGTGCGGGGGCCAAAGGCCCTCAGGGTAAGGGTTGAGAGGATTTAAGTCTCAATAACCCTCAAAAATCC
>JBCCTO010000059.1:0-18411 GCA_039198355.1 Pseudomonadota bacterium
ATTTAATCCCCTTGAACCGCCCTTTGAAACTGGTTGTGGCCTACACCAGCGGTGCAGGCCACACCGCCAAATTGGCCGAAGCGATCACCTCTGGCGCGACGCAAAACGGCATGCAAGCCTCGGCGCTTGATGTGAAAACACTGCCGGAAGACACGCAAGACAAAGCCTGGACGATACTCCATGAAGCCCATTGCATCGTTCTGGGCTCGCCGACTTACATGGGCGGCGTGTCCGCACCCTTCAAAGCCTTCATGGATGCGTCCTCCGATTTTTGGATGGATCAGCGCTGGGCCAATAAAATAGCGGGGGGCTTCACCATCGGCTCCCGCCGATCCGGTGACAAACTTACAACATTGCAGCATCTGGCCATCTTCGGTGCGCAACAAGGCATGGTTTGGGTTGGTCAAGGCATAGTGGGTGGCCGTGGCGCTGGGCAAAATGAGAGCCTGAACCCGGACGGCTCATGGCTTGGCCTCATGGCCACATCCTCCGCCGATAAAAGCGAAATGATCGACGCCGCGACACGCCAAACCGCGCAGGAATATGGAAAACGGCTTGCCCAAGCGACCCTGCGCTGGAATGCTATCTCCAATGTTTGAGTGGACGGTAACGCGCGATGGAATGGCTAGAGGGCAAGTGGCTGGAAGAAAACAAAGTGCCCATTGGCAAATGGTCCAAAAACACGGTGGACTGGCTTACTGAAAACGCACAATTTGTTTTCACCTTCATTGAAACTGTCTTGGAGCAGGTGATTCAGGCCATCCTCTTTTGCCTGCAAACGCCCCCGGCATTTGTCGTCATTGCCATTGCCTGCGCCATTGCATGGTTCACCAAGAAATCCGTTCCCCTCACCATCGCTGTGGCGCTCGGCCTGCTCTTCATTATCAATCAAGGTTATTGGGAGGAGACGACCGAAACGCTGACGCTGGTGCTGGCCTCCGCCCTCGTTTGCATGGCCATTGGGGTGCCAATCGGCATCTTTCTGGCGCACCACCCCCGTGCTTACGCGGTAGCAAGGCCGGTTCTGGACCTCATGCAAACTCTGCCCACGTTTGTGTATCTGATTCCAGCCATTATCTTTTTCGGCCTGGGCATGGTGCCGGGACTGGTGGCCACCGTCATCTTCGTCATCCCCGCCCCCATCCGCCTGACCCAGCTGGGCATCGCTTCCACCCCCAAAGCCATGCTGGAAGCGGGGCAGGCCTTTGGTGCCTCAAAAAGCCAACTGCTCTGGAAAGTGGAACTGCCCTCTGCCCTGCCCCAAATCATGGCGGGCCTGACGCAAACCATCATGCTCTCCCTCTCCATGGTCGTCATCGCTGCCCTCGTGGGCGCAGACGGTTTGGGAGTGCCCATTGTGAGAGCGTTGAACACGGTGAACACAGCACTGGGCTTTGAGGCCGGTTTCGTCATCGTCGTTGTGGCGATCCTTCTCGATCGTCTCCTGCGGGTGGGTGAAAGAGCATGAGCAATCCCACCAGACCCATCGTCCAATTCGACAATGTGGACATCGTCTTCGGCGACAGCCCGAAATCAGCCTTGCCCCTTGTGGACCAACATAAGACCCGTGCCGAAATACAAGAACTCACGGGCCAGGTCTTAGGCGTGGCCGGTTGCTCTTTGGATGTTCACCAAGGGGAAATCGTTGTGCTCATGGGTCTTTCCGGCTCCGGAAAATCAACGCTGTTGCGGGCCGTCAACGGGCTTAATCCCGTCATTCGGGGTGAATGCCGTGTGGCTATGGACGACGCGGCCACCCAATGGGCCAACCCCCAATCTTGCCCCCGCCGGACGCTGCGCAAATTGCGGCAGGAACGGGTGGCCATGGTGTTCCAGCAGTTCGGCCTTCTTCCTTGGCGCACTGTGCGCGAAAACGTGGGCTTCGGTCTGGAAATTTCAGGCACCGGCAAAACCAAGCGGGCCACCGCTATCGATGAACAACTCAACCTTGTGGGCCTGGGCGATTGGGGCGATCGGCGTGTGCAGGAACTGTCTGGCGGGATGCAACAACGTGTCGGTCTTGCCCGGGCTTTCGCCACACAAGCCCCTGTCCTGCTCATGGACGAACCCTTTTCCGCGCTCGATCCCCTCATCCGCGATAAACTGCAAGACGATTTGCTGGAGCTTCAATCCCGCCTGA
Organism: Pseudomonadota bacterium; assembly: GCA_039198355.1. Taxonomy (GTDB): domain Bacteria; phylum Pseudomonadota; class Alphaproteobacteria; order Rhizobiales; family Rhizobiaceae; genus Pseudahrensia. The sequence goes on from JBCCTO010000059.1 coordinate 2,141, forward strand.
AGCGCACGATCATCTTCGTCTCCCACGATTTGGACGAGGCGCTGAAGCTGGGCAATCGCATTGCCATCATGGAGGGCGGGCGCATCATTCAAACGGGAACCGCGCAGGAAATCATCCTCAATCCCGCCTCAGAATATGTGGCGGAGTTTGTGGCCCACATGAACCCCCTGTCCGTGCTACGGGCCGCTGAAGTCATGGTCACCCGCGTGGATGATGCCCCCGCGGATACAATTCCCATTGAACAGGCCACGCAACTGGGCCAATGCCCCCGCGCCGCACCTCAAACACCCCTGAAGGAAATCATGCGCGCCCAGGTGGATACCGGCAGCACCGTTTTCGTCGCTGATGGCAACACCATTATCGGCCGCATCGATAAAGACGACATCATCAAGGCCTTGGTGAACCAATAATACTCACCGCAGAAGCGGCTCTGTTTCATTGGCCAAGGCACGGTAATAACCCAGCATTTCAGCACCGCCATCAATATTTTGGCACAGACGGGGCATAGTCACATCGGCGAAAAAACGCGGGCTCAGATTGGGCCAATTGCTGCGCTGAGACTTGATGAGGTCCGACGCCTCCCTGGTGCGCCCCATGGCGTTCAGCACCGCGGCGCGCCTCATGATGGTGTAAGGAATCTGAAAAATAGATGCCGCGCGCTCTTCATCTTGCAGCGCCAAAGACAACTCCCCCCGATTGAGATGCAACCAGCCCAGCCAGGTCTGTGTGACCCATCGGATTGGATTGTCCTTGGTCAAAGACTGATCGTAGGCTACAGCCTTGGCCACCACATCGTTCGGGGCGGGAGCGCAAGTGTAGGGCAGGACGATGCGAAAAAAGCGGCCCAAGGCGTGGGAAGGATCAATCTCCAAAGTCCTCTCCATCCACCCAATAGCAGCGCGCACGTCACCGGAATGCCAGTAATGCTGCGCAACATTAAAGGTCACATTCACATCGCCGGGAGAGAGTTCAATGGCCTGCAACGCGCTTCTGCGCGCTTCCCGAGCGGCAGCGCGCGTATCTGACGGCCCATCAACAGCAGCCAAATAAGACAACTTGTCAGCAAGCACGGAATAGGCAGGGCCGTGCTTTGGGTCCTTTGTCAGCGCCAGGCGAGCGAGTTTAACCCGCTCCGCCTCCCACGCTAAAGTGCTTTTGGCGGGCCCGGGTATCCATGTGGCCAGCACGAATAATTGGTTTGCTGTCAGCGTTTGTGGATCGCGCCCCTCCAAAGCTTCAATCGAGGCACCAAATACTTGCGTTGTCAGCTCACGGTTGATCTGTAACAACGTCTCGTCATAGCGCTTTTGGTCCTCACTGGGCTTAGGGAGCTGAAAATTGCGGCTCCATACAAGCCTGTTGGTATGGGCATTCACCAGTGTTACCGACCCCCGAAACTGCCCTGCCGCGGGTGAAATGCCAGCACGAATGAGAAAATCCAGATCACCATCAGTTGAAGCCTCAGACCCGTCCCTCGCCCTAAATTGCGAAACCGCAAAAGACTTGTTCCGCGCTAGAGCCCCCGCCAGATCCAAGGAGAACGAAACGGCTCCGTTTGCGGTAAGCGTATCAGACAGATTTTCTACAGCGATGGTAATGCTCTTAGCCGCCATGTCCGACTGCGGTTCTTTTGAGAAAAATTGCCAAATCACCTCACCCATCACAGCCAAGAGAACAACGCCTGCCAGCGCAAAGACCGTCTTTCTTAAAAAGCCGGAAGAAGGAGCTTTGCCTTCAATAACCTCCGTCTTGGAGCTTTCCGCAGGAGCCGCTGATAACTGGTCGCCGTGTTGCGCCTGAATTCCTAATTCAATCCCCGACGGCTGCGCTTTGTTATCGCCGTCACGATAGGAAATTTCAGGACGATAGGAGCCAACGGGAATACGGATAACAACCGGATCATCCCGTCCCTCGTCGGCATAATAAAGAGCAAGTTGATCGCGGACCCGCCGCGCCATCACACGCACGGTAGCATCGGTTTGAGAATCAAAGTCTTCGGGCTTACCCAGCGCGTCCACGCCAATGGTATAGGCTTTTATTTCATCACCGCGCCCAGCCAGCCACTCACGGACCACATAGCTGAGAAACTTTTGCAGATTATTCGAACCGGAAAACGTGGGGGACGTTAAAATCCGGGTCAGGCAATTTTCCACGTCTTCAGCTTTGACAGCCGCCGCCACCTGCTTTCCCCTTCCCGATGCCCCCTGCCGACCATGCAACTGCGAAACAACCTCAGTTTGCATATTATGGATCCGTCGCTTCGAAGAATAGCCAAATCTGACACCATTCGCCAGCGCTTGGCCTGACCAGAAAATAAGCTTTTCAAGCCTGACGGAAAGCCAGAAGGCCCGTCATAAGAACGGGCCTTCCCGATTTCTCTTCGCCCACACATGTATCGAGATTAAGCGCAACCAAATATCAGTTGTGGGCTAAAGCCTCACCGTTGGGGCATCTCAATTTCAAATAGTAGGCAAGACGATTTAAAAGGCGAACCAGGATGGAACGTAGCCAGACCATCCCCAGTGGAGCCCCCATCCCACATCGGCGTAATAATCCCAACTGTTGAGGGGCGAGTAATATTCAGCAGGCCAACCAGCAAAATAGTACCCATCAATCAACTCGGAATGGGTGGTGAACGTAGCACCAGCAATCCAGCCCATGGCCCAGCCAGATGGCCCAAGAAGCCAGCCTTGGGTATAGGAGGCTGAATCCAAGACCAGCTGTTGCGTGTAATAGCTCCCAGAGTAATCCACATAATGGTCGCTGTCAGTGGCAATGGGGTTCATGGAAAGGCCGATGCCAACACCAAGGTCGGTCACATTCCATCCGATATAGGGAATATCCTGAGTTCCCAGCTTCAGCTCACCCAAAGCGAAATAGGACAGGGTTTCGGTGTCTAAGTGCCAACCCACAGACCAACCGGACGTGTTCCATCCCCAGCCCATATACCAGCCCACATGCCAGCCAAGCGCCCAGGACGCTGGAGCAAAATACCAACCCACGTGCCAGCCAAGCTGCCAACCCGTGCCAGGATTGTGCCACCCCACATTCCATCCCACGGTCCATCCAGCGGGAACAACATGCCAACCCACATTCCAACCGTAATAGGTACCCAGGGCATAATGCCCACCATTGTACCAACCGTAGTCCCAGGTGGAAACGGTATAATCGACCTTCTCGATCTCATAATACCAACCCACGTGAGCGCCATAGCTTGTGCTGCCCGCAGGCGCTGTGCCCACCGTCGCGGCCACACCATTGGAGATGTTATTTCCGGTAATTACCTCGCCGATTTCGTCATCCATATTCGCAACGACGAAAAAATACCCGTCACCATGGAAATCTGAACCGATATTGCTCAAATCCACATCGAACGTTTGGTTGCCGCTCACATTCCCGGCCACCGTGTAGTTCAGGTCACCCAAAAATTGATCGCTGTTGGAAAAGTAGCTGTCAGTGCTCCAATAAACTTCAAATTCGCCCTCCGCAGTTGATGCAAAGTTATTGGAGAAATCGAAACTGACGGTGAGCATTTCGCCACCGGTGAATGTCGTCGTCACCGGATTGGTGATGAGGGAAAGATTGGTGACTTCAATATCGGGGAAGTCCGATGGCGTTTCAGATATCGTTATGGGAACAGCGAGCGCGTTGTCAGTCTCGTCATCCTCCGCAACGCTTTCGTACCAGTCCGCTACACCAATGAGGTAATAAGTGCCCGGACCAAAGCCCATTGGTACCTGGAAGTTATCACTGTCACTGATAGCAAATCCGGCGTTGATGCTGCCGGTATATTCCTGACCAAGATATCGATCGCTTGGGTCGTATGTTGCGTCTGTGGAGAAGAAGAATCGAGTATAAGTGTTGCCAACGGAGGCATCGCCTGAGTTGCCAACCGTGAATGATATATCAACCTCTTGACCCACGGTGACGGTGGTTGCGCTAAGATTGATGCTGGTAACTTGCAGATTTGCAGCCATGGTTATGTTTCCGAAGCCCCCGGAGACAGAATTAGCCGACATGAGCCGACTGAGTTAAAGCGCACATCGGTTGGTCAACTTCAAACAACCGATACATGCTATCGGAGCGAACTGGCTTGTTCGCTGCCCCCACAGACTGGATAGCACAGATTGTCGCAGCCATGTTGTAGTGGCAAAAAAGGGCTCCGTTTAGAAACAGAGCCCCTCAAATGCACTTTCCGTTCAAATATGAAGGTTCACATTAAAAGTACAAATAATCGCCCGGTTCAAAGCCACTCCACCCCCAGGTGAGACCCCAAGCGTTTTGATTGTTGTCCCAGCTGTCAAAGGGCGAATACCACTCCTCATTCCAGCCGACGAAATAATACCCATCAGCAGCTTCACTGGTGAGCGAGAATGATGCGGTAGCAACCCATCCCATGGCACCACCTGTCCAACCCCAAGCGTAACCGGTACTATCAAGAACGATCTGATAAACTTCGTGATTGCCTTCGTAATCAAAATAGTGGTCGCCGCCTGCGGCTCTTGCATTGACAGCAAGGCCGATGCCGAAGCCCAGGTCTGTCATACCCCATCCAACGTAAGGATTGTCCTGTGTGGCCAGTTTGAGCTGACCAAGGCTGAATTGGACGATCGTTTCAGTGTCGAGATGGTAGCCCACTGACCAGCCGGAAGAGTTCCAACCCCAGCCCACATACCATCCCACGTTCCAGCCAACGGCGTAAGTATCCGGGGCCAGATACCAGCCTACGTTCCACCCCACCTGCCAGCCAGAGCCGTTGTTAAACCAACCTACATTCCAGCCATAGGTCCACGCACTGGGCACAAAGTACCAGCCGTAGTTCCAGCCATAAAAAGTGCCCCAGGCATAGTGGCCACCATTGTACCAGCCATAATCCCAGGTGGAGACTTCCACGTCCGTTTTGACGATTTCGAAATACCAACCAGTATGCGCACCGTAACTTGTCGAACCTGGCTCAGGCGTTCCTACAGTTCCTGCCACGGCATTAGACTGATTATTGCCTTCAAAAAACTCATCATCCGTGTCGGCAATGACAAAGAAATAACCATCACCATAAGCCCAAGAGTCGATGTCGGACATATCAACATCAACAGACGCGGTGCCAGAAGCTGAGGGCCCCACCATAATATCAATGTCACCGATTTCTGTGTCATGATCCGAAAGATAGCTGTCGGGGCTCCAATAAACGTCAAATTCGACTTCACCAGCATCCTGAGCAAAGGTATTCGACCAATCAAAAGTGACGGTGACGGTTGCTTCCGTGCCGTCAAAGACAGTGGACGACATGGAGAAGTTGGAAACAGCCACATCCGGATAGTCTGAAGGCGTGTTGCTGATGGTGAAGGGCAGCGCGAGGGTGTTATCACCCTCATTCGATTCTGCGACTACTTCCGCATAATCTGCAACAATGATGACGTAATACTGACCATCACCATTGAAATAGTCACTATCAAGTTCGAATCCGCCGCCCTGAAGATCGCTGCTGCCGCCGGAGATGTTTGAACTATCGTAGCGACTCGAAACAAAAATATCAGTCGGATCAAAAATGGGATCATCCGACACATAAAAGCCAGTGCGAATATTGGCTGTGTGACTTGTCGTTCCCGCGTTGAGAACTTCGTACTCGAAACTCAGATATTCGCCGTAACGAAACAGCGGACCGCCTTCGTCTACGAAGGCCGTACTGATTTGAAGATTAATAGACATAATGTGTGCCTCCATCGCCCCCACGATGATGCTACGCGAGCAACCGCATAACTGCGACAACTTAAACCGTTGGAAAGTGCAAAAGACAATAGCCCATATGGGCTAAATACCTGTCTCAAAACCAAATTTAACGGGGCAAGAAAAAAGGGCAGAGGCTTCCCTCTGCCCTTATTCGTAATCAAAAGCCTTGCAGCACCAAAATCTTAAAGTCTCAAGGCGGGCAAGCCCGCCCCGCGCTGGCTGCGCCGCACTCGCGTAGCCGAGGCCTTCAGGCCGACAGCGTGAGCGCGAACGAACGCGAAGGTGAGACTACTTAAGTTCCACCGAAGCGCCAGCTTCTTCAAGCTGCTTCTTGAGCTCTTCGGCTTCGCCTTTGGAAATGCCTTCTTTGATGGGCTTTGGAGCGCCTTCCACCAGGTCTTTGGCTTCTTTCAGGCCCAGACCGGTGATGCCGCGCACTTCTTTAATGACGTTAATTTTCTTGTCGCCAGCGGCGGTCAAGATCACGTCAAACTCGTCCTTTTCTTCAGCAGCTTCGGCGGGTGCGCCACCGGCGGCAGCCACAGCCACGGGAGCAGCGGCGGAAACGCCCCAGTGCTCTTCCAGCATTTTGGAAAGTTCAGCAGCTTCCAGCACGGTCAGCGTGGAAAGCTCGTCTACGATCTTTTGAAGATCAGCCATTGTGTTCGTCCTTATTGTCGTATGGACCAGCGGTCCGTCAGATATGAGATTGGATTAGGTATCGAGAACCGCTTACGCAGCTTCTTTTGAGGAATAGGCACCCAGTACGCGGGCGATCTGGCCGGCAGGTGCCGCCGTAACCGCTGCGATACGCTGTGCGGGCGTCGTAATCATGCCGATCAACTTGCCGCGCAGCTCGTCCAGCGATGGCAGTTCAGCCAGCGCCTTCACGCCGTTCTGGTCCAGAATGGTTTCGCCCATGGCCCCGCCGAGAACGACCAGTTTGTCGTTTTTCTTGGCGAAATCAGCAGCGGCCTTGGGTGCCACGACGGGATCTTCCGCATAGGCAATCAAGGTTGGACCTTTGAACAGATCGGCCATGCCAGCCGATGGTGTATCCTCAAGAGCAAGCTTGACGAGGCGGTTTTTCGCTACCTTTACCGTGCCACCAGCCGCGCGCATTTGGGAACGCAGTTCCGTCATTTCCGCAACCGTGAGACCGGTATATTGGGCCACCACGATGGAGCCGACGCTTCCCAGCGTGTCTTTCATCTCGGTGACAAATTCGCGTTTTTCCGCTCTTTCCAATTTGTCTCTCCAGTAGCCCCAAAAGCACTGCACAATACGCACAGAACCACAGGGGCGGTTTCAAATTGCCACAAAGTGGCGGTGAGAAATCCTGCCCCTTGGCCAATCCCGACACGGGAAGACAAAGGATATGAAAGCTGTTTGGCTCGAATAACGAGCCGGACATTTTTCACCGTCTAGGCCGGCAATTAAGGACACGAGTGTCCACCGGCGGTCTCGGACAGGATGGGCGTTAGCCCACACGCATTGCTGCGCTGGCGAGCGTATGGCAGAGGTGGTGAGCGATTGCAAGCCTATCCGTGGAGGCCAGCCTCGGCGAGATACGCGCGGGGGTGGAACTCCACCAACGCCCTGAACCCAAGCGCCTCACAATCCGCAAATGAGAGGCTTTGCAGAGCGTAGTTGATGGCCCGTTTAAGCGCTGGTACGTGGTTTGGAAACGCCGTCACCAATGGCAAGCCTGGCGTGGGCCTACTCCAATCGATAACCTTTAGGTCTCTCGCAAAGTCATCATAGCGCTGCATCAATCGCCAGCTTACAGCGTCGAGAGCCGCCACATCCGCCCTGCCCTCGGCAACCGCCCTAGCAGAAGCAAGATGGCCACCAGTCTCACACTGCGGATCGATGAATAATCCCAAACTAGCAGCATGGGCATGGAGGGCGGCGAAACCCGATTGGGAATGGCGCATGTTGAACGCAATTTGCCCCTCGCTCAACACATCGAGGACGGACCTTTCATCAACTGCCCGCACCACTAGTGCACTGCGATAATAGCCGGGTCGGCAACCTTCCACGCCGTAATTGGGCGTACCCACAAGAACCACCCTTTTGTGCAAGCCCATGCGATAGGGCATGCCGCAAGTCTGCGAGAGCAGCATTGTAGGATCCTGCCAATCAAGTGCCCCCTCCCCGTGCCGCAGCTTTATCGGCGCATCCAGCCCGGCTTGGCCCAAACCATCCCGGATCAACGCCCAAAACCGATCATGAACCTGTTCCAGTTCAGGCCGGTCATACATGGGGAGGCTGGCCCACATCAGTGGTAAGGGGCCCGCTCAAAACGGGGTGTCTGCACCCAAAAGTCCCACAAAGAAGACTGCACCACAGGGCGCGGATAAGGCGTAGCCAGTCCGGCACTCAACAACCATTTGTTGATATTCTCATCACCCAGCCAAATCTCAGCCAGATAGCGCCCATATTTTCCCGTCTTGTCTTTGATCGTGCAGATGATGACCTGTTGGCCCAAAACCCGCTCCCGCAGGGCGTCACGGGAGATTAGACCAGCCGGTCGGCTTGCCCCGCGCACCTCCGGCGCATCAATGCCAAACAAGCGCAGCTTTTCACCCCGCCGCCACGTGTTGAAGCCCAAATCCACATTGGCGGTCACAGTGTCCCCGTCATAAACCTCCGTAATTTCCGCCGCATAGGCGTAGAGACCACATTGGTCTTTTACGATTTGGGGAACCACCATATCGTCCGCAATGGCCACCATTGGCAGGCAGCACACGAAAAAAAGCGTGAGATGATTCACGAATTTGACCATGTCGCATTGTAGAGGCGTCGGACTTGTTCCCAAAAACAAAAAAGCCCCAGTCTTCCGACCGGGGCTTCCAAGATTTCGAAAATGCGTTTGCTTAAGCAGCCGGAGCCACGGAAGCCACGTCAACTTTCACGCCGGGGCCCATGGTGGAGGAGACGGCCACGCGCTTCATATAGGTGCCTTTGGCACCGGAAGGCTTGGCTTTTTGCACGGCTTCCACAAAAGCCTTGATGTTTTCTTCCAGCTTGTCCGCGTCGAAAGACGCTTTGCCCACACCGGCATGAACCACACCGGCTTTTTCTACGCGAAACTCCACGGAGCCGCCCTTGGCGTCTTTCACAGCTTGCGCCACATTAGGCGTCACCGTGCCAACGCGGGGGTTTGGCATCAGGCCGCGGGGGCCAAGCACCTTACCCAGACGACCCACCAGAGCCATCATGTCTGGCGTGGCGATAATGCGGTCAAACGGGATGTCACCACCCTGAATGCGCTCCATCAGGTCTTCCGCACCCACCACATCCGCACCAGCTGCCGTGGCCTCTTCTGCCTTGGCGTCGCGGGCAAACACGGCAACGCGCATGTCTTTACCCGTGCCGTTGGGCATGGTGATAACGCCGCGCACCATCTGGTCCGCATGGCGGGGGTCTACACCCAGATTGATGGCCACCTCCACAGTCTCATCAAACTTGGCGGAGGCCTTTTCCTTCACCATCTTTACGGCTTCGGAAATGGGATAAAGCGCCTTGCGGTCAATGCCTTCGCGGGCAGCGGCCAGTCTTTTACCTACTTTTGCCATGGGTTTAGCCCTCCACTTTCAGGCCGATGGACCGGGCGGAGCCCTCAATGATCTTCATGGCCTGATCGATGTCATTGGCGTTGAGATCTTTCATCTTGGTCTCGGCAATTTCCTGCACCTGTGCGCGGGTCACAGAACCGGCCACGGAACGGCCGGGCTCGGTGGAACCGGATTTCAGATTGGCAGCCTTTTTCAAAAGGTAAGACGCAGGGGGCGTCTTCATTTTGAAGGTGAAGGACTTATCCTGGAAAATGGTGATGGTGACGGGCACAGGCGCGCCCTTTTCCATCTCCTGCGAGGCCGCGTTAAACGCCTTACAAAATTCCATGATGTTGAGACCGCGCTGACCCAGCGCAGGACCGATGGGCGGGGATGGCGAGGCAGAGCCTGCCGGCACCTGAAGTTTCAGGTAACCTTGTATTTTCTTGGCCATAAGTTTGCCTTTGGTTAGGGAGGCATTCGCCTCCACAGTTAGTAGTGCCAGCCGTTAGGACCAGCGGTTCAAAGACCCTTGTGGTGCGGCACCTACCCGGCCAGGGCAGAAAGCCTCCCACAGGGAAAGGGTCGATTAAATCGACCCAGCACGGACGGCTAGACTTTCTCCACCTGCCCGTATTCCAGATCCACCGGCGTCGCCCGCCCGAAGATCGAAACTTCCACTTTAAGGCGCGCGCGCTCCTCATCCACCTCTTCCACCGTGCCGGAGAAGGAGGCGAATGGACCGTCGGACACCCGTACGTTCTCGCCAATTTCGAAGGTGATGGATGGCTTGGGCCGCTCCACCCCTTCCTGCACCTGGTTCAGAATGCGATCCGCTTCTTTATCGGAAATGGGCAGCGCTTTGTTGTCTGCCCCCAAAAAGCCCGTCACCTTCGGCGTGTTCTTGATGAGGTGAAACGCTTCATCCGTCATTTCCATGCGAGCCAGCACATAACCGGGGAAAAACTTACGCTCGGCATCCACCTTTTTGCCCCGACGCACTTCCACCACTTTTTCGGTGGGCACGATAATCTGCTCAAACAGATGTTCCAGCCCCTTCTGGCGGGCCGTTTCTTCAATAGATTGGACGACCTTGTTCTCGAAATTCGAGTAGGCGTGAATGATATACCACCGCATGGCCATGGGCGCCGCGCCCCTTTTTAGTTGAAGATGAACCGTGGTTTAGCCGAACAGAAGGCTGGTGCCGTAACTCAAAATCTGATCGACGAAAAAGAAAAAGACAGCGGTCAGAAACACCAAAATCAGCGTCATAATGGTGGTCACCACCGTTTCGCGCCGTGTGGGCCAAACCACTTTGGCCACTTCCGCACGCACCTGCTGGAGAAAGGTAAAAGGGTTAGTTCGGGAAGCCACGATGGTGAGTCCTGTCCGCAAGAGGCGACGGCAACACCAACGCCTTGTTTTTTAATAGAAATTGGGAGCGGACCGCCATTTCAAGGCCGCACGCTCCCTCCACTGCGCCCCTATTTATGCCACAGCCCCAGCAAGCGCAAGGGTTTGGACGGCAAACAAAGTGGGTGAGCCAAGCATTTGTGTCCATTTATCCTTGAACACCACTGCCATTGGCCTTAAAGCAACAGGGCGCATTCAAAGCGCCATGGCCTTAGGGGTATAGCTCAGTTGGTAGAGCGACGGTCTCCAAAACCGTAGGTCGCGGGTTCAAATCCTGCTGCCCCTGCCATTTAACCGCTTGAAAATACAAAGGAAAACCTCTTTGTCAAATTTCTAAATGTTAGCTGTTTGACACTTTTTCCGTAGGGTTTGACAGTTTTTGCTCAAAATCGCGCTCAAGGCGGTCCCATAAATTGACCACGACGGGCTCCATTTTGGCGGTGAGATCGGCGTGACGGGAGTAGTAGGCGGCCATTTGGGCGGTGGATTGGCCGAGGAATTCGGCCACCGTTTGGAGATCATATCCCAATTCTCGCAAGGCCATGCCAGCAGTGTGGCGCAGGCCATAGGCCGTCGTGTTTTTGGGGATTCGTCCTTCCGCAGCGAGGCGATTACGCAGGCGTTGGAAGGATGCGTTGAAACCGGTGGCCCAAGGCTGGCCCTTGCTGTTGACCAGCAGGGTGAGAAAGTTGTGGTCCGGCTGGGATTCTAAAGCCTTCAGCACGATGGGCGGCATGGGGATGGAGACGGCGTTTCCCGTCTTGCTGCGCTCAATTTGAATCTGGCCGTTGACGATGGCGTCCCGGCGCAGTTTGAGCACGTCCCCGATGCCGATGCCCGTGAACAGACACAGCAGCAACGGTGCGCGCATGTGCATGGGGGCCTCGGCAAAGAATATGGCGCGGGTTTGTGGGCTCCATGGCGGGTTGGCATCGGGCAGGTGTTTGGGTCTGGCGATTCGGGGGAGCCTTGTGGCGAGCGGGTTTTCTTGGAGGCGGCCCCGGTCGTGGGCGTAGTTGAACAGAGCAAACAAAACGGTGCCAACGCTGTTGGCCAGTTTGAAGCCCCGTTTGTCGGCTGTCTTTTCCACCAGTGTAAGCAGATCGGGGCGGGTGAATTCCGTCAGAGATATGGCCCACAGTGGTTGTAGATAGTGGAAAACGCCCTCCCAATCCTTCCGGCTGCGGTGGCCCAAACGATCTCCCCATTGGCGAGGGTCATTGCGGTATCGGTCGATTTCATCTTGAAGGGTGCGACCGTTTGAGCGAGCCTCTTCCAGCTGATCCCATTCATCGGCCAATTTGAGGCAATGGCGCAGCAGCTTGTCGCTGTGGGGCGGGTATTTTTCCAGATCAATTTTGCGCTTTAGCTTGCGATGCTGGCCGCGCATGGTGTGGGGCGGTTTTGTGTCCTGCCACCAACGGAAATGTTTGAGGCGGATGCCGCGCGGGAGTGGGTTGAATTTGCTCATTTCGCCTCCGGCTTACATGCCAGCGATGATGCCTTTCACGCCGGACTTCCCTTGTTTCATATCATCAATCCATGCGTCCAGATCGCGGCGGTCCCAGCGGGTGCGGCCGTTGGGTGTTTCCACGGATGCAAAGGGGCAATTGGCCTTAAATTCCGGAATGGCCATGCCGCAATACGCGGCGGCTTCCTTCAGGTCTTTTAACCGGCTGTCGGCGATGGTGACGGTCAGGGCTGCCATAATTCGCTCCGGTAAACCTAAAATGGACCATAACGGTTAATTGTATCGGCAGCCTGTGCTGCCACTCTCGACACCAAAGCCCAAACGCTTTGCTTTCGCTTGTGACCTCTGATCTGGCCCCACGCTTGTGCATCCTCTAAGCCTGTCACCTCCGAGCCGTTTTCAGTGCAATTCCAAGTGTAGTCACTTACATCGGCAAGATCGGACACGTTGGCTATTTTGGAAGAGGCAATTAGTTTGCCGTTCAATTTAATTTCAACTGTTAATGGCATGGCGCGACCTCCTAAAACGGGATATCATCATCAAGGTCATTGGTGCCTGGGTTCCATGTGCCATCGCTGCGGGTGGAGCCAGTGTCGCTGCCGGTGGTGCCGCGGGACTGGCTTCCGTAGTTGCCGCCGCCCTGCTCGCCGGTTTGGCCATTAGCCCCACCGCCCTCACCATCACGGCGGGGACCAATCATTTGCAAAACACCTTTGAAATTGGGGATGACCACCTCGGTGGTCCACCGGTCATTGCCGCTTTTGTCCTGCCATTTGCGGGTTTGCAGCTGGCCCTCAATGTAAACGGTCTGGCCCTTTTTAACGTATTGCTCGATGACCTTTGTGAGTCCTTCGGAAAAGCACACCACGCGGTGCCATTCCGTCTTTTCGCGCCGCTCACCGCTGCGCTGGTCCCGCCAGCTTTCGGTGGTGGCGATGGACATATTGGCGATGGCCCGACCGTCTTGCGTGTGCCGAATTTCCGGATCCGCGCCTATGTTGCCGACCAAAATGACTTTGTTGACAGAACCGGCCATGGCTAGAAACTCATCGGCATGATGACGTGAGTGTGTGTCGGGTCTTCCGGGTCCCGCAAAAGAATTCCGGTTGATGGATCTGTAAGCTCCATGCGTATGGTGTCTCCATCCATGGATGCTGTGGTGGCTGCCAAGTAATTCAGGCCCATGGAAAAGCGGATATTTTCGCCCTCATATTGGGCTTCAATTTCATCGGTTCCGGTGCCGTTCGTTCTGCCTGCAGAGAGCTGCAGCAGGTTATCCCCGGCATCAAGAATGAGTTGAGGCACTTTTTTCTTTGCGGCTTCCACCGTTTCCGCAATCTGTGCGCAATAGGAGGCGGCGTCGGTGACAGCCTCGCGGTTGATGGTGATGATCTTGTCCGGCGCGCTTGGAATCACGCGGTTGTAATCTGGGAAATTGCCTTCGATGTTTTTGGTGCGCAGGGTTACGCCGTCCATGGTGAGAACGGTGTGGTTTTCGGCCCATGACAGGGTGACATCGGCGGCCACCTTGTCCGTCAGTTTGTTGATTTCCTGCACGGCCTGTTTGGGGATGATCACGCCTGGTGCGGTTTCATCCAGCATGTTTTCATTAGCCAAGTTAAGGCCCAGCCGGTGGCCGAGGCGGTGGCCGTCTGTAGCCACCACGGCCACATCATCACCCACTACGTGCATGTAAATGCCGCACAAATAATAGCGGGTCTCTTCCGTGCTGATGGCGTAGGCCACGGATGAAAAGAGATTGTGCAGCTCCATACCTGCCAGAGTAATGGCGTGTTGTGCATCGCTACGGGCAAATTCGGGGAAGTTCGTCACAGGCAGAATGGGCAATTGCGCGGTGCGCTTGCCGCAGATGATGTTGGCCATGCGGTCATCGGCACTAACGCTCACCTGCGCGCCTTTGGGTAGGCGGTTCACCATGGCAGAAAGTAAATGCCCCGGCATGGTGGTGGCGCCCGCCGCCTCAACTTGGGCGGGAGCGGTGACGCTGATTTCCGTGTCCAGATCGGACGCGGTGATGGTGATTGTCTCGCCAGAGGCTTCCACCTTCACATTGCTCAAAATGGGAATGGTGTTTCGCCGTTGCACCACGCGGGTGGCGGCGGCAAGGGCGGGCTGGAAGTCCTTTTGCTCGATAATGAATTTCATGCCTTTGGCCCTTCAATGCGCAGCATGGGGTTGTGGCCCAGCAGGGCATTCATGCCCGCCTCATCCACGGGCACGGTATCTCCGCCCGGCTCAGCCACCAGATTGCCAAATTTAGTGCGGTGCAAAGGCCCGTCCCATGACAACATGATGAGTTTGACCCTGGGCTTGCTGGTGGAGCGGTCCGCCTTCAGGCGAATGAACCCCGCGCCCCATTTGGCAAACAATTGGCCGTTCAAAGTATAAAGGTCCGTTTGTCGCCACAGGCCATCATTGGAGAGAATGGCTGCATTGCCTTCCACCTGTTGAAAAAAACCGCTCATGGGCATTCTCCTTTGAAATTGGGGGCAGTTTTCCGCCGTGCCGAGGGCAAGAGCGCGGGGCCGTGACTCTTGCCGCCGCCGCGCAATCAGGTCACGTAAAGGTTTGGGTGGAAGCCTCATCAGCAAGACTGCCGCCAACGTTGCCGTTAAAATCGCGCATTTTTTGTAGTGTGGTGTGGGTGACGGCAGGGCAGAACCGTTGCAGCGCCGCGCGATATTCGTCCTCCGCCCGCACCCATGGCCATGGCTTCAATTTGGTAGAAAGCCGCACGGGCTTTTTGCCTTCAATTTCGTGCCAGTTTGCCGGGCGGTAAGGAAAAAGTTGCTTTAGCTCCACCGCCAGCATCCGGTCATCCATCTCCTTAATGATGGCAGCCTCCTGCGGCGATGGTAGTGGCGTTTTTGCGGCGGCAAAAATAGCACCGTCCAGAGAGGCTTTTAGCTGACCCATGGCGCGGGTCAGCGCCTCGCGCAATTGGCCCGTGCCCGCCCCGTCATCCGGTTTTCGTGGGTCCGTCAGCACTCGGTGCAGCATGGCAATGCCGTAAGATTTCAGCGCCATGGTGACGGGGCGGGTGATGTCGCCCATGACGTATTCGTGAGCATCATGCAGCAGAAAGAGCGCCGCCAGCCGCGCATCGCCAGTTTCCGCCAGCAGGGCGTCCGCCCCGATCACACAATGCTGCGCCACACTGTATGGCGCGCCCGCCGTTTGGCCCGAAAAACGGTTGAGGCGGGCAAGGCCCGTGGGCAGGTCCTGCAGCAGGTTCAAATCATCCGCCTTGGGGGCAATCAGGTCGATGACCGACCCGGAACCCATGAGGCATTGGGTGGGGCGGGTGATATCGGCAATGGGGTTGCCGAACAGGTCAAAGCCGCTCATCAAGCGCCCTCCCCTTGACTAGCGGCGCGATCCAGCCGGCGCTGCGTGTATTCCCGCGCCCGCTGGCCGTGGGTTTCAACTTCAAGGGCGGTGAAGCCCGCCTCTTTCAGGTGCCGTTCAGTGGCGGAACCGAAGGCGGTGTAGGCTTGTTGGAGAATATCAGCCATGGCCGATGCCATGATGAGGCACGCCCCAGCCTTGTCGTCCATGCGCTTTGCGCGCTCGCGAGTCTGCTCCGCCTTAAGCGGGTTGATTTCGGACCCGCTATCCGGTTTGGCCAGATAAGTAGAATGTGGCAGGGTAGACACCGTGCCGGTGCCGGTGACGGCATAAGCGCCGGGAATGTGAGTGGAAGGCCGCGCAAAACCGGTGCGGGGTGTGGGATTGGAGCAGTGCATGTCAGGAAACCTCGCAAAATTGGGAATGATCGTTGGATTGATGACTGCGGTCGCCAGCCCACCTGTCGCAGCTACGGAAGAAGCGCTGACGGCAAAGCAGCTCGATTTTTTGAAGAAGGTTGCGCCGGTTTTTTATGCAGCGGATTTTTGCCCCGCCGTAGAAATCAATCACCGCAACATAGCTGCGGGCGCAGCGGTCAACGGAGATGGGACTTGGTTGATCAAAAAGGCTGCGGCCCAATTTATCCAAAAGGCGCGTCAGGAATTGATGGCCGAGGCGCAAAGCCTGCCCGATGTCACCAATCGAGACTATGGTTGTCTTGTTGCGGGTAG
>JBCCTO010000060.1:0-17571 GCA_039198355.1 Pseudomonadota bacterium
AAATGTGTTGCGGAAGAACACCCTTCGAGACCATGATCGAGGGAAAACAAATCTGGAAGGAAAAGTTTGTAGACCAAATCTGATCCGACAGATCATCGCCGCAAAACGGATAACTGTCAGATCAAGTCGGAACTTCTACAAGTAATCTTCCCCCCAGAGGCTTTCTCTAATGTTTCCCGACTGAACGAGTTTGCGGTGTGGCTATCAGATCCTCTGCCTGGTTTTAAAGAGATTAGGGAAAATGAGTGGGATTTCACCGGCACCTTTTTGATGCTAACGCAACTCTCCTAGGCAGATGATAAGTTTCAAACCGTTTTTTCAGGCTGCTCAGCGTTGCAGGCTATTTGGAATGGAGCAAACGGATTCAAGCCACTTAGTCTTCATCCTGCTGGGGGAGAGCCATTAGGGCGTTGGAATTCTAATCATCCAGTCGAAAAGCTCAAAGAGCATGGTGCCTTGGTTTCACATACAAAGGAAATCGAATGTCTATATAGACCTCAATACATGACTAACGAGCAATGTTTTGAAGTTGATGGTGAAAAGTGGCGTGTAAATGATTTAATGGGGTACCCGTTATATATTGCAGAAATCATCTGATTTGATTGTCTTACGAATTTTCACCCCCGCACCCGCTGCGCAATCGTAATCCCCCCAACCACCAGCACAAACGCTACTGCATGAAACACATGCAAGCTCTCCCCCAGCATGGCCACAGCCAATAACGCCCCGAAGACCGGCACCAAGTTGATATACAGCCCCGCCATGTTGGCCCCCAGGGCTTCCACGCCTTTGATGAAGAAGCCTTGGCTGACGAGCGATGGGAAGATGCCGGTGAAGAGGGCTACCAAGACCCCCTGAACTGTCGTGGGCCAGAGGGCGTTGCCTTGGGCGGTTTCGAAGGTGGCGCCTGCCATAGCAAAGAGCAGGGCAGCGGCGACCAAGGCGGTCAGGAAACTCAACCAGTGCATTTGGGGTTTGGAGCGCAGGGCCGTGGAATAGCCGCCGTAGAAAATGGCGGCAGCCAGCATGTAGAGGTCGCCACGGTTTAGGGGCGGGCGGTTTTCGCCGAGCAGGGAGAGCGGGTCTCCGGCGCTCACCACCACCACCACGCCGATCATGGTCAGCGCATAGCCCACGATTTGCATCCAGCGAATGCCGATGCGGTAGATTACCAGATTGAGGATGAAGATCACCACCGGCATGGCCGATTGTTCCAGCGTCACGTTCACCGCCGTCTGGTATTGCAGGGCCGAATAGAGGCAGAAGTTGAAGGCCGTGTAGCCGAACCCGCCCATGAGCAGCAGGTAAAGCCAGTTGGCTTTCATTTCCGGCCAGTCCGCCTTGAGGTGCGGGCGGGCGATGATGGCAACGATGGCCAGGGCAATGCCCCAGCGAAACATCGTCAGCACCATTGGTGAGATGTGGCCCACGGCGAATTTGCCCGCAATGGCATTGCCGCCCCAGATGAACGTGGTGATGGCCAAGAGCATATGGGGTGATTTGAAAAAGGTGGCGAGGGGCACGGGCGCGAAGTCCTACGGGTGAGGATGGGAGCAATAGACCGTTTCAGGTGTGGGGCGATAGGGTTGAATTCGCCACAAGTCTTGACCTTGCACCCCCCATGTTTGAAACGAGGACCGAAAGGCCGTGCGCCATCGCGCGGCCTCTTTTTTGTGTGCCCGATTCACAGGCGGCGCAAAGGCATAAGAGGGTTTGAACCATGGCGAATGTGGTGGTTGTCGGCTCCCAGTGGGGCGATGAGGGCAAGGGCAAGATTGTGGACTGGCTGTCGGAGCGTGCCGATCTGGTGGTGCGCTTTCAGGGTGGCCACAATGCGGGCCACACGCTGGTCATCGACGGGGTGAGCTACAAACTTGCGCTTTTACCCTCCGGTGTTGTGCGCCCCGGCAAGATGGGTGTCATCGGCAATGGGGTGGTGATCGACCCCCATGCGCTCATTGCGGAAATTGAACGCATTGCCGAACAGGGCGTGACCATCACCACCGATAACCTGCGTATCGCTGACAATGCCACGCTGATCCTCTCTCTCCACCGTGATCTGGATGCCTTGCGGGAAGATGCCGCTTCGGCGGGAACGAAAATTGGCACCACGCGCCGGGGCATTGGTCCGGCCTATGAAGATAAGGTGGGGCGGCGCGCTATCCGCGTGATGGATTTGGCCAATAAGGACACGCTGATGGCCAAGTTGGAGCGCGTCTTGGCCCACCACAACGCTTTGCTGCGCGGGTTTGGGCGTGATGAGGTCGCCACCCAAACCATCTATGATGAGTTGATGGAGGTGGCCGACAAAATCCTGCCCTTCCGCGAGACGATTTGGAAGTTGCTGGCGGACGCTAAACACAGCGGCAAGCGCATTTTGTTTGAGGGCGCGCAGGGCACGCTGTTGGACATCGACCATGGTACCTATCCGTTTGTGACATCCTCCAACACCGTGGCTGGGCAGGCGGCTGCCGGCTCCGGTCTGGGACCGGGGTCGTTGTCGTTCGTATTGGGTATTACCAAGGCTTACACCACGCGCGTGGGGGAAGGGCCATTCCCCACGGAGCAGGAAAACGAGGTGGGCCAATATTTGGGCGAGAAAGGCCATGAGTTTGGCACCAATACGGGCCGTAAGCGCCGCTGCGGGTGGTTTGATGCCGCGCTTGTAAAACAGTCCGTCTTCGTTAACGGTATCACCGGCATTGCGCTCACCAAGCTGGACGTGCTGGACGGCATGGACGAAATCAAAATCTGCACGGGCTACCGGCTCGACGGTGAGGCCATTGACCACTTGCCCGCCAGTCAGGGGCAGCAGGCACGGGTGGAACCGGTTTATGAAACGCTGGAGGGCTGGCAGGAACCCACGGTTTGCGCCCGTTCTTGGGCGGATTTGCCCGCGCAGGCCATCAAATATGTGCGCCGGGTGGAGGAATTGATTGGCGCGCCCGTAACCATGTTATCCACCAGCCCGGAACGCGACGACACGATACTTGTTGAAGACCCGTTTCACGATTAGTTTGAACGCGTCGGTGGTTCTTAATGATTGATTTGCCATAATTATCGTGCGCAAACGATGTATTGATGGGCCAATTGAGAGGCCCTTCCGGGTTTGGGGCAAATGAGTATTGGGGTTCGTGTGACGGATACCCTTGCGGAGTACGGGGTTTTTGATGGCTGATTATCACGCGGTTCTGCAACGCACCCTGTCCGGCTTTAGCGATCCCAAACCCCAATTGCGCACCAAGCTGTATGAGCGGGCGCGGGTAACCATCAAGCGACAGTTGGAAGGCCGCACGCCTGCCCTTTCTGCCGATGCCATGGCGGCGGAATTGGACAAGCTGGAAGGGGCTATCACGCAAATTGAGCAGGGGTTCGACCCTTCTTATGGCGGGCCACAGGTGGCTGCGCCAGAACCCGCTTTCGTGCCGCCGCCCGGGCCAGATCTGACGGCTGTGCCGCCCTTGCCGACCGCCGCTAATCCCATTGAGGCGGAGCCAAGCGCCGTCAGGCCCACTGCTGTGGGTCCAACCTCTGTTGCTCCATCGGCTGTGGAGAGGACTATCGTCGATTCTTCCGTGGGTGATGCCACGCCGGTAGAAACAAGTTCTTCGGAGCTTTCGCCCCCCTCTTCTGCTGCGACAACAACGGCCGTCGTTGAGGCGCCCCAAAGCAGCCCTGCTGTGCAGGCGACACCGGTACTGCCCCCCATTCCTGAATTTGTGCCGCCATCGGAGCACCCCGCTCAACCGGAGCCTCCTATGCAGCCGGAGCCGGTAGCCCAAGTGGAACCTCCTGTACCACCGGAGCCGGTCATCGCTTCACCCAATCCTGCCATTGTGCTTGACGGAGAAACTGGCGTTCCAGCAGCGGAGCAGGCCCCACCGTCTGCCCCTCCTTTCGACCCCTTGTCGGACTTGGCCATACCTGCGCCCCCGGCTGCTGCGGTTGAGGTTGAGGCTACGCCAGTTCCTGAAACTGCTGCACCTGTCCCCTCCGATCCTGTCGCTTCTGATGGTGTCTTTGGGCAGACCGTTGATCCGCTCGATCAGTGGGCCAAGGAGTTTATGGGCGCCCAAGAAAGCGTCCCCGAAAACGCTCCAGAAGCGGCACAGGCCACCCCCCAGGAATCCATGCCGGAGATGGTTCAGGAAGCCCAGCTTCCGCAAAACCCTCAACCAGCGCCTTTGCCCGACCCGGTGACCGAGTTTTTGTCGGAGCCGGCTCCAGCGCCAACCGTGGCACCATCCAATGGGCCCAATTCTGCACCATTGGCGGCGCCGGAAGAGGCATTTACGCTCCCGCCCATCCCCGATTTCGACCCGGTTCCTGTGGACCATACCGCCCAAGAAGCGCGCAGGGCAGCTCCCGTTGTGGAAACACCGGATCCCGCCCAAGCGTCCCTAGACCCTGTATCTTTGGACCCGGCAGCGCCGGTGCTGCCAGCGGAGGCCTCGTTGGGTGGTGTGCACGCAGGGGGCGCTGTTTCTCCTCCGCCATCAGATCCCATGCCCCTTGATTTCGGGGCGCAACCGGCTGCTTCTCCCTTCCAGCCTGTCGATGATGGTCTTACTATCCCGCCCGCTCCGGGCTTTGGCGAACCGCTTCCCGAACGCCGGCGTAAGGGTGGTTTTTTCAAATGGCTCCTGCTTCTGCTGGTGTTGGCCGGGTTGGCTGCTGCCGCCTGGTATGGTTGGACCAACCGTGAACAGGTGATGGAGCAGCTTGGTCTTGCAGATAACGGGGTGAAGCCAACGCCCGTGCGCACGATTACCATCAAGCCTGAACCGGCTGAAACGGAGCCGGAGATCACTCCGGCGCAAAGCGATGATGCCGGTGCTGCCGAACCGAAGGCGGAGGATCGTTTGACGCCCGATGGCAATGGGGGGGCTATTTCCACCCAGCCGGTGCAGCCCACGCTACCGCCCACGGTAACCGTGCCGGAGAGCGGGGCGCAGGGTACAGGCGATCAGCAGAGCGATGCTGTCCCGTCTGGTGAAACTGGTCTGCCCGTTTCCCAAAACGCCATTCTTTACGAGGAAGGCTCCAACCCAACGGACAATACGGTTGTGCCCGGCCGGGTCATTTGGTCCACCGTCCAAGAAGAGCCCGCGGCTGGTCAGCCTAAGGAAGCGGCTATTCGCGGCCGTGTGGAGATCCCAGATCGCAATATGGTTCTCATTATGACGATTAAGCGCAATGCCGATCAGGCCTTGCCCGCCAGTCACCTCATCGAATTGGTGTTTGCTGTGCCAGACGATTTCGCCGGTGGCTCCATTGGCGAGATCAACCGTTTCGTCATGAAGGAAAGTGAACAGGGCCGGGGCGAGGGTCTTGTGGCCGTGCCCGCCCGTATTGCCGATGGTATTTTCCTGATCGCGCTCAACAATCTGCCGGAGGCTGTGACCACCAATACCAATTTGCTACGTGATCGTCCTTGGATCGATATTCCCCTGCAATATCGCACGGGCCGTCGGGCACTGGTGACCATCGAAAAAGGCACGCCGGGGGAGCAGGTGTTTGAGGAGGTTTTTGCCGCTTGGGGGACACCTGCCCCAGCACAGTAGCGTTTCGGCTTTTTATAAGAAACGAAAGCCGTGGCGTTTTCTGAACGCTTCACTCAAGGCTGCGTAGCTGTCATCGGGTTGTCTCTCGTAGGTAAGACCTTCAACGATCACCCATTTTTGGGCGCTGGCCGTCCAGATATGGCCCACGGGGTGCAGCCAGGTTTTGTCGTCCAATGACCCGGCTTTGATGGAAGAGCCGCTTCCTTTGCCGCGACCGCGATGCATGATGCGGGTGCCGCACAGGGGGCAGAAGATGCATTCAACAGCATTGGGTTTGCCGGCATCGCGGGTGAAAGAACTGTAGCGGCCTTCCAGTGTCACCGCGTCTGTATCCACGCGCAGGGACATGCCAAAGGCGGATGCGCTTTGGGCCTGACACTCGGTGCAATGGCAGCAGTAGAGGGTGCGCGGGGCGGTGTTGATGCTATAGCGCAGATGTCCACATTGGCAGCCGCCAGTGAGGGGCAGGGTCATGGCCTATGGTTCCAGGGCAGCGAGATCGCCGTCTTCATAGCGATTATGGCCCGGCCTTGCCCGTTTCCACGCCCAGCAGGTGCGCGCGTCCTTGGCCGTCCGGTCCGGGTTGGCCAGATGGAAGGCGCGGGTGTAAGCGTTGTACTGGTTGCCTTCCGGAATGGGCGGCTTTTCTGTTTTTTCGCGCTTTGCAATGGCCCGCCTTGCCTCGATAGCATCGCCCAGCGTCTTGCCCACATTGTCCTTCATCCAGGCCATGAAGGCGATGTTGAACTTGAAATCGGGGCCGTACTCTGCCTCAAAAAAGGCCCGCACGTTGGGGCCGTTTCGATAACTGTCTGTGATGATGGTCTCGCGGGTGAGCGTTTCCCGCGCCCAGTTGAATTTGGATTCGCTACGCCGTGCTACCGGTTTCAGCACTTCATCCGTATCGAGAAAATGGGCCAGACGTTCGGTCATCTGCGCCTTGCTGCCGCCGGTGGGCAGGCCAAGGCGCTGATATTCCACCTCCAACTCTGCCTTGAGCCAATACCAGCGCTTTAATTCTGCGCCAGTGGTGATGGTATGGATGGCGGGGCGTTGTTCGTCGCTCATGGGGGCAGTATGGCGTGGGTCGCCGCCCCTCACAACGGCAGGCTGGCTTAATTGCTAAAGCAATTCTGCTCCAACCCATCCATGGCATAGACCATGCGATTGCCGCGACCGTAAATGCCCTCACGCTGACTGTTGTCGGTGAAATATTGGTCGCCATTGGCACCCCATGGTTTCACCAGCCGAATTTGCCGTCCGCCATCATGGGTGACATAGGCGACGCTTTCATTGCCTTCTTCTTTGTAGATCACCGTCATGGGCATTTCCTGCGGGCCGCAGGAGTAGTCGACAACATTCACGAACTGTTGGCCGCCACTGTGGTTGGTGTTTTGCCGATTGCTCCGGTTGGCTTGTCGCCGGTTATTGCACTGCTGCGAGCCGGGTAGATAGTAGCTGGTGCAGACCATGGCTCCCCAGATGTAACCCACTTGCCCCCGATAGGTGACGACGAGCCACTGGTAGCCGTTGTGGTAGATGCCCGTCTCGCGCACATTTTGAAGAAGGTCACCGGCCCGCACCCCATCGACGATGCGGTGGCGGGTGCCGGGGCCGGCCCGCATGCGGGCATCCACGGCGGTGGAACCGGTGATGGCGGCTTCCGCAGTGGCGGGCTGCACGGTGGTGTGCGCAGCCGTAGCAAGCAGCGCGAGGGCGATGGTTTGGGCGACGAGCTTCATGGGTCTGTTCCTCCAATCCTTGTGTTGGAGAGAAACTAGCCAAACGGTTTCTCGCTATCCGTGTGATTTGGCACACGGCGTTAGTGGCTTCGCACCACATCCATGAAAGTCTCTCCAAACTGGTCCAGTTTGCTGCGGCCCACACCGCGCACTTGGGCGAATTCTTCCGAATTGGTGGGGCGGCGCTGGGCCATGTCGATGAGGGTTTTATCGGGGAAAATCACATAGGCGGGTACGCTTCGCTCTTTGGCCAGCGCTAAGCGGCAGGACTTCAGGGCTGCCAGCAATTCCGTGTCCCGTTCCGACAGGTCCACCACGGGTTGGGCGCGGCCGGAATGGGTGGTGGAGCCTCGGTTTGCCTTGCGCGGCGGGGCCAGTGTGTCGGCGCGATATTGGAAACTGCCTTCGCCCCGCGTAAGGGCATTGCCCTTGTCGGTGATGAGAAGGCTTGAATAGCCCGCCACGTCAATTTCTAAAAAACCGCCGGCCACCATCTGGCGGATAATGCCCTGCCATTGGGGCTTGGTGTAGCGTTCGCCCGCGCCATGACACTCTAGCCGGTCATGGCGCATTTTGATGATCTTTTCCGTCTCCGCTCCGCGCAGCACGTCGATAATATGGGCCTGCCCGAAGCGCTGACCGGTTTCGAAAATGGCGTCGAACACGGCTTCCGCCTCCCACCGACCATCGCGCAGCTCTACGGGGGAAATGCAGTTATCGCAATTGCCGCAGGGCTCGATCGTGTCGCCGAAATAGGCGAGCAGCGTCTGGCGGCGGCAGGTCTGGGCCTCGGCATAGGTGACCAATGCATTGAGGCGCGCCACTTCGCGGCGCTTGTGGTCGTCGTCGGTATCCTCTTGGTCGATGAATTGACGGCGCAGGCGAATATCGCCCATGCCGAAAATCATCATGGCATCCGCAGGGTCGCCGTCCCGGCCCGCGCGGCCAATTTCTTGATAATAGGCCTCCACGGAAGCGGGCATGTCCGTGTGGAACACAAAGCGCACGTCGGGTTTGTCGATGCCCATGCCGAAGGCCACGGTGGCGGCCATGGTGAGATCATCTTCCGTCACGAACCGGCGTTGCCGGGCTTCCCGTTCATGCCTGTCCAACCCGGCGTGATAAGCGGTGGAATTGAACCCGGCATCGGACAAGACCTGCGCCACCTCCTCCGTCTTGCGGCGGGAGAGGCAATAGACGATGCCGCTCTTGCCCCGGTGTTTGGCCACATAATCCAGCAATTGGTTTTTCCAACTGCCCTTGGGGGCCACGTTGAGGCGGATATTAGGGCGGTCAAAACCGGACTGGAAGGTGCGGTATTGGCGACCGTGAATGGCAAAGAGCTGCTGCTCAATATCCCGCTTGGTGGCAGCGTCTGCCGTTGCTGTCATGGCCGCGATGGGGATGGCAGGAAAGCGTTCGGAGAGGCGGCCAAGCTCGGCATATTCGGGGCGGAAGGAGGGGCCCCACTGGCTCATGCAATGGGCCTCGTCGATGGCAAACAGCGAGATGGGCAATTTAGCAATGGCGTTGAGCATCCGGTCCGTCATCAGCCGTTCCGGCGCCATGTAGAGAATGCGTGTTTCGCCGCCCGTTACCCGGTGCCACGCCGCCACATTCGCGTCCCGGTCCTGATTGGAGTGGATGGCATCCGCCGCCACGCCCGCAAGCCGAAGCGCCGCCACCTGGTCCTGCATGAGTGCCACCAGCGGGGAGACGACAATGGCGATCCCATCACTGGCCAGCGCGGGCACCTGGAAGCACAGGGACTTGCCCGCCCCCGTGGGCATGATGGCCAAGACGGATTGGCCGGACAGCAGGGTATCTACCACCTCTTCTTGCCCGGGCCGGAATTTTTCATAGCCGAACACGTCCCGCAGCACAGTGAGCTTGTCAGGAATAGGGGCCTGCACAAAAGGCACGGTTTCAGCCCGCAGGGGGAGGGACATGGGTCCTCGGAAATGAAAGTGAATCAGCCACTCTCACAATAAAGGGGGCAGTGAGCCGGGTGCAACGGCGATCGTTTTTCTTTTCCCCAGAGCGAAAGCGGCGGTCCAATGCGCGGCAATGAGATCAAAAACAGTTTTTTAAGCCGGCAATGCCACAGTGACGCACCAAAGCAGGAAGGGCAGGCCATGCAGGGGTTTTTCAATAAGGGCGATAGTCGGGTCTATCTCGTCCATGTGGCGCTGTTTAGCGCGGTTTATACGATCTATGGGCAGCACATCTGCCCCATTCTCAACAGCAAAGACTTTTGGGCCGTGTTTGCGCCCTGTGCAGCGGCACTGGTTTGTTTGTTTGTGCTACGCCGCTTCGGGACGACTAACTTGGAAAGGCTCTCCCCCGATGCCAATTTGCGGTGGAGTTTTTGGATGGACTTTGGCCTGTTTCTCGTGGCCGGTCTTTTGGTGTCCGCTTTTAACGGCCTTTATTTTGGTGTGCCCACGGAAAATCTGCTGAAAGTGTCGGTCTCTTTTGCGGCGCTCGGCTATTACATCAGTCTTGATCTTTCCTTGCGGCGGGAGCACGCCCTTGCCCAGCGCATTATTGCCGGGGAGGTGAGATTCCCCCGGGACGGGCGCTCCATGCCGGTGACGCAGAAGTTCACCATCTTCTCCGTGGCCAATCTGGTGATCCTGGCCACGGTGTGCCTGTTGGTGGTCTACAAGGATTTCATCCATATTGGCCGCAAGGGTCTGACGGACACTCTGTTACTGCTCGTGCTGGCGGAGACCGCTTTTGTGCTGGCTGTTCTGGCGGGCTATACGGTGAATGCCATCCGCCAATATTCGCGCAATTTGAAATTGTCGCTGGAGAGTGAACACAACACGCTCATGGCCGTCTCCACGGGTGATTTGCAAAATCGCGCACCTGTCACCTCCCGGGATGAGTTTGGTGAGGTGGCGCGGCTCACAAACCATATGATTGAGCAGTTGGAGACCTCTCTCGATCACCTGACAAAGACGCAAAATGCTTTTTTGGTGAGCCTAGTTTCGCTGGCGGCCAAGCGGGATAATGAGACGGGTATGCACTTGCGGCGTACCCAGCATTATATCGCCGAACTCGCCCGGACCTTGCGGGGCAAGGAAAGCCATCGGCATCTCATTACGGAAGACTGCGTGGGCCTTTTGTTTCAGGCAGCACCCCTGCATGACATCGGTAAAGTGGGCATTCCCGATGCCATCTTGCAAAAGCCCGGCAAACTGACGGAGGCCGAGTTTGAGGTGATGAAGACCCACACCACCATTGGCGCCGCGGCGCTGGAAGATGCCGCGCGGGAATTGGACGATTCCCGCCTCATCAACATGGCCTGCGAAATCGTCATCAGCCACCATGAGCGGTGGGATGGAAAGGGCTACCCCAATGGCGTGGCGGGTGAAAATATTCCCCTGTCCGGCCGCTTGATGGCCGTGGCGGATGTCTATGATGCGTTGCGGTCCAAACGGGTGTACAAACCGGCCATGAGCCATGGTGAGGCGGTGGCGATTATTGAGGCGGGCAAAGGCACGCAATTTGACCCTGCCATTGTGGGTGCGTTTTTGGAATGTGCGGGACGGTTTGAGGCGATTTCCGCACGCTACCGGGATGATATGGTGGAAGCTCCTTCGATGGAAACGCCGCTCGTGCCCCATCGCGCCACTGAAGCAGCTTAAGAATTATCTCCCCGCTTGCCCCCTCACCAGCGCTTTTCTATAAGCGGCGCGATTGAGCAAGCGACGTGAGAGGCTCCCATGGCCGGCCATTCCAAATTTAAAAACATCATGCACCGCAAGGGGCGGCAAGATGCTGTGCGCTCCAAGATGTTTGCCAAATTATCGAAGGAAATCACCGTGGCATCCAAGCTGGGTGGGCCGGACCCGGACGGTAATCCGCGCCTGCGGCTGGCCATTCAAAACGCCAAGGGTCAGTCCATGCCCAAGGACAATATCCAGCGGGCGGTGGACAAGGGCTCTGCGGGCGAGAGCGATGATTATTTTGAAATCCGCTATGAGGGCTACGGCCCCGGCGGGGTGGCGGTGATCGTGGAATGTCTGTCAGATAACCGCAACCGGACAGCCAGCAATGTGCGGGCTTGTTTTACCAAAAATGGCGGTCAGCTGGGCGAGACCGGTTCCGTGGGTTTCATGTTCGACCGGGTGGGAGAGATCAAATATCCCGCCGAAGTGGGCGATGAAGATACGGTGATGGAAGCCGCCATAGAAGCGGGTGCTGACGATGTGGCTTCCGATCTGGATGAAGAGGGTGATGGCCACACCATCACCACGGCCTTTGAAGATTTAGGCGAGGTGGCTTCCACTCTTGAGGAGCAGTTGGGTGAGCCAGAAAGCGTAAACCCTTCCTGGAAACCGCAAAATTTGGTGCCCGTGGGGGCGGATAAGGCTCCAACCTTGCTCAAGCTCATTGACGCGCTGGAAGATGATGATGACGTGCAGAACGTCTACTCAAACTTCGAAATTGATGACGCTGTGATGGCGGAAATCAACGCCGGATAAGCCCTTTTACGGCTTCGCTCATGGCAGGGTCTTCGTGCCAGTGCCAATAAGTTTCGCGGATTCGCTGCGTGACAGGCCCGGCACTGTTGTTGGAAAAGATGCGGTCATCCACGCGAGTGACCGCCACTGGCCCGCCGCCTGTGGTGGTGGCGAAAATCTCATCGGCCTCCATGAGCGTTTCCAGCGCCACATCGGTGACTTCTACTGAAAGCCCGTAATGGGTGGCGATCTCCATGGCCACTTTGCGGGTAATGCCTTCCAGCACGCCATGGCGGGGTGTGAGGATACGGTCGTCTTTTACGGCAAAAATATTGTAGCCTGGCCCTTCGGTGATATTTCCGTCCGCATCCAAAAGGAGTGTCGTGTCAAAGGCAGCTTCCTTGGCTTCAAACAGGCCTTGGGTGAAGTCCCCCCAATGGTAATTTTTGGCGCGGGGGTTCACGGCGCTTGGTGAAATGCGTTCAACGTTTTTGGCGATCTGAATGTGCGCGCCGCGCTCGATGACCTCTTCCAAAAACACCCACACAAAAGGGACGCACCAAGCGTAGAAGTGATTTTCGCATAGGCGTGGGTCGCGGGAGCCGGGAACGCTGGGCTGACCCCGGCTGGCCACGAGGGAAACGTAAGAACGCTCCAACCCGCTGCGGGCTACGATTTGATGGATGATCTGGCGCATGTCTTCTTTGCTTTGGGGCACGGAAAGGCGGCAGGCTTCCATGCTCGCTTGGAAACGGCCCAGATAATCATCCATGCGGAAGAAACGCCCATCCCACACATGGACCACATCATAAGTGATGTCGGAATGGGTGAGCCCCCAATCGGTGACCGGAATGGCCGCCTGTTGGATGGGCATGATGGTGCCATTCATCCAAGCGGCGCCTGCGCTCCAGTTGATCGCGTCCATTCCACCGGCTCCCCATTTCGGCTATGCGTTGGCCGTAACTTTGATTTGGAAAATGCGCCCATGCAAGAGCCTGTCCGCCTTCTCGGCATAGACCCTGGCCTGCGCTTCACGGGCTGGGGCGTGATCGAAAGCCAGGGCACGAGCCTGCGGTTTGTGGCGGCGGGGACGGTGAAGTCCAACGCCAAGGCCGATTTAGCCAGCCGTTTGGTGCAACTCCACGAGGGTCTGGCGGCGGTGATGCATGAGTATCGGCCCCATGAGGCGGCTGTGGAGCACACGTTTGTCAACAAGGATGCGACGGCGACACTGAAACTGGGCCAGGCGCGGGGCATTGCGTTATTGGTGCCTGCGCAGGCTGGTCTGCCCGTGGCGGAATATGCGCCCAATGCGGTGAAAAAAGCGGTCATCGGCGTGGGCCATGGGGCCAAGGAGCAGATCAAGCTGATGGTGAACATGCTGCTGCCCAAGGCGGTTTATGACACCGATGATGCCGCCGATGCGCTGGCCGTCGCCATCTGCCATGCCCACCACCGGGGCGGCGCAAAGGCGCGTTTGGCCGCCGCAGTCCGCGCTTGACCCGTTCCGTTTGTGTTCCTATCCCAAGCCTGTTGTTGAATTATCGGAACCACGCCCATGATCGGTAAATTGAAAGGCGTGGTGGATTCCAATGGCGAAGATTGGGTGATTTTGGATGTGCAGGGCGTAGGCTATCAGGTCCATTGCTCTAACCGCACCCTCACCAGCCTGCCCGGCGTGGGGGAAGCTGTTTCGCTCTCCATTGAAACCCATGTGCGGGAGACGGAAATCAAACTTTACGGCTTCACCGCTGATCTGGAACGCAACTGGTTTCGGCTGCTGCAAAATGTGCAGGGTGTGGGCGCCAAAGTGGCGCTGGCTATTTTGGGCACGCTGACCCCCGGCGAATTGGCCTCCGCCATCGCCTTGCAAGACAAGGCCGCTGTTTCCCGCGCCCCCGGCGTAGGGCCGAAGGTGGCGCAGCGCATTGTGGCAGAGTTGAAAGACAAAGCCCCCGCTCTTTCTGGCGAAGCGGTGGGCACCATCGGCCTGCAACAGGAGATCGGTGCTGGCGTGGCGGGAAGTGCCGTGCAGGATGCCGTCTCCGCGCTGACCAATCTGGGCTATTCTGCCCAACAGGCCAGCGCGGCGGTGGCGGCTGTGTTGGCCGATGCCGGTGAGGACGCGCCCAGTGCTACGCTCATTCGGCTGGGTCTGAAAGAACTGTCCAAATGAGCGATGATCGTATTATCGACGGTGAACGCCGCGCCGAGGATGTGGACGCGCAAATCCGGCCGGAACGGCTGTCAGATTTTACGGGACAGGAGCAGGCGCGGGCTAATCTATCCGTCTTCATCGAGGCTGCCAAGCAGCGGGGCGAGGCGCTGGACCATGTGCTTTTTGTGGGCCCTCCGGGGCTTGGCAAGACCACGCTGGCGCAGATCATGGCGAAGGAATTGGGGGTCAATTTCCGCTCCACCTCCGGTCCGGTCATTGCCAAGGCGGGGGATCTGGCGGCGCTGCTGACCAATCTGGAAGAGCGCGACGTGCTGTTCATCGACGAAATCCACCGGCTGAACCCGGCGGTGGAGGAAATTCTCTACCCCGCCATGGAGGATTATCAGCTGGACCTTATCATCGGCGAAGGGCCAGCGGCCCGGTCGGTGAAGATTGATTTGGCGAAGTTTACGCTGGTGGCCGCCACCACCCGGCTGGGCTTGCTTACGACGCCTTTGCGGGACCGATTTGGCATTCCCATCCGGCTGCAATTTTACACGGTGGCGGAACTGGAACAGATCGTCGTGCGCGGTGCGCGCATTATGGGCATTGGCATGGCCGATGATGGGGCGACGGAAATTGCCCGCCGCGCCCGGGGCACGCCGCGCATCGCGGGCCGTCTGCTGCGTCGGGTGCGGGATTTTGCCATCGTGGCCGGGTCCGACACCGTCACCCGTGAAATCGCAGACAGGGCGCTGAACCAATTGGGTGTGGACCCCATCGGGCTGGACGAGCTGGATCGGCGCTATCTCACTGTCATTGGCGAAAATTTCGGCGGCGGGCCGGTGGGGATCGAGACCATCGCAGCCTCCCTCTCCGAACCTCGCGACGCCATTGAGGACATTATCGAACCCTATCTCATCCAGCAGGGCTTCATCCAGCGCACTCCGCGCGGCCGCATCATGACACCCCGCTCCTTTGACCACATGGGCCTCGCCACCCCCGCTGCGCTCGAAACACGGCAGGCGAGCCTGTTTGAGGAGGGGGGAGAATGATAGCCGATGCTGGCATCGTCCATGACGGGTTTCACACACGCACAGAGCGTGTTTATTTTGAACACACGGATTTTTCCGGCGTGGTTTATCACGCCCGCTATCTGGATTTTCTGGAGCACGGCCGATCAGACTATGTGCGTCTGCTGGGTGTTCACCACCATGAGCTTTCCGCCGGGATATTCGGCGAACCTCTGGCCTTTGCCGTCTACCGCATGGAACTGGACTTCCGCGCCGCAGCCCGCATTGATGATGTGCTGGAGGTCAAAACCTGGCGCGGCACGCTGAAGGGCCTGCGCCTAAGCTTCCATCAGCAAATCTCACGGGGTGAAGACGTGCTGTTGGAAGCGCTGGTGACGGTGGTGCTGGTGACGCCTGAAGGGAAGCCACGGCGGTATCCGAAGGGTTTGGTGGAGTTGTTGGGGGTGGGGTAACGTGCCCGGTGGAAATCCTCGGTCACCCGGCAAGCCAATCCGTATACCAGCCGTACTGCCATCCCGTAGTCCACCCATAGGTCCATCCATAGGTCCAGCCATATTGCCAGCCTGTCATCCAACCAATCATCCAGGTCTGATACCATCCAACAACTGAGACCACGTCCCACCCGTAGCTAAACAGCTGCCAGCCGTTATGAAGGCCATACTCCCAGCCATAAACCCAGCCTTGCATCCATCCATAAAACCAAGCTTCATGCCAGTCTTGGTGCCAACCAAGCTGCCAACCAACATGCCAGTTGACAGTCCATCCATATGTCCAGTCAAAGGGCCCAAAAAGCGGATTACTTACCAAGAAAATATCAGTAGCCGCGTCTGTATCTTCAGCCACAAGATTAGTCGCATTTGATTCAAAAGTTATGTAGCGCCCATCACCAGAGATCACAGGGTTTAAGCTGCTGCCATTGGCTTGCCCGCCGGACGCATTCAGCGAAACTAAGGCAATCTCGCCTGTCGCGACGTTATAGACGAAAACATCTGATAACATGTTGATATCATTGGCGACGAGATTTGGGTTTGCTGAGTGAAAAACGATAAAAGCACCATTATCTGATATATCGGCGCTAATATTGAAATCATAAAAAGCTGGCCCTGCGGTTGGTTGATCTATTTCTTGTGTTACAACGGTCACCTTGCCGGTGTGCATATTGCGTACCACAATGTCATACGTGTTCGAGATTGTTCCTAACTCTTGTTTCGAGGTCAGTTGTGTATACGCTACATGAGAGCCATCAGCAGAAATAGTGGGGTTGGTAAAGTAGAGGTAAGATCCATTGTTGCTTTGTTCTGTGCTGACCAGTGTCGTTTGATCCGTGCTAAGATTATGCACGAATATATCAGGCAGATAGTCGGCATCCTGTTCAGCTAAATTGAGACGCGACGTACCGTAGAGGACTTGAGAGCCATCAGCCTGGATTGTTGGATTAAATTCATACAATCCTCCAAAGTCAGAGCCCTGATTGCCTGTGGAACTTAAGGAAACAAGTCTGAGTATGTCTAGGTTTGTATCGTAAACAAATACATCACGATTCGTATTGCTATCGTTCGGCGCAATCGTATTTACGTCGCTCTCAAATACGACATATCGGCCATCGGCTGAAATATCAGAATTGAAAGACGCGCCAAAGCCTTGTATTCCAAATGAAGACTTGGAAACAATTTCTGATGTTTCTAGTGTTACATCGTAATGATAAATGTCACTTGACTGGTTTGTGTCATTGCCTAATAAATATAGTGTACTAGCCGTGTAGCTGACAAACAGTCCGTCGTTGGATATTCTTGCATCGTAGCTTTTGTAGCCCAGTGGTGAGCCGTCTTGCTGAACGGAAGCGATCGTCGTTGTTTCGGTTAATGTATCATAGATTAATACTTCAGAATAAAATCCTGGCATCACGTCATTTTTGGCTGCCGTGTAGGCGATAAAACGTCCGTCACCGGAAATCGACGCGTCCGTCGCGTAATCGAAAGCATCCCATTGGGCATCCAAATGGGAGATTAATTCTACACTCGCCATCAAATCTGTCCTGCATTTTCCAGAGGGGCATAGGGTGACTTATTTTGCTATCAAAAACACCCCTAAATTGGACGTATATGGAATTGTTTCGGATCTTTTCTCCCATAAAAACTGGATGCCAAACTTGGTAGTATTCTGTAAAGGCTGGAGATTTGGTGAATCATTGGTATCAAATCGATGCAGTTCCTGTATAACGACTTGCAGACAAAAGACTGCTAAATTTGCGTTCAAAAGGTCTGAAGCCGCGTTCGTCATTTCCGACTCCAGAAGCAGCCTGTCTCCCACGCCGAAATGGCTAAAACTCAACATTCCGACATGTAGCGCATGACCACTTAGCTCCTTATCGACTCATGCTTTGCTTCTGGCAATTTCACCACCCGTGTCGCGAAACCCTTGTGATGTTCATTGTTGCTCAAAACAGGGCAGTGAAGCTGGGTGAGAACGCCGGAGCAATAATCCACCAATGGATCGGCGATATTGTATCGCTGAGGCCGGAGTAAAACTCCGCCACTGCTAGGCTGTCCGTTTTTCGGATGGGACAGGTGAAGAGTGTGGATTTGTATGGTCGAGTTCGTC
>JBCCTO010000061.1:0-16950 GCA_039198355.1 Pseudomonadota bacterium
CACCCCAAGTTGTTGCCGATGCTGGCCAGCAATTTGTTGCCGTGGTCAATGCCAACGGCGATCAGCCGTCTTTGCTCGTCAATGTGGACGTGAAGACAGGAGACATCTCCGTGCGCAGCCTGGGCATTGAGCGCCCGGCTGATAAAAGCCTGGAATTGTGGTATGTGCCGGAGGGCCAGACCCCGGTTTCCATCGGTCTGGTGGGCGAGGGCGAGATTGACCTTAAAGACTTGAAAGCTAGCGGTGGCGATCTGCTCGCCGTGTCGTTGGAGCCTAAAGGCGGTTCGCCCACCGGCACTGCAACAGGTCCGGTGATCTACACCGGAAAGCTGGTGAGCCTGCCAGAATAAGTCACTATCTTTAACCGCGTCATCTGCCGACTCGGTCGGTGGATCTTTCAACAGGTCATACGATAGGCCGATCAAGTCGGCCTAAAACGGAGCACAGGGTTTGGCCATCAGCCAGAAGCCTCATCTGGAATGAACTTCAGCGCCAGACCATTAATGCAATGGCGGTTCCCCGTGGGCGCAGGGCCGTCGCTAAAAATATGGCCCTGATGACCTTTACAGCGAATGCAGTGCACTTCGGTGCGGGGCAAAAACAGTTTGTAGTCCGTTTTGGTGCCCACGGTGCCCTTAATGGCTTCAAAGAAGCTCGGCCAGCCCGTGCCACTGTCAAATTTTGTTTCGGACCGGTAGAGGGGCAATTCACACCCGGCACAGACAAATGTGCCAGTCCGCTTTTCTCGGTCCAAAGGACTGGTAAACGCGCGCTCTGTCGCCTCTTTGCGCAAGATCGCGAAGGCATCTGGAGATAAAATCTTGCGCCACTCGTCTTCAGTCTTTTCGATGGGTTCAATAGTGTCAGGCACCAGATTCCAGCCGTATTCCGTGGCCGTTTTCAGTGGGTCAAAAGCGGCTTGAACTTCGCCTTTGCCGGATAGGGCTAGGGCAGACAGACCGCCCACAGCAACAGTGGTGGAAGCTAAAAATGCGCGGCGGTTCATCGGTTGGCTCCATCTTGTGTATGTCGTTCCACGACCATTCATATGAAAAAGAAGAATGATGATCGCAAAGCAATGTTCCTCACATTGAAGTGAAAATTAAAAGTGGGACAAAACAAATGCAGCGGAGCCGATAGCCCCGCCGCAAATATGCTGTCTCTCCCACCGCACCGGCTGCCCCAAAACGGGCGGCCACAGCATTGCTATGTAGGTTTTGCCCTGGCGACTTACTTGGGCACCAAAACGTTATCCACCACATGGATAACACCGTTGGACTGCTTCACATCGGCAATGGTGACGCGCGATACGCCACCCGATTCATCAAAGATGTAAACGCCTTTGCCGTCCACACGGGCGGTAATGGTATCGCCACTCACTGTGGTGATATTGGTATAGCCATGGCCCTTTTTGATAAGTGCCAGCAGGTCTTCAGCCATCACATTGCCCGCCACCACATGGGCGGTGAGCACTTTGGTCAGCGTGCCTTTGTTTTCAGGCTTCAGAAGCGTTTCCACCGTTCCAGCGGGCAAGGCTTCAAAGCCGCTGTTGACGGGGGCAAAGACGGTGAAGGGACCTTCTGAGGACAGGGTTTCCACCAGACCGGCCGCAGCAACAGCCGCCACAAGCGTGGTGTGGTCAGCGGATTGAGACGCATTTTCCACGATGTTCTTATCAGCCAGCATGGCCGCACCCCCCACCGTTTTTGAGTGGCCATCGGCGAAGGCAGAGGTGGTGAGGGCAAGGGCTGTGGCACCGGCCAAAAGCAAAGTTTTGAAGTGATGCATAGGGGGTCTCCCAAAAGAGCAAAGGGGCAAGTTGTTGAACACCCTTAGCTACGAAGACCAGCCCCATATGGTTTCACAAAAGTTAACCCAGCCCATGCACCTCAACTGGTAAGTTTCATGGTCAACCAACACCCCGCCGCTGCCGACGTGCCCGTAAGAATGGTGCCCCAGATGAAATCCACAAAGGCCACTTTCACGGTGTAGTCTTTAAGCGTTGCAAGATTGGTGAAATCATAGGTGCCGTAGCACATGGCCCCCAACAGGGCGCCAAGCCCCGCCGCCATAAGCACGCTGCCGCTATCCAGCCCAGGCCGTACGGCGAAGACCACCACACCCACGCCATAGAGCAGATAAAAGCCAGCCGCCCAGCCGATGCGGAAGTCGTCCAGCAGAATGCTGCCAATCTGATCGCGATAAAATGTCGTGGCCACGCGGGAGAGCCAGACGTAATCGATCGCAAAAAACACGACCATGGTGGCGAAATAGGCAATAATAAAACGGCTCATGGGAAATCCAAAAAATGTGTTGTTTGCGAAGTGAACGCGTGACACGCGCTCCGGTTGCCCGCACGATGCCGCGTTGCCGCAAATTTTTATGCAAAAGGATGCACTCACCATGATCCCGCCTGCCGACCTGCCTGTCGTAAAGACAATCGCGGGCCAAAAAGTGCTCTACGCCATGGCCACCCGTGTGGAATATAAGACGGCGCTGGAAGCGCTCATCACGCCGCTTATCATTCAGGTGGGGCCCGTTGAAGCGGCCGCTCACCTGAGCCATTGGCTGACGGCCCATGGGCCGGTGGATTTTGTCGTTTCGCTGGGGAGCGCGGGCTCAAAACGGTTGGAGCAGACCAGCGTGCATCAAGCCTCTCACATTTCCTATCGGGATATGGATGCGTCCGCTTTTGGCTTTGAAAAAGGTGTTACCCCGTTCATCGATCACCCCCCTGCCATCCCATGCTCTGTCACCATTCCTGATGTCCCCGCAGCCACTCTCGGGACAGGGGCCAGCGTGGTGGCTGGTGAGGGTTTTGATGCGGTGCCGGAGGATATGGTGGATATGGAGAGTTTTGCTGCTTTGCGCGTGTGCCAGATGTTTTCAACCGCCGAAAATCCATGCCATTTCATCGGTCTGCGCGGCATTTCCGACGGGGCAGAACCGGCTGAGGGCTATGCCGATTGGACCCGCTATCTGGGAATTGTAGATCAAAATCTCGCAGCCGCTGTTACCCAGTTTGAAGAGGCGTTGGCGCAAGGGGCTTTGACCATCGGTCAGGCTTCGTAATCCGCTTGGAAAACGCCGTTTTCCCGATTGTATCGCGGCCATTTTGCCTTCACGCTCGCTCAGGCGGCGAAGAGCCGCCCGGCAAGCGTTTGCCGCGTCCGCGCAGGCGTTTGGCGAAGCCAAGCTGCCGTGAGCGCAAAAAATCTGAATTGTTTCCATCGAAGATGGACACAGTTTATGGGGAAAATTACAATGCCACTTGCCATGAACCGCGAGGTTTTCATCACCTGCGCCGTCACAGGTTCCGGCTCCACGCAGGATAAAAGCCCCCATGTGCCCCGCTCCCCCAAACAAATTGCGCAGAGCGCTATTGATGCAGCAAAGGCGGGAGCAGCGGTCGTCCACTGCCATGTGCGCGATCCGGATACCGGCGCGCCCAGCCGCCGCGTAGACCTGTACCGCGAGGTCACCGATCTCTTACGCGCAGCCGATGTGGATGTGGTGCTCAACCTCACCGCCGGCATGGGCGGGGATATGGTTTTTGGCGACGTGGAAAACCCACTGCCCATCAATCAAGGCGGCACGGACATGATTGGCGCCAGCGCCCGCGTGGAACATGTGGCCGCCTGCCTGCCGGAAATATGCACGCTGGATTGCGGCACCATGAATTTCGCCGAAGCCGATTACGTCATGACCAATACGCCCGGCATGTTGCGCGCCATGGGCGGCATGATGACGGATCTGGGCGTAAAGCCGGAAATCGAAGCTTTCGACACAGGCCACCTTTGGTTCGCCAAACAGTTGGTGACTGAAGGCGTGCTGAAAGATGACGCGCTAGTGCAGCTTTGCATGGGCGTGCCTTGGGGTGCCCCCAACGACATGAACACATTCATGGCCATGGTGAACAACGTGCCAGCCGACTGGCACTGGAGCGCTTTTTCGCTTGGCCGAGACCAGATGCCCTATGTGGCAGCCAGCGTGCTGGCTGGAGGCAATGTGCGCGTGGGCCTGGAAGACAACCTCATGCTCGACCGCGGCGTGCTGGCCACCAACGCCCAACTGGTGGAACGGGCAGTGACGATTATCGAAAACATGGGCGCAAAGGTGGTTGGCCCAGAATCGGTCAGGCAGCGGCTGGGGCTGACCAAACGGGCTCCAGCAGCATGACCATCCAACAAACAGCCTGTATTGGCGGCGGCGTTATTGGCGGGGCGTGGGCGGCGCGCTTTGTGTTGAACGGGTTGGATTGCCGCCTTTTTGACCCCCATCCTGAAACCCGGCGTATTGTGGGTGAGGTGTTGGACAATGCCCGCCGTGCCACGGCCAAGCTCTACAAGAATCCCTTGCCGGCCGAAGGCAGTTTGACCTTTGCGGACAGTTTGGAAGAAGCGGTAGAGGGCGCAGACCTCATTCAGGAATCCGTGCCGGAGCGGCTGGAACTGAAGCAGAAGGTCCATATGCAGATTGATGCCGCCGCGCCGGAAGACGCGCTCATCGGTTCGTCCACCTCTGGCCTGCTGCCCACCGACATTCAGTGCAAGATGATGGCCCCTGAACGCATGTTCGTGGCCCATCCCTATAACCCAGTCTATCTGTTGCCACTGGTGGAAATCTGCGGTGGAGTCCGCACGTCAAACGAGGCGCTGGATCGCGCCCATTCAGCCTATGAAAGCCTCGGCATGAAGCCCGTGCGCATCCGCAAGGAAATCGACGCTTTCGTGGGCGACCGATTGCTGGAAGCCGTCTGGCGGGAGGCGCTCTGGCTCATCAAGGATGATGTTTGCACGGTGGAAGAACTGGACGACATCATGACCCACTCCTTCGGCCTGCGCTGGGGCCAAATGGGCCTGTTCCAAACCTACCGCGTGGCGGGGGGCGAAGCCGGAA
The DNA here is from genome assembly GCA_039198355.1 of Pseudomonadota bacterium. Classification (GTDB taxonomy): domain Bacteria; phylum Pseudomonadota; class Alphaproteobacteria; order Rhizobiales; family Rhizobiaceae; genus Pseudahrensia. The sequence goes on from JBCCTO010000061.1 coordinate 4,900, forward strand.
TGCGCCATTTCATCGAGCAATTCGGCCCCACCATGAACTTGCCTTGGACCAAGTTGATGGACGTGCCGGAGTTAGATGATGCGCTGATCGACAAGATTGCGCAGCAGAGCGATGAGCAGGCGGGCGGTCTCAGCATCCGCGACCTGGAGCGGATCAGGGACGATAACTTGGTGGGTTTCCTCCACGTCTTGCGCGATGCGCGAGAAGGGCAGGGATGGGCTGCGGGGAAGATCGTTTCGCAGGCAGAAGCCGAACTCAAAAAGAGGGCAGCCAATGATGTGTAGCGCCCGAACTAGCTTCTCCCCGTTGGGGAGAAGGATACGAGGACTTGGCTTTGCAAAGCAAAGCCATAGCCGCAGTTGGATGAGGGGGCACTCGCCAAAGTCGCTACCTCTCACCCAAGGTCAACTAAGGCTCACTGCGTTCGCCAAGTTTTCCTATCCCTCTCCCCACCGGGCAGAGGGAGGCAGTGGAAAGATCGTGCTATGAACTTCTCCCTCACCGAAGAACAAGCCCTGATCGTGGAAACCACGCGCTCGTTCGTGGAAAAAGAGCTTTTCCCCCATGAAGAAGCCATCGAAAAGTCTGGCCATTTGGACATGGACCTTATTAAGGACATCCAGTCCAAAGCCATGGCGGCGGGGCTTTATGCGGCTAATATCCCGGAAGAGTTTGGTGGCGGTGGGCTCGATACGCTCACCTGGTTGCTTTACGAAAAGGAGCTTGGCCGCACCAATTACGCGCTCCACTGGACGGGCGTGGCGCGGCCTTCAAACATCCTCTGCGCGGGCACAAAGGACCAGCGGGAGCGCTATCTGGAGCCATGCCTGCGTGGCGAGACGTGGGATTGTCTGGCCATGACGGAACCGGGCGCTGGGTCTGACCTGCGCGGCATGAAGGCGACAGCCAAGCCGGATGGTCCCCCATCCAACAGTGACTGGGTGCTCAACGGCACCAAACATTTCATCAGCCATGCGGATATTGCCGGTTTTGCCATCTGCTTCATGAAGACCGGTGAGGTGGAAACACCCCGTGGCCCCAAGGCGGAAATTACCGCCTTTTTTGTGGACAAAGGCACGCCCGGTTTCGCTGTGCGCGACGGCTATAACAACGTCGCCCATCGGGGTTACACCAACGCCGTGCTGGAATTTGATGATTGCCGCGTGCCCGCTAAAAACGTGTTGGGCGAAGTGGGCAAAGGGTTTGATGTGGCCAATGACTGGCTGGGCGCCACCCGCCTGCAAGTGGCCGCAACCTGTTTAGGCAGAGCAGACCGCGCCTTCAATCTTGCGGTTCAATACAGTGCCGAACGGCACCAGTTTGGTCAGCAGATTGGCAAGTTTCAGGGTGTCTCGTTCAAACTGGCCGATATGGCCATGGAGTTGAAAGCCGCCGAATTGTTGACCTGGGAGGCGGGGTCGAAATTCGACGCGGGCCAATGCACCAACAGCGACATGGCCATGGCCAAACTGAAAGCCTCCGAAGTGCTGGCCATGGTTGCCGACGAAGCCATCCAGATCCACGGCGGCATGGGGCTCATGGATGATCTGCCGCTGGAACGAATCTGGCGCGATGCCCGTATTGAACGCATCTGGGAAGGCACATCCGAAATCCAGCGCCACATCATCAGCCGCGCTCTGCTGCGGCCCCTGGGAGGCTAAGCGTGGCTAGCACGAACCGAAAGGACACTTCATGAGCACTGTTCTCACAACACCTGACGGCTTAATCGCGCTTCTGCTCTTGGTCATTTTTCCGCTGGCGCTGGTGGGGTTTGCGCTTTGGGTGGAAAGCGGCCGCTCTGCTTACAAGCGTGGAGGCGGCGGTGAGATTGTCATCATTGAGGCTGCGCGCACCTTGCTCCTCGTGGTTCTCCTTTCTTCCCTCCCGTCGCTCGTTAATGGCCTGTCCAGCATCGTGCAGTTCATCACGCTGCCCGATGGCGGTGGCTGGATTGTGCAACCCAATTTCACCTTTTTGGTGGGCCCCATCGCTTGGGTCGTCATCGTGCTGCTGGTGGTGCGTCGCGTTTTGGCCATCCGCGCTTGGCTTGCCGCCCATAATGTCTGACGCGGTCTCCCGCCTTTTTCGCCCCCGCACCATCGCGGTGGTGGGCGGGCGCGAATGTGCGCGGGTGATCGAACAGTGTGAAAAGTTGGGGTTCGACGGAACCATCTTGCCTGTCCACCCCAAGCGGAATTCTCTTGCCGCTCGACCGTGTTTTTCCACCGTGAAAGACCTGCCGGCGCCGCCCGATGTGGCGTATGTGGCTGTGAACCGCCAAACCACAATTGATGTGGTGCGCGATCTGGCGGCCAAGGGCTGTGGTGGTGCCGTCTGCTACGCGGCCGGCTTTGCAGAAGCCGATGGGGAGAGCGCAGGCGCTGGCGATCTGCAAACTGCGCTGCTGGAAGCCGCTGGCGACATGCCCCTCATCGGCCCCAATTGCTATGGCTTCGTCAACGCGCTGGACCGGGTAGCCCTGTGGCCGGACCAGCATGGCCTCACGCCTGTGGAAAGCGGCGTGGCCATCATCGCCCAGTCCTCCAATCTGGCCATCAATCTCACCATGCAGGCGCGGGGCCTGCCCATCGCCATGGCGCTGACTGTCGGTAATCAGGCCAGCATCGGCCTGTCGGCCATGGCGCAAAGCCTGCTGGCAGATGATCGCATCACTGCCATTGGCCTCCACATTGAAGGGCTGGATGATGTGAAAGCCTTCGAGGCTTTCGCCATGGCCGCTTATGCTGCCCGCAAACCGGTGGTGGCGCTCAAAGTGGGACGGTCGGAACAGGCGGTCCAAGCCGCGCTCACCCACACGGCGTCTTTGGCTGGGTCGGATAGAGCCCATGATGCCCTGTTCAAACGCCTTGGCATCGCTCGATCCAAATCTGTGGAAGGCTTGCTGGAAACTCTCAAACTGCTCCACTGCGGCGGGCCATTGAAAAGCGCCGATTTGCTTTCCCTGTCCTGCTCCGGCGGCGAAGCCTCCCTCATAGCGGACGCTGGGGAGGGGAGAGCGATCACCTTTCCCCCCTTCACCGCCCTTCAAAGAGTGCGCATCAAAAAAGTGCTGGGCGATCTCGTCACCGTCGCCAACCCACTGGACTATAACACTTACATCTGGGGCGATTGGCCGGCCATGACGGCGATGTTCCGCGCTGCCATGGGGGCAGACTATGGCCTGTGCATGCTGGTCATCGACTTTCCGCCCGCCGACCGCTGCGATGACGCCGACTGGCGTGGCGCTTGTGCGGCCTTTGTGCAGGCCGTCAGGGCGCATGCTCCCCGCGCTGCCATCGTCTGTTCGCTGCCGGAAAACCTGCCCAGCGATTTGGCCTCAGATCTAGTCTCGCAGGAAATTGCCCCCCTTTGCGGGTTTGACCATGCGCTGGAGGCCGCAGAGGCTGCGGCTTTTATTGGCAAAGCATGGCAAGCGCCGATGCCTTTGCCATTAATTGGCCCATCGGCCAATGCATCCCAAGCACCTTGTGTCTTGAATGAACATCACAGCAAATGCGCTCTTTCGCGGGCAGGCGTTGTGGTGCCAAACGGTGTCGTGGTGAAGGCAGGGGACGCTTTGGTGATCCCTGGCACCCTTGAGCCGCCCTTCGCTTTGAAGGCCTTGGGGCTTGCGCACAAAACGGATGTGGGTGGGGTGAAACTCAATCTTAAAACACAGGCAGAAGTCAAACAGGCCATGGCCGCCATGGCCCATCTGTCTGACCATTTCCTGCTGGAAGCCATGGCATACCCGCTCCTTTGCGAGTTGCTTGTGGGTGTGACCCAAGACCCGGTTTGTGGATTGATGATGACCATCGGCGCTGGCGGTGTGCTGACAGAACTTCTGGACGATACCGCAACCCTTCTGCTGCCCGCCACCGAAGAAGAACTGCGCCAAGCGCTTGCTTCCCTGAAAGTTGGCCGCATTCTAAAAGGCTATCGCCAGTCCGATGCTACCGATATCGACGCGCTGGTCGCCAACATCCTGTGCATCGCCAGTTATGCTGTTGCCAATGCCCATAGGCTGGTGGAACTGGATGTGAACCCGCTTTTTGCCAGCCAGTTCGGCTCTGTGGCCGTCGATGCCCTGATTGTGGAAAGGATTTAGACCATGGAACCTCCCATTACCGAATTGTCCGAAGGCCCGATCCGCACCCGCATTGAGGGCCACATTCTGGAAGTGACCATTGACCGGCCCAAGGCCAACGCCATCGACCTCGCCACCAGCCGCATCATGGGCGATGTTTTCGCCGCTTTCCGCGATGACCCAAATATGCGCGTCGCTATCCTCACCGCCGCATCGGAAAAATTTTTTTGCCCCGGTTGGGATTTGAAAGCCGCCGCGGGCGGCGATGAAGTGGATGGTGATTATGGCTTGGGCGGCTTCGGCGGCTTGCAGGAATTGCGGGACATGAACAAGCCCGTGATCGCTGCGGTCAACGGCATCTGCTGCGGTGGCGGGCTGGAAATCGCGCTGTCTTGCGACATCATTCTAGCGGCAGACCATGCCACTTTCGCCCTGCCGGAAATCCGTTCCGGCACGGTGGCTGACGCAGCCTCAGTCAAGCTACCCAAGCGCATTCCCTATCACATCGCCATGGAAATGCTGCTCACAGGCCGTTGGCTGGAAGCCGAAGAGGCGCACCGTTGGGGCCTCGTCAACCATGTCCATCCGGCAGCTGAGCTTATGGAGCAGGCTTGGGAAATGGCCCGCCTTCTCGCCTCCGGCCCGCCGCTGGTTTACGCGGCCATCAAAGAGGTGGTGCGCGATGCCGAGGACAGCAAATTTCAAGACAGCATGAACCGCATCACAAAGCGCCAGCTGCGCACGGTGGACACGCTCTACGACAGTGAAGACATGATGGAGGGTTTCAACGCCTTCGCTGAAAAGCGCGATCCGGTCTGGAAGGGGAGGTAAACGGGACGTCATGGGCCGACTTGATCGGCCCATCTCCACAGGTTTTGCGAGATAGACCGATCAAGTCGGCCTATGACGAAATTTGGCTCGGAGAATGAGCAAGTGGTGAAACACCTCACCCCTCCAAATCGAAGCTCTTTAACTTGTCCTTGGCCTTTTTCGTCACCATCACGGTGACCACCAGCGTGGCGACGATGCCGACGCCCAGCACGATCCATTTGCCCATTCCCCCTTCACCGGCCCCGGCTTGCCCACCTGCACTGCCCAACAACACGTAAAGCAGAGTGCCGGGCATGATGCCGAAGAAGGTGGCGATTTGCGCTGGCCAGAAGGCCACGGGCGTGATGCCCAAGAACCAGTTCTGCAGGGAGAAGGGCAGGGCGGGGGAAAGCCGCAGCAGCCCCACCACCTTCCATCCTTCCTCGCCAATGGCTTCGTTCACCGCCCGGAAACGGGGATATTCTGAAACCTTGGCCTCCACCTTATCTTGAAACAGATAGCGGGCCGCCAGGAATGACATGGCCGAACCCAGCGTCGCCCCGATGATGACCAGCGGAAAGCCGCCAAACCCCCAGACGGCCCCAGCCGCCAGGGTGAGGATGGACCCGGGGATCAGCACAAAAGACGTAACGGCATAAACGGCCACAAAGATGATCCAACCCAGCGGGCCATAGCCTTGCACCCATGTCTGAAACCCGCTCACCCATTCCTGCAAGGGCAACAAACGATAGGCCACCACCAAAGCCACCAAGGCAACCAGGCCCAGAATAATCTTGCCCCAGGCAAGGGGCTTTCGACCCGTCTCTGCGTTGCTGCCCGTCTCTGCGTTGTTGTCGGTCATCGTGGTCGCGGCCATGGGAGAAGCTTTCATGCAGTGTAGGGTGAACTGCACTTGCTTTGCACGAAGGTTGTGAACACCGATACCCCATCACACGCGCTTGTGAGAGGATGTTATTGACCGTATGGTTCCTAATTATAGCCCATGACTTGAGGCAGCCCGTTCCATCAGCAGGTCAGATGGATTCCAAAAAAAACTGTGTTCGCCAGTGCTCCACTGGGCAAGCCGTTTGGCCACATGAGATAGCCCCACCGTCTGCGCATAGTGCAGCGGCCCACCCCGCCAGCGGGGAAAGCCATATCCGTGGACATAAACCACATCGATATCGCTGGCCCGCTGGGCCACGCCCTCCGCCAGCACATGCGCGCCCTCATTGGCCAGCGCAAAAATACAGCGCTCAATAATTTCCTCATTGGAAATGGAGCGAGGACTGAAACCCTGATCGGCCCGCGCCTTTTCCAACAGGCCCATGGCTAAGGGATTGGGAGACTTGGCGCGCTTGTCTCGTTCATAGGTATAAAATCCGCGACCCGCCTTCTGCCCCACATGGCCCGCCTCCACGAGGCCGTTGGCCACAGCATAAAGCGCCGTCTCATGGGGTGCCAAATCCTGCTCAAGGCGCGATTTGTAGCCAATATCCAGCCCGGCCAGATCGTTAACGGAAAATGGCCCCATGGCCATGCCCCAGTCGGTGAGCGCTGTGTCCACTTGCTCCGGCGTGGCCCCTTCCAGCACCAAAAGATAAGCCTGCCGCAAATAGGGGGTGAGCAGCCGGTTGCCGATAAAGCCATGGCCTACGCCAGAAATCACAGCAGTTTTGCCTGTGCGCTTGGCCACAGATAACGCCGTGAGCAAGGCATCATCGTTGGTCTTTTCCGCCCGCACCACCTCCAACAATTTCATGACGTTGGCCGGGGAGAAATAGTGCATTCCCAACACGTCTTCAGGGCGTGAAGTGGCAGCGGCGAGCTCGTTCACATCCAGATAGGACGTATTGGTGGCCAGCACGGCACCAGGCTTGGCCACGGCGTCGAGGCTGGCAAAAACCTCTTTCTTGACGGCCATGGTTTCAAAGACGGCTTCAATGATAAGGTCACAATCGGCCAGATCGGCATATTCGGTTGTGGTGTTGATGAGGGCCATCCGTTCGTCAATCTGCGCCTCGCTCACCCGCCCCGATTTCAACCCTCGCTCCCAATTGGCGCGCATGGTGGTAAGACCCGCCTGCAAACCGTCTTCAGAAGTATCCAGCAGCTGCACCATCAAACCGGCGTCTGCCATGGTCATGGCAATGCCGCCGCCCATCGTGTCAGCGCCGATGATGCCCACGGTGGAAACAGGGCGCGTTGTGCCCGAAACATGGGCAGGTGGTTTCGCCCCCTGCCGCTCCGCAAAGAAAACATGGCGCAGGGCTTTGGATTGGTCGGAGGCCACCAGCTTTTGAAACGTCTCCCGTTCGTGCTGAATGCCTTGCGCAAACCGCACGTCAAAAGCCAGACGCACCGCCTTGGCCACTTCTACGGGCGCCATGGCACCGCCTGCTTTTCTCGCAACATCCGCCATGGCTTGCTCGAAGCGGGTGGCCAGATCGGTGTCCATGGACAATGAGACGGTGGAGAGGCGGCAATCTTCAAAATCGGTTCCAGCCTTGGTGGCAGCGAAATCGATGGCAGCCACCACCGTGTCTTCCGCCAAAGCATCCACCAAGCCCATGGCGAAGGCCCTTTGACCTAATACCGGTTTGCCTGATGTGGCCAGCGTCAGCGCATCCAGCGGGTCTTTCAGCAGCCGCACGGGCCTTTGTGTCCCGCCTGCACCGGGCAGCAGGCCCAAATTGACTTCAGGCAGCCCCACCCGCGCCTTGGGATGCGCCACGCGAAAGTGACAACCCAGCGCCGTCTCCAGCCCGCCCCCCAGGGTATTACCTTCCACCGCCGCGACGACTGGAAGCGTGCTCGCTTCAAGGCGGTCACAGACTTGAAAAAGGATCGGTTCCTGCAACGGCTTGCCGAATTCCTTGATGTCGGCACCTGCGATGAACGTGCCACCCCTGCCTGCAAGCACGATAGCGGCGCAAGTTTGCTGCGCCGCTTCCAATGCCGCCACTATGCCGCTGCGCACGGCGTGGGAGAGCGCGTTGACGGGCGGGTTGTCGATCCAGATGACCCCGACCGCGTGGCCACCCCGTTCCACCCGCTCCAGCGAAACGGGGCCAAAAGGAACGGGGTTTTGCACCTTAATAGACCTCAAACAGCCCAGCAGCGCCCATGCCGCCGCCCACGCACATGGTGCAGACCACATATTTGACGCCGCGACGCTTCCCCTCGATCAGCGCGTGGGCCACCAGCCGCGCACCGCTCATGCCGTAAGGGTGGCCCACGGAAATGGCACCGCCATTGACGTTCAGCTTGTCATTGTCGATGCCCAGCTTATCGCGGCAATAGAGCACCTGCACAGCGAAGGCCTCGTTCAATTCCCAAAGGCCAATATCATCCATCTTCAGGCCGAACCGCTCCAGCAGTTTCGGCACTGCGAATACGGGTCCAATGCCCATTTCGTCGGGTTCCAGACCGGCCACAGCCATGCCGCGATAGGCCCCCAATGGCTCAATGCCGCGTTTTTCCGCATCCTTGGCTTCCATCACAACGCTGGCGGACGCGCCGTCAGAAAGCTGGGAAGCGTTACCGGCTGTGATGGTCTTGTCTTCACCCACCACAGGTTTCAGGCCGGATAGACCCTCCAGCGTGGTGGAAGGGCGGTTGCCTTCGTCCTTGTCCAGCGTCACCTCGTGGGAGGAAACCTCTTTGGTTTCCTTGTTCATCATCATCATGGTGGAGGGCAGGGGCACGATTTCATCGTCAAACTTGCCCGCGTCTTGTGCCGCCGCCGTGCGCTGCTGGGATTGCAGGGAATATTCGTCCATGGCTTCGCGGGAAATGCCGTAGCGCTCGGCCACCACTTCCGCCGTTTGCAGCATGGGCATGAAAATATACGGGTGCATGGCCACCAGGCTTTCATCGGCCCGTTGGAATAAATCCCCCGTCTGAACCATGGAGATGCTCTCCACACCGCCCCCGATCACCACGGGCATATGGTCGTGGACCACCTGTTTCGCAGCCGTCGCAATGGCCATCATGCCGGAAGCGCATTGACGGTCCAGCGATTGCCCCGCAACGCCCACGCCAAGCCCGCCCTTCAGCGCCGCCTGGCGGCCAATGTTCGGGCTTTGGGACCCTTGCTGCATGGCGGCACCCATGATGACATCATCCACCTCAGCCGGATCAACGCCAGCTCGCTTCACAGCGTGCTCAATGGCGTGCCCCGCCAATGTGGGGGCTGGGGTGTTGTTAAACGCACCCCGATAGGCCTTGCCGATGGGGGTGCGAGCGGTGGAAACGATGACGGCTTCACGCATGGAAGTGGCCTTTCAGGCTGATTGGAAGGGTGAAAACTTTGACGCAAACGTCAAAAACATACCCGTGAGTATGTTGACTATGCCGCGCCTTTCGTAGAAGGGCAAGGCAGACGAAGTTTTCCCCACGAGACCTGTGGCGGACATATTGAAAGGCAAAGCCATGACACTGGAAGAAATGACCGCCCAAATGCAGGCCCGCGTGGCAGAAAAAGGCGCCATTGACGGCAAAATCGTCATGTTTGATTTCGGTGACGATGGCAAACTCACCATTGACGGCACCCAGGACCCGGCCGCTGTAAACAACGATGACGCTGAGGCCGACTGCACCGTGGTGGTAGACAAAGACGTGTTCGAAGCCATCGCCGCCGGCGAAGAAAACGCCCAAATGGCTTTCATGTCCGGCAAGTTGAAAGTGGAAGGTGACATGGGCATCGCCATGCAATTGGGCACTCTTCTCGGATAAATTCGAGGCGTCATTGGCCGACTTGATCGGTCAATCTCTCAAGACTGAAAGCGGCCCGCCGATCAAGTCGGCGGGTGACGTTAGTAATAGCTACCAAGCCCGTTCCGCCATTGCGCGGGGCGGGCTTGTTTCTTATTTGAAGTTGGAACGTAAGCCCGGGCCCATTCCCCATGACCATCACCAAGGATGCGGTCCGCACCGCCCTGTCCCAATTCACCATCCCTGGCGCTGCCGCAAACATTGTGGAAAGTGGGCAGGTCTCCGAACCTTTCATCACGGAAGGGCCGGAGGGGGCTAAGGTCATGTTCTCCATTTCCGTGCCTGCCAATCAGGCCCAGTCACTAGAAGGCCTGCGGGATGACGCGCAAAAGGCAGTCACGGCGCTGGACGGTGTGGCATCCGCCATGGTTGTGCTCACGGCGGAACGCAAACTGGGAGACAGCGCTGGTGGCGGCATGGCTCCGCCCCCGCCGCCACCCATGATGCCCCGCGCTAAAGTCGGCACACCCGCATCCAAAGCAGAGGAGCCAAAGGCACCCGAAAAGCCAGGTATTCCCGGGGTCAAACACATTATCGCTGTGGCCTCTGGCAAAGGCGGGGTGGGCAAATCCACCACGGCCATTAATCTGGCCCTGGGCCTGCAAAATCAGGGCCTGAAAGTGGGCGTACTGGATGCGGATATTTACGGCCCCTCCCTGCCACGCCTGGTGGGCATTTCCCGAAAACCCGACGCAGAAGGCCGAATGCTCATCCCCATGGATGCTTTTGGCTTGAAAGTAATGTCTATCGGCTTTCTCGTGGCCGAAGACACGCCCATGATCTGGCGCGGGCCCATGGTGATCTCCGCGCTGACCCAATTGCTGCGCGAAGTGGCCTGGGGCACTGAAGAAAACCCGCTGGACGCGCTGGTAGTGGACATGCCCCCCGGCACCGGCGATGCGCAGTTGACCATGGCTCAACAGGTTCCCCTGACTGGCGCTGTCATTGTGTCTACGCCACAAGACCTGTCGCTCATCGACGCCCGCAAGGGGCTGAACATGTTCAACAAGGTTTCCGTGCCCATCATGGGTATTGTAGAAAACATGAGCTATTTCATCTGCCCCAATTGCGGCCACCGATCCGACATTTTCGGCCACGGTGGTGCGGAAGACGAGGCGAAACGTCTTGACGTGCCGTTCCTGGGTGCCGTGCCATTGCACATGGATATTCGCGCAAAATCGGACGCGGGCACGCCTGTCGTGGCAGACACGCCCGACGGACCCCATGCGGAAATATACAATGCCATCGCTGCCAGAGTGGCGGGCACACTGAACGCAGGCCAGCCCGAAGGCCCAGCTATCGTTTTTGAATAATGGGCGTGCCGGTCACGGTCACCGCTGAAGACATTCGCCGCGTCGCCACCTGGCCCATGGTGGTGGAAGCTATTCGTGAAGGCCACCGCCTGCCCAAAGCCGATATTGGCGATACATTTGTCTATGGCGGCGGCAACACCATGCTTGTGCGCAGCGCTTGGGTCGACGGGCTGGCGGCTGGCGTGAAAGCCGCCACCGTGGTGCCGCAAAACCCTGCGCGAGGCCTGCCCTCCGTCCACGCCCAAATCATGCTTTTCAATCCTGATACCGGCGAATTGGCAGCTTTGGTGGATGGAACAGAGGTAACGGCTTGGAAAACTGCAGGAGACAGCGCTTTGGGCGCTGACCTGCTGGCACGACAAGATGCCAAAGCGCTTCTGATGGTGGGCGCAGGAGCCATGGCCGAACCCCTCATCCGCGCCCATCTGAGTGTGCGCCCAGGTTTGAGCGAAATTTTGCTGTGGAACCGCAGCCCTGCCCGCGCTGCAGCCTTGGCTGAAAGGCTGCAAGACCTCTCCCAAGCAATCGAAATCGTGGACAGCGTCAAAGCAGGTGCGGCGCGGGCTGACATGATCTGTTGCGCCACCATGTCATCCACGCCCCTGCTCCAAGGTGCATGGGTCCCACCCGGCTGCCATGTGGATCTCGTGGGCGCATTCAAACCCGACATGCGCGAGGCGAATGATGAATTACATCACAAAGCCACATGGTTTGTGGATAGCTACGACACCACGCTTGACCATATTGGCGAATTGAAAATTCCTCTGGCGAAGGGGGTGATCGAACGCGACGCGGTGAAGGGTGATCTCCATGCTTTGGTAGCGGGGGAGACGGGCCGTGGAAGCAATGAAGAAATCACCGTCTTCAAAAACGGCGGCGGCGCGCATTTGGATATTATGGTAAGCGACGCGCTGGTAAAGGCGGTTGTTGAACAGTAATCCCCGATCCAACCTCTTGCTCGTCATCCTCGGCCACCGAGCCGAGGATCCTCAAGATTAGCCATTTGCTCCATTTTGCCGCTTCACCTGAATGACACTGCCCCGCAAGAACTACGCTGCCAAACAG
>JBCCTO010000062.1:0-16343 GCA_039198355.1 Pseudomonadota bacterium
GGCCTGCGGAGGAAAGGCCGGAGATGGTTTCCCCGTTCAGCACAACTGTGCCCGAGGTGGGTTCCACCAGCCGGTTGATGCAGCGGATCAGTGTGGACTTACCCGCGCCGGAGGGACCGATTAGCGCCACCACCTGCCCGGCAGGAATGGTCAGCGTCACATCGGTAAGCGCCTTGTCGCCGGTGGCGTAGGTTTTCGTAAGTCCGTTCAGTTCCAGCATTCCTCAGCCCTTACCAAAGCAAGCATTTCGATAATGCTGCGAAAAGCCAAGGCGGCGAAGAGCCGCCCGGCAATCGTTTGCCGCGCCCACTTCTGCCTGAAGTAGCAGCCAAGGCCGCCCCCAAAAGGAGAGACCAACAGCGCGAGCGCAAAAGACCTAGACCGAAAGGTCTAGGAGCAGGAGTAGGATACGCCGTTGGCCGTGTCGATCTTGCGGATCACGTCCCAGAAATCCTTGTAGTTCATTTGCAGGAACTGGGCTTCGCCGTTTTTGCCAAACTCTTCTTCCAGCGAAGTGCCTTTCCACTCAAAGGAGAAAAACGCATCGCGGATTTTGTCCTGCAATTCAGGCTTCAAATTGTGGGCCACACCGTAACCCGTGGTGGGGAAGGTCTGGGATTTGTAGATGGACTTGATCTGGTCCTCTTTAATCACATCCCGGGCCAACATGCGGGCCAGCACGGAGTTGGCGATGGAGGCGGCCGGATAGTCCTTATTGGCAACGCCCAGGATGGAGTTGTCATGCTTGCCGGAATAGACAGCCTCAAAATCCTTGCCAGGCTCCATGTTGAAGTCAGACTTCAGGATGGCGGAAGGCGCCTTGAAACCGGAATTGGACGTGGGCGACGTGAAGGCCAGTTTCTTGCCCTTGATGTCTTCCACTTTTTCGATGCCGGAACCGGGATAGGTGAGAATTTCCATCTCATAGCCGAAAGAACCGTCTTCACCGGCCATCAGCGTGAAGGGCTTGAAGCCTGCGCAATTCACAGCCAGCGGGTTGGACCCCGTGTTAAAACCGGCAATGTGCAAACGACCTGAGCGCATGGCTTCGATCTGGGCCGCATTGTTTTGCACGGGGAAGAACACCACTTCTTTACCGGTCTTTTCGGCCAGATGGTCCAGGAAATCGCTCCATGCTTCTTTGTAGACAGCAGGGTCTTCCACGGGCGTATAGGCGAAGATCAGCGTGTCCGGGTCCACCTGTTTGGCGGGGTCGGTGGGCGTGTCTGCCACCAAATCGCCATCACGGTCGCAATATTGAGCGTCCAGCGTGCCGCGCTCGCAGTCTTCCTGAGCCTGTGCGGGGCTGAAGGTGATGGTGGCAAAGGCCAGGGCAGCAACGCTGCTCATCAGTAGGTTTTTCATGGGTGTCCTCCTCTTGGGTATAGACAAAAAGCGTATGGGGGCATTTGCCCGAATGCAAATGCGGCACGGCGTTCATACACAGCCGTCCATGACACTCGTGTGACGCTCGTCAGCTGTTTTCCAGCGCCAATTCCGCCAGTTTAAGACGTTGAATTTTGCCAGAGGGTCCTTTGGGCAAGTCTGGCAACAGGTGGATTGTATCGGGGCATTTGAAATCACCCAGCGCGGTGCGGCAAAACGAGCGCAGGTCGTTGGAGCTCACTTTTGAGCCGCTGCGCAATTTTACCCCGGCTTCCACAGTCTGCCCGTAGCGCGCACATGAGCGGGCAAAGGCGGCGGCTTCGATGACATCGGGGTGGGCCAGCAGGGCTTCGTCCACTTCACGGGGGGCGATGTTTTCACCACCCTTGATGATGAGTTCCTTCAGGCGACCCGTAATGAACACGTAGCCATCTTCATCCATGCGGCCCAGATCGCCCGTGCGCAGCCAACCCTGTTTTGTGAGCGCTACTTCGGTGGCTTTCGCATTATTGCGGTAACCGCGCATGACATTGGGGCCTCGTACCAGTACTTCACCTTCCGTGCCCCGCGCGCATTCCTGTTGGTGTTCGTCGCCGATCATCACCTCATTACCCCAGGCAATACCGGGCGAGCCGATTTTGCGCGGTCCCTCCATGGGGTTTGAGAGAATTTGCGCCGCCGTCTCCGTCAGCCCCATCGTTTCGATGATGGGCACGTTAAAGCGGCTCTCAAACGCCTGCTGCACATCGGGCGACAGGGGCGCCGAGGCGGACCGGCCAAAGCGCAGCGCCTCAAGCCCTCGCGTGTCGTGACCCGCCGTTTGCGCCTCGTGCAAAAGATAGGAAATTTGCGTGGGCACGACGGAAAACCATGTGCCACCATGGTTTCGCAACTGGTCCCAAAATTGGCTCACGGAAAAGCGGTGGGGCAGGATCAGCGCCCCCCCGGTCACCAGCGCACCCATGAGGGAGACGCAAAAGGCGTTGATGTGATAAAGAGGCAGCACGCAAAGCCCCCGGTCCCGGGCCGTCAATCGGTGCGCCACCGCCGTGTTGCACCCGCCAGCGATCAAATTGGCCTGTGTGAGAACCACGCCCTTGGGTACGCCCGTGGTACCGGATGTATACATGAGCAACCCGTCTTCCGAAGGGGCCGCGATGTGATCTGGGGGTGGGTCGAGATGGCCGTGAAACAGGGTTTCATCCACGTCGATCATGTTAGGGGAGAGGTCTGGCTTTTCCGCTCGCGCCTCTTCCAGCAGGGGTCGTGTGTGGGGCTGACAAAACACCAGCCCGGCACCGCTATGCCCTAAAACGTGGGCAATGGTGGCCTTGCCGGAAACCAGATTGACGGCGGTGGCCACCTGCCCGCCATAGAGAATGCCCAGGATCACCCGCGCAGCATCCGCACCATTGTGCATGGCATAGGCCACCCGGTCGCCGGGCCGATGGCCATCGGCCGAAAGCCTGTCCCGCAAGGTTTGGCAACTGTCCTTCAAGTCACCCCAAGTCAGGGTGCGCTGCTCTTGCGGGTCGATAATGAAGACGTCACCGGGCCGCTCCGCCGCATGGCGGTCAATCAGGTCGGCAATGGAAAGATGGGCCACTTTTTGCGGGTTGAAGGGTGCGCTCATCGACCGGCCACCTTCCAATAGTCGGCAAAAATATCCTCCACTTTCGGTTCGTTGGCAGAAATGGTGCGCACCACTTTGGTGATGTTCATGCAGTGCTTGTGGTTGAAATTTTCATCAATGGAATTGCCGCCCCACGACCCGCAGCCCATGGAAAGGGAGAACGGCAACCCATTGTCGAAGGATCCGCCCGTGGCAAAACAATGGGCTTGATTGACGATCACCCGGCAGGTGGGCAGATCGTGCCCCAGCGCCACCGGGCGCTCTTTGTCATTGGTGTGGATGCCCACCGAATGACCCGCCCCCTGATGGGCGAGCAAGTCGCCCGCCAGTTTTCTGGCCGCAGCATAATCGGCGGCACGATAGAGGGTGACCACCAGGGAGAGTTTTTCACCGGACTCCGGATAGTCGGGGCCGATGCCTTTGCCTTCGATCACCAAAAATTTCGCATTAGGTGCATCCGCCACATCAATGCCCGTTCGTGCGATGATCTTGTCCATGTCTTGGGCAATGATATGGCGACCAAGGCCGCCCTGCTGGAACAGTTCAGCCGTGAGCCTTTGGGCATTGTCAGCATCCAGCAACCGACCACCCGCCTTGTGCAACTCTTCCAAAAACTCATCTGCTACCGCGTCCACAACGACGATGCTGTTTTCAGAGGAACAGGAGGTTGCGTTGTCGAATATCTTTGATGCGGTGATTTTCTGCGCTGCAGCAGCCAAGTCAGCCGTCTCATCCACAATCGTCGTCACATTGCCAGCGCCAACCCCAATGGCCGGGGTGCCGGAGGAGTACGCGCGGTGGACATTGTTTTGGCTGCCCGTCACCACCAAAAGGTCAGCCCGCTCCATGAGCCGCTGCGCTTTGGCTTTAGAGACGGGGGCCGGGATCATCTGCACAAGATCACGGTCCGCACCGATCTTGTCGAATTCCGCATGGATATAGCCCAGCAGCTTCTCGCAAACCTGCGCCCCCTTAGGCGAGGGCGACAGGATGATGGCGTTGCCGCATTTCAGCGCATTGATGACATTATTGGTGGGCGTGGCAACGGGATTGGTGGAAGGCACCACTGCGCCGATGACACCGATGGGCCGCGCGATTTCCGCAATGCCAGTGGTGTGGTCCTCGCTGATAATGCCCACGGTTTTGGAATGCTCAATATCCCGCAACACGCCCAGCGTCTTGCGGTGGTTTTTGGTGATCTTGTCAGCCACGTTGCCCAGCCCCGTCGTAGCCACCGCCATTTCCGAAAGCTCTTGATTGCGCGAAGGCTCCATCAGCGCCCATGCGGCGGCAAGGGCGGCCCGGTCATAGCGGGTCTGGTCTGCCCCCTGTTCAAATGCGCGTTGGGCAGCACGCGCCCGCTCAATCAGAGCGTCAACCAGCATTTCGTCTTCGGAAAGGTCAACCGATGCGGCCATCTAAAAATCCATTCGGGCTTCCCTTTCCCCAAGGGGGGAGAGGGATAGGGAGACTTGCCCCGCTGTGCGGGGCTTAAAGCACTATGCGTTCAAACGGGATCAAAAATTGCTGCCCCTCAAACAGCAAAATGCCGTTTTCGAACGCATTTTTTGATGCTCTTTCTAGTCCCGATGAACGCAAGATGCTCCTGTCGATCTTGGGTGAGGGGGAACCGAACCAAGTTCAGTCCCCCTCATCCAACTGCGGCTATGGCTTTGCTTGGCAAAGCCAAGTCCTCTTATCCTTCTCCCCAGCGGGGAGAAGGATGTGCCAGATTAAAGTCCGGCCAGCAGCTCTTTGAGCGTTTCCTCGCGCTTGGCCCACATGGCTTTCACCTCATCGCGGGTCATGATGTTCATGGGCGAACCACCGGCCTTCATTTTACCGGCCACACGCTTGTGCTTGAACATCGTGGGCACCTGCGCTGCGAGCTTGTCGATGACTTCCTGGGGCGTGCCCTTTTTCACCATCAGACCGCGGTAGTTCACCGAGGAATTGTCCACGTCGAGACCGGCTTCCATCAGTGTGGGCACATCGGGCAGGAAGGCTTCATTGCGCTTCAGGTCCGCCACGCCCAGCACTTTCACATTACCCGCCTGACGGGCGCGGAAGGCATCGGACAAATTGTTGATGCCGGCGACCACGTCCCCGGCAATCACGGCTTTCATGGCCGCCGCGCCGCCGCCCTTGGTGGGGATATAGGCAATCTTGCACTCACAGGCTTTTTCAATTTGCAGGGCTGCGATGTGGTGGCCCACAAATAGGCCCGCCCCAGAGGTTGTGACCCGGCCAGGATTGGCTTTGGCATACTCAATCAATTCCTGCATTGTGTTGTAGGGGCTGTCTTTGGGCACCACCACAACGGCCGGGTCTTCGCCCCAGTTGGCGATGGGCTCAAACGAGTCGGCAGAATATTTCACGCCGCCCTTGATGGACTGGGCGATGAAGTGAGGGATGTTATAGGCCGACAGGGTATAGCCATCGGCTTCTGCGTCCGTGGCAAACCAGTTCCAGCCCACGCGGCCACCGGCCCCGGGCTTGTTGATGATATACATGGGCTGGCCCAGAATATCTTCGTTCCCCGCCACCATGGTGACGATGCGGGCCTGAAAGTCCGTGGCCCCGCCTGCGCCATAGGAGACGGCGACGCCGATGGGCCGGTCCGGATAATCAGAGGCTTGGGCCACGCCCAGCCCGGCAGTGGCGGCAATCGCCAAAGCTGCAATCAGTTTTTTCATGGTTTTTCCTCCCAATTGATCTGACCCGGATGGATCAGAAGAACATGCCTCGCGGCGTTTGAACCTTCAGCAACAGCGCAAACAGGCCGTACATGATGGCCACAAAGATAAATGCGGTGACGAGGCGCTTCAGCCAAGCCATGGCATTGGTGTGCGATGCCGGGTCATAGGCTGCAAAAAGCGCCACGAAGGCTGCAAAAGACGAGACGTAAAAGCCAAGCGCCTTAGCCGCGAAAAAGATGTAGACCAGCACAATCAAGAGCCCCGGCGCGATGGTGCGCGCCAGCGCAAAGCTGACCCCTTCACCGACTTTGGAAACGCCGGTAACTGCGCGGAAAAAATTCCATGCCGCCAGTGCCAGCATGAACACGGCGATGATGCGGGGGAAGAGGAACGCTTCCACCGGCTCGCCGGTAAAACTCACATAGGCCACCCACGCCGCCACCAGCAAAATAACGCCGGAGGCGACGCGGTGTTGGGTAATGCTCGCGTTCATTCCGCCGCTCCTTCCGCTAAGGGTTTCGCGGGAGCCGCCACCATGGATGTCCAGAAACTGTAAGCGATGGAGGCCAGCACCAGCGCGATCAGGAAAATATTGAGCGGCCCGCCGAAGAAATAGGGCAGCATACCGTCCGTGGCATTGGCGATCATGCTGCCTTGCGTGAAATTGGCCTCCGCGATGGGGCCGAGGATCAGGCCCAGCACCAGCGGCGCGGCGGAGAAGCCAAACTTCTCCAGGAAATACATGCCAAACCCAAGGCAGAGCATAATCTGCACATCACCAAAGGATTGCTGGATGGAATAGGAGCCGAACAGCGCCAGCACCATCACCGCCGCCGCCATAATCGGCGTGGGAATGCGTGCCACTTTGGCGGCATAGGCGGAGATATAGATGCCAAAAAGGACCATCAGCACCTGCCCGATGAGCATGGAGTTGATGAAGGTCCACGCCACCTGGGGGTGATTGTCGAACAAGTCTGTGCCGGGGAAAATGCCGTGGATCAGCAGCCCGCCCAGCAATACGGCTGCCGTTGGGCTGCCGGGGATGGAGAGGGTCAAGAGCGGCACCAGCGATGGCCCCACCATGGCATTGTTGGCGGATTCCGCCGCGATCACACCTTCGGGATAGCCCTTGCCGTACTGGGCCTTGTCCGGCGAGAACTTCTTCGACTGGTCATAGGCCAACAGCCCCGCAATCTGTCCGCCCACGCCCGGGATCAAGCCGATGACGGACCCGCACACTGTGCCGATGGCCAGCGCCCGCTTATAGATGAAGGTTTCCTTCAACGAAGCCATCACCGACTGCCGCTCCACTGCCAGCGCAGAGATGGACGATTCCACCCGTCCTTTGGAGAACATGTCGATGACCTGCGGAATGGCGAAAATTCCGATGAGCGCGGAGATGATGTTGATGCCGCCGGTCAGCGCATCGGCAAAGATGAACCGCTGCGCCCCTTGAATATCGTCATAGCCGATCATGGAGAGCCATAGGCCGATGCAGCCCGACAGCAGGCCTTTCACGAAGGATTTGGAATCCAGCGACCCAATAACCGTCACGCCCAAAATTGCCATCCAAAACAGATGGGATGGTCCAAAAGCCAACGCCCATTGGGCCAGCACGGGTGTGAGGAAAATCAGCAGCAATACACCCGTCACGCCCCCCACGCCGGAGGCCAGGAACGACATGTGCAGCGCCCGCGCGCCTTGGCCGCGACGCGCCATCTCGTGTCCATCCAGAGAGGTGGCAATGTTCGCGGGCGCACCCGGAATTTTCAGCAAAATGGCACTCACCGCCCCACCGGCCACGGTTGAGGTGTAAGCTGCCCCTAGCAGAATAAGCCCTTGCGTGGCCTGTAATTGAAACGTGAAGGGGATGAGTAGCGCCACCGCCATGGTGGGGGAAAGGCCCGGCGTTGCACCCAGGATCAGCCCGCCAATGGTCCCGCCGAGCAGCAACAGAAAAGCGGTCGGCTCAAAAACACCACCGAAATAGTTCAGGAATTCCATGAGCCCTGACCCCTCCCAAAGTCGTGCGCACCGAACAGGCCATGCTGGCCAATTTCGGGAGCCTATGGCATGAAAACAAAAATGCAAACGTTTTCATTTGAGGAAATGCGCTTGTGAACGAGCGACCCAGATCACGCAAAGGCGCGCCGGGCATTGTGGAAGTGGCGAAGCGTGCGGGCGTCTCACCGGCCACCGTCTCGCGCTATTTCAACACGCCCAGTGTCGTGCGCGGTCCCACCCAAAAGCGCATTGAACAGGCCGCCAGTGATCTGGGCTATATCCGTGATCGCATGGCAGGCTCCATGCACAACCGCTTTTCCGGCACGATTGGGCTCATCGTCCCCACCATCGACAATGCCATCTTCGCCGAGATGATCGAGGCCTTCTCCACGCGCTTGGTGCAGCATGACCGCACCATGCTCATCGCCGCCCACGGCTATGACTTGGACCGCGAGACGGCCATCGTCCGCTCCCTGCTGGAACGGCGCATTGATGGCGTAGCGCTGGTGGGATTCGACCATGCCCAGGTGCCGCTCACCATGCTTTCGCAACGGGACGTACCCGCAATCTCCATCTGGAACTACGCGCCAAATGCTTTACTGCCTTGTATTGGCGCGGATAATTTTGAAGCGGGGCAGTTGGTTACCAACCATATTTTGGATCTGGGCCATCGCAAAACCGTCTTTTTGTTTGCCAACACAAAAGGCAATGACCGCGCCCGCGACCGGTTGGAAGGGGCGAAAACGGCTGCAAAAAGCTATGGTTTGGGCAGCGACGAGATCACCGTTTTTGACTGCTCTTACGATATTGGCGAGGCCAAGCAGCGCGTCACGGAGATCTTAAAGCAAAAGGATTGCACGGCACTAATATGCGGCAATGACGTAATTGCCCACGGGGCGCTCTTCGCATGCCAAGCCTTGGGGCTGAGCGTTCCCCATGATGTCTCCATCGTGGGTATCGGTGATTTTCGCGGGTCCGCCCACATGGAACCGGGCCTTACCACGGTGCGCCTGCCCGCCCGCAAAATAGGCACCATGGCAGCGGATGCGCTGGTGGACATGAACGAGATGGGGGCTGCTGCGGAGCCATTCCGGCACAAAGTGCCGCTGACGTTCATGGACCGCGGCTCAACCGCCCCGCCCAACACCGCTGAGCCTAAGAGACACGATTGATGAGCCAACTTGCCACACCCGCTCAAAACGCTCTACCCTCTGCCACGGGGCTTTTTGGGGAGACTGGTTATGGTGAAAGTGATTCTTAGACGAGTGGGAGCCTGCACCTTGGGGCTGGCCGTCCTCCTTGGCGGCGCTGTCATGGGCAATTCTGAGGTTCAAGCCGCCTCCTGCTGGAACCACAATGGTTCCGTAATGCGCATCACAGCGACAGGTGGCGGCGGGCGTGAAATTCGCTATTTGCAGCCGCGCCAAGTGTTGCGCAATGCGGGCGTGCGTCGGGGAACTTTGCTGTTCAACGGTTTCTACAATGGTCGCTCCTACTCCGGCACAGCCCGGCGGTTCTCCCGCTTTTGCCCCGGTTCGCCCCAGACCTATGGGGTCTCTGGTCCGGCCAATAATTCCCGCATTGTATTGCGGGGTAATCGCGACAAAAACCGTCGGTGTCAGCCCACAGGCGTGCGCACCACGGACCGGCTGGTTTTCACGTTTCTCTATCCCTGCTGATTGCTGTTGTGGGAAAGGGGCGTGACCGTTGGCTAACTCCACCACCGCCCCGCTGACGGGTGTCACGCCGGATCGGCCGGTGCTGGGCATTATGCTCATGCTGCTGTTTTGTCTGTTCGCCCCCATGGGCGACAGCGTTGCGAAACTGCTCGGCCCCAGCGTGCCCCTTCTTCAACTGCTGGCTGTGCGCTTTGTGCTGCAGGCTTTGCTTTTGCTGCCCATCGTCATGGTCACAAACCGAACCCTAACAATGGGAAGCCGCGAAATGCGGCTCACTCTCGTGCGCACCGTGCTGCACATTTTGGGTGTGGGCGCCATGTTCCTGTCGCTTCGTTTTTTGCCCCTTGCCGATGCGGTGGCCATCGCCTTTGTCATGCCTTTCATCATGCTGCTGCTGGGCCATTTTGTGCTGGGCGAAGTGGTGGGCTGGCGGCGCATTGCGGCCTGCGCCGTGGGCTTTATGGGGACGCTTCTCGTGATCCAGCCCAGCTTCGCCGCCGTGGGCGCGCCCGCCCTATTGCCACTTGCCGTGGCCCTCATCTTCGCCGGGTTCATGCTTGTCACCCGCCAGATGGCCAAACAGGTGGATGCCATTGCCATGCAATGTGTCAGCGGCTTTATGGCCCTGCCCATCCTCGCATTGTTCTTTGCTCTAGCAGCACCGTTGGGCTGGCCGGAAGCCCGCTTTGTCTGGCCTGCGCAAACGGAAATCGCCCTTTTGTTTTTGCTGGGGGTGCTGGGCACAACCGGTCATCTATTCATGACATGGTCCCTGCGGTTCGCCCCCTCTGCCACACTGGCCCCCATGCAATATTTGGAAATCCCCATCGCAACGGCGCTGGGCTATCTGATCTTCGCCGACCTGCCCAATGGCCTCGCCGCCCTGGGCATCATCATCACCATCGTCGCAGGCCTAACCATCATCGCGCTGGAACACCGGGTAGCTAAAGAGGCCACAACGCCCCCGATGTAAAATAGGTACAAAAAAAGCCCGCCTCGGAGGAGGCGGGCCATGTTTCATTTATGATGCGGGGCTTACACGCCGGGGACGGTTTTACCGCCAGACTTTTTCACCCGCTTGGGCTTACTGTCCGTGTCATCTTCTACAGTTTTGGCGCGGTGGGCCATGAAGGCTTCAAATTCTTCCTGGTCCTTGGCGCGGCGCAGCTCGCGGGCATAATCGTCAAACTCGGCACGCATCGTATCCAGCTTCACGCGCTCTTCATGCAGGCGGGCCAGTTCAGCTTCACGCCAGTCATCAAAGGCCACATTGCCCGTGCGGGGCATGTTTTTGAACGCGGTGCCCTTGTTGAACATTTCCGACGCCCTGTCCGTGGCCACGTTCACGTCCTTCTTAAGCTGGTCCAGCCGGTCGCCAAAGAGGATGTAGGCCAGCATGGCCAGACCCAAGGGCCAAAAGATCATGAAGCCGATAATCATCAGGGCGATGGTGGCGGGCGTCCAAGCAGGACGGATCAGTGCGTTGGTCATTTCGGTAACCTCTCCTGTGATGGTGCGTTCAGGGCATTCACCCCTCTCGCTCGCACTTGATATATGTCAGTCCGCCGCAGTTTCAAGAAAGGAGTTTTAAAAATAAGAGAAAATCGTAATAGCTCACATCTATGACGTATAGTTCTATGAAACCGCACTATCTTCGCTGCAAAAAAGGCGAAATTATTACAGAAATATAATTTTCTACTCCACGCCTGCCACAATGCACAGTTCGGATGCCGCCGCTGTCAGCCGAATGGCTTTGGCCGCCTGATAGTCATCGCTGTTATAGCAATCCAGCGCCGCCTGCACCGAGGGAAATTCGATCACTACATTGCGGGCGCGGGAAACGCCCTCCAACGGGGTCATTTCGCCGCCGCGCACCAGAAACTTCGCGCCATAGGCCTCGAAGGCGGGCTTAGCTGTGGCCACATAGTCGGAATAACGGTCCGCATTTTCCACATCCACCCGCGCGATCCAGTATCCCTTGGCCATGGCTCAATCCTGTTTGTTCATGTCTTCAATAATGGCGAGCGCGGCGGCCCGCATGTCCGATGCTGCCATGATGGGCCGGCCCACCACAAGATGGCTAGCGCCAGCCGCGATGGCTTTTGCCGGGGTCATCACCCGTTTCTGGTCGCCCTGATCGGCCCCAACAGGTCTAATGCCCGGTGTGACGATGGCCATATCCGGCCCCACAATGGCGCGGATGGCGGATGCCTCTTGCGCCGAAGCCACCAACCCACCCATGCTGCAGGCTTTCGCCTGTTGGGCCCGCTTTTTTACGAGACTGGCAGCGGAATGGGCATAGCCCGCTTCTTTGAGATCATCATCATCCATGGATGTGAGCACGGTAACGCCCAGCAGGGTAAGATCGGTGTTCCCCGTCTTCGCCAGCGCCTCGGTAGCGGCCCGCATGGCCTTGGGGTAGGCGTGGAGGGTCAGCATGGAAACGCCCATCCCCGCCACGCTCTCCACGCCCTTGGCCACGGTGTTGTCGATGTCCAGCAGTTTCAGGTCCAAAAACACCTGCTTGCCCGCAGCCACCAGTTCCCGCGCCAGCGTGAAGCCGTTTTCTGCGTGAGGCGCGTAAGCCAGCTGATGGCCGATTTTGTAAAAGGAGACGGCATCGCCGATTTCGTCGATGGCCGCACGG
Organism: Pseudomonadota bacterium; assembly: GCA_039198355.1. Lineage (GTDB taxonomy): Bacteria > Pseudomonadota > Alphaproteobacteria > Rhizobiales > Rhizobiaceae > Pseudahrensia. Next base: position 12,049 of record JBCCTO010000062.1, read on the forward strand.
GCATCGTTTACGGTTGGAACGTCGAGAGCAACGATAAGGCGGGGGTCGGCATTCATGTCAAAATTCCAAGCTTGAACCTTGTCCACCTCCCCCTGGAGGGGAGGTCGGAGAGCAAAGCGATCCGGGCGGGGGGAGCGGACTTTGAGTTACTCATGCATCCAACCCACTCACCCGAAACAACAAGCTGTTTCGACCTCCCCTGCGGTGGGAGGTTGAACCTGCCTTGAAATCTAGCGCTCGTCATAGGCCGACTTGATCGGCCTATCTTACAAATGGTGGGCGTTCCGCCGATCACGTCGGCGGATGACGTTTCGTGTGTAATCGCTACTCCGCCAGATCATCAAAAAACTTCTTCATTCCAGCAAAGAACCCCGTTGATTCTGGGCTATTGGCTTCCGAACTTTCTTCTGCGAATTCCTGCAGCAATTCCCGCTGGCGCTTGGTCAGATTGCTGGGGGTTTCGATGGCCACCTGGATATACATATCACCCATCTGCGTTGAGCGCATGACGGGCATGCCTTTGCCGCGCAGGCGGAATTGGCGGCCATTTTGAGTGCCCTCCGGCACTTTCACCCGCGTTTGCGTGCCCTCAATGGTGCCCACTTCAAACTGCCCACCCAGAGCGGCGGTGGTCATGGAAATGGGGACGCGGCAGTAAATATCCGCCCCATCCCGCTGGAAGAATTCGTGCGGACGGATGGAGAGGAAGATGTAGAGGTCGCCCGTGGGCCCGCCCCGGGTGCCCGCCTCGCCCTCTCCGGCGAGACGAATGCGCGTGCCGTCTTCGATGCCAGCAGGTACTTTCACATCAAGCGTTTTGGTTTCTGTCGTGGTCCCGGTGCCGCCGCAATTATCGCATGGGTCGGAAATAATTTCACCGCGCCCGTGGCAAGTGGGGCAGGTGCGCTGCACCGAAAAGAAACCGGAGGAGGCGCGAACCTGCCCGGCACCGCCGCAAGTGGGGCAGGTTTTGGGGCTGGAGCCGGGCTTGGCGCCGGACCCGCTGCACACATCACAAGAAACGGCGGTGGGAATTTCAATTTCCACCGTCTTGCCGGTGAAGGCTTCTTCCAGCGAAATTTCCATATTATAGCGAAGGTCCGCACCGCGCGTGCGCCCCCCGGCGGAGCGGCGAGCGCCGCCCATCATCTCGCCGAAAATATCCTCAAAGATATCGCCCATGCCGCTGCCGCCGAAGGGCGAGCCGCCGCCACCGCCGCCGTTTTCAAACGCCGCATGGCCGAAGCGATCATAGGCGGCACGCTTTTGCGGGTCTTTCAGCGCTTCATAGGCTTCACCGATTTCCTTGAATTTTGCTTCTGCTGCTGCATCGCCGGGGTTGCGGTCCGGGTGATACTTCATCGCCTGTTTGCGGAAGGCCGATTTCAGCGCCTTCTCATCCGCATCCCGCGAAACGCCCAGCGTTTCGTAATAATCAGCCTTGCTCATTCAAATACACCCTAAACACCCATGACCGGCGCATCGGCTAAACCGGCGGTTCTGTCAGACAGGGGAACCCCTGTTACAAAAATGTCCGCCCGCCCTTGCGGACGAGCGGACATGGAAGACTTCCCTGAGAAAGAAGCCCGCTTAAGCGGACTTCTTTTCGTCCTCGTCGTTGATTTCTTCGAAATCGGCATCCACCACGTTCTCGTCGGCGGCTGCGTGGGCAGCGGCGTCGGCGGCAGCAGCGGCCTCTTCTTCGGAGGACTGGGCTTCGTAGATGGCCTGACCCATTTTCATGCTGGCTTCTGCCAGAGCTTGGGTCTTGGCGGCGATATCATCGGCATCGTCGCCTTCAATGGCAGTACGCAATTCGGAAATTGCGTTTTCGATGGCTTCCTTGTCCTCGGCGGAAACCTTGTCCTCGTGCTCCTTGAGGGATTTCTCCGTGGAGTCGATGAGGGTTTCGGCCTGGTTCTTGGCCTCAACAGCTTCGCGGCGTTTTTTGTCCGCATCGGCATTGGCCTCTGCGTCCTTGACCATTTGTTCGATCTCGTCATCCGACAACCCGCCGGAGGCCTGAATGCGAATTTCGTGGCTCTTGCCTGTGCCCTTATCCTTGGCGGACACGTTGACAATGCCGTTGGCGTCGATGTCGAAGGTCACCTCAATCTGCGGCACACCCCGGGGGGCGGGGGGAATGCCCACCAGATCGAACTGGCCGAGCATCTTGTTGTCCGCCGCCATCTCACGCTCGCCCTGCGACACGCGGATTGTCACCGCATTTTGATTGTCTTCAGCAGTGGAGAAGGTCTGTGACTTCTTGGTGGGGATCGTCGTGTTACGGTCGATCAGACGGGTGAACACGCCACCCAGCGTCTCAATACCCAGCGACAGGGGCGTCACGTCCAGCAGCAGAACGTCGGTCACGTCGCCCTGAAGCACGCCAGCTTGGATAGCAGCACCCATGGCCACCACTTCATCCGGGTTCACGCCCTTGTTGGGCTCCTTGCCGAAGAAGTCTTTCACCGTTTCCTGAACCTTGGGCATGCGGGTCATGCCGCCCACCAAAATCACTTCGTCGATCTCACCGGCTTTCAGGCCAGCATCCTTGAGCGCTTCCTGCATGGGCTTGACCGTACGCTTCACCAAATCGGCCACGAGGGACTCAAACTTGGCGCGGGTCAGTTTCATGGTCAGGTGTTTGGGGCCGGAAGCATCAGCTGTAATGAAGGGAAGGTTCACTTCCGTTTGGGCGGAAGAGGAAAGCTCGATCTTGGCCTTCTCCGCAGCCTCTTTCAGACGCTGGAGAGCCAGCTTGTCATTGCGCAAGTCAACGCCCTGGTCCTTGTTAAACTCGGAAGCCAGATAATCCACCAGCGCCATGTCGAAGTCTTCACCACCCAGGAACGTGTCCCCATTGGTGGATTTCACCTCAAACACGCCATCGCCGATTTCCAGAATGGACACGTCAAACGTACCACCGCCCAGGTCGTAGACCGCGATGGTTTTACCGTCATTCTTTTCCATACCGTAGGAGAGGGCGGCAGCCGTGGGCTCGTTGATGATGCGCAGCACTTCCAGACCGGCAATTTTACCGGCATCCTTGGTGGCCTGACGCTGGGCATCATTGAAGTAAGCGGGAACCGTGATGACGGCCTGCTCCACCTTTTCGCCCAGGAAATTTTCAGCTGTTTCCTTCATCTTCTGAAGGATCATGGCGGAGATTTGCGAAGGGGAATATTTGTCGCCGTTCACTTCCACCCAAGCATCGCCATTGTCACCATTGACGATGGAATAGGGCACCAATTCCTGGTCCTTCTTTACCTCGGCGGAGTCATACCGGCGGCCGATCAAGCGCTTGACGGCAAACAGGGTATTTTCGGGGTTCGTGACGGCCTGACGCTTGGCGGGCTGGCCCACAAGGCGCTCGCCATCATCGGTGAAGGCCACCATGGAAGGGGTGGTGCGGGCACCCTCGGCGTTTTCAATCACCTTAGCGGTTTTGCCGTCCATCACGGCAACACAGGAATTGGTGGTACCCAGGTCGATACCAATAACTTTAGCCATAATCTTTTCTCCTAATAGCGTTTTGCCGGAACCCTTTTTCACTGCTCCCGTTGGGGAAGCGCGGCGTTCATGGGCAAAACCTGGCGGATATCGTCAAACGCGCCAGCAAGCGGTTGCGTTGGAAACAACAGCATGGTGCTGACTTCTTTGCCCATATAAGAAGAGGCCAAAGCCCTTCAAGGGAAAGATGCGGGGTTTGCCCCCTTGTTTTTTTGCCTTTTATCGCCCCTGCTAGCGCGCGTCACACTTGGCTTGAAACGCTCTCGTGGCCGAAAGCCCTCCGGCAAATATTTGCAGCGCACGCGCTGCGCCCGTACATTGAGGGCCGCTAGGCCGACAGCGTGGCCGTAGAAATGCTAAAGGGGTTTCATCGCAGATGGACACCCTTTAACGCGGTGGGGCCGTGTAAGTAAGAAAGGTTTGTAAGCCATGAAGGAGCTTCCCCTTCGCGAGGCCCATAGCGTCATGGAAGGCGTAGACCATTGGCCCGGTTATTTGGACCGGGTGGCGCAGGAAGCCCTGCTGGAGGAAATCCGCGCCGCTGTGGCCGAAGTCGCTCGAAGGACCGCTGGATGGCTCTCAGCCACGTGCCCTTCGAGGATCTATCGATCGGCGGCGGCAGCATCGTCGTTCTCGTCGACAACACCGATCAGCAGCAGGCTGAAATCGACATTCGCCGCGCCAAGGAGGAGGCGGAGACCGCCTCGCGGATGAAGAGCGAATTCCTCGCGAACATGAGTCACGAGCTGCGCACGCCGATGAACGGAATCGTGGGCGTCGCC
>JBCCTO010000063.1:0-15853 GCA_039198355.1 Pseudomonadota bacterium
CAACACAGGCCCTGTGGGTGGTGTGCCCACGCCGGATGAGACCTTCACCTATACGGTGCAAACCCCGGACGGGAATGGCGGCTTTGTGACGGAGACGGCCACGGTGACCATCGCCGTGACGCCTGTGAACGATGCGCCTGTGGCTGTGGATGACAGCTACACGGTGACGGAGGATGCCCTTGCGCCTCTGACAGGCAATTTGATTACGGATGCGACGGGGGGTGCTGCGGATAGTGATGTGGACGGTGATCCGCTGACGGTTGCGGGCTTCACCATTGCCGGAGAGGCCGGCCCGTTCGTGCTGGGCGCGCCGTATGCGATTACCGGCGTGGGCACGATCACGATCAACACGAATGGCGGCTTCACGTTTGATCCGGCCCCGGACTTCAACACCACGTCCGGTGGCGTAATGCCCGCCATTGAGTACACGCTTGATGACGGCAGCGGTGCGCTCAACGCGACCGACACAGCCTCTGTGACCATTGCTGTAACCAATGTGAACGACGCACCGGTGGGTGTGGCCGACACGGCCACTGGTCTGGAAGATGGCGCGCCGGTGACCGGCAACATCATCACCAACGACTTGGATGCGGATAATGACGCGTTAATCGTCAGCGATTTCACCATCGCCGGAATGCCCGGAACATTTGCTACGGGCGTGCCGGTCACCATTCCAAATGTGGGTGAAATTACCATCGACACGGCAGGCACGTTCACGTTTACGCCAGTGCCAGGCTTCAACTCGGTGCAGGGCGGGGCAGTGCCGGAAATCACCTATTCCATCGATGACCAGACGGGGGCCGCCAACAATGCTGGTTCCGCTACGCTGAACATCACCATTGATCCCACCAATGACCGCCCCGTCACGGATGTGGATACGGCCACAGGCTTGGAAGATGGCGCGCCGGTGACCGGCAATGTGCTCACCAATGACGGTGACGTGGACGGCGATGTGCTCGTGGTGTCCGGCTTCACCATTGCTGGCGATCCAACCGTGCAAGCCGTTGATACGAACATCACCATTGCAGACATCGGGACGATCCGTGTGAACAGCGACGGCACGTTCGTGTTCACCCCGGTGGCGGATTATAACTCCGTGCAGGGCGGTGTGACGGGGGCGCCTGTTCCGGTCATCACCTACACGGTGGACGACCAGTCCGGTGCTCCAAACAATTCAGAACAATCCACGCTGACCATCACCATCGATCCGGTCAACGACAATCCGGTGGCGCAGGATGATGTTGCCACCGTGGCTGAAGATTCTCTGGGGGGTGTCACGGGCAATGTCATCACTGTAGACAACGGCTCCGGGGTGGACAGTGATACGGATGCTGATCCGCTCACGCTGGCGAATGTCAAGGTGGATGTGGATGGCAATGGCACCCAGGATGCCGTGACCTTCGATACGCCAACCGGCATCACCAACAATCTTGGTGCTGCTGTGGGCACGCTTACCATCAGTGCCAATGGCAACTTCACCTTTGTGCCTGCGCCCACCTATGTGGGGCCGGTGCCGCCCATCAATTACACCCTGTCCGATGGGGCAGGGGGCACGGACACGGCTGTGTTGCAAGTCATCATCACGCCTGTGAACGATGCGCCGGATGGTAACGTGGATGCCCGCGTGGCTGATGAAGATGTCACCACCGCGCTTGCCCCAACACTACCGACGGATGTGGACGATGCGCAGGCCGACCTGACCGTCATCGTCACCGGGCTTCCAGCGCCAGTGGAAGGCACAATTAGCTATACGCGCGACATCGATGGCGCCACGGTGCCGCTTAATGTGGGTGATCGTATCTCGGTGCAAGAGTTCAGCACCACAACGTTCACATCCGCACTGAACTATAACGGCACAGTGGCGGACTTTACCTATGTGGTGGAAGACGATAATGGCGATGCGTCCGCGTCAGACGCCGGTTCTGCCGGGTCCGTTTCCATTACTATCACGCCGGTCAATGATAACCCGGATGCGGTCAATGACGGTCCTGTAGCCACCACGGAAGATCAGGTGACCACGGGCAATGTCTTAGGCAATGACATTGATGTGGATGGCGACCCCATCACCGTCACCACCTTTAGCGTGGCAGGCGTGCCCGGTGCGGTGACTGCGGGCAACACGGCGTTTATTCCAGGTGTGGGGACATTGGTCATCACCGCCAATGGTGACTATACCTTCACGCCCATCAACAATTACAACGGCCCCGTGCCCACGGCCACTTACACCATCACAGATGGTCAGGGTGGCACGGATAGTGCTGACCTGTCCTTTACCCCCGTGGCCGCCGTTAACGACGCGCCCGATGCGTTGGATAATGCCTATATCACTGCCGAAGAGGTGGCGCTGAGCGGCAATCTGCTCACCGACAATACGGGTTCTGGCATCGATAGCGATATTGATGGTGATCCACTCACCGTCACCGGCTTTACGGTGGTGGGCATGCCCATTGCCGGTCTGCCCGGCGCGCCGACGCCCATTCCTGGCTTTGGTACCCTCACAGTACAGACCAATGGTACGTTCCTGTTCACACCGGAACCCAATTTCAACGGCACCGTTCCTACAATCTCATACGCCATCAGCGATGGTGCACTTAGCGACACGGCACTCTTGAACATTGAAGTGACGCCGGTAAATGATGCGCCCACGGGCACGGCTACTCCGGCCACCACCAATGAGGATGTTACTGTCAACGGCAGCGTCGTGCTGGCCGATATTGATGGTGATGTTCCAACCACAACGATCAATGTGAACGCCACCAATGGTCTTGCCACAATCGACGGGGCAGGAAACTGGACCTATACGCCTAATCCCGATTTCAACGGCACGGACATGTTCCAGGTGCTGGTGGATGATGGCAATGGTGGCACAAGCACGGTCGATGTGACCGTCACCGTCACGCCCATCATCGACATTGCCGATGATGCGCTGACAACGCCTGAAGACACGGCCATCACTGCCAATGTCATCACCGGTCTCAACACCGATGGCGGCGCGGGTGGTGCTGGCACCGATACGTTTGAAGGTGCCCCGGTCATTACATCCGTAACGCAGGGAACCAACGGGTCTGTCACCTTTGCCGTCAACGGAGATGTGACTTACACACCGGACGCCAATTTCAATGGGGCGGACAGTTTTACTTACACCATCACGTCCGGTGGTGTGACGGAGACGGCCACAGTCAACGTCACAGTTCAGCCTGTGAACGATAATCCCACAGCCACCGCGGCACCCGGCACAACGCCGGAGGAGACACCCGTTTCCGGCACGGTGGTCATGGCTGATATTGACGGTGATGTCCCCACGGCCAGCGTTCAGATGCAGCCCACCAATGGCGTGGCCACCATCTTGCCCAACGGCAATTGGACTTACACACCCAATCCGGATTTCGATGGCAATGACAGTTTCATTGTGCTGGTCGATGACGGCAATGGCGGCACGACAACGGTTCAGGTGGACGTGACCGTGGTGGGCGTCAACGATGCGCCGGACGCCACATCCGTGTCCCTCGTCGTGTTGGAACTTACGCCATCCGCGTTGACCTTCACCCTGCCTACAGATGTGGATGATGCTTCCGCCGATTTGCGCAACATCATCTTGCAAGCGCCATCTGCTGCCCAAGGCACGGTGACCTACATAGCAGATGGTACGGCTGGTCCCCGCCTGACGCTGACAGCCGGCACTATCATCTCCAACAGCGAGTTGGGAACACTGGAATTCACGTCCCAGCCCGGCTTCCTCGGCAATGCAAACCCAATCCTGTTTGCCGCTTCCGATGATGAGGGGGCAAGCGACGCGGGTAGTCGCGGCTCAATCGACATCCAAGTGGTGGATACACCACCGCCTACGCAAGCCACGGAACCACCGCAAACCACCAATGAGGATACGCCGCTTAACGGTTCCATTGATATTGTTGGCATTTTGCCCACGACGACGGTTATCACCACACCGCCCACCAACGGCCAACTGGTCATCACCGACCCGACCACAGGTGACTATACCTATACGCCAAACCCCAACTACGACGGGCCGGACCAGTTTACGGTAACGGTGAGTGATGGGGTGACCCCTGATGTTCTGCTTGTCGTGGACGTGACCGTGGCTGCGGTGGATGATCCGGTGGTGGTTGTTACGCCCACAACGCCGGTGGCGTTGATCGATGGCATGCCCGCCACCATTAACACCGCTACTCTGTTCAGCGATGTGGACAGTGCGTTGACCTTTACCTCAACGCCGCTGCCAGCCGGTCTTACTCTGGACCCCAATACGGGCGTTATTTCCGGCACTTTGCCCAATAATGCCTCTCAATTCGGGCCCTACACGGTGACGGTGACAGCCAGCGACGGGGTCAACCCAGCCGTGGACAGCGTGTTGAATATTTCCGTGTCCAACCCGGCTCCGGTCTCCACGGGTCCGCTGACACAAACCACGCCAGAAGGCACAACGATCACGTTGGATGCGGCCGCTATCACAAACGATCCCGATGGCGACTCACTGACCTTCTCACTGGTGGGCGCGCCTTCTTGGGTGACGATTGATCCCGTTACGGGTGTTGTGACAGCAACACCGCCAGCGGGGTCTGCGGCCACGGGTACCGTTTTCTTCTCTGTGGTTGCGGTGGATGCACAAAGTGCATTCTCCAGCATCACAGCGGTGATTACGCCCACAGAGGTGACCCAACCTGTAGTGCCCGTGACACCCGTCACACCCGTGACACCCGTCACACCCGTCACACCCGTTACGCCCGTCATACCGGTGACACCCGTGGCACCTGTTGTTCCCGTTGAGCCCGTCGCGCCGCTGGTGCCGCCCGTATCGGGCCTGCCATCCGATCCGCTTTTGGATGGGACGCCAGCGCCAACCATCCCGGTTGGTCAGATGACCGACAAGGACGATACCCGCGACGATGATGAGATTGGCACCGTGCCCCCCTTCATCATGGATGCTATTGATGCCATTGATGACCTCAAGGGCACATTCCACTTGGATCGCCCCTCGGGCCTCATCGATGACACAGTGGATGACATTGACAACAACAAGGATATTGCACCGCTTGATCCAGCCGACCCGGCTGTCCTCAAAGCCCTGCGTGCCATTGATGCCCTGCGCAAGTCCCATCTGGACATCATGGAGACCCGCGATCCGCTTTCCGGCTCCTGGAATGTGGAAGGTCTCACCGGCTTCTCCGCCCGCTTTGGCGGCGGCGACAGCCTGGCCGGTGATCTCAATGCAGATGACTTGACGGGTCAGCTGCTCATCGAAACCTATGTGCGCGACCGTATCCTGTTCATAGATGTCAACAACACGTTTGACCGCGAAAAAGACGGTCTGGTGGTGCGCTACAATGTGGAGATGCTGGATGGCTCTGAAGTGCCGGAATGGCTGCGCATTGTCCGCGATGGCTTTATCGTGGCCGAACGCCCTGCCAGCCAGTTGGATCTGGAGCTTCGCATTGCTGCGGTCTTCGCGGATGGTTCGCAAGTGTCAAAAGCGGTACGCATTGACGGGCCAACCGGAGAAATCCAGCCCGTGGACGACCCCCGCGATGGCATTAAACCCACGGGACCCCAGCCCTTCGGGGAACAGCTTCGGGCGCTGGTGAACAGCCACGAGACCCTGTTCTGCGACGATGATGATGTGGAAGCCCACAAGGATGCGCAGGATCAAGTGAAAAAGGCACGCTAAGAGTTTTGCCTTTCGCTGAGCCACTTGTTTTATCGTCACCGCTGATTGCGGTGGCGGTACTGGCCATCGTGTTCATCGGTGCCGTGGTGCAAGTGGGGTTGGGCATGGGCTTTGGCCTTACCGTTGCGCCCGTTCTTGCCCTATTGGACCCGGCCCTCGTGCCGGGTTCAGCCCTTTTTTTGGGCATGGCCACAGCCATGGTGGGTGCGTTTCATGAAAGAGATCAGATAGTCTGGCCGGAAGTGGGCATCGGCATGGTGGGGCGGGCGACCGGCATGGTTTGTGGCGGCATTTTATTGCTTTGGCTGTCCGATCGGTCCCTCTTTTCACTTACCTTTGGCGTGATGGTCCTGCTGGCCGTTGCCCTCACCGTGTCTGGCCGAACTTTGCCGTTTACCACACGCAATCTTTTGTCCATGGGGTGGCTCTCGGGACTCACCGGCATCGTAACCTCTGTGGGCGCGCCACCCCTGGCGCTGATCTATCACAGCAAGCCACCCGACAAGGCCCGCCCGACTTTGGCAGCGTTCTTCGCGCTGGGTGGTCTTATCGGCCTCACGATTCTCTACGCCACGGGTCTGGCCGGATGGATGACGTTTGCCATGGCTTTATTTATGGCCCCCGCTGCCGTGCTGGGCACATGGGTTGGCCGCCACACAAAAAACAAATTTGACAAGCGCTACCGTCCCGCTCTGTTGGCCATCGCAGCCGCAGCCTCAATTTTTCTGATCTTTCAGGGGGTAACAGGCCTTGCGCCATAAGACATGGTCAAGAAAAGGCGCAGTTTTGATTGTCCTACGCGCAAGAAATGATTGCCCAGCGCCCGGCGCGTTAACATTCAATGTAAAATTGCTTTGACTTGTTTTCGTTTGCAGCGTTAGCTTGTCGCATGCGCGGCGGTTTGGGGGCAGGTTGCTGGGCAGTTTACGCCATCAGAGGAGAATGGACATGAAGAAAATCGCAACACTTTTTGCGATCGGATTGGGTTTCGCCGTTGCGGCGAACGACTTCCAGCCCGTCCAAGCTGCAACGTTGAATATTGGTCCCGTGTACACGGGTGAAGGCCCCGTTGTTGAAGTGCAACGCCGCCGCATTCGCCGCGGTCGTCCTGGCCGCCGTTACTACGGCCGTCGTCGTGGCGGCAATGCGGGTGCGGTCTTGGGTGGCATCGTGGCTGGTGCCATCATTGCTGGTGCCATTAACGAATCCCGCCGTGCCCGTGCCCGTCGCGCGCCCCGTCGGGTTTACCGTGGTAACGCCCACACCAATTGGTGCTATAGCCGTTACCGGTCCTACCGGGCCTATGACAACACGTATCAGCCCTATAGCGGTCGTCGCCGGGCCTGCATCTCGCCCTATTACTAGGGTTTAGAAACAACACATCGAGGGCCGGTTTGGAGCACTCCAGACCGGCCCTTTTTGTTTTTGTTCACTCACACACTGTTTCCCTGGTGTTATTCAAAGGCCTTAGGGAAAGGGCAGGGGAGGCGGCGCATGAAAACAGTTGGATTGGGCGTTGTGGGCGCTGGCCTGGTCGGCCGCCGCCATATGAAGGCCATAGCGCAGGCCCTCGGCACCAACCTTGTCGGCGTTGTGGAGCCTTCTGAAGAGGGGAGCGCTTTTTTACGCGATCAGGGCCACACTAATTTCCCTTCGCTGGATGAAATGCTGGCTCATGATCGGGTGGAGGGCATTATTCTGGCCACACCGACACCGCTTCATATGGAACAGGCCCTGACCTGTATCCAAGCGGGCCGACCGGTTCTCATCGAAAAACCCATCGCCGTCTCCGCAAAAGACGCGGCACCCATGGTGGCGCTGGCGGAGGAGAGACGCGTTCCAATCCTGGTGGGCCACCACCGCCGCCATAACCCCATCATCCGCAAAGCCCATCAGATCATCTCAAGTGGTGCCTTGGGCGAGGTTCGCGCCGTGCAAGCCACCTGCTGGTTCTACAAACCGGACCATTATTTTGCGCAGGCACCCTGGCGCACAAAAAAAGGCGCAGGTCCCATCTCCGTCAATCTGGTCCATGACATCGATCTCCTGCGCCATTTGGTGGGGGAAGTTGCATCCGTGCAAGCTGTCGCCGCCCCTTCAACCCGTGGGTTTGACAATGAAGACGTGGCCGCCGCTGTGCTTCAGTTTCAAAATGGCGCTGTGGGAACCATCACGGTTTCCGATAGCATTGTTGCGCCCTGGAGCTGGGAACACACGGCGGCGGAATACCCGGTCTATCCGGTCACACCGGAAAATTGTTATCAAATCGGGGGTTCCAAAGCCTCCCTTTCCATTCCCGACTTGCGCCTTTGGCAGCATGAAAACGGCGGGCAGGATTGGTGGACCCCTATCAGCGCCACGAGCCAAATTCGTCAAAGCGCTGACCCGCTGCTGAGCCAAATCGTCCACTTTGCAAACGTGATCCTGGGCGAGGAAAGCCCGCTGGTTTCAGGCCGCGAGGGTCTGCAAAGCCTGCGCGTTGTAGAAGCCATTCAACAGGCCGCTGCAACCGGCCAGGCTGTCACCATAGAACACGTTTAACGCCAGACCGGGTTGCTCCAGGCGCGTTTTCCGTTGCCATCAATAATGGTGACACGCAGCCAAGCCTCTTGCGCCAGCCGCCCGAGCGGTAGTTCAAGACGTGTCAAGGCGCTTCCATGGCGATGGACCGTGCGAGAACCACGGCTTTGGAGAATGATGGATTGGGCGGCCGTGCACTCCACCAAAACTGTCTCATCGCGCAATTCAATATTGAAAAACTGGGGTCCTTGGGTGCTGTAATAGGCCCCTTCTTTCAGTGCTTGAAGCAGAGCTTGCGGTTCATTTGCGGAGGCCTTGACCATAACCCAGCCGCCAAAATGGTCTTGAAATTTGAAGTGAGCATCGTCTGTTGCACACAAATTGAGCCGGTGCCCTTCCTCCAACAACAGGTCCAGCGTGTGAAACCCGTCAGCCCGGTCGACCCCGATAAAGCATGTGTGATTATAGGCTTCCACAGCATGGGCCGCTGTGAGAGAGCGGGCATCATCCATCGTTAGGCCGGACCATTGGGGGTGAGCCATGGCGATGAAGGCTCCTGCCTCCCGTGCGCGCATGGCTAATTGCGGCCCCGTTTCGCTGGGTTTGTCTACACCCTCCTGACGCACATAGGGTGGGGTAAAATCGGGTGGTAGTCCAACCGCCAAAATGTGCCACGGATCACCATTGTGCAGAAGCGGGGCATGCAGTTCTGCGCCCAAAAGAGTGGTGAATTTTGAGCCACGAAAGGGCGTCGTGTCGGTGATCGGATAGTCGTACTTCGCTGAAAAATGGTCTGTGATCGCCAGAAAATCATAGCCCTGCGCCTGATAGCGGGCGCACACTTCCTGCGCGCTCAACGCGCCATCGGAGTGATCGCTATGGGTGTGCAGATTGCCCCGCCAAAATTGGCCCGGTGCTGAAAAAGCGGAAAGTTGCATGGGGTGCTCCGGTCAGCTCTCGTGCTGGATTAATTGAGGATCCACTGGGAACGCCGCAACTTCCAATTCCCCCGCTTCACCATGGATTTTGCCAACGCTGCCCGCCGGTTTTTGCCCTTTACGGCTCGCCGTTTCTTAGAAGCGGAACGCTTGCTTTTGCCTGCGATGGTTTTCAAACGGCGGGTTTGGCTTGTTTTCTTCTGCGCTGTCTTGGGGCGAAGCCCGGCCTCATCCTCGCGGTTAGTTGATGTTGATGACAGACTGACGACTTCAACTGGATTTTCCGTTTGAGGGGCTTTTTCCCGGTTCAATGTCACCCTCAAACTCTGCGCACGCTCACGGCGTTTGCGTTCCGCCAATTCCCTCGGTGATGGGCCGGCGGGCTTTGCGAGATTGAACGCCATGCTCACCCGCTTTGGCTTTTGCGCCTTTGCCTTGGCCTTTTGAAGGGCTAGCGCGGCCGTGGTTTGCAAGGCCTCGGCATCCACCATGGCGTCCGCGATGATCCGCTGATTGTCATCCACCGGAGGCGCATTGTCTTTGGCAACGACAGGAAGCAGATCATCGGTATTCGCCCGTGCAACAACCATCGTTTCCGCTGGCGCTTCGATATTCGGTGCAGGTGTTCCCTTCGGTACCATATGCACCACCTTATAGCCCTCCCGCTTCAAAGAGCGCAGCAACCGGGGGAGCATCTTGGCCGTGCGGGCTTGGATGTCGTGCATCAAAATAATGCCACGGCCCTCCGAGCGAAGGCGTTTCATAATGCGGTTATGAACCCTGTCTGGCGAAACACGTTTCCAGTCCAAAGCATCAATATTAGCCCCAAAAGCCACCATGCCTTTGGCCTGAATTATCTTGTCCGTTCGCTTGTTGCGGGCAAGGTAGGGATAGCGGAAAAACGGAATGCGAGGTGTTGTACTCGCATCGCCATAAGCAATTTTTTGAAGGCGAGAAATCCCGCGATCCACATGCTTTCGGGCATTGGCGGTGGAGTATTCCGGCAAGCGATTGTGACCCCATGTATGGTGGGCCAGCGTATGCCCCTCGCGCACCACACGCCGCACCAGTTTGGGATAAGCCCGCGCCATGCGGCCCACATAAAAGAACGTGGCCTTCACGCCCTCACGCTTCAGTGTGTCGAGAATGCGGGAAGTCTTTCCCGCGATGGGGCCATCATCAAAAGTAAGAATGACCTCTTTTTTTTGCAGGCCAAGGGCCTTCTCCTTGCCGCGAAATTCCCGAAATTTCGATGTGTCTACTTTAATCACTCGATGTGTGCCCAATTTGCCGGACTCGGCAAAAGTGGTGGGAACACTTGTGATGAGACTGCAAGCCAAAACAAAGCCTGCACAGGCAATGGAAATACGCAAAACGGACCACCCATACGCAAAACAAAAAGGGGTGCAGGCAAGACAAAGCGCCCATACCTTCGCTCATCATAGTAAACAGGATTGGTTAAGCGCCCATGAAGGCAAGTTCACGCCCGGGCATCCTTGCAGGGCAGGGGGGAACCCCCTATTCCAGAACAACGTTCGACACCCGTACTGTCTTCATACCAATGGCCGAAATGGACACACCGCTCAAATTGATGGCGCTGGATGGCGAGGACCTCACAGTGGTATCGGCCCATGCGCAGGACGCTGTGCTCAAACCCGCAACCATTGTTTTCGACAAGGCCGCAAAAACACTGGTGGTCCCCATGAACCGTTTCGCATGGGAGGCAAAGGCCAGCCGCCGCCTGTTCTTCAAACGGCATCAGCGCCGCTCCAGCGTTTTGCGTCTGGCTGGTGTGCAATCCGTGCGCAGCAGGGGCATTAACCGCAGCGATGAAGACGCCGTGGCCTCGCTCCTGTCCATAACCTTTGAACCCGATGGTGCTGAAAGTCCCGAAGGCACGATCCGGTTGACGTTTTCCGGTGGTGCACGGTTGGATGCCCGTGTTGACTGCATCGAACTGCAACTCACCGATCTGGGAGCAGCGTGGGAAACCAGCGCAAAGCCCCGTCACTAAGTTAATCCTATGACCGACAATCCCGACCTAGAATCCAACTCCAATCGGCCCGAACACAGCAGGCTGGTGGATGTGGTATTGGACGAGGCCACCATTGGCCGCGCCAACCAGGACGTGGAGCATGAGCGGGCCGTGGCGATTTTCGACCTCATCGAAGCCAATTGGTTTTGGCCCGTTGGCCATCAGGATGCCCACAACCGCTATGAGTACAAGCTCAAGCTGGGCGTGGTGGAACAACGGTTGGTCTTTGACATCAACGATGGGGATGATGGCAAAGTCGCCACCCACATTCTCTCCCTCTCCCCCTTCCGCCGCATCGTGAAAGACTATTTTCTCATCTGCGAAAGCTATTACGAGGCCATCCGCTCCGCTTCGCCAAGCCAAATTGAATCCATCGATATGGCCCGGCGGGGCCTGCACAATGATGGCTCGGAAACGCTCAAAGAGCGGCTCAATGGCAAGATTGAAATGGATTTTGATACGGCACGCCGCCTGTTCACCCTCATTTGCGTACTGCACTGGCGGGGATGAACGCGTTGGCAAAACCGGACAAACCGTTGGATGAGGTGCCTGGTGATAAACCGGTGGAGCAGCCCAAGTCTGTTCTGTTCATCTGCAACCACAATGTCATCCGCTCCACCATGGCCGAAGCGCTCACCCGTGCCCGTTATGGCAAGCGCATTTATGTGGCCAGTGCCGGTGTCACCGCAGGAACGCCCGACCCGTTTGTGGAGGCCGTTTTGTTGGAAATCGGGATTGAGTGGGCGAACCATGAGCCCCAAGAGTTGAAATATCTCGACGACGGGTATTTTGATCTCATCATCACCCTGTCCCCCCAAGCCCACCATGTGGCTCTGGAGCGCGCCCATGTGGAGGCCATGGAGGTGGATTATTGGCCTGCCGCTGATCCCACTGTCGTGACCGGTTCCAGAGAGCAGCGGTTGGATGCCTACCGTGATGTGCGCGATCGTATCGCGGCGCGCATAAAAGAACGTTTTGGTGCTCCCTAGTACCAGCGTTGCATTGTTTCCTATCGCGCCCATATGAGCCTGAACGCCGCGCCGAAAGCCCGGTTCACAAATCTGGTCAATACGTTTAGGTTCCAGCCAAATATTAAGACGACCTCACAGAATGCGGCCATGGAAGGTCGCCCACCCCTCATTCCCACAAGATTGGCTAGACTACATGGCAAAAGAAGAAGTTCTGGAATTTCCCGGCACGGTCAGCGAATTGCTGCCCAATGCAACCTTCCGGGTAAAGCTGGAAAACGATCACGAAATCATCGCCCACACCGCAGGCCGCATGCGCAAAAACCGCATTCGTGTTTTGGCTGGAGATAAGGTGCTGGTGGAGATGACCCCCTATGATTTGACCAAGGGTCGCATTACCTACCGCTTCAAATAGAGCCAAGTCGCATTTCCTATGGCCACCCGCCCCAAACTCATTCTGGCGTCCGGCTCCCCTCGGCGGTTGGCCTTGCTCCAGCAAATCGGCGTGGAGCCAGACCTGCTCACGCCCGTTGATGCTGACGAAACGCCCCTGAAAGCTGAGGCCGGCAGATCGCTTGCCAAACGCTTGTCCAAAACCAAGGCCGAGTTGGGCCTTGAAAACATGAAGCGTTCTGGTGACGCCGAGCGGGCGTATATCTTGGCGGCGGATACTGTTGTGAGCGTGGGCCGCCGTATCTTGCCAAAGGCAGAGCTGTTGGACGAAGCCTCTTTTTGCCTCCGTCTCCTATCCGGCCGCGCCCATCGCGTTTATACCGGTGTGACGCTCATTACCCCCAAAGGGGTCATGCGCCACCGTCTGGTGGAAACCCGTGTGCGCTTCAAAAAGCTCTCCACCGACGAGTTTGAAAGCTATCTGGCCTGCGGTGAATGGCGAGGCAAAGCCGGCGGCTATGCCATTCAGGGCATTGCCGGCTCCTTTATCGCCAAAATCGTGGGGTCTTACACCAATGTGGTGGGCCTACCGCTGCACGAGACCAGCGCGCTTTTGCAAGGGGAGGGGTACCCCATCCATTACAACTGGCTCACCACGGGCAATACCTAGCCCCATGGCCACCCGTGCCGACAAAGTCACGCCCCTTCGCAAGCCCGTCAAATGCCCCCAATGCGGCGAGCCCAGCGCTCGGGCAAACTATCCCTTTTGTTCGGCCCGTTGCGCTGATCTCGATTTGGGGAAATGGCTGGGCGGCGGTTATGCCATCCAAACGGATGAAGTTGCCGCAGACGACAAATAGCCCGTGGCCGTTCGTCTAAAAAAACAGGCTTCGGCAACGTCAAAACCGGTGGACACCCCAAACGCCGTTGACTATACCAACGCAGTCTCGGCACTCGCCGAAGACCAGTACCCCGCCGGCCTGACCGGCCCCGATGCCCGGGTAGCTCAGGGGTAGAGCAGCGGACTGAAAATCCGCGTGTCGGTGGTTCGATTCCGCCCCCGGGCACCATTTCTGATTTTTCCATGGTTAGATCCTCTAACATTCTGAAAACGTTGGAGGTTTTTGCGGTTCGATAACCCTCATTTCGTGTGTATGAGAGTTTGTCCGCAAATACGAGTTTTGCTACCGCTCGCTTGTCTTCTAATCGCTCAGAAACCCAAAGATTCCAGGGGTTTGAGAGAAATGAAAAAGCGGTTCGATAAATTTCCTTGAAGGAGCCCTGAGGCCCAGTATTTTGTTGGGAGCGTTCCTGTAAGACGGCACGTTTTCGCTGGAGTTCACTAATGCGGTTTTCGTATGCGGATACAACCGAGGCGTTATTTGTCTCGACAATGCGGTCGAGCAATTGCTCCTGCTTTCGATCCAGGACTTTTATTTCCGATTGAATGGCCTCGCGTCGTTTTTCGACCGCACCTTCGCGCTGGCTCCAGATTTTCTGGAAGATCGCAAACGATAGATCGAACAGCTCCCGGCTTGGTTGCATGGACTTGAGAAGGGTTTCGAACTCGCCTTCAATCTCCTCTTTGCGCACCGACTTACGGTAGCTCGCACAGCCCTTGGTATCGCACAGGTAATAGGGGTAACTCTTGCTCCGCCCCTTGGACCAGCAAGCCGTGTAAGGTTGACCGCAATCGCCACAGTCAATGAAGCCCCGAAGTGGGAAATCCCGGTTGATATCCTTACGGACGGGAGCCTTCGCCACAGCCTTTCTGCGGTCTTGAACAGCTTGCCATGTTTCCAGGGAGATTAACGCCTCATGTTTGCCTTTAATCAGGCTGAGTCCCCAAGGCTCGTAGTCGATATATCCGGCGTAGATTGCACGATCCAACAGCTCTTGAATGCGGGTTAGATGGACCACGCCACTCTTGTTTTTTTTGAAAACGTCTGTGCACTGGAAGAAACGTTGAAGCTCGCTGAGGCCGGAGAACCGTCCACTTGCATAACCCTCTAATGCCTCGCGAATGTGAGATGCGTTGGGCTCATCGGGCACCAGAATTTTGCCGTGACCCTCGTGTTTCTCAAATCGGTAACCAACGGGTTGAGAGAATGACCAGTAGCCATTCATCATGCGCCCCCGCATGCGATTGACGGTCTGCTGACCGTTTTTTCCCGTTGGTGTTGCGCTACGGTGGCTAGAAGGTTCTCCACCATGATGGAGTCTGGATCGTCACCAAATTCAATCGATGGGCTTTCTAGCTGACCACCCGCATTAGCTATCGAAGCACGCAGTTTGAGATGAGCTTCCAGCCCACGGGCCAAACACGAGATGTCATCAATGATGACGACCGTATTGGCCCGACGATTTTTGCGAAGAAAGGCCAGCATGGCGTCCATCTGGGGACGCTTGGCGTATTTTCCTGACATGTCGTCGCTAAAAACGCGGACGACATCATAGTTCTTGTAAGAGGCAAATTCTCGACAACGGGTTTCCTGAGAAGCTAAGCCATCACCATCACGAACCTGCTTTGCACCAGACACACGCGCGTAGATTACAGCCATCTGGTTCGTATCGGGCATAGCTTCACTCATGGGCGTCTCATCCTCCATCTTTGTTCTTATTGAATGTCTCTCTCAGCGTTTTGGTCCGGTATTCATCCTTCCCTAAGTCTACCACAGGTCCTTCGCGCAAATCGCCTTCAGTTGCCGGAGCATCCTTGCTGGCTAAGGCCACTTGCACCGGATCATCGCGCCAAGCGCGGTCGATGGCGTTTTCCATCACATTCCAAACGGTGTGGATAAGCTCATCCTGTCGTTCGACGGACAGGTCAAAGCCTTCGACCAAGTGTCGAAACTCATCTGGGTTGCATGTCATAGGTGTTCCTTGTGAGACTGGAAATCAGACGTAATGCGTCCGCGTATTGGTCTCGGTTAGTTCAGCTGTATGGATAGAAAAGCGGAGCCATCGCTCAACGCTGGAAGCTGCATTGCTTCGTACGCAATATGGGAGCTACTTCGACAAAAGCAAGTTTACATAACGTAAAATGAGAATAGAGACCCGCTAGATATAGGCATATAATCCTATAAGCCTGCTGGAAAGTCAAGATGAATTTCAAAACCTTTTGCAGTCTAAAGGTCTGCAATGCGGAGATAGTGTTGAAAAACTCGCCATGATTGGGCCTTTGTTGGCTGATTCAGTTTTTTTCATTGATTTGGGGGATTGATGCCGATGATGGGTCCAAAGCAGGAGGCGCAAGGGGCGCTGTTTTACGAGTTTGATTTGGATCGGCATGTGCCCTCGGACCATGTACTTCGCC
>JBCCTO010000064.1:0-15446 GCA_039198355.1 Pseudomonadota bacterium
AAAAACCTCTACGAGACCATCGAGCAGCTACAGGCCGATCTCGACGAATGGCTCCATCACTACAACACAGAACGCACTCATCAGGGCAAAATGTGTTGCGGAAGAACACCCTTCGAGACCATGATCGAGGGAAAACAAATTTGGAAGGAGAAGTTTGTAGACCAAATCTGACCCGACAGATCATCGCCGCAAAACGGATAACTGTCAGATCAAGTCGGAACTTCTACACTTTAACAAATCCTAAAAAAGTCCCGTCCAATTGCGCGCAAAACGGGAGGCAATTGAAACCATCCTTCTTAGGGCTGCCCTCATATTTACACTCTACGGTGAATTTGACCCGGGGACACGGGGATTAAACTGGCTGTCAAAGGCCAGAAAAGGAAAAGCACTCACAGTGGGGAAACCATCATGACCTTGGTAGAAGTCGTCGCACAAATCATCGGTATCGACGTGGCAAAACTCAACGCCCGTTCGCGGCCCAACAATACGGAAGGTTGGGATTCCCTGCGCCACATCGAAGTGATGCTGGCCATCGAAACGGCTTTCAACGTGCGCCTTTCCATGGCCGAACTTACCGGTTTGAAAGATCTGGGCGACGTGGCCGAAGCCCTACGCAAAAAGGGTATTGATGTGGGCGAAGTGCCGGAGATGGCGGAAGCTGCCTAAGGAAGGCGGACCTGATTTTAACAAAGGCGGCGCGCTTTCGGTGTGCCGCCTTTTTGTTTGAGCCCTCATTTCTTCGAGCTCTTACACCCATGATCTCTTAACCAACATTCGAAAGCGCTGCCTAACGCTGTTGGCAAGGCCGTCACAAGTGTAACCGGCCCGTTAAGACATCTGCCCTAAATTCAAATTACACCGCGCCCTTGCAGGAAATTACGCGCGGACTGCCGGTTCTGACGGGGGACACCATGAATAATACCGCACCACAACACATTGCACCTTCAACCGAAGGTGCAAAGCTCACGCCCCTGCCCGATGCGCAGCTCTATCGCCGCACGGCTTTCACCACGTTGATGGGTGTGCCCGAAATTGTGATTGGCATGGAACAGGCCGCTGCCACGCTGGCAGCGCGGTTTGATGTGAACGCCAGTGACATCACGCTGGCCCTGGTGGCCGCCTATATGGGCCGCGTCTGCGAAGACGGCACCGCCTCCTTTGCCCTGAAGCCGGTTTTTGAAAACACATTCCGCGCCGTCACCATACAGGCTGAGGCGGGTGACAGTTTCGGCGAAGTCATCTTCCGCACCATGCGTCAGGCCATGCCGGGGCGTGATATGCCCCTGGCAGATATGTCTGCACAGGGCGAGACCCTCGTTCCTGTGGCCGTCACCACGGGTGTTTTGGTGGAAGAGGCTGTGGTGGCAGATCTGCACATCCATTGCGGCACCAATGGCGAAATACTTCTGCGCGCGCCCGCACACAATGACCCACAATTTGTGGAGCGCGTGGCCAACCGCCTGCGCGCCATGGCCATGGCTTTGGCCGATGATCCGGCGCTCCTTGTGGAAGATGCGCCGATCATGGACCGGGCCGAACGGGCTTTGGTCGTCAACGATTGGAACGCTACCGCGGCCAACTACCCCTATCGAGGCGGCCTGGTGGCCATGATGGAACGGCAGGCCCGGGAAAACCCACAGGCCCCGGCCCTGCGCTTTATGGAAGAAACCATCACCTTCAGCCAGTTCAACACCCGCGTGAACCAATTGGCCCGTGTTCTTCGGGCCAAAGGGGTCGGCCCCGATGTGTTTGTGGGGCTGTGCATGGAACGGTCCGTGGAAATGGTGGTGGGTCTGTGGGCCATTTTGAAAGCGGGCGGCGCCTATGTGCCGCTCAACACAGAAGATCCGGCCCACCGTCTGGCGGAAATTGTTGAAGACTGCGAACCAGCCGCCATTCTCACACAGGCGCGTTTTGCAAGCCTTTTTGCAGAAGCTGCCGCGCCCATCATGGTGGTCCCGGAAGGGGGCCGTTACGACCCCGATGGCGACGTCTCCAATCCTGCCCATGAATATGGCTTCAATGATCTCGCCTATATGATCTACACATCCGGCTCCACGGGCAAACCCAAGGGCGTGGTGGTGGAACACGGCGCGATCCATAATCGCGTGGTGTGGATGCATGAGGAATACGGTCTCGACGCTAGCGACCGCATTTTGCAGAAAACCCCCTACACGTTTGACGTTTCCGTGTGGGAATTCCTTTGGTCCTTCGCCTATGGCGGCACACTGGTGGTGGCCGAACCCGGCGGCCACATGGCCATGACCTATCTCTACCACACCATCAAAGACGAGGGTGTCACCCATCTGCATTTCGTGCCCAGCGTCTTGCGCATGTTCCTGATGATCCCGTCCCTGAAGGACCTGCCCATCAAGAAACTCTTCTGCTCCGGCGAGGCCCTGCCTTATGCCACCGTGCAGGCCTTCTACGGCAAATCCAACGATGTGGCGGAAGTCCACAATCTCTACGGCCCCACCGAAGCGGCGGTGGACGTATCCTACTACCATTGCCCCCGCGATGGCGCAGACCCGGTGATCCCCATCGGAAGGCCCGTGACGAATACATCTTTGCTGGTGCTGGACGAAAAGGACCGTCCCTGCCCCGTGGGTGTGCCCGGCGAACTCCATATCGGTGGCGTGCAACTGGCCCGGGGTTATTTCAAGCGTGAGGACATTACGTCGGAACGCTTCATCGATAACCCGGTGGCAGACGCCGACCATCCCCGCCTCTACCGCACAGGTGATTTGGCCATGGTCCGCCCCGATGGCGAGATCGTCTATATGGGCCGCAACGATTTTCAGGTAAAAATCAATGGCGTGCGCATGGAGCTTGGCGAAATTGAAGCCGCCATCCACGAGGCAGCCCAATTTGGTGGACCAATCGTGCGTGACGTGTGCGTGGTGGCCGAAGAGCAGGCAGGCAACAAGGTGCTGGTGGCCTATGCCGTGGCTGAAAAGCCCGGCGAAGAAACAGCGGAACGTCTGAAGGCCCATGTGGGCGAAACCCGCCCCAAAACCTACATCCCCCGCGAAATACGCTTCCTCAAAGACATGCCGCTAACGGTTTCCGGCAAAACCGACCGCAAAAAATTAGCGGACTGGCCAAGGGTGGTGTAGCTGCGCGGCTTGAGGTCAGCTGTAAGACTTCAGGAGGTTTTTCATTCGATCCTGAACAGAACACCTCTCTTGGCGTTTGTTTTGCTATTGCCTATTGAAGCACGGGATGCTCCATCCAAACCAGCCTACATCAGTGGCCTTGTGCCTGCGCCTATAGATGTTGAATCAACGTGCGGATAAATCGCTAGGATTAAAGGCTCTGGACAATGGACAAAGGCCTCACGACGGTACAAGTGACCAAAGATCAATGAACCAACTTTCCGAAGAAGAGAGTAACCTCATCACAAAGCTCAGCTAGCCTGCGTCATCGAAGGACGCTTTCAACGGCGGTTTTCGTCGTGCTATAAAGTGCGTGACATTCCGATTGCCTCACGAAGAATTGGGCCCGTTAGCCATGAAAAAACTTCTTCTTCTGCTTCTTCTTGTGCCGCTGGGCATTGTGATTTTGGCTTTGGCGGTGGCTAATCGCCAATCGGTGCCCCTGTCTTTGCCGCCGGAATTGGGCTTCGCCCCCGTGCAGGTGCCGCTTTTTGCTCTTCTCTTTGTAACCCTCTTGGTGGGCATGGTGGTGGGGTCCTGCGCCACCTGGGCCAAGCAGGGCAAATACCGCAAACAGGCCAGTCAGCAAAAAACCGAAGCCAAGAAAATGGCCCACGAGGCGGAGAAGCAGAAAGCGCGGGCCGAGGAATTGGCTGCCGAAAAATCTGCCGCCGCCGATCAGGAACAGCGCGCCTTCGCAGCCCTAGGCCTGCCCGCCCCCTCGCAGCGGAAGGTCGCTTGATCGCTAGCTCGGTGTAAAGCGTAGCGACAGGCAGGACATGCCGCCATCCAGCTTGGCGGCTTCTGAATTGCCCACTTCTCGTATTGCGTAACCGGCATCCGAAAGCAGGTCCCGGGTGGCCGGAAAGCTTGCGGGCATGATGACGAGATCATTAAAGCGGATGGCGTTGGCGCAGGCCTCCTCGCCTTCCGCCGTAAGTACAACCCGATATCCCTCAAAACAGCCGGAGGCAGCCAGCCGCTTTGTGGCCAGAATGGTTTCTTCATCCAACAGGGAACAATCGGTTTTGAAGTGCAGCACGTCCGGCGGCGTCTCCAACATGCGGACCTTATAGCCCCAGCGATCCACGATTTTGGTGAATTCCTGAACCCCGGCAACATCCGTGCGCGCGGATGTGCCAATCAAGATTTCCTGCTCGGTGGTGAGAATATCGCCACCCTCAATGAAGCCCGGCCCTTCAATGGCCACCACCTCGCTATAGAGCTTTTCCAAATGGGGGCGTATGGCGGCGGCTTCCCCCAAACGGCTTGGCGCGCCGGGGCGCATGATGACGGCCCCTTCCGGCAAACATAGGGCTGCATCTTCCACGAAAACGCAGTCTGGGAACTCTTCCAGCGTCTCCAGCACAGTCACTTCCGCACCCGTACTGCGCAGGGCGGCCACGTAATCATCGTGGTGATGAACGAACGTGTCAAAATCCGGCGCGCCCACATCCACCGCCCGCAACCCATCCACGCTGCTGCGGGCCGGTTTGCGGCAAATGGCATGGGAAAATGTGATGCTCTTGGCGCTCATGGCTTGGTCTCTTGAGAAAATGAAATGCCCGCGCGAAACGTCATCCGGCGCGGGCATATGGGATAGCGGTGCCGACTGAAACCGGCACCCAAAAGCGCTTATTTGCCGAAAATATCGAATTCGAAATATTTGGCGCTGATTTTTTCGTAAGTGCCATCGGCGCGGATTTGGTCGATGGCGGCGTTCAAGCGGTTGGCCAGTTCCGTGTCACCCTTGCGGATGCCACCGCCCACGCCGGGGCCGAAAATTTCCACGTCTTTCAACTCGCCCTTGATTTCAAAGCCCTGGCCTTGATCGCTTTTCAGGAAGGCCTGCATGGCAAGACTGTCGCCCACAACCGCATCCACACGACCGGCGAAAAGGTCCTGATTGTGCTCATCCAGCGTGGCGTAGGTTTTCACCGTAGCCGTCTCGGCAAAATATTTCTGCGCGTAGTTGGCGTGAGTGGTGGAAACCTGCACGCCTACGGTCTTGCCCTTCAGGCTTTCCGGGTCGCCGGAAATGTCATCGCCCTTAGCGCCCACAATGGCGGCGGGCGTGTTGTAATAGCGGTTGGTGAAATCAATGGTTTTCTGGCGCTCGGCGGTAATGGACATGGAGGCCATGATAACGTCGAACTTCTCCGCCGTCAGGGCCGGGATGATGCCGTCCCACGCCACCGGCACGATTTCACACTCTTCTTTCATGGCGGCGCAAACGGCACCGATAATTTCGATTTCCCAACCTTCCCACTCACCGGAGGCGGATTTTTTGGCGAAGGGTGGGTAGGGTTCAGCGGCGATGCCCACTTTCAGATCGGCAAAGGCGCTGGTGGAAAACAGCGCGATAGCAGCCGAGGCGACGAGGGTTTTGAGGAAATTTTTCATGGAGGCTCCTGTTATGAAAGGGCGGGGTGAGGCCCCGCTTCACCGGCACAGGGGCGCTTTTGTGCGCCTCTACTTGTGCCGCTGGATTTCATGCTAGCGCCAAGCAAACGCCTTGGCGAGATGGGCTGCCACAATAAAGTGATGTCTCAATGTGCCCCGCTCATATCGCCCAGCACTTCTTTGCTGGCCACCGTTGAATCGGCCTTGAGCTTGTAAATCATAGGCACGCCGGTGCCCAGATTGAGGGAGGTGATGGTCTTCTGCGTCATGCCGTCGAGGATCATCACCAGGGAGCGCAGGGAATTGCCGTGGGCGGCCACCAGTACCGTCTCACCCACTAGCACGCGGGGCAGGATGACCTGCATGTAATAGGGCCAGACGCGCGCGCCGGTATCTTTCAGACTTTCCCCTTCATCGCCGGGGGGCGGGGTGTCGTAGGAGCGGCGCCAGATGTGGACCTGCTCGTCCCCCCATTTGGCCCGGGCATCGTCTTTGTTCAGCCCGGCGAGATCGCCGTAATTGCGCTCATTGAGGGCGATGTCGCGGATGGTTTCCAGATCGGACTGGCCCACGCCGTCGAGGATGAATTGGCAGGTGCGCTGGGCGCGGGTGAGTTCGGACGTGAAGGCAATATCAAACTTCATACCCCGCTCGCCCAGAACCTTGCCCGCCTCAATGGCTTCCGCCACGCCCTGTTCCGTCAGGTCCGGGTCCTTCCAGCCGGTGAAAAGGTTCTTCTTGTTCCATTCACTCTGGCCATGACGGACGAGGACGAGGGTTCCGGACATGTTTTTCTCCTAACTTAAGTCACAAGGCGGCGAAGAGCTGCCCGGCAATCGTTTTCCGCGCCTTTTCTATAACAGGTGCAGCGCAGGTCACCCCATTTATGGGGAGACCGACAGCGTGAGCGCAAATTATTCCCTTGGAAGCCCCAGCACGTCCAGCATGTCATAGCGCCCGGGTTTTTTGTCAAAGGCCCATTTGGCGGCTTTAACCGCGCCGCGGGCGAAAAGCTGGCGGTCGGTGGCGCGGTGGGCGATCTCGATGGTCTCGCCTTCGCCTGCAAACAGCACGGAGTGTTCGCCGATGACGGAACCGCCCCGCAAGGTAGCAAAGCCGATCGTGCCGTCTTCGCGGGCACCGGTAATGCCATCGCGCACTTTCACGGCCTTGTCGGCCAGATCGACCGCGCGGCCTTCCGCAGCGGCTTCCCCCAGCAGCAGGGCGGTACCGGAGGGGGCGTCCACCTTGTGCTTGTGGTGCATTTCCAGCACCTCGATGTCGAAATCGCCGGAGGCCAGCGCCCGCGCAGCCTGGCGCACCAGCACGGCGGCGAGATTGACCCCCAGGCTCATATTGCCGGATTTGACGATGCGGGCATGGCGCGCGGCGGCGGAAAAGCGGTCCTCGTCTTCCTCCGTGCAGCCGGTGGTGCCGATCACATGCACGATGCGCGCTTGGGCGGCCAGTGCCGAAAATTCCACGGAAGCCCCGGGCACGGTAAAATCAATCACCCCATCCGCCGCCGCAAAAGCCGCCAGCGGATCATCGGTGATGGCCACGCCATTGGCCCCCGTCCCCGCCAGTTCCCCCGCATCCGCGCCGATGAAAGAAGACCCCGCCTGCTCCACTGCCGCCGAAAGCGTCACCCCTTCGGCTTCGGACACAGCCCGCACCAGAGTGCGCCCCATCCGGCCTGCGGCTCCGACAACGACGAGTTTCATTTCGGTCATGTTGCTGGTGTCCGGGCGTGGGAGTTTGAGTGTGGGGGTTGGCTAGAGCATGGGTGGGGTTAGGGCAAGGTTTGGGGGGATACGTTGTTAAGTGAAGGGCTGCATTGCGGACCGAGCGCCCTTTGTTGCGGAACGCAAATTTCCGCTTGGATAATAATGCAGTCCAATAACTATCTTTACAGCTGTTCACCGTAAAGAATGGTTTTAGCCAAAAGACCGCTCTGTCAAATCAACGATAATGCTACGTGGACGGCTACCAAGACTTTGACTTGCATTTTTCTGCTATTAATATTCAATTCAGATAGGAGTGCAATGCTAGCTTAAGGGTTTTTGAATATGTCACTCGTTGCAACGGCAATTATTGCGGGTGCTTCGGCCGGTCTAACTGCCGCCGCCGATGATGTTGTTAAATCCCTATATCAGTCTTTGAAATCAAACATTTTTGAAATGTTCTCTGAATCAATTGACGAAATTGAAGTTGATCCAGAATCGGAAAAACTACAAAAACAGGTTGACTCATTTGTTCAAGAGAAAAATTTGAACGAAATCGATAAATTTACTCAGCTGTCCAAAGCACTATTGGACCGCCTGGATATGATTGAAGCAAGTTTGCCTGATAGCGTTCTTGTTCGAGTTAAAGAACTTGTTGCAAGGGGGGATATCAATTTCTCAAACATCGATTTGAATGGTGGCGCTTTGCTCGAAGCAGATAGAGTGAAGGCGGGTGGAGGGTTTTCAATATCCAATCTCAGAAGCGGTCGCGGTTCGAGCTCTGTTCCTTTTGTTAAAATTGGCAGTGCAACTGCAAATACAATAGACATTTCAATAAGCGAATTTAGCAAGAAATTTTCTGAACTTCCCCGATATATGAAATTTTTACTTGGTGCAGGTTTTGCTTTTTTGATCGTGATTGTTACCATCCCATTTCTGATGAGCGCCTGGGAAAGTAGTCAAGCACGAAAGAATTTTGATGAAACTTTTAAGCGTCAACGGTCTGAAATGGGTTCAGGATTTATGTCTTCATCAAATTATCTGACTTCCACTATCCCAAATAGCATTTATCAAACCAATGACCGAGATCACTGGCAGCGTGTCAACTACTCGTGGAACAAACATTCGCGCCGTTTGAATAAGTTTCTTCAGCCGTTAGCCGCATGTCTTTCCGAAGGGACTTGCGCCCTTGGAGAAAAGGGTGATGAGGTGTGTCAGATTGCACGTTCTCAGCAGGCGGCGCATAAGAATATCCATGACCGAATCAAGGGCATTAACGGCCTGAACATAGATTACACCGGCGGCGGAGGGTTTGGAGGAGCATTTGGGCCCAACATTGTAGTTCCAAGAATACGTGTGGTGAACTATATTGCTGACGATGTCTGCTAGCGGAGCTTTTGGTTCAAAGCCATGATTCGGTACAGCCTTACCCAACGCCCCCCTGCAACCCAGCATAAAGCCCACCTTTCCGCCCCATCAGCTCCCCGTGGCGACCTTGGTCCACCACCTGCCCTTTATCAATCACCACGATCTTATCCGCTTCAGCAATCGTGGAGAGGCGGTGGGCGACGACCAGCGTCGTGCGGCCGCGCATGACTTCGTCGAGGGCTTTTTGCACCAGCGCTTCGGAGCGGTTGTCGAGGGCGGAGGTGGCTTCGTCCAGCAATAGGATCGGCGCGTTGCGCACCAGGGCGCGGGCGATGGAGAGGCGCTGGCGCTGGCCGCCGGAGAGGTTCGTGGCGTTTTCGCCAAGCGGCGTGTCATAGCCTTGCGGTAGCGCCGTGATGAAATCATGGGCCTGGGCGCTCACGGCAGCGGCTTCGATCTGGCCATCCGTGGCATCGGGCCGGGCATAGCGCAGGTTTTCGCGCACGGTGCCTTGGAACAGAATGGGGGCCTGGGAAACATAGGCCATGCCGCCGCGAAGCGCCTCCAGCGGCGCATCGGCGATTGGCTGGCCGTCAATGGTGATACGGCCCTGATCCGGCTCGTAAAACCGTTGAAGCAGGGCGATGATGGTGGACTTGCCCCCGCCAGACGGCCCCACCAGGGCCGTGGTTTTGCCCGCCTCAGCGGTGAAGGAGAGCGCGTCCAGCACACGCTCGTCCTCCGTATCATAGGCGAAAGACACATCGTCGAACACGATCTCGCCTTTGCCCACTTCGTAGCCATCTTTTGTTACCGCCTTTTGCGGCTTCTGTGAGACTGGCGTGTCCAGCACTTCATAGATCATGCGGGCGTTGACCATGGATTTCTCCAGCACCACCCGCAGGCGGGCCAGTTTCTTGGCCGGTTCGTAGGCCAGCAGCAGCGCCGTCATAAACGAAGTGAGATTGGCCGGGTCATAGCCTTGATGGATCACCCGCCAGCCCCCATAAGCGATGACGGCGGCGATGGCGAAACCGGCAATGGTTTCCATGAGCGGCGACGTGCGGGCCGCGATGCGGGCAATTTTGTTGGAGCGGCTTTCGGCTTCCACCGTCAGTGCGTTCAGCTTCTCGCGCAGTTGGTCTTCCATGGTGAAGGCTTTGACGACGGCCACGCCATGGGCCGTCTCCTGCATGGCCGTGGCCACCTGCGCGTTGATCTGCACTTCCTCGCGGGCAATCACTTTCACCCGGCGGGCATACTTAGCCAGCGTGATGAGCGCGATGGGGCCAATGATGAAGACGGCCAGCGACATATAGGGGTCCCGCACGAACATGACGGCGATGAGGCCGATGAGCGTCACCAGATCGCGCACATATCCCAGCACCAGCTGGTTGAGCATATCGCGCACGCCGATAATGTTCTGGTTCAGTTTGGAGACCAGCGTGGCCGAATGCTGGCCCGTGAAAAACCCCACATCCAGATTGAGCATGTGGTCGAACAGGCGGCGCTGGTAGCGGGCCACCATATTGTTGCCGATGCGGTTGAGCAGGTAGGTCTGCACATAGGTCACAAATCCCTTGAGCAGGAAAATGGCCACCACCGTGGCCGACAGCACCATGGCCTGATTAAAATCGTTCCCGTAAAACACATCCCGCACAATCGGCCCCATGAGCCAGGCGGAAAAGGCCGTCGTGCCCGCGATGATGAGCAGGCAGACGATGGCCACGCCATAGTCGCGCTTGTACTGGCCAAAATTATCCGCCGCCATGCGCCGGAAAATGCCCATATCATCGGGGGATTTTAGAAAGATGGAAACGAGACGGTGCAAAGCTTCATCCGTTGAGGGACGGTGAGTTTTCTTGTGTGTTTCATACACTGTGGGCACGGTGCAAGCGAAAGCAGAGCGTTTCAAGCTGTGCTTGAAAGGCGAAGGCGGCGAAGAGCCGCCCGGCAAGCGTTTGCCGCGCCCCATTGCCCGGTAGGGGCGCAGCGAAGACTACCGATGATGATCGCTAGCCGACAGCGTGAGCGCAAATAAACTAGCGCTGAAAGCGCCAGCGCCGCTGGTCTAAATCCATCAAAAAGTCGTCCGGTTTGCGGGCAAAGCCGGCGAGGCCCAAAAGGGCGGGCACTTTGTGCGTGATAGCCACGGTGGCCACCCGATCCATGAGCTTGCCGTGGGGGGCCTTGTCATCAAAGGCAGCCCGCAGGCCGCTTTGGGCCATAAAGGGCAAAATTTTGGTGGTGATGCCGCCCCCCAGATAGACCCCGCCCGTGGCCGTGGTGGTCAGCGCCAGATCACCGGCCAGACGGCCAAGGCAGGTGCAGAAAATATCCAGCGCCGCGCGGGCCGGGTGGCGTTTGTCGTCCTGCCACGCTTCCAAGCCTGCATTGGAAATGTCGGCGGGGTCCGTCAGGTCCACATCAACACGGTCCGCAAGACAGATGGCTTGGTACAGGTTGACCAGGCCGTCACCACAAAGCAGTTGCTCACCGGAAATGCGGCCGTTCACCGTTTTCAGATGGAACCAGATTTTATCTTCCCGGGCATCGCGCGGGCCCATGTCCACATGGCCCCCTTCGCCCCCCACCGGCACCCAGCGCCCCCCGGCGCGGATTAGCAGACCGACGCCCAGCCCTGTGCCCGGGCCGAGGACCACTTTGGTCTGTTCCCGCAAGGGGCGGGTCTTGCCGTCTGTGGCGGTGAGTTGCTCCAGATCATCACTTTCCAGATAGGGCAGCGAGAGGGCCTGGGCCTCAAAATCGTTGAGCAGCACCAGTTCTTCCACCGGCACAGTGGCGGCAAATTCATCGGGGCGGATGTCCCAGTCATTGTTGGTCAGATCCAGCCCCCGGTCGGTGATGGGCCCTGCCGCCGCCAAAAGGGCCGAGCGGGGCGTGACGGGGCATTGGTCGAGCACCGTCTTGGCAATGGCCTCTTCCACACTGGCAAAATTGGCCGTGGGCACGGTTTCAAACTGCACATCGTCGGCGGGCGTATCCCCCACCAGCTTAAAGCGCGCATTGGTGCCGCCCAAATCACCCACTAAAACGGGATGGCGCAAAAAGCGTGGTTCAGGCGTGCTCATGGGGCCAGCAGTTTGTCGTCACAAAAAAATCCATTGAAGGTGTCGCTAACATGCACCCTTGGGCATGGCTAGCCGCTCCAAGGCGCGCCCACGCATGTGAGTTTGGAAAACGGCGCAAAAAGCCGTGCAAAGGCGGCCCAGCCGTGCCACACTTTTGCCCATGCGGTGAGCCTGATTGGAAGCCGCAGGGACACAGGCTCGAAATTTTCCCCCTTTGACCGTCGGGTCTTTGCAGACAAGATCATGCGGTCACCACTGAAAGGACACAGTATGAAAAAAATGATGTTGGCTCTTGCCGCCGTTGCCTTCTCGGCGGCCGCAGCTTTCGCCGATGACCATGGCGGCCTCAAACCCGCTTTGGTGTATGACCTGGGCGGCAAGAACGATAAATCGTTCAACGAATCCGCTTTCACCGGTGCTGAGCGTTTCAAAAGCGAAACCGGCATTGAATATAAAGACTTCGAAATTCAAAACGACGCCCAGCGGGAGCAGGCCATGCGCCGCTTCGCCCGCGACGGACACAACCCCGTGGTGGCCATTGGCTTTTCCCAGGCTGCGGCCCTGGAAAAAGTGGCCAAAGAATTTCCGGACACGAAATTCGCTATCGTGGACATGGTGGTGGAACAGCCCAACGTGCGCTCCATTCTCTTCACCGAGCATGAAGGCTCCTATCTGGTGGGCGTGATGGCCGCCAAGGCCTCCAAAACCGGCAAGGTTGGTTTTGTGGGCGGCATGGATATTCCGCTGATCCGCAAATTCGCCTGCGGCTATGTGCAGGGTGTAAAATCTGTCAACGCCGACGCTGAAGTCTTTCAAAACATGACCGGCACCACCGGTGCCGCCTGGAACGACCCTGTGAAGGGCGCTGAACTGGCCAAGTCCCAATTCGACCGTGGCGCTGACGTAGTCTACCACGCTGCGGGCGGCACCGGCATCGGCGTGCTACAAGCCGCCGCGGACGCTGGCAAACTGGGCATTGGTGTGGATTCCAACCAGAACGGCATGCACCCCGGTAAAGTCCTCACCTCCATGCTCAAGCGCGTGGACAACGCCGTCTACAACGCCTTTATGGACGTGAAGAACGACAAATGGTCCGCCGGCTTCAACGTGCTGAACCTGGCAGCAGGCGGCGTGGGCTATGCCATGGACGACAACAACAAGTCCCTGGTGGATGCCGACATGAAAGCCGCCGTGGAAAAAGCCGAAGCCGACATCACCTCCGGCGCCGTCAAAGTCCACGACTTCATGTCCGACAATAACTGCCCCGCTGGCTAAGAGAGCCGTTCGGCTTTTAAGCTAGATGAGAATTTGAGACCGCCCCTGCCGTTTGGTGGGGGCGGTTTTTTTGTGCACAAGGGTTTTCAAGATACCCGCAATAGCACACTCAAAGCGGTGATACGCTTTTTTCCAAACGTCCGTGAGGAGGCCAAAGGGCCACGCAGCACAGGCTGCGCTCCTGCCTTGCGACAGGACAAAGCTATTTTGGTACAGATGCAAAAAGATCATCAAATTGTTCGGTGGCTTTCTCGAATTTGTCACGGCAGCCCGTATTGCAAAAACCCACCACCTTGCCGCGATAGAGGGTGAGTGCATTTTGAGAGACTTTTTCCCCTGACCAGGGGCATGTTTCGTTGATGCAATCTGCGATGTTCAAGCTTTTCATGATGATGCCTTCCAGTGCCTTTTTGTTGAAACGGGGACATTGTAAGGGACGCAGCGTTTTGGCAGAATGACAATATGAAAGCATATTCTGCCAAAAATCAAACCCGCAGCATCACCATCCTGGTTTATGACAACGTGAAGCTGCTGGACGTCACGGGCCCGCTTCAGGTCTTCTGTGATGCCCGTCAAGAAGATGGTCGCAAAGCCTACGATGTTGCCATTGCCTCTATAGATGGCGCGACCGTTTCCTCCGATACCGTCATGCCCATCAGCACCATGAAGGCGGATCAGGTCCGCCCCGCAGAGACTTTTATTGTTGCCGGCGGGCGCGGTGCTTTTGTCGCGCGACACTGCAATGACATTCAAGTCTTGGTGCGCAATGCCGTTCGGTCAGCCCGTCGGATTTGCTCCATATGTCTTGGTGCCTTCGTCTTGGCAGAAGCGGGCGTGCTGGACGGCAAAACAGCCACCACTCACTGGATGGAGAGCCACCGCTTATCGCAAGACTATGGGCGCGTGCGGGTGTCCTCAGATGAAATTTTTGTAAAGGACGGCGCCGTTTGGACTTCTGCCGGAGTAAGCGCAGGAATTGATATGGCGCTTGCACTGGTGGAAGAGGATTTGGGCCGAAAGGAAGCATTACGTATCGCGCGCATGCTTGTGTTGCCCCTGAAGCGTCAAGGAGGACAAACCCAATTCAGCGCTGCCTTGCGTCAGCAAATAAACAGTTCCACAGGCCGTTTTGATAACCTGCTGGCCGCTATCCACGGGGACCTGTCGGCAGATTATTCTGTGCCCAACATGGCTGCCCTATGTGGTATGTCGGAGAGAAATTTTGCACGGCTTTTCAAGCGCGAATTCGGCACGGCACCGTCATCCTTTGTTGAACAAAGGCGCGTCCATGCAGCCCGCGATGCGCTTTTAGCGTCAGAAGTACCCCTCAAGGCTCTAGCAACGCATTTCGGCTTTGGCTCTGAAGAAAATTTGCGTCGAGCCTTCAAACGCCACTTTGGCGTGACGCCCAGCAGTATCGTCGAACAATTCACTTCAAGCAGAGCGTCAGCCTAGTCGGGAAAGTGACGCTGCTGTCCGTCGTGGATGCGACGCCATTTTCCCCAGTGATAGCTTACTTGAAAACCCGTCGGCAAAGCCGAGGCAGCGTTCAGCTTTTAGGCTTCACCCGAACAATCACATCCACTCTCGCGATCTCCATACCATCCGGCGGCTCTGGCAGGTCAGAGACTGTGATTTGGGAGGCGGGGACGTCGACCACTTTGTTTTCGTCTTCCAGGAAGAAGTGGTGGTGGTCGGACGTGTTGGTGTCGAAATAGGTTTTGGAGGATTCGACGGCCACGGCGCGCAGCAGGCCAGCTTCGTTGAACTGGTGGAGGGTGTTGTAGACGGTGGCGAGCGAGACCGGAACGCTGGCCAGGATGGCTTCTTCATGCAGGGCCTCGGCGCTCACATGGCGGTGGCCTTTTGAGAACAGCAGGTGAGAAAGGGCCATGCGCTGGCGCGTGGGGCGCAGACCCGCCTTGCGCAGCCGGTCCATCAGGTGGATTGTGTTGCACTCAACAGCATGGTTTTCATGGCTGTGGTCGTGGGTGTGGCCGGTAGTCATCAAGTCTCTCACAATCCGTCCCCGCCGAATGCGGGCCTTCGTCAATTGTCAATGTCGGAGAAATGCGGCCACCGCAAGACGACCTTAGTTGCTTCCCTCGGCACAAGAATAGGCCACCCGCGTCTCTATCGCAAGAGAAGGCGCTACTCACCCAGTGCGCCACCAGCGCTAACGAAGTGCCCCAATCCCCCCACAGCCTCTACTAAAGCGCCCGCGAACGCGGGTTTGACCGAAAGTGTGGGGCGCGGTAAGGCGAGGTCTACCGATTGGCCCGCCAGGCGTGCGCCAATAATATAGAGGGGCATGGGCATGGCCAAACAGCAGTCTTCTTACACTTATGAGGAAATTCTCACCTGTTCGCGGGGAGAAATGTTCGGCCCCGGCAATGCGCAACTGCCCCTGCCCCCCATGCTCATGTTCG
>JBCCTO010000065.1:0-14101 GCA_039198355.1 Pseudomonadota bacterium
AAAACCGACCTCGATGCCCAATCCCCCAGCCAATTGAGGGCCATCGTCACACAATACAACAACCAGCCAAGAGCATGTATCAACTTCAAAACACCAAAAGAACAAAACCAAAACGTTGCACTTGCAACGTGAGTCCACAGGCTATCTCATCGACAAGCGCTATTACCTGCCGCCGGTGGCCTTTGACCATGACGAGCTGGAGGCGCTGGCGCTGGGCATTGCGGTGGTGGGGCAATGGACCGATGCGCCCTTTGCGGCCAAAGCCACCAGTGCCCTGGAGAAGATCAGCGCAGCCCTGCCGCCGGAACTTCAGGGCGATATGGCGCAGATTACCACTTTCTCGGTGCCCGGAGCCTCACGCATCCCCTGGACGGTGAGTTTTAGCGACATTCGCAACGCCATCCGTGACAGACGCAAAATTCAAGTCAACTATGTGGATTTGCAAGACCGCACATCCCGCCGCATTTTGCGGCCGTTGGCGCTCATCTTCGCCAGCCCGGTCTGGGTGGTGGCAGCATGGTGCGAAAGCCGCCATGACTTCCGCAACTTCCGGCTCGACCGGATTGAGCGTTTGGCGTGCCTGGAAGACCGGTTTGAGGAAGAACCGGACAAAAACCTTTCCGCTTTCAAGGCCCGGGAACAGGAGCCTTAAATGCGTCCTTGGAGTGTGCTGTTCAGAATTTGTCGAAGAGGGCTGCCCTACGAACGAGACGCCATTTTGGGCCGGGGAGAAATATGACCCCGACCCAAAGCAGATTTATGCAAGGGGCAGGCGCAGTTTCGCGCCAAGACCGGTTTCGCTCCAGTCCAATTGAAGCGTCCCACCGGACATTTGCACCAGGTCCTGCACAATCTTGGAGCCCTTGGTTTGGGCTGGCGCGGTGACCTTGGGCCCATTGACCTCCTGCCATTGCAGAATCAATGCTCCGTCCTCATCCGTGGACCAATTGAGGTCCACCCGCCCGCTTTCATGGCCAAGACTGCCGTATTTGACTGCGTTGGTGGCGAGTTCGTGCAGCAGAAGGGTGAGCGGTGTGATAGTCGAAGTAGAAAGTTCCACCCGCTCCCCCTGCATCTTCACCTGCTGTTCCCCCAAGGGCGCATAGGCCAAAAGCAGGGTCTGAGCCAAATGCTCAAGGTGCAAAACCTTGGGCCCCTCATCTGTGAGCGTGTCGAAGTGGACCCGGCCCAGCGCCATGAGGCGGTCCACCACGCGCTTGCTGTAACTGAGGGTATCCGTCTCCGTCCGGCTCGTCATCTTGATGACCACGGACATGACGTTGACGATATTGCGCAAGCGGTGGAGCAATTCCGATGTGCGCAGCGACGCCTCTTCCCTTTCCCTATCGCGGGCGGTGGAAACATCCATTTGGGAGCCAAAATGAAAGATGAGGCGGCCGTCATCGTCAAAGACGGGGCCGATTTGCAAGGCGTTGGTAAACTTGCTGCCATCCTTGCGATAGTTGATAATTTCGATGGTGGAGACTTCCCCCTCCGCCAGCGCGCGGCGAACCTCGTCCAGGCTCTTGCGGCTGGTTTCCTCGCCCTGAAGGAAACGGCAATTGTGGCCGATCACTTCCTCCGGGCCATATCCGGTGAGGTTGAAGAAGGCCTCATTGGCGAACACAATGGGGCTGTCTTTTTGATTTGGGTCAGTAATGCACAAGGGCAGACGGCTATGCCGTATGACATGCGCGAAGATGGCGTTTGAACTGATGTCGAGATTCATTAGTCCGGCCACCACAGGGTCGGTTGTTTGCATATTCAATTTTTCACATGGTTCGAAAGAACTTTGGGGCTTTCTCGCCCCCCGCGAAGGCAAATTGGGATCGAATGTGTCCCATCAACGGCAAAAAGCTGCGACATGGGCGTCGTAAGTGAAGCAAACTGTCGCATAAAATGAAGATTGGGCGCGGCGCGAGCTGGCAGGCGCATAAACACGACAAATCTGCACTTTCAGCCCAGTGCGGAGAGCGCACACGGGGTTGGCCAAGGGAGTAGTCAAGGGGCGTTAGCTGTGCCAACGTATGGGCCGAAAGTTCAATGCCTCAAATCTCTCGGGAGGAGAAACCATGAAATTGAGAACCCTTGCCCTTGCCGCTGCCATGACGGCTTCCTTCACGCTGCCCGCGCTGGCGGTGGAGTGGAACGTGTCGCTGTGGGGCAAACGTCGCGCTTTTACGGAGCATGTGGAGAAACTGGCGGAACTGGTGAAGGCCAAGACCAATGGCGAATTTACGCTGTCCATCTCCTATGGCGGCCTGTCCAAAAACCGCGAAAATTTGGACGGCATCTCCATCGGCGCGTTCGAAATGGCCCAATTCTGCGCCGGTTATCACCGGGATAAAAACCCCACCATCACCGTGCTGGAACTGCCCTTTCTGGGCGTGAATTCGCTGGAGATGGAGCGGGAAATTTCCATGGCTCTCTACCAGCACCCGGCTGTGAAGAAGGACCTGGCCCGCTGGAACGCCACCCTTTTGATGCCATCCCCGCTGCCCCAGTATAATCTGGTGGGTGTGGGGGATGCGCCCAAGACACTGGCGGACTATAACGGCCTCACCGTGCGCGCCACGGGCGGCATTGGCGCTGCCATGAAGACGGCGGGCGCAGTGCCCACCTCCATGTCCGCCACGGAAGTGCGCCAAGCACTGGATTCCGGCGTGGTGAAAGCCGTGGCCTTTGCCCCCCATGCCCATATGTCCTTCGGCACCGTCGAGGGCGGCAAGTGGTGGACCACGAACCTAAACCCCGGCACGGTGAACTGCCCTGTTGTGGCCAATACGGATGCGCTCAACAGCCTGTCAGATGCCCACCGCAAGGCGCTGCTGGATTCCATCCCCGAAGCGCTGGACCATTATGTGGAAAGCTACAACACAGCCACCATGGCCAAATGGGGCCCCACGCTGAAAGAGCGCGGCATTGCTGAAATCACCTACACGGATGCTGAAATTGAAGATTTCCGCAAATCCGCTGGTGACATCGCCGCCACCTGGATCAAGGAAAACACCGACCGTGGACTGCCCGCACAGGAACTCTATGACATGGTCACCAAAATGATCGCTGACAAAAAAGGCTGACGTTAGTCAGCGCTTTGGCCCTCAGGGCTAAAAGACCAAGCCGCTGGCAGGTTCATCCCTGCCAGCGGCTTTCCTAAATAACCATTTCGAGTGTCGGGGGGACACGCTGCAATGGCTGCTGCTTCATCTGTACTCACCGACGACACCCGCCTGTCGAAACTGGACCGGGCGCTGTTTGCGCTGGAACAGCCCTTGGCGCTGATCTCCGGCCTTGCCGTCTTTGCCCTCATGCTGCTGGCCGTGATCTCTGTGACGGGTCGTAACTTCTTCAACGCTCCCCTGCCCGGCTATGTGGACTGGATTGAGCAGGCCATGCCCGTCATCGCGCTAACCGGCGTGGCCTATGTGCAGCGGTTGGGCGGGCATATCCGCATGGACTTATTTGTGGGCATGGCCAAAGGGCGCGTTTTGTGGGTGGTGGAATTCGTCACCGTCGCCCTCATGCTCGTGGTCACGCTGTTGTTGCTTTGGGGGTCCTTCTCCCATTTCGGGCGGTCTTTCGATTTTGCCGCGCCGCTGTGGTCGCGGGATTCATCCATGGACATCGCCATCCCCCTTTGGCCTGCCAAACTGATCGTGCCCATCGCATTTTTCGTGCTGGCCCTGCGTTTTGTACTGCAATTGTGGGCCTACGGCCGTGCCATTGCTACAGGCAGCGAGACCCCGGTGGCTGTGCCCCTCATCGAAGATGCTGCCACCCAAGCTGCCAATGAGGCCGCCACTGTGTCTGACGAAAATGTGGAGGCGCGCTGATGACCTCCTTTGAGATCGGCATTTGGGTCTCCATGGGCATGCTGGTGATGGTGGTGCTGGGCATGCGCGTGGCCTTCGCCGCCGCCATTGCGGGCGTGCTGGGGCTGGTGTGGATTTTCTGGTCCAAGAAAGGTTACCGGTTTGAGGAATTGGACTGGGCCGTCACCATCGCCGCCAAGACGGCGGGTCAAGTGCCCCATTCAAAGGTCGCCAGTCAGGCGCTTTCGCTGATCCCCACTTTCATTTTGATTGGCTATCTGGCCTATCACGCAGGCCTCACCAAGGCCCTGTTCGAGGCCGCCAAACGGTGGCTCGGCTGGTTGCCGGGCGGGCTCGCCGTCTCCACCATCTTTGCCACCGCAGGCTTTGCCGCCGTCTCCGGTGCATCTGTGGCCACCTCCGCTGTCTTCGCCCGCATCGCCATTCCGGAAATGTTGGCCAATAATTATGACAAACGTTTTGCCGCCGGTGTGGTGGCTGCGGGCGGAACGCTGGCTTCCCTCATTCCACCTTCGGCAATTCTGGTGATCTACGCCATTATCGTGGAGCAAGATGTGGGCCTGCTGCTGCTGGCCGGGTTCATCCCCGGTGTGGTCTCAGCCATTATCTACGGTTCCCTCGTGGTGGCCATGGCGTTGCTCATTAAAAATTTTGGCCCGCCCATTGGCGGGTTCACATGGGGTCAGCGGTTCGTTTCGCTGCTGCCTGCCCTGCCCATTGTGGCGGTGGTGCTGATTATCATTCTGTTCGTCTACAATCCCTTCGGCGGCGATGCCTGGGGCACGCCCACGGAAGGGGGTGCCATCGGGGCCTTCATCGTCTTTTGCATGGCCGTGGCCCGAGGGATGCGCTGGCCGCAATTGAAATCGGCACTGATTGAAACCGCCAAATTGTCGGTGATGATTTTCACCATCATCTGGGGCGTGCTGATCTATGTGCGTTTTCTAGGCTTCGCCCAATTGCCCGATGCCTTCGCCACCTGGATTGGCGGGCTGGACCAAAGCCCCTTGCTGACGCTGATCCTGATCCTGCTGGCCTATGCGGTGCTGGGCATGTTCATGGATGCCATCGGCATGTTGCTCCTCACCCTGCCGGTGGTCTTCCCCGCCGTCATGGCGCTGAACGGTGGCATTGACGTTTCTGCCGCTGACAGCGCCTTCGGCATGAGCGGCACGCTCTGTGCCGTGTGGTTTGGCATCCTGGTGGTGAAGATGGCGGAGCTATGCCTCATAACCCCGCCCATTGGGCTGAACTGTTTTGTGGTGGCCGGCGTGCACTCGGACATTTCTGTTCAGGACGTCTTCAAAGGAGCGTCCCCCTTCTTCGTGGCCGACGCCATCACCATCGCCGTGCTGATCGCGTTCCCGGCCATCGTGCTGTGGTTGCCGAGTTTGTCGCTCATACGTTAGAGCATGCCGCCTCCAACCTGAATCACAAGTCGCTGCCTTTCACTCAGCAGAACGCTGATCTCAAACGCGATTTGTGATGCTCTTTGGTTTGGATTGGATGCGGGAGGCTCTAGGGGCGGTGAAGCGCCGTGCCACAATCCTTTGCCGCGATCCACTGCCCGATCGGGGCGCAGCGAAAGCCGCAAAGCCAATGGCGTGAGCCCATAAACCTTAACTCGCCAAATCCGCAATCACCGCATCCAGCACGAGGCATCCCTCCGGCGTAGCGCGGATGCGGTTTTGGTTGAGGTGTTCGATCATGCCGTATTCGATGAGATCGGCGAGGCGCTCGGCGTTGATGGGATGGCCGGTGAGGGCTTCATAGCGGGGCATGCGCAAACCCTCTTTTAACCGAAGACCCATGAGCAGCATTTCGTCCGCGGCATCCACATCTTCCATCACCTCGTTTTCCACCATGCCGTGGCCGTTCTCTTCCACGGCTTTGAGCCAAAGTTCCGGGTTTCGGACTGTGGAGGTGGCGCGGCGGCCATCATTCATCGAAAGGCGCCCGTGGGCGCCGGGGCCAATGCCGGCCCATGTGCCAAAGCGCCAATAGGTGAGGTTGTGGCGGCTCTCCATGCCGGGCGTGGCGTGGTTGGAAATCTCATAGGCGGGCAGACCCGCATCAACGGTGATGTCCTGCGTCAATTCATAAAGCTGTGCCGCCAGTTCCGCCTCCGGCACCTGCAATTTGCCATTGGCATGCAGACGGTGGAAGGGCGTCTCCTGCTCGATGGTGAGCTGGTAGAGGGACAGGTGACCGCCGGACAGGGCCAGCGCAGCCCGTAACTCCGCCTCCCACTGTTTGAGTGTTTGGTCGGGACGGGCGTAGATGAGATCGAAGGAAAAGCGAGGGAAAATGGCCCGCGCGGTCTCAATGGCGTCCATGGCCTCCCGGGCGGAGTGGAGACGGCCCAGGAATTTCAACTGGTCATCATCCAGGGATTGCACGCCCAGCGAAACCCGGTTTACCCCGGCTTCACGATGGGCGCGGAAGCGGTCGGCTTCCACAGAGGTGGGATTGGCCTCCAGCGTAATTTCAATGCCCTCGTCCAGACCCCAAGCTGTATCGATGGATTGAAGCACATGGGCCACCGTGTCCGGCTCCATGAGCGAAGGCGTGCCACCACCAAAAAACACGGAGGTGACTTTCTGCCCCGGCTGCATGGCGGCCATGTGGGTGATTTCCGTAGCCAGCGCGCGGGCATAGCGGGCCTGATCGACGCCCCCATGGCGGACGTGGGAGTTGAAATCGCAATAGGGGCATTTGGCAGCACAAAAGGGCCAATGGACATAGACGCCAAAGCCCGGTTGCCCGTCATCTTCGTTAAAGAGCACGGGCTGTGGATTGTCATGGGAGGAGACGAGGCGCAGATCAGGCACTTAAAACCTCCGCCAGCTTTGCGAAGGCGCGGGCGCGGTGGGAGAGGGGCGGTGTCTCCTGTCCCGGCCGCCAGCCATGCTTTTCCTGGGCCGTCATTTCGCCAAAGGTGCGCTTGTGGCCGTCAGGCTGGAACACGGGGTCATAGCCGAAGCCGTCATCCCCCCGGGGCGGCCAAACCAGATGGCCCGGTGCTTCGCCCACGAAATATTCTGCGTGACCGTCGGGCCAGCACAGGCACAGCGTGGCCATGAAAGCGCCCCGCCGTTGGTCGGGCGATGTAGCCCCAGCTTCTGCCAGTTTAGCTTCCACTTTCTCCATGGCCATCATGAAGTCGCGGCCCGTGCCGTCATTTTTCTCGGCCCAGTCTGCCGTATAGATACCGGGCGCTCCGCCCAATGCACTCACGCACAGCCCGCTGTCATCAGACAGCGCAACTTTGCCGGTGGCTGTGGCAGCCGCATGGGCCTTGATATAGGCGTTCTGCTCAAAACTCGTACCATCTTCCACCGGCTCCGGAAGGCCCAGTTCTCCCGCCGAAGTAATGACAAAACCGAAGGGCTCCAGCAGGTCGCGGATTTCCCGCAGCTTGCCGACATTATGGGTGGCCAGAACCAGTTCTTTGGTGTCCAGTCTGCGCACGGCGATCAGTCTGCGTTTTGCATGGCGACCAGTTCGCCAATGCCTTTGCGGGCAAGGCCCATGAGTTGCAGAAACTCCTCTTCGCTAAAGGGCGCACCCTCCGCCGTGCCCTGCACCTCCACAATGCCGCCGGAACCGGTCATGACAAAATTGGCGTCGGTCTCTGCCTCTGAATCTTCCGCATAGTCCAGATCCAGCACGGGTTGGCCATTGTGGATGCCGCAGGAAATGGCGGCCACATTGTCCAGCAGCACATCATCGCCCACCATGTCACGGTCTTTCATCCATTCAATACAGTCCCGCAGGGCAATCCATGCGCCGGTGATGGAGGCCGTGCGGGTGCCGCCATCGGCCTGAATGACATCGCAGTCCAAAGAAATCTGCCGCTCGCCAAGCGCCTTCATGTCCACCACGGCCCGCAGGGACCGCCCGATGAGGCGCTGGATTTCCTGCGTGCGGCCGGACTGTTTGCCGCCGGATGCTTCCCGCCGCATCCGAGAACCCGTGGAGCGGGGCAGCATGCCGTATTCCGCCGTCACCCAGCCCTTGCCCGCGCCGCGCAGCCACGGCGGCACCCGCTCCTCCAGCGAGGCGGTGCA
Organism: Pseudomonadota bacterium; assembly: GCA_039198355.1. Taxonomy (GTDB): domain Bacteria; phylum Pseudomonadota; class Alphaproteobacteria; order Rhizobiales; family Rhizobiaceae; genus Pseudahrensia. The sequence goes on from JBCCTO010000065.1 coordinate 7,904, forward strand.
CAGCACATGGGTATCACCAAACTGGATCAGGCAGGAGCCTTCCGCATGTTTGGCAAAATTGCGGTTGATTTTGACGTCCCGCATCTGATCGGGAGCGCGTTTTGAAGGTCGCATGGGTGGCCCAAAATATTCTTTGATTTGCCTCTCGTTAGAGCATTTCTAAGGTTAATGAAATGCGCTCTCCTGAACCAGCCAGTCTCTAAACAGGGCGGCGTCGCCTACCGGGTCGGTGCCTGTGGGCCAGGTGATGTAAAAGGCTTCCTTGGAGGGAATGGTAAGGTCAAAGGGTTGCACCAACCGGCCGCCGCGCACCAGATGGTTTGCCATGGAAGAGCGGGCGAGGGCCACGCCGGCGTTCTGTTCCACCAGCGCAAAGGCGAGGACGGAATTATCCACCTGTAGACCCGTTGAAGCACCACCCACCCCGGCGGCCCGCAACCAGCGGTCCCAGCCGTCTTCATAGCCCAGCACATGGATGAGCCGTTGTTCTAATAGATCGGCTGGTTCCCGCAGAGCAGTCTCCGCCATGGCGGGGTGGCACAAGGGCATCAGCCTGTCCGTCGTCAGGCGTTCCGCTTGCAAGCCAGGCCAAGGGTCCGTGCCATAACGAATGTCTAGATCGTACAGCGCATTGGCGTCCCGCTCCTGCTCGCTCCACACATTGGAGAGGATGCGCAATTGCACATGGGGGTGGCGGGCATGGAAACGGGCCATGCGGGGGGCCAGCCAATTGGTGGAAAAGGCGATGGCGCAGCGCACGGTAATGACCCGGTCTCTCCCCGCGCCAAACACTTCCCGCGTGCCGTCTGCCAATTGCAAAAACGCGTCGCGCACCTTGGGCAGATAGGCGCTGCCCGCCCGCGTGAGCTCCAAAGACCGGGCGTGGCGGATGAACAGGGGTTCGCGCAGGTGCAGTTCCAGCTGTTTCACCTGTTTGGAAACCGCCACTTGGGACAGATTCAATTCCCCCGCCGCATGGGTAAATGACAAGTGTCGCGCCGTGGCCTCAAAGGCCCGCAACCAGTTCAGCGGGGGAATGCTGGCCTTTACACCTGTCATGCCAAACCGAGCCCTAACTTGAGTTTGTGCTGAGGCCCAAGATTTGTCATTTGTCGCTGCCCGCCACAAGCGCAAAAACGCAAATTGTAAAAGATACGGGGCCGAAAGGGAGCCGGGCCCGCTTTTACTTCAAAACCCGCTGGTTGGAGGAACGGCCATGCTTGAAATTACCCCCTCGGGCCGGTTGCGCCCCTCTCCCTTTTTTGATGTGACGCGGAAGGAGGGGATGCGCTCCGCCACCGTGTACAATTCCATGATCCTACCCACGGGCTATGGCAACCCGGATGAGGAATATTGGCGGCTCATCAACGGCGTCTCCCAATGGGATGTGGGGGCGGAACGGCAGGTGCAGCTGAAAGGCCCGGATGCGGGCGTGCTGGCGCAAATCCTGTCTCCCCGTGATCTGTCCAAATGCAAGATTGGGCAGGGTAAATACGTACCGCTGTGCGACCATCGCGGCACGCTGATGAACGACCCCATCGTGCTCAAACTGGCAGATGATCTTTACTGGTATTCCATTGCGGACAGCGACATGTGGCTGTGGGCCCGCTCCATCGCCTATGAGCGGGGGCTGGATGTGGAAGTGACCGAGCCGGACGTGGCCCCTATGGCTCTGCAAGGCCCCATGGCGGAAGACGTGGTGGCCCATGTCTTTGGCGATTGGGTACGTGACATCAAATATTTCTGGTTCAAGGAAACCCATCTGGAAGGCATTCCCGTGGCCGTGCAGCGTTCCGGTTGGTCCAAACAGGGTGGGTTTGAGATTTACCTGCGTGACCGCACACAGGGGCGCAAGCTGTGGAACATCTTCAAGGAAGCGGGCAAGCCTTGGGACATTGGCCCCGGCTCCCCCGGCACACCGGAGCGGGTGGAGTCCGGCCTTCTCTCGGTGGGTGGTGATACGGACGACAAGACCAACCCGTTTGACGTGCGCCTTGGCAAATATGTGGACGTGGAGATGGAGTTCGACGGCCCCGGCAAGATTGTCGGCCTGGAGGCCCTGCGCAAAATACATGTCGAGGGCAATAAGCGCCATCAGCTGGGTATTATTCAAGACGGCGACACGCCCGACCCGCTGCAATACCGCTGGGCCGACATCAAAAGGGATGACCGAGAAGACGGCCCCCGCGTGGGCCGCATGACCGTGTGTGTCTGGTCGCCGCGCATGGAGGCCAATATCGGCTATGCGCTGGTGGAAGATTTCATGAAGCCCGGCGACAAAGTGGTGATCTACCGCGAAAGCGGGCGGGCCACGGGCACGCTCGTTGACCTCCCATTCCTGTAGGAGCGCTTTAGCATCTTGCTGAAGCGCGAAGGCGGCGAAGAGCCGCCCGGCAATCGTTTGCCGCGCCCGCGCAGCGAAGGCCCTCAGGGCCGACAGCGTGAGCGCAAATACAAAAGGAGCAAAGCTCATGAAACTCCCCTTCGGCCCCTTTGAACATCTGCGCGTTGCGAGCGAAGATGAAATCGCCATTGTCACGCTGGACCGTGCCGCCAAGCGCAATGCGCTCAATGAAGCGACGATTGAGGAACTCATCACCGTCTTCGCAACGCTGCCCCGTGTGGGCGCGCGGGCGGTGGTGCTGCGGGCTGAAGGGGACCATTTCAGCGCTGGGCTTGATTTGGTGGAGCACCACAAAAACGAACGCACGGCGGCGGATTTCATGGCCGTGTGCCTGCGCTGGCACGAGGCCTTCAACAAGATGGAATATGGCGGGGTGCCCGTCATTGCTGCGCTGAAAGGAGCGACGGTGGGTGGCGGGCTGGAGCTTGCCTCCTCCGCCCATATCCGCGTGGCTGACAGCACTACCTATTTTGCTCTGCCCGAAGGTCAGCGGGGCCTGTTTACCGGCGGTGGGGCCACCATTCGCGTGTCCGAGCTCATCGGTCGCGCCCGCATGGTGGACATGATGCTCACCGGCCGCATCTATCAGGCCCAGGAAGCGCTAGATGTAGGGCTTTGCCAATACCTGGTGAGCGAGGGTGCAAGCAGCGAGGACAAGGCCATGGAAATTGCCCGCAAGACGGTGCAGGTGCCCGCCCTTTCCAACTTCGCCATCTGCTCCGCCCTCTCCCACACGCGCAACATGTCAGCGCTGGATGCCAGCTACATGGAGGCTTTTGTTGCCGGTGTGGTGAACACGCAAGAAGCGTCCAACGAACGGCTGGCGGCGTTTGCGGATAAGAGTGGGGCGCGCATCAAGCCTAACAATTGAGCACGCTGTTCATGGTGCCTATAATAATACCATGAACGCTACCCCTTTCGAACCTGACCTGAACAATCTTGACAATCATCTGGGCGGCCAGTTGGACGACCGCTCCCGGGCCATTTTCCGCTCCATCGTGGAGACCTATTTGGAAACCGGCGTGCCGCTGGGGTCGCGCAATCTGGCGCGGCAGTTGGAGATTTCCCTCTCCCCCGCCTCCATCCGCAATGTGATGAGCGATCTGGAACATTTGGGGCTCATTTATGCGCCCCATGTTTCCGCTGGCCGTATGCCCACGGAGCTTGGCCTTCGCTATTTTGTAGACGGGTTCATGGAACTGGGCGATCTCACCAAGGACGAACGGGCCGGCATTGAGGCACAAGTGCAGGCTTCCCGCAGCGAAGGCTCCGTGGAAACCCTGCTCACAGAGGCCAGCCAATTGCTTTCCGGCCTCACACAGGGGGCTGGCCTTGTGATTGCCGGCAAATCTGACGTGCGCCTCAAACACATCGAATTCGTGCGGCTGGAAGCCACCAAGGCGTTGGTGGTGCTGGTGGGCGAAAACGACACTGTGGAGAACCGCATTCTGGACCTGCCGCCGGGCATGACCGCCTCCACGCTGGTGCAGGCCTCCAACTTCCTCAATGCCCACATTGCAGGCCGCACCCTTTCTGAAGCCCGGCTGATTATTCAGCAGCGCTTGGAAGCGGCAAAAAACGAGTTGGATGAACTCACCCAGTCGCTGGTGGATCAAGGCTTGGCCACCTGGGCAGGACAGTCGAAAAACCAAGCGCCACAACTCATCGTGCGCGGGCGTAGCCAGTTGCTCAAGAACATCGATGCCCAGAATGATCTGGAGCGATTGCAGCATCTGTTTGATGAAATGGAGACCCGGGAGGGTCTGCTGCAATTGCTTGATCTGGCGGAGACGGGTGAAGGGGTGAAAATTTTCATCGGCTCGGAAAACAAACTGTTTTCCCTGTCCGGCTCTTCTGTAGTGGTGGCCCCTTACCGCGATGCGGAGCAACGCATCATCGGGGCGGTGGGGGTGATCGGCCCCACGCGGCTCAATTATGCCCGCATTGTGCCCATGGTGGATTTTACAGCACAGGTGGTTTCGCGTCTGCTTAGGTGACCAAAATGGGTTGATTTTTGCCCCCCCAGTGCCGATATGCGGCGTCAGAAATGAGCAAGCCGCTGAAGGGCAGGAATGATGACGATGATGGACGGACGCACTCCCGAAGACGCGCTTTTTGACGATCTGGAAGCGGAAGAAGCCCGCCTAGAAGCCGAAGAACAGGCCGAACTGGAAGCCGCTGAAGCGGAAGAGGAATTGGAGCCCAAGGAGGAGGCGGACCCCAATGATCCGGCTCAAATTCTGGCGGTGCTGGACAAGCTGAAAGCGGAAAACGAAGAGCTGAAGGACCAGACGCTGCGTACGGTGGCGGAGATGGATAATCTGCGCAAACGCACAGCGCGCGAAATCACCGATGCGCGCACCTATGCGGTGACCAAATTTGCCCGTGATCTTTTGGGCGTGGGCGACAATCTCCAGCGCGCCCTACAGGCGGTGACGGCGGAAAAGCGCGAGTCCGGTTCTGATGAGTTCAAGGCCCTGCTGGAAGGTGTGGAACTGACCGAGCGGGAACTTTTGAAGGCGCTGGACAGTGCTGGCGTGACGAAATTCAACCCCCAGGGTGAGAAGTTTGATCCGAATCTGCACCAGGCCATGTATGAGGTGCCCGATAAAGAGGCCCCCAACAATTCCGTCGCCCAAGTGGTGCAGGAAGGCTATAAGATCGGCGACCGCGTGCTGCGCCCCGCCATGGTGGGCGTTGCCAAAGGTGGCCCGAAGTTTGAAGACGTGGTGAAAGAGGCCGAAGAGGCTGCCGAGGAGCCTGCCGAAGACAGCGATAACGCAGCTTAGGGCGCCGCCCATTTTGAGAGTAACGCTATCGCGATCAACACTATTGTGGACGTGCGTCTGCTTAGGAGGCTTCTTTCAACAGCGCCGCATGATGTTGGCATACGTGGTTGACGAAACAGGCATCGCATTGGGGCGCGCGGGAGCGGCAGATTTTCTTGCCGAATTGCAAAAGCCAAAAATGCCCGTCCCGCATGGCCCAGGCTGGGGTGCGGTCTTCCAAGGACTGGGCGGTTTGTGCTTCGGTTTTGCCGCGGGCGAGACCCGTGCGGTTTGCCACCCGGTGGACGTGGGTGTCCACGGCGATCACATCTTCATCGAAAGTGAACGATAAGACGATATCGGCACATTTGCGCCCGATGCCGGGGATTTTCAGCAGGCCCTCGCGTGTATTGGGGATGACGCAGTTTAATTCCTCAATCACATAGGCGCAGAGCTTTTTCAAATTGCGGGTTTTCATATTGTAGAGGCCGCAGGGTTTGATGGCGGCGGTCACCACATCGTCCTCCAGCGCCAAAATACCCTCGGGCGTGTCCGCCAGGGCAAACAATGCTTTCGATGCTTTTGCTGTGTTTTCATCCCGCGATTGGGCCGACAACATGCAGGACACGCAGGACCGGAACGGGTCCGGCTGTTCCTTGGGCCCCTTGGCCGTGGGTGTGCGGCCCGGCATGTGCTTTTTCATCAAACGGTAGGTTTCTTCCACCTGATTGGGTGTGAGCAGAGAGTGTGCAAAGGCGCGTTTCTTGGGTTCGTTCATGGATGTGGTCTCCTTGCGGCTAACCCCAATCTAACGGGCGAGGATTGTGCTTTTCATTGCGACACAACCGCCGTTTCACAGCAGCCCTGTTCGCCATCCGCCGACTTGATCGGCTGTAGACTCACGTTTGAAGTGCAACACATTGTAGGATGTGTTTGCGATGGGACAGTGTTATGGCCAGCTCAGCCTTGAGGAGCGTGAAGAGATAGCTTTCCAGCTGCGCAACGGGTCTTCCCAGCGGGCCATTG
>JBCCTO010000066.1:0-12800 GCA_039198355.1 Pseudomonadota bacterium
AACGGGGACAGCTACCGACTAAAGCAAAGCGCCCAAACCAAAGGCACCTGACCGTTCCCAAATAACCCGGTTTGACCACAGCCCCGCATAGCTTCGTCGCTGTGGGAGGCACTGCGCCATGCGGGTCTGGGGACAAACCTATCATTACGCCAAGTGGTACATTTTTACTCCGGCCACTGGCGGACTTTTACTCCGGCGTTGACAGCTGGGTTCTGTGGCACCTGATTTGTTGGTTGTGCGCAGTTTCTGAAGCGCTTTCGGTTCATCAGCTTCAATTAGCGCAATGGATGGCGCAGCGTTGGGGCAATTCATGGCTGCACCTTTTGGAGAGGCGTTATGGACGGCATGTTACTAGGGAAAACCAAGCTGTATCCTGAGATTTTGGCTGGGCGTTGAGACTTAGTTCCGATCTGCATCTGTTTTCACAGGTGCGATATTGCTCAACCGGCGGAGCATGCCAAAGCATGATCGGGCGTTACATTTGTGTCCGCCGAAGCTGCAGTGCCCGTATGTCTTCGCGCTCATGTCCTGTTTCTGGAAGGCTGAGAGCGAAGTGGTCGATTATGTGCCGGTCTCTAAGGACCAACCGACATGGTCGCCAAACTGCCAGCCGAAGTTCCAGCCGTAGGTCCACCCGAAATGCCAGCCATTATGCCAGCCGACGTTCCAGCCCACGGTCCAGCCATTGGCCCAGCCAACGGCCCATCCCACCGTCCATCCGCTCGTGCCCAGGTACCAGCCGTAATACCAGCCCACGTACCAACCATAGCCCCAGCCATTATACCAGCCCACGCTCCAGCCCTGATGCCACCCGATACCCCAAGCCATGTGCCAACCCGTGGTCCAACCATAGGCCATGCCCATGTCCACAAAGAGCGGATTGGTGCTGACGAAGACATCGGTTTCAGCATTCCCGTCCAGAGCAATTAAATTGGTGGCATCGCTGGCGTAGGCAACGTGTTCACCAGTCCCGGAAATGGATGAAAGCTGGCTCAAATCATCCGCTGTGGTAGTGCCGGAGGGATCTGAGACGATACTGGTTGTGCCACTGGTCAGATCATGCACGAAAATGTCTCGAACCACATTTGTGTCGCGAGACACGAGGTTGGTGGCTTCGCTTTCGAAGGCTATGAAGTTCCCGTCGGCAGAAATGCTGGGTTTAAAACTGTTGAAGTTGCCCTGCGTGCCACTTGTGTTTGTGGAAACGAGAAAAGTGGTGTCGTTCTCCATGTCGTAAACGAAAATATCGTTGACGGCGTTATTTGTGTCGTTGCTCACCAGATTGGTTGAACTGCTTTCGTATGCAATAAATTTGCCATTGGCGGATATTTGAGCGTTATCGCTTGCACCCGTACCGACCGTGCCATCCGCCGCTTTGGAGACCAGCGTGGTTGTTCCCGTGACCCGATCAAACAGGAAAACATCGGGGACGTTGTTGGTATCACCGGCAACCAGATTGGAGGCATCGCTTTCATAGGTGATGTAGCGCCCATCGGCGGAAATGGACGCGCCCTTGCTGGCGTCATTGCCGAAAATGCCATCTGTGCTTTTTGAAACGAGCGTGGTGGTCCCGGTCAGGGTGTCGTAAAGGAACAGATCAGCAGTTCCCACCACATCGCCCGACACAAGATTGGACGCCAGGCTCTCATAGACGATGAAGCGCCCGTCGGCAGAAATGACAAGGTTAAAGCTGGCCTGGTTGGCCGCAGTCCCATCCGCTGCTGTGGAAATAAGGGTCGTGGTGTTGGTGGTGGTGTCAAAGAGGAAAATATCAAAGGTGAGGTTGGTATCGCCATCCCCCTGATTTGAAGCAAGGCTGTGATAGGTCACAAAACGCCCACCCGCTGAAACGGAGGCGCCAAAACTGTCGCCATCCCCCTGCGTGCCATCGCTGTGGCGTGAAATCAGCGTGGTTGTGCCCGTCTCCAGGTTGTGCAGAAAGACGTCGGCTGAGGCGTTTACATCGCCTGAAACGAGATTGTCCGCCGGGCTGGTGAAGACGATGTGCTTGCCATCGGCTGAAATCACAGGCGCGGTGCTGAAATCATTCCCCTGGGTGCCATCGGTGTTTCTTGAAATAAGCGTGGCCATGAGACCCTACCTCTTGTGGCTGTCAAACAGCCCCCGCGTAACGGTAGACCCATTAAGGCCATGCAATAAAACAAAAATTCCGGTGGGTATTCGGGGATGAGTTTGTGAAGTTAATTGAGGGTGGAAACAAGCTGGCGAAATGCCTGTGGCATCTCCGCTTCAAATACCACCGTCTCTCCTGTGCTTGGATGCCTAAAGCCCAGGGTTCTGGCGTGGAGGGCTTGCCCGCGTAGCTCTCTCATTGCCCTCTGCGCAGCGTCCGGCAGTTTTACCACCCGTGTGGCAAACTCTTTGCCGTATTCGTTATCACCCAGAAGGGGGCAACCCAGGTGGGTCATGTGGACTCGGATTTGGTGGGTGCGGCCGGTTTCCAGGCGGCACTCTACAAGGGAGGCGAGGGGGGCGCCGCCGGGATTTGCGGGATCGGCAAAACGCTCCAGCACCGTGTAATGAGTGATGGCGAGGCGGGCATCGGGAGCGTCTTCGCCTACGACGGCCTGTTGCAGGCGTTTGGTGGGGTGGCGGCCCAGATGGGTCTCAACCGTGCCTTTCATGCGCGGTGGCGCGCCCCAGACGATCGCCCAATAGGAACGGGTCAGGGGGCCGGTGCGGCCATGGTCGGCGAACTGTTCCTGCAGATCCACATGGGTGCGATAGTTTTTGGCCGCCACCAGCGCGCCGGATGTGTCCTTGTCCAGCCGGTGGACAATGCCGAGTCGGCGCACGCCGTTAATGCCGGAAAGCTGGCCCTTGCAATGGTGCAGCAGGGCATTGACCAGCGTGCCGGACCAATTGCCCGGCGCGGGGTGAACCACCATGCCCGCCGCTTTGTTGACGATGATGAGGTCATCATCCTCGTGGATCAAGTCCAGCGGGATGTTTTCGGGCTGGGGCACCGGGTCTTCCGCCGGGGGCATGACGAAGCGCACAACATCGCCTGCCGCTATTTTGCTGCTTGTGCCTTTGGGTGGCGTGCCGTTCACCGTCACCAGACCCTTACGCACCAGCGCCTGCACGCGGGCGCGGGAAATATCGTCATGGGCATTGGCGGAGATGAAAAGGTCCACCCGCTTGCCTGCCCAGGCGTGGGGCACTTCCAGCGCTTCCATTGCGCCGTCTTCAGCTTTTCTATTTCCGCTTTCGGCGGGGGGCACCGTGCCGTCTGTTGCGTCTTTACCCATGGGAGCCTACATCCCACGGCAATGCGAAACAGGGGCGAAACCCATGGCCGACAAGATGCAGGAAGAAGAGCCGCTGGACCCGGCGGTGGAAGCCATCCGCGTGAAGATGGTGCGGTTGTTGGCGGTGTCGGGCAGCATCATGATGCTGGGGCTTATGGCCGTGCTGGCGGCCATTGTCTACCGGGTCACCAGCGCCGATGAGGCGGATCAGGTGGCGAAGCCCTCAGTGGCATTGGTGGATCAGGCAGTGCCAGCGGGCGGGGTGCGCCCGGCCTATGCGGGCGTCCCTAAGGGGTCTGAGATCCTATCGATTATGCCGGATGGCTTTGGGGTATTTATCACCCTTCGAAAAGCGGATGGCACAGTCATTACCCAGCGCCACAATAGCGCGGGCCGGCTCGTATCCACCTTCATCATTGTCGAAGAATAAACCTATTTTGCTGGCGAAGGCTTAAGCAGGCTTGGCATAGGTTTCCACCACACTTGCATTTGGTGGAGAAATCCCATGGACGATAACAATACCCTGCGCCTGCCCGTTGAATTGGTGATGATGAATGGTGAGCGCCGGCCGGGCGATATGCTCCTTTCCATCGGCGGCGAAGTGGAGCGCACGCTCAACAGCGAAGCCCGCTTCTTTTCCTTCGATGACGGCACCGGCAAACGCTTCATCGCCAAGGATAGTGTGGCGGAAGTTGTTCCGCAGGCACGGCAAAGACGGGCGGCTTAGTACGGAAGTTCAAGTCTGGCTTTACCTCCCACTTTGAGGGGAGGTCGAAACTGCTTGCAGTTTCGGGTGGGGGGATGGATGGGGGTGAGGCACTACAATCGCACCCCCCGCCCGGATCGCCTGCGGCTCTCCGACCTCCCCTCAAGGTGGAGGTTAGGCTGCGGAGCGGTTGTGCTCAGCCGGCAGGCAAAGCCCGTTCTACGATTCTGGCCCAGTAGCTTGAGCCAACGGGGATCGCCTCGTTGTTGAAGTCATATTCTTCGTGGTGCAGGCCTGCGGTGTCGCCATTGCCCATGAAGATGAACGCGCCGGGGCGTTCTTCCAGCATGTAGGAAAAATCTTCGCCGCCCATAACCGGGAGCACATCGCTGTTAACCCGCTCTTCCCCCACCACTTCCTTGGCTACATCGGCAGCAAAAGCTGTCTGTGCCGCGTGATTGAAGGTGACGGGATAGCCTTCCTTGTGGTGGAACTCCACCTGCGCGCCGTAGGCTGCTGCGATGCCATCCACCACCTCGCGCATGCGTTTTAGGATTTGAGTGCGCACTTCGCCGTCCAGCGTGCGCACAGTGCCCCAGAATTTGGCTTCCTGCGGAATGACATTATAGGCCTTGCCCGCGTGGATGGCCGTCACCGTGACCACGCCGGAGGACAGCGGGTCCACATTGCGGGAGACAATGGTTTGCAGCGCTTGCACCATTTGGGTGGCCACCATGATGGGGTCATTTCCCTTGTGGGGCATGGCGGCATGGGCACCAAGGCCGGTGATGGTGACGGTGAATTCATCAGTGCCCGCCATGATGCCGCCGGTGCGAATGGCGAATTCGCCCACGGGTAGGCCAGGCATGTTGTGCAGGCCATAGACCTCATCAATGCCGAAGCGCTGCATCATGCCATCATCGCACATGGCCTTGCCGCCCGCTCCGCCCTCTTCGGCGGGTTGAAAGATGACAACAGCCTTGCCGTCAAAATTACGGGTCTCGGCCAGATATTTGGCGGCCCCCAGCAGCATGGCCGTGTGACCATCATGGCCGCAGGCGTGCATTTTGCCATCATATTTTGATTTGTAGGGACTGTCGTTTTTTTCCTGAATGGGAAGCGCGTCCATGTCCGCGCGCATGCCGATCACTCGGCCTGAATTGTTTGTCTTGCCGTGGATCACGCCCACAACGCCGGTGCGGCCGATTTCACCAACGATTTCGTCCACGCCAAACTCTTTGAGCTTTTGCATGACCAAGGCTGATGTCTCTTCCACATCGTAGAGCAGGCCCGGGTGCTGGTGGATGGTCTGGCGCCATTCAGCAATTTCGGGCTGGAAGTCGGCGATGCGATTGTTGACGGGCATGGAACGGGTTTCTCCTTGAGGCGGTTGGTAGGGACAATGGCGGTGGGGCCTGTGCTTTTCAAGATGGTCTGGACCCTGCGACGCTATCACTGTTTGCCCCGCCTTTGGGGGCTGGCAAACAAAAAGCCTCTCTCAATGGATTTTCACGAGTACCATGCGCAGCGTTCATCTCATTTTCCCCCACCAATTGTTTGCTGAAAGCGAGGCGCTGGAGACCGGTGCTGGTTTGCATATTTTCGTTGAAGAGCCGTTGTTTTTTGGTGACCCGTTTTACCCTGCCAAATTTCACAAACAAAAGCTCTGGCTGCACCGGGCCAGCATGAAGCGCTACGCTCACACCCTTAAAAATGCCGGGCGCGAGGTGCGGTATGAGGATTACCGCGCTGACACCAAAATGGTGGCCAAACTGGTGAGCGAGATGGCCGGGGAAGGGTTTGACCGGGTTATCGTTTCTGATTTGCACGATCACACTTTGAACGAGCGGGTGGAGAAAGCCTGTGCCGCTGCGGGTATCGATTTGGAATGCTTCGAAACTCCTGCCTTTCTCAACACGCCGCAACTGAACCGGGAGTACCGCGACGGCAAAAAGCGCTGGTTCATGGGGGATTTTTACAAATTCCAGCGAACGCGGCTGGATGTGCTCATGGAAGGGGATGAGCCTGAGGGCGGGCAATGGAGCTTTGACGAGGACAACCGCAAAAAAGTGCCCAAAGCCAAGCTGGGCGATATCCCCACCATCCCGCCCCGCCAGTTGGATGATCTGGAGCGGGAAGCGCGGGATTATGTGATGGAAAACTGGCCGGAAAATCCCGGCTCCCTCGAAGACATTCACTTCGTTACCAGCCATGAGGATGCTGCCAATTGGCTGGAGCAGTTCTTGGTTCACCGGTTTGAGCTGTTTGGTGATTATGAAGATGCCATTGTGGAGGGAGAGAGCTGGCTTTGGCACTCGGTGCTGACACCAGCCATGAATATCGGCCTGCTCACCCCCCGCCAGGTGGTCAATGAAACGCTTGCCTATCGGGAGAAAAACCCGGTGCCGCTGAACGCGGTGGAGGGGTTTATCCGTCAGATCATCGGCTGGCGGGAATTCATGCGGGCCACCTATGACGATCTTCATGTGACCATGCGCAATGGCAATCACTGGAATCACACGCGCAAATTACCGGATAGTTTTTACGATGGGACTACGGGCATCGACCCCATCGACGACACGATCCGCCGCCTCAACGCCACCGCTTATAACCATCATATCGAGCGGCTGATGGTGATTGGCGGGTTCATGTTCCTGTGCGAAATTGAGCCGGACGACATCTATCGCTGGTTCATGGAAATGTATGTGGATGCCTATGACTGGGTGATGGTGCCCAATGTCTACGCCATGAGCCAGAATGCCGATGGGGGGCTCATCACCACAAAACCCTATTTTTCCGGCTCCAACTACGTGAAGAAAATGAGCCATTGGAAGCACGGCGAATGGGCAGACATTTGGGACGGGCTATACTGGCGCTGGATCGACAACCACCGAGAAAGCCTGGGCAAAAACCCCCGCTGGGCCATGATGTGCCGCACAGCAGAGCGCATGGACAAAGACAAGATGGCCAAGCACCATGAGAACGCCGCCAATTTCTTGCGGGGCTTAGGGTAGAGAAAAAGGGGAAGTTGCATCCCCGCCTCACACAAGAGAACTTTGCTTTCCGCAGCCCATTGATGCCAATGCCGTGCGGTTCCGAAAATCTAGGTTGCAGTGTGGACGCTCTGTGCTGGATCGACCGCAACCATGTGGTGCGTGGCATCTTCAGAGACTGGAAGGTGGTTTGATAGACATTGCGGGGAATATTTGCGCAGCACAGGAGAGGGTGATGACACAGGCCGGTGAGCCGTGAATAATGCCTTTCTTTCAAACCAAGTTCATTGCAGCGCATTCAGAGGATCAAATGACTGAGAATAAAGAGTATAAAGTTGGCGAGTTGAGCGATGAGATGCCTGAGCCAACGCAGTTTGAACCCAAGCCCTTCAAAAAGGGGCGCCCGCCTGAGCCTTTGAGCTTTGAGGTGGTGATGACGGCAGAAGCGACGCAGAAGCAGCGCAAAACCGGCAGCGTTCAGGTGAATATTCCGGGCTTTTCACCCGTTAAGTTTTATTGTGATGAAGATGTTCCCGTGGGGGACGATACGGCCCCACCGCCATTGGCGTATATGTGCGCGGGCATCGGCTTTTGCCTGATGACCCACCTGACGGACATTTACACAGCCCGCAAAATCAACATCAAATCCATGAAGCTGGAACAGCGCGTTGGGTTTAACACGAACCTCTCCAACATGCGCCAACTGGGCCACACGACCGACGGAAAGACCGAACATATCGAGACCCATGTGCTCATCGAAAGCGACGAACCTGAAGAGCGCATTCAAGCCTTGATGGAAGAGGCTGAAAACGCCTGCATGGCCCACTTCGCCCTGCGCAATCCCATCCCCTGGCGTTCAGTGTTGTTGCACAACGGAAAGACCGTGCTGGATCACAGTGGCTGATTGTTGTCGTGGGTGCTGGAGGCGTAGTTGAGGGTGGTGGCATGAGATGCGTTTGCAAGAATCTGGATTGGATTTAGAGGATTAAAGGCTAGGCTTCATAAATGACTAGACCGCTATTTATCTCCGGTAACTTTCTCCATGACTTCCTTTTTGATGTCGATTGCGACCCAACAATTTTATCACTCGAAAACTCAATATAGCTCTGCCCACCGAATGGCTCTACGCTGTCAAGCATCGCCGATAGCCCACTATTTGCTTTTTTTGAGTAATCTTCGACTAGCAACTCGTGTAACTGTTCGATCATGACCTGATATTGAAGTGCACTGACGCCTTCTGGAAAAATGCACTTGATCGTTTTATCATTCCACGTGCGGGCTTGTATCGAAAATAATAGTGATCTGCACTCCACTCTCAGCTCGGGTTTCTCTCCGAATAGATGTCTGAACGCTCTCATTACTCCTTTCTTGAGAGCGTTGTAGTGATCCTTGCCGGCTTCACCGAGAAACGCTTCAAAATATGGCTTTGTAATATAGATGATAAGTGCAGTGGGAATGGCCCATTCCATAGAGGCGTAGGGCGTATTTTCTCGGCGATGCAATGCAATTGATTGGCCTGTTGACCCTATTTCGCTCTCTATCATTTCAATCAATTCCGGCGGGAAGTCCTCGATGTAGGAAATCGCTAGCCCTTCATCACTCATTTAATCGTCCCTACTTCGTTCACAATCAAACCGATTTACAAGCGTAAATTGGATGAATGTTTGGTCAATGGCTTCAAGCCTAAGCAGTTTCGTATGCAAAAGAAACTTGCGTAAGGTGGTCCATGTTTGAAGATTTATAATTTTGTTTTCAATTACTTATACGATTTTTCATCGTTCATCGCAAATAAACGATGAAATGCTGGAAATCCTTCCTATATGGAACGTGAGGGGCGGTTTGGGCATTGATCCGTGACCGCTTCGCATAGCCTGAAGGCCCACGGGTTGGTTTTTTGCCACAATGCCCGGCAACCTTCTTTCGAGAGAGGATGATATTATGGCCAACACACTTCCCACCATTTCCGCCAGCGGCAACGGTTTGCAGCGCTATATGGATGAGATCCGCAAGTTTCCCATGCTGGAGCCGGATCAAGAATATATGCTGGGCAAGCGCTTTGCCGAGCATGATGACACCAATGCCGCCCACCAACTGGTCACGTCCCACCTGCGCCTCGTGGCGAAGATCGCCATGGGCTATCGCGGCTATGGCCTGCCCATTGGCGAGGTCATCTCCGAAGGCAATGTGGGGCTGATGCAGGCGGTGAAGAAGTTCGACCCTGACAAGGGTTTCCGCCTGGCCACCTATGCCATGTGGTGGATTAAGGCCAGCATTCAGGAATATGTGCTGCGCTCTTGGAGCCTTGTGAAAATGGGGACCACGGCGAACCAGAAGCGACTGTTCTTCAACCTGCGCAAGCTGAAAGGCAAGCTGAAGGCGCTGGAAGAAGGCGAGTTGAAGCAGGAGAATGTGGAGAAGATTGCTTCCACCCTCGGCGTTTCCGAAGAGGAAGTGCGTTCCATGAACCAGCGCCTTTCCGGCGATGCCTCCCTGAACGCGCCCATTAAGGCTGCTGAAGGCGAGTCTGGCCAGTGGCAGGATTGGCTTGTGGATGAATCCGAAAGCCAGGAGCAGACGCTCATCAAGCAGGATGAGTTGGAGGTGCGCCGGGAAATGCTGTCCGATGCCATGGACGTGTTGAATGACCGTGAAAAGCGCATCTTCACCTCCCGTCGCCTGTCGGAAGAGCCGCTGACGCTGGAAGAGTTGTCCGGTGAGTTCGATATCTCCCGCGAGCGGGTGCGCCAGATCGAAGTGCGGGCTTTTGAGAAGGTGCAAAAAGCCATGGTGACGGCGGCAAAGGAACTGTCCAAGCCAGCTGCACAGCTCGAAGCGCATTAGAAGCGTTGACTAAGGCACTCTTAACCTCCCCTCCCCACATAAACAGAGAGGGGAGGTCTGAGAGCCGCAGGCGATCCGCGCTGGGGTCGCGATGACTATGTTGGGTCGCGACCCAGCCCACCACCCGAAACGGCAGGCCGTTTCGACCTCCCCTCCAGGGGAGATTGGTAGAGTGACGGTGTCGAGGCTTTTAACCTAACCCATGTTTCTCGATTACGATTTCAGAACGAAGAAAATTTTATGTACAAGCCCACACCTCTCACGCCTGCCCAACCTGTTCCCTCGTTGGAGGTTACCCTCACCGACGGTACTGCATGGTCTCTTACCACCAATGCCGGTGAAAACTTCACCCTCATCAACTTCTACAGGGGGCTCCATTGCCCCAAATGCCGGGATAATCTGAAGGGGCTGGAAGAGGCGTTGCCGGGTCTGGCTGAGCAAGGTGTTTCGGTTCTTGCTGTTTCTATGGACCCACCAGAGCGCGGGGCGGAAGCTAAAGAGGAATGGGGACTGGCCAACACGCCCATGGCTCATTCGCTGACATTGGAACAGGCGAAGGCGTGGGGCTTGCACATATCTTCCGGCCGTGGGCAGACCTCCACCGGGCATGAAGAAACCAAAGTGTTTAATGAGCCGGGTACATTTTTGGTGCGCGCCGAAGGCACGCTTTATGCATCATGGGTGCAGACGGTGCCCTTCGGGCGGCCCGAGGCGGCGGACTTGCTGGCCATGATTAGGTTTGTGAATGAAAAAGACTATCCGCCCCGTGGGACCCACACGGATGTGTAGTCCCCAGTAAGCGCTCAACTGCGGGCGCTGCGCTTACTCGTCGAAAGCCAGCAGTAAAGCTGGCTATTCATTGCGGGTCTTTCTCCTGCAAGCGGCCCATACCAGTTTGCGATTTTGCGGCATGAATCCCTTCGCGCGTATCGTATGGGAAGGGTTATGGGAAAGTCGGAGCTTAAGGCGTGGCGTCAAGGTTGTTAGAATGTGGCTTGGCTCGATAGACACTTTTCGATCCCCACAACTGGCAAGCCCCCATATCCGATTCTCCTTGCCACTGAGCGCCGACCCCTGTAGCTCACGATCAAGAGCTGTTTGTCCGCCATAGCGCTTTTGCGTTGCTGCTTGACGAACGGGAGGCGGCTTTGGGAGCGTCGTTGATGGCTGATCTATTCACCCTGGCAGCACAAAACCTGCTTTCGCCTATCGTTTTGTCCTTCATTCTGGGCCTGACAGCGGCGCTGGCAAAGTCTGACCTTTCCGTGCCAGAGGCAGCGGCCAAGGCGCTTTCCATCTATCTGCTGTTCGCCATCGGCTTTAAAGGCGGGGTGAGCATTGCGGACCATGGGGTGGACGCATCGCTGGTTATGTCGCTCATCGCGGGCCTTTTTTTATCGGCTATGCTACCGCTCATTGCCTTTGGGCTTTTGTTGATGCTCACCAAAATGGACAAGCTGAATGCTGCCGCGGTGGCGGGCCATTATGGCTCCATTTCCATCGTCACATTCGTGGCCGCCACGTCCGTTTTGCAGGGCCAAGGGTTTGTGGCGGAGGGGTATATGGTGGCCGTGGCTGCTGCCATGGAGGCGCCTGCCATTCTCACAGCCTTGTGGCTGGCCTCCCGCGGCAGTGGCACTGGCCGGATGGATGGAGATTTGTGGCGCGAAGTGCTGTTGAACGGCTCTATAGTTTTGCTGGTGGGCTCTTTCGCCATTGGCTGGGCCACGGGGGCAGAAGGGCTGAAGGAAATTGAGAGCTTTATCGTTTCGCCTTTGAAAGGGGTGCTGTGCCTGTTCTTGCTGGACATGGGCCTTTTGGCCGGTCGGGGTATGCAGTCCGGGCGGGGCTCCCTGGGCCTTGGCGCAGTGGCCTTCGGCCTGCTTATGCCGGTGATTGGCTCCATAGCGGGTCTGGGGGTCGGGCTGTTGCTGGGATTGTCCACGGGCGGGGTGATGCTGTTGATGGTCTTGTCGGCATCTGCCAGTTATATCGCTGTGCCGGCTGCCATGCGTGTGGCGCTGCCGGAAGCCAATCCGTCCATTTATCTCACCCTCTCGCTGGGGGTGACGTTTCCGTTCAATCTTGTTTTGGGCATACCAATCTATTTGGCCATGGCCCGCTTTGCCACCGGAGGGTGATATGGAAGTGCATCAGGCCAAACGGGTGGCAATCATCATTGAACAAGTCATGGAAAGGCGGCTGACCGAAGCGTTGGATGAGGCGGGCGTTACCGGATACAGCATTTTGCCCGTGATTGGCGGCTCCGGCGGTTCCGGCCGGTGGAGCCGGGAGGGGCAGGTGAGCCGATCCCAGGGCATGGTGCAGGTCATCTGCATCATCCGCCCTGAGCGGCTGGATGAGTTGCTGAAATCCGCTTTCGCCGTGGTGGAGCGCCATATTGGTGTCGTGAGCGTGAGCGACTGCTCCGTGCTACGGGCCGAGCGGTTTTAGCAGTGTAGCTGCGTGTATATATTGGCGAATAGGCGCATTGACCCTTGCACAATCACCCTGATTACCGGACTTGGTCCGGTAATCCATTCCGCGCCATTCGAATTGACTTGCGTAAGTCGGCATGGATCCCCGGCATCCGCCGAGGATGAGGAGCGACGGTGTTGGAGGTGAGGCCCGACGACCCTCAGCCAATCATCCCGGCAGCTTCGTAGTTGGATTTCTTTTCCAACTCCACTGTCTTGCCGTCCCGCTCTTCCAGCTTTTCGGCCTTGGCCAGCTCTTCCTGCACATCGTCCAGCGCCAGCTTTGCAGCGGCGTGCTGGTCGTGTAGGTCCTGAATAGATGTTTGCAGGTTTTCCCTCCGCAAACGGGCAGCCTTGGCGAAGGTTGGGTAGGCGAAGTGGTTCACATCATCGATGCCCGCCTTCTTCTCTTCATAGGCAATCTGGCCATCCAGATCGCTGGCCATGGATTTGAACTGGGCGATCATCTGATCGATTTGCGCCACCTGACGGGCTTTTTCCTGAACCTGGA
>JBCCTO010000067.1:0-12261 GCA_039198355.1 Pseudomonadota bacterium
CACACTCTTCACCTGTCCCATCCGAAAAACGGACAGCCTAGCAGTGGCGGAGTTTTACTCCGGCCTCAGCGATACAATATCGCCGATCCATTGGTGGATTATTGCTCCGGCGTTCTCAGGTTTTGAGCCGAAATGTGAGGGAGCGATGGTGCCCAGAAGAGGACTCGAACCTCCACGACCTTGCGGCCACTGGCACCTGAAGCCAGCGCGTCTACCAATTCCGCCATCTGGGCATCAGATGTGCAGCGCGTGGATAGGGGGGTGGGTTGGGGAAGTCAATTGCAATGGAGGGATTTTTTTGCCGCTTTTGGTGGTGCAGAAGCGAGAGTGTTGGGTTGGTTTTCAGTGACTTGGGAACGGTTGTCTTTGCGCGGCGTTTAGAAGGGCTTGCAAAGAATTAGTTAGCTGTTTGGCGGTTTGAGCGCGGGGATGTTTTGGGCTCGGTTTGGTGCTGTGTGTAAAAGTGTTCTCGCAGACCATTTTGAGGGCTTTTGTTACCCTACCATGCCGTTTTGCACTGCGGTGTATTCGCCTTTTTGTCCCTTTTGTTGGCGGGGTAATCTGGCTACAAGCAGCGCTGAAATGAAAGACTTTGGTCCGCGTTAGGAGCCTTCTTATGTCGCCTATTCCTCCTTTGGTTACAGTCTTTGGCGGTTCGGGATTCGTGGGCCGTCATGTGGTGCGGGCGCTGGCGAAGCGTGGGTATCGGGTGCGGGTGGCTGTCCGACGACCGGATCTGGCGGGCCATCTGCAACCGCTGGGGGATGTGGGGCAAATTCACTGCGTGCAGGCCAATCTGCGCTTCCGCTATTCCATCGACCGGGCTGTGGAGGGTGCTGATCATGTGGTGAATCTTGTGGGCATTCTTGCTGCCTCCGGCGACCAGACTTTTGAGGCCCTGCAAGCCCGCGGCGCTGCCTGGGTGGCGGAGGCTGCGGCCCATGCGGGGGCCAAAATGGTGCAATTGTCTGCCATCGGCGCCAATAAAACGTCTGCTGCGGATTACGCGCGCACCAAAGCGCTGGGGGAGGAGGCGGTACACGAGGCGCTGCCCGAAGCCATTATTTTGCGTCCCTCCATTGTGTTTGGGCCGGAGGATGATTTCTTCAACCGTTTTGCGGCCATGGCCAAACTGGCTCCTGCCTTGCCCTTGATTGGCGGGGGGAAAACCCTGTTTCAGCCCGTTTATGTGGGCGATGTGGCCGAGGCCGTGGCGCGCTGTATCGACGGTAAGGTGGAGGCCGGCTCCATTTGGGAATTGGGTGGGCCGGAAGTGCTGACTTTCCGCCAATGTCTGGAGCGCATGCTGCAAGAAATTGAGCGGGATCGCTTTTTCGTTTCGCTGCCCTTTGGTCTCGCCAAAACCATGGGTGGGTTTGCGCAATATCTGCCTGGCGCGCCCATCACGCCGGATCAGGTGGAAATGCTGAAATCGGACAATGTGGTTTCCAAGGCCATGATTGATGCGGGGCGCACGCTGGAGGGCATGGGCATTACCCCCACGCCGCTGGAAGCGGTGCTGCCCACCTATCTGGTGCGCTTTCGCAAACACGGTCAGTTTGAAGCCAATCGCGGGCTGTAGGGTTTTCCTGCGGCGATGATGCAACAGGCCTTGCCAAAAAGCGCTGCTTTTCTCGCTGGAATGTGACCACAGGTTCGCCATGCCTTAATTGCGTGGAAAGTCATTCGCAGTAAGATAAGATGCAGGGTGCTTTGGTTGTGAGCGCACGGGTCGGGTGCTGCTCCAAGCCCGAAGTCACGCTCAGCCCATCAAGATGATTTGGATTAGTTTTATGCGTAAACTGCTTTGTATCGCTCTTGCTTCCACGTTCTTGGTTGGCGCGCCGGTGGTTGCGCCCGTTTTGGTGCAGCCTGTGGAAGCGCAAACCCTGTTTGACAGGCTTTTCCCCCGCACGGCGCAGCGCCGTCGGGAACGGCTTTATCGCCAGCAATTGCAGCGGGAGCGGGAGATTCGGGCCTATAATCGGGAGATTCGCCGGCAAAGGCAGGCAGCCCAGCGCAAGCGCGCGCCGAAGATCGCCCGGGTTCAGTCGTCAAAGTTCAAGAAATATGCGCCTCGCAAACTGTCTCCCGTGCGCCTCACCAGCCTGACCAAGGCGTTTGCGGCCCATGATCGCAAATTGGTCGAAGCGGAGCAGGCGCGTTTACAGGCGGTGCCCCAGCGGCAGGGCAGTTTGCCCCAAAATGGCTTTGCGGTTGGTAATGCTGTAGCCGGTGGCGCTGCTTTGACCGGCGCTGTGGTTTTGGCTTCGCAAGCGCAGGAAAGCTTGGCTGCTGAACGGCCCATCGATGAGTTGCAAACCGGCGTGATTGGGCCGCCCATGGCCCCGCAGGTGCCCGCGCCCCAGACAGTGGAGCCGGTGGAGCCGGAGCCGCAACTGGCAGATATCCGTTTGTCTGCGGGCGGCGATCTGTTGAAAGGTCTAAAACTGCGCGCCGGCCCCGCCTTGGGCAAAGCGATGGTGAATTTCTACAAGGCCAATCCTGAATTCTTGTGGCTGGATGGTGAGGGCAAACCCAACGAAAAGGCTGCGGCGGTCATGCGTGTATTGGCTGGCGCGGATGAATATGGCCTTCGCTTAGAAGATTATTCCATGCCGCTTATGGATGGCGTGGATGAGAATGACCGCGCTGCACGGCTGCGTGCGGCACTGCAATTTGAGTTTTCCACCACCATGGCTGCCCTGCGCTACATGCAGGATGCCCGTCATGGTGTGGTCGATCCCAACCGTATTTCCGGCTATCACGATTTCAAAGGGTTGCAGCTGGATTTTGCCAATTCTCTGCAAACCCTCGCTGAGAGCGAATTGCCTGCCGAAGCCATGCTGGCAGCGCACCCCCAAGACAAGGCTTTTGAGGCCATGCGCAAGGAACTGGCCAACCTGCGGCAAGCGGCGCAGGGCTATGAGAGCATCACCATCAAACGTGGCACTTTCATTCGTCCGGGGCAAACTAACGATCAGGTGGCCAATATTGTCGAGAGCATTCGGCGCATGGGCAATGGGGAGTTGATGGCCAAACATGCGGATGTGTTTGCGCAAGACCATTCCGCTGGGCAATACACCACGCAAGTGGCCGAGATGGTGCGGGACTTTCAAAAGTCCGTAAACCTGAAGCCTGATGCCATTGTGGGCAAAAATACCATCGCCCGCATGAAGAGTGATGATCCGAATGTTAAGTTGAACAAGGTTCTGTTTGCCATGGAGCGCCTGCGCTGGCACCCGGACCGGCTGGGCAGCCGCCATGTGTTCATCAACCAACCCGCTTATAAGGCGAGCTACATCAATGGTGGCGAAGTGCAGCTTTCCATGCGCACTGTGGTGGGGAAGAAGTCTAATCAGACCAACTTTTTCTATGATGAAATCGATTATGTCGAGTTCAACCCCTATTGGGGCATTCCCCGGTCCATTCTCGTAAATGAAATGCTGCCCAAGCTGCGGCGCAACCCCAGCTATTTTGATAATCTGGGCTATGAAATGACGGATGTGCGGGGCAATCCCGTGTGGTCGTCGGAGGTGAACTGGTATCAGGTGGGAGCGGACTTCCCCTATAATGTGCGCCAACCCCCCGGTGCCAAAAATGCGCTTGGGGAGTTGAAAATTATGTTCCCCAACAAGCACTCCATCTACATGCATGATACGCCCGCCAAGAGCCTGTTCAAACGCACCAAGCGTGCCTACAGCCACGGCTGTGTGCGTTTGGCGGAGCCGCGCAAAATGGCAGCGGCGGTGCTGGGCACCTCCATGGAGAAAATTGAAGACCGCCTGTTTGGTGGCGTGAACAATCGCATGAACTTGAAAACAAAAGTGCCGGTCTACGTTTCCTATTTCACCGCATGGCCCACGGAGGCGGGCACCATGAATTATTATGCGGATATGTATGAGCGCGATAAAGCGCTGGGCAAAGCCATGGAAATGGAAGGGCAGGCGCGGGCCAAGGCCAAGCAGGTTTAGGGCTAAGTCTATCCAACCGCTTGTTTGCGATCTTAAATCGGCAGCGTGATTGAAAAGAGTGGCACTGAACAATTTTGTTCGGTGCCGCTTTGTCATTGACTTCACGACCTTGGTCCCCGATATGCACGACAGCGCTGGTCATCGTGGACCAGCATGGCTCGCCTTGATACCGCTTAATCCCCAAAGGGGTTGCGTGCAGCGGGCATTCTTTACCTCGCGCAAACTGTTTGTGTCGTCAGCGTTCCAAAGCTGTCCTTCAAATCAAGCCGTCCTTTGCGCCTTCTTGCCGTCTTCCTTAGAAGACGGGCTTTTTTGAAAGACACACATGACCGACGATACTCCAAAGCCGCCACGCGGTAAGTCCGCCCGCAAGCCGGGGGAGGGCGACCGCAAGCCCCGCCGAAAATTTGGCCACAAGAAGCCCCGCAAGGGCTCTGCCAACCGCCCCATCGATGCGCGCAGGCAGGAAGAAAAGCCCATGGGCGCACCTGCCATGGCCAGCGAAGCCATGATGGGAACCGTACCCAATTTTGCAGCGCTGGGTTTGACGACGCAGGTGCTGCGACCGTTGAAAGAGTTGGGGCTCACAGACCCCACCCCGATCCAGAAGCAAGCCGTGCCCCTGGTATTGGAAGGCCATGATGTGATGGGGCTGGCGCAGACCGGCACCGGTAAAACCGCCGCTTTTGGCCTGCCCCTGATTGAAAGACTGGTGTTGGACAATGAGCGGCCCGAGCGCCAGTCTGCCCGCGCCCTCATTCTGGCACCCACGCGCGAATTGGTGAACCAGATTGCCGACAGTCTGCGCCCTCTGGCCAAGCCCACCCGCGTCTGGGTGAGCAGCGTTGTCGGTGGGCAATCCATCAACGCTCAACAAAAGCACCTGTTGCGGGGTACCGATATTCTGGTTGCCACACCGGGTCGTTTGCTGGATTTGGTGGACCGCAATGCAGTGCAGTTGGATAAGGTGCGCTATCTGGTGCTGGATGAAGCGGACCAAATGTTGGATATGGGTTTTATCCATGCGCTGAAACGCATTGCTGCCCTGCTGGGCAAACCCCGCCAGACCATGCTATTTTCCGCCACCATGCCTGATGAGGTGGAAAAACTATCCCGGGCTTACCTCACGGACCCCGTTCGGGTGGAAGTGGCACCGCCCGGCAAGGCGGCGGATAAAATTGAGCAAAGTGTTCATTTCATCTCCAGCCGCGATAAGGCAACGCTGTTGAAGAGCCTGTTGGACGAGGCACCGGAAGCCCTTTCCATGGTTTTTGCCCGCACCAAGCACGGGGCGGAAAAGCTGATGAACCATCTCGTGGACCAAGGCTATCCGGCGGTTTCCATCCACGGCAATAAAAGCCAGGGCCAGCGGGATCGGGCCTTGCGCGCGTTCAAATCCGGTGAGGCCCGCATTTTGGTGGCCACCGATGTGGCCGCGCGGGGGATCGATATTTCCGGCGTGACCCATGTGTACAACTACAATTTGCCCGAAGTGCCGGAAAATTATGTCCACCGGATTGGCCGAACAGCCCGGGCAGGGCGAGACGGGCTGGCGGTGGCATTCTGCGCCCCCGATGAGCGGTCTTTGTTGCGGCAAATCCAAAAGCTGATGGGTTTTGAAATCCCGGTGGCCAGCACTGACGGGACGGATGTTCTCGAAGAAGCCCCAAAAAAGCGGGGTGGCGGCGGCAATCGCAACCGCAAGCCCGGTGGCCGCGCCGCCACAGGCAAACGCCGCAAGGCTGGTGATAAGCCAGCGCGCAAGCCTGTGCCCGCTGGTGTTACGCCTTACAAATCGAAAACAGGATCAAAAGCCGGGCAAAAAGCAGAGGGCAGACCCCGATCCGGCCCCAAGCCCTTCGCTCAAAAATCAGGCTCCGGGCGCAACAGCCGCAATGGCGTTAAAGGGGGCGCGAAGGGTGGTGCAAAGCGCAAACCTGCCGCGTGATGATACTGCATTAACCTTGGGCTAATCCTACCGTGTTTTCTGCGGCAGGGTTCAGCTTTTAGGTAGCCACTTTTTCTATTCTTCCCTCGAGCTTTCAAAACGGACGGAAGAATATGGGACAGGCGCAAGCAAAGCCAGTAGCGCAAGACCGCCGGGATGCTGGGGCGGTGTTTGGGGAAGAGCGACACAAAATGGTGTCGGACCTAAGCCTGAAAGTGTTCGGCAAATTGCCTAAGCGCGTGGCTTTTCCCGGCGGCGAGAGCCGTGCCGCCTTTGTGGTGGATATGGGTCATGCGGTCTTCGTGTTCGCCCGCCGAGAGGACAAGGCTGACGCGCAATTGGAGGGCATCGTGCTGCGCACGCTGGGTCCTACGGGCTTCGTGCCCAATTTGCGGGCCATTTCCGAAGATTGGATCGTGCAAGAGTTCATCGAAGGCACCCGCGTGCCCGTAATGTTAGATCAAGCTGCTGACGAAGCCACCCGCATGCAACTCATTAATGGCTGTTTGCAGTCTCTCGTGGGCATTCACGATGCGGCCCACACCATGAACCTGCGCCACCGCATGCCCAAACTGGGTGTGGCCGAAAACTGGCTTTGGAACCGCACGGGAGCCGCCAAGCGCATTTCCAATGCAGCCGGTATGAAAGCGCCTGATTTGGACCGCGAAGCGCTTGTGCGTCTGATGGAAGTGAAGCGGGATGAATTCATCAAATGGGATGCCAGGCCGGGCAACGCCATGGTGGCCACCGATCGCACGGTCTGGTTTGACTGGGAGGATTGCGGTCGGTCCAAAACGCTGGACGACATGGCGTTTGTGCTGTGCGACGAGTGGACGGCGCTGGAAGAAAAAACCGTGCAGACGTTGAAGGCCGGATGGTTCAAGAGCTTCAATCGCTCGCTGAGTGCGGACCATGGCATGGACTATCTGCACCATTTTGGCGTGTGCCACATGGTGCTGCGCCTGCGCTCCGCGCTTAAACTTTTCCACCGCAAGGATGAATGGTGGGACCGGGATTATTGCCTGCAGGGCGACAAGGTTGGCGTCACACCCCAGGAAACCGGTCGCCTAGTCCTCCGTCTGAAAGTGTGGGCAGGCGATGCAACCCTGTTTCGCCCGCTTTTGCCCTGGCTGGATGATGTGGCCGCGCGCTACGACATCGGCTGAGCAGCCATCACTTGAATAAAAGCCCGCCGCAGAAGGCAGGTTTTATAAGCGTTGATTGTTAAAATTTTAATCAAATGCGGCGGGTTTAGCTTACTTTTTATACTTAAAATTTGGCTTTTTACACAAATGCGTTTCGATTTGTCATGACTGATCCTCATCATGAGGAGACAGCGATGACTTATTTCAATTGGTATAACTTCAACGCCTGGCACCCTTACGAAGGCGATGGCAGCGACGGCAACGGTTCTGGCTCAAATGGCTCCGGGAGCGGTGATAAAAAAGGAGCCGGTTCCAAAGGGTCGGGCAAAGGGTCCCATAAAGGCTCCGGTTCCAAGGGTTCAGGCGGCAGCTACAAAAAGGGATCTGGCTCCAAAGGCTCTAATAAAGGGTCCGGTTCTAAGGGCTCAGGCAGTGGCTACAAGAAAGGCTCCGGCTCGAAGGGTTCCGGCAGCGGCTCGGGTAGAGGATCGCATTCCAAGGGTTCTGGTAAAGGCTCCCACAAAGGGTCTGGCTCGAGGGGTTCCGGCAGTGGCTCCTATAAAGGGTCCGGTTCGAAAGGCTCCGGTAGTGGCGCTTACAAAGGGTCTGGTTCAGGCTCCAAGGGGTCAGGTCGTGGCTCCGACGGGTCTGGCTCCGGTTCCAAAGGGTCTGGAAAGGGCTCTGGTTCGAAAGCGTCTGGCAGTGGCTCCAAGGGGTCTGGCTCTGGCCGTGGTTCGAAGGGCTCTGGCTCCGGTGCCAACGGGTCCGATGGTAGCGGCGATGGGTCCGGTGGCCGCTACAGCCACGATCCAAAACCCACGCCGCCGCAAGAGCCCCCCAAGGGCAATGTGATTGAAGGCAGTGCCGGCAGCGACATGCTCATCGGCACGGACGGGAAAGATTCCATCCTCGCTGGCGCTGGCAACGACACCATCTTTGAATCCGCAGGCGATGATGACATCTTTGGCGGCGCGGGCGCTGACGAGATGGTCTATTTCGGCGCAAGCACGAATTATGATGTTTCTGCCGTGGGCGACGGGACCTGGTTGATCTCCGATTTGACCAGCGGCGACAGCAACCTCCTGACCGATGTGGAAGCCCTGTTCTTTGCCGGCGACGGCGAAGCGGTATTCCTTTCCGATGATCTGGTTTAACCGCTCGCAAATGTGAGTCTGTTTGCCACTTGCAAACCATCAAAAAGCCCTGGCGGTGAAACCGCTGGGGCTTTTTGCCGTGCGGGACTTGGATTATGGTCTGCGCATGACACTTTCACGACCCATCATGATCGGCGTTTTTGCCAGCGGCCTGTTGCTGGGTGCTGGCATCGCCTTGTGGCAGACCTACGGCCTGGCCACCATCCAGGCCTATATGATTGCTGGCATAATGGCGTGTTTTTGAAGATCAACTTGGTCTCAGAACCATCTTAAGCGCGTTATTTTGGACGATACGGTCCCCAAAAGTTGACGCTTACAGTGCACGCCCCTATTCATAATACTGGGAGCCGGTCTTAAATTTGAGTTTAACAGCTAGCGTCATCGCTTATTTGACTGCACGTTGAAAGTATGTCCCCTAGCCTGAGCGGCCCTGCCATGACTGTTGAATTGAAGCTTGTTGACCTGAACACGGCCCAAAAGGCCGATGTTGTTTTCCCCCAAGCGGGAAAGCCGCTGCCCTTTATCTATTCCGTTCTCAATTCCAGCCCCGATTGCATCAAGATCATTGAGCGCTCCGGCGCCATCAGTTTCATGAATTACAATGGCCAATGCGCCATGGAGATCGATGATTTCGATGCCATTAGCGGAAAGCAATGGTGTGACTTGTGGCCCAATGCTGCGCAAAAAACCATTCAAGATGCCGTGGCAAAGGCTTTGGAGGGCCATTCCAGCCGGTTCGAAGCCTTGTGTCCCACGGGCAAAGGGCGTCCCAAATGGTGGGATGTTTCGGTCTCTCCCATCCGCGATGATGGCGGACAAATCACCAGTATTCTCTCCATCTCCCGCGACATAAGCCATCAAATTGAGCGGGAGGAACGGCTTCAAAATCACGACCAGCAGCTGAAAGCCCTCAACGACCAGCTGGCGGGGATGCTAGCGGAAAAAGAAGAGCTCATTGCCCGCCAAGACACGTTGATGCGGGAAATTGACCACCGCGTGAAAAACTCTTTGGGCATGATCGTTGCCCTTTTGCGCATGCAATTAAACGCTGTGGACGATGATGCGGTGGAAAAAGAGCTGCACGATGCGGCCAACCGTGTGTCCTCCATCGCCAGGGTCCACGAGCGCCTCTATCACAGTGGTGACATCAGCCGCGTGGCGTTACCGGATTATTTGCAGCCCCTGTGCCAAGAGGTGCACCAAAGCATGGCACCGGATACGGTTCGCCTATCCATGGACGTTGACCCGGTGGATGTAAGCGCTGACAAGGCTGTGACCATGGGGCTGATGATCTCCGAGCTCGTGGCCAACGCCATTCGCCATGCCTATGACGAAGAAGGTGAAGGCGGTGAAATTCGGGTTACGGTCAAAAAAGTGGGCGAGAACACGCTGGATATGAGCGTGGAAGATGATGGCTTCGGCCTGCCTGCTAACTTCGACATGAACCAGACTAAAGGCCTCGGCATGAAAATTGTCCGCCTCTATGCACAGTCGTTAGACAGCGAGTGGAAGGCCACAAACCGCGCCAGCAAGGGAAGCAGCTTCCGTCTGGTGTTTTCGATTTAGGAAATGCGGGCCTATTGGCAAGGTTTGCGAATTGTGACGTCCCGAAAATAGGTTTGGGCCGCGAAAAACCAGCGTTCACATTCGCGACGGCTATCGAAACACGCTTTGCGCCCCAGATAGGGGCGGTTGGTGCGGTCCCTCAGATTGTCCTCGGCATGGGCGTAAAGGCTGGCACAAACGGCTCCCGTGGATGCGCCCAGCGTGCGCACTTCTTGGCGCGTTAGGGAGGGCTGTGCCTGGGTTGAGGACAGAAACAGCAATGAAATGAGCAAGGCTTTCATGGGTGACACTCCTGCGGGTTTTCAAAATTTTAACCCATGCACCGCCTCGGACGTTCCACCCAAGGCTTTCAATCTTTCCGTGAAAGGGTTTATGGCACGGCGTAATTTGAGGTGGCCTGATACCATGTGCCAATCAGGGCCGTTCTACGAATGAATCCAGCACGCGCTTTTCGCCGGCCTTTTCGAAATCGATGGTCAGTTTGTTGCCGTCGATATGGGTGATTTTGCCGTAGCCGAATTTCATGTGGAAGACGCGCTCGCCCAAATCGTAAAGGCTTTCGTCCGCGCCCACGACGGATTTGGCCACCAGTTCCCCTTCAATGGTGCGGGGCCCACCCTGATAGGTGGATTTGTAGCCGGAGCGGGTGCCCCAGTTTTTGGCCGTGTCTTCTTTCTGATTGGCCTGCGCCCGCCGCCAGCCTGGGGAGGAATAGCCGGAGGATGAAAAGGGCTCGGCGCTGTCGAACCGGCTTTTGCCATAGGGGTTGCCCATGCCCCCCATATTTCCACGGCCATAGCCGCCATAATTGCCGGAAGGTTCGACCACTTCCACATTTTCCATGGGCAGTTCGTCGATGAACCGGGAGGGGATGGACGCCTGCCACTGGCCGTGAATGCGGCGGTTGGAGACAAACCAGATGTGGCAGTTTTTGCGCGCCCGCGTGATGCCCACATAGGCGAGGCGGCGTTCTTCTTCCAGGCCGGCGCGACCCCCTTCGTCCAGACTGCGCTGGTGAGGGAAGAGGCCCTCTTCCCAACCGGGCAAAAAGACCGTGTCGAACTCCAACCCCTTGGCGGAGTGCAGCGTCATCAGGTTGACCGCCTCTTGATCTGGATTGCGGTCCGTATCCATCACAAGGCTCACATGCTCCATGAAACCGCGCATGGATTCAAACTCCTCCATGGAGCGCACCAGTTCTTTCAGATTTTCCAGTCGTCCCGGGGCCTCGGCAGACCGGTCGTTCTGCCAAAATTCCGTGTAGCCGCTCTCGTCTAGAATGATTTCGGCCAAGTCGGTGTGTTTGGTTACGTCCAACTGTTCTGACCAACGCGCGAAGTTCAGCGCCAGCATGCGCAGCGTGCCGCGCTGTTTGGGCTTAAGCTCTTCTGTCTCGGTCAGTTCCCGCACCGCCGCCAGCATGGGGACGCGGCGGGCGCGGGCATGGTCGCGGATCAGCTTGATTGTCGCATCGCCCAGCCCCCGTTTGGGCGTGTTGACGATGCGCTCAAAGGCCAGATCATCGGCGGGCTGACAAACCACGCGGAAATAGGCCATGGCATCGCGAATCTCCATGCGCTCATAAAAGCGGGGGCCGCCGATGACGCGGTAGTTGAGGCCGAGCGACACAAACCGGTCTTCAAACTCGCGCATCTGGAAGGACGCGCGCACCAAAATGGCAATCTGGTTGAGGGAGTGCTTCTTGGTCTGCAGCGCCTCAATTTCTTCGCCAATGGCGCGGGCCTCTTCCTCGCTGTCCCAACCCGCCGCCACTTTCACTTTGGCCTCATCCGGGTCGGCAATATCCGTAAACAGGGTTTTGCCCAGCCGCCCCTCGTTGTGGGTAATGAGATGGCTGGCAGCCTTGAGAATATGGGACGTGGAGCGGTAATTGCGCTCCAGCCGGACAACCTTGGCATCCGGATAATCCTTGTCGAAGCGCAGAATGTTATCCACCTCCGCGCCGCGCCAGCCGTAGATTGATTGGTCGTCGTCTCCTACGCAGCAGAGGTTTGGTGAGGAGTTTGCGTTGGAAACCGAGGCGCGGCTTTTATTTGCGCTCGCTTCACTTTTTGCCCTGTCCGGCGTTCCGCCGTCCACGCCTCTTGTGTCGGCTTCGCCTTCGCTCCGCGGGGGCGCGGCATCAGCCGCGGCTCGCTCTTCGCGAGCCCTGCTTTGAGACTGGAGGCCGGCCAGACTGTCCGCTCGTGCCATTGCAGCGGAGTGTTCGGAACTATCCGCAGCATAACCTCCCACCGGAGGGGAGGTCGGACCATCCTGATGGTCCGGGTGGGGGGCTGGATAGTCAGCAGTCTCCGACCCGTCATTAAATGGTGCTTCATTGAGCCAAGCGGGGATTCCGCCATAGGTCTCGCCACTAGCCCCTCGCTCGTCATCCTCGGGCTCCGACCCCAGGATCTCCACACCGGTAAATACTTTGACGTTATAGGAGATACGACGGGCGGAGCCCCAGG
>JBCCTO010000068.1:0-10793 GCA_039198355.1 Pseudomonadota bacterium
ACGTGAGTCTACAGCCGATCAAGTCGGCCAATGACGATTTTTAGCTTGTAGACAAAGACGCAGTGCAAACCCTGCTGCACCGCAACGCCCTACTGAAACTTGTAGCTTACACCGAAAATGATTTGGTTGCTGATGACATCCGTGTCCAGCTTACCACCACCGGTGAGGTCTGCCTCCACTTGGCCGTAGGTGCTTTTTAACTCGCCAAACACGGACCAGTTGTTGGTGATTGCGTAATCCACACCCACCAGAGCTTGAGCGGCAAAGCCAGTGACCTGGTACTCATACGTTCGGTTATTGCCAACCACCGGACCATCCACTTCCACATGGGGAATGGAGAGGCCCACACCAGCACCCACATAGGGCGTGAACGGGGATGTATCCAATTGCATGCGGTACATGATATTGGCGGTGAGGTAGTTAATACCGTCCGTAAATTCCAGATCGGTGAACCCGGCGGGCAGCGGGTCTGCCTTCACCTTGGCGTGGGTAAAATCGATTGCGATGCCGAGGCCCGGTGAATTTTCAAACCAATAGGTGCCGCGCACGCCGTAATAGGGGGGCATTTGGAAGGAAGCCCCGTCCCAACCCACTGAATTGCTGGAGGTCTGGTTGCCCGCAGCGTCAAAGGTTTTCACCCGCGAATGGGGCGAAAAGTTCGCACCGCCGTAAACCGAAATTTCCGCCTCTGCGAAAGCGGGCAGGGCGGATGCTGTGGTGAGCAGGGCTGTGGCAGCCAGAAGGGAAAGGGAATAGCGAAGCACGATACTGACTTCCTTTATTGACGTGAGTCTCGTTTACCCCGCGGCGAGGGGCTTGTCACCACATGGCTGACATTTGTGCCCTGCATCATGCGCATAGCCGCATGTCTTCCAGAGCCATGTTGCCAAAATACGACGGGGCCGGTGTCCAAGTCGTCCCCACAACCCTGACACCAGCCCAAAGCGCTTCTCGTTTATCAAACCGAATATGCGCCATGAAATGCGCAATCTTTGCGCAATTCATGGCTCCGGTTAAACGAGACACGCTGTCGGCCGCAGCCCATGTCTGAAAAGCTGCGGCGTAACGCTTTAGATCACCCGTACGCGCGCGCCCACGGGCACACGATCATAGAGATCCATCACGTCTTCATTGCGCATGCGAATGCAGCCTGATGAGACCGCCTGGCCGATGGACCAATCCTGATTCGTGCCGTGAATGCGGTAGAGTGTGGAACCCAGATAGAGCGCCCGCGCGCCCATGGGGTTTTCCACACCGCCGGGCATGAAGGCGGGAATGATGCGCCCTTTTTTGCGCTCCCGGGCGATCATTTCCTTAGGCGGTGTCCAGGAAGGCCATTCCGCTTTGCGGGTCACTTTGTGGGTGCCAGCCCATTCAAAACCGGGCTTGCCCACGCCCACGGCATAACGCCGGGCCATGCCGCCTTCCATCACCAGATAAAGCCGCCGCTCAATGGTGTTGACGATAATCGTGCCCGGTTTGTCATTGCGTTCCCAATGCACGATGGTCGGCAGAAGGTCGGCCTTGAAATCCGGTGTGATGGACCGGCGCAGGGAATTGTTCGGCCGTGTGGCAGAAGCCAACCGCACGCCCGTGCGTTCCGTGCGCATATCGCGGCGCTTTTTGGGCACACGCACGGCCTGATGGGTCTGCTTGCGCTGGCGCTTCAGGCCGCGCGGGCGTTTGGCCCTCCATCGGTCCGCCCGGCTGGCCCGGCGCGGTGTGATTTGCAGCGTCCAAGCACTGGTGAGGTCTGGGCTGAGGGTGACAGGCGGCGGCGTTGCATAGCGCTGTCCCGCCTGAGCCGCTCCTTGAGTGGCCAGAATTGGCCCGCCCGCCACCAGCGCGGCCAACAGGCTGCGCTTGAATGCCGTTATCAAACTTCGTCTTGCCATGGTGAACCTCGATACTCTGCCCATAAATACAGCGGGTACGCTGGGCGCGAAATCCAACCGAAAGATGAATCAAAAGCCGTGGAAGGCGAAAACCCTTCCTTTACCTTTGTCCTTGGTAAAGCGGGCTTTAAGCGGCGTGGTTAATGCAAGAGGGCATTAACTACGGCGTTTCCACCGCCCGCCGCACCCGCTTTAATAAAGCTGGCAAGCGCTCCGCCGCCTCTGCCTGCGGCAGCCCCGGGGGCAGGGCGGGGTCATAGAGCATATTCAGGATCAGCCGGTCGAAGCGTCGGAAATTGGTGAAGCGGCTCTCGTCATTGAAAATGGAATGCTCCAGCGTGCGATCATCATTGAGCGGCCCCAACCCCTGCAAGATTTCCTCCACCATGCAGCGGGAGAACAGGTCTTTCCCTTCATCCGCCACGATGACAGCATCGGCACGGGCAATACCCGCGCGGGAAAAGACGGCCCGCACCATGCAGCGCCCCCGTACCGGCGCATTGCTACGCCTGAAAACATCACGCCGCACCGTGCGCGCATAATCCCGCCGCCGCACGATATAGACTGTAAAATTGGCCTGCCATGGTCGCGTGACCAGCCGTGCATTAAGCCCTTTAATATACCCGTTTAATGACCCGATGAACGCCCGCACCTTTTGCCCAGAGGCATCGGTATGCCGGTTGACGATGTGGAACCGCACCGGCTCTGCAAATTTGCGCACATAATTGCCGCCCACCAAACCCGTGCGCTGCAAAATGGTGGCATATTCCGACCCAAAGACTGTGCGGTTGAATCCATCGATCAACTGCTCATCGCTGAAGGGAGATTTCGCAACGCACGGCAGGGCAGACAACACAGCCAAAACAAAAACAACAATGCTGCGCATGGGCCAAACCCTGTTAACGTGCGTGAACAGCCTGTCCCCAAACGGGTGTTTGTGGCAATGGTTCGACCTGTGACACGAAAGGCCCCCCATGACTGAAGACCTGCCCAAGGGCCTGATGCGCTGCGCCGACGGCATTGTGCGCTGTAATTGGCACGATGATAAGGACGACTACCGCACCTATCACGATACTGAATGGGGCATGCCCCAGGATGATGACAATCAGCTGTTTGAGAAAATCTGTCTGGAAGGTTTCCAGTCCGGCCTCTCCTGGCTCACCATCTTGCGCAAGCGCGAAAATTTCCGCGCTGCCTTTGCCAATTTTGAGATCGCCAAAGTGGCCGCTTTCGATGAGGACGATGTGGAACGGCTGGTGCAGGACGCGGGCATCATCCGCCATCGGGGCAAAATCAAATCCACCATCAACAATGCCAATCGCGCACTGGAAATGATCGAACAGGAAGGCTCGGTGGGACGCTGGTTCTGGTCCTTTGAACCCAAACCCCATGAGCGCCCTGAAACTGTAACCCATGAGTCGGCATCCACCCCCAACACACCGCACTCCACCGAAATGTCCAAACAGCTGAAAAAGCGCGGCTGGAGTTTTGTGGGTCCCACAACGTGCTACGCCTTCATGCAGGCCATGGGCATCGTCAACGATCACATCGAGGGCTGCGCTTTCCGCCAACAGGTGGAAGATGCGCGGGCCTCCTTTATACGGCCCTAGCGGGCCGTGAGACGATCGCCAGCGCCACGCCGCCCAGAATCAGGGCGGAGCAGACCACGAGTCTCACCGTCAGCGGTTCCGATAGAGAGATCACACCGCCTAGGGTGGCAATGGCGGGCACGGAAAGCTGTACAATGGCGGCGCGGCTAGGGGTGAGTTGGCGCAGGCAGCGATACCAGAGCGCGTAACCGAGGCCGGATGTGAGCGCGCCGGAGAGCAGGGCATAGAAGAGTCCCAAGCCCGTGACCCCAAATGTTGGGCCACTGGTCCACAGCATCACCAGCGCAAACACAGACACCATAATCGTGCCCCGCACAAAATTACCCGCTGTGTCCATGAGCGGATTTTCCGCCCCCGCCCCGCGTAGGGAATAAATGCCCCAGCCGAGGCCCGCCAGCACCATGAGCGCCGCCCCCAGCGGGTCTGGCGCGGTGAGCCCGGGCAGCAACAGGGCCACAAAGGCTCCAAACGCCACGGTAAGCCCCAACCACTCCTGCGCGCCAGGTTGGTTGCCCTTCACCAACCCCCAGCCAATCATCACGCCCTGAACCGTGGCAAAGAGGATCAGCGCGCCAGTGCCTGTGCCCAGCGCCAGATAGGCAAAGGAAAAGCCCAGAATATAGGCAAGAAGCGCTAAAGCGGAGAACCAGTTGCCCCCCTGTTTCAAAACCCGCCGTGTGCGGTGCTCAAATGGGTCCCCTGTCACATTGGTGAGCGCGTAGTTCGTGGCCACCACCGTGAGCACAATGGCCCCGGCGGCCAGCCGAATGGCGGAGAAGGACGTGGCATCCATGGCCCCATCCGCCAGCGCCATTCGGGCCAGCACGGAATTGGCCGCAAAGGCCACCATGGTCAGGGCGGTGAGGATAAAGAGCATCATCCGCGCCCCACACCACGGGCGCGCTGGGGAGGCAAGGAAATTCCGCGTGAGCTTTCACATGCTAACGGCTTATTGCCGTTCCACAGGGCAGGGCAGTAGCGTGTCGCTCACAGACACAAGCCCCACCGCCGCTCAACCGTTATTCCCATCATGCTTAAAACTATTGCCGCCAAACTGATCGCCCGCAACGAAAAGCGCCTTGGCGTGTCCTTGGACTATGTCCATGCGATCTCCCAAACCAACACCGGGCTGCTGATGCGCTATAGCAAGATTTTCGGCTTTCTGGATCCTGTAAAGCATGTCCCCGCTGAGGCCTATCACATCGCCCGCTTGCGCGCGGCCATGGCCGCCGATTGCGGCACCTGCGTACAGGCGGAAATCAATCTGGCAGAGCAAGCGGGCATGAACGGCGATACCATTCGCCAAGTTCTTGCCTCTGACTACAGCAGCCTCACCGAACCGCTGGCCCAGACCGCCCGCCTGACTGATACTGTGGTGAACCGCCGGGAAGACGACCCCGAAGCCCGCGCCGCCATCATCGACGCCTATGGCGAGGCTGGTTTGATCGAGTTGAGCTTCGCCATGAACGGCGCTGCCCTATTGCCGGGCATCAAACGCGCCATGGGGTACGCCACGGCCTGCGATTTGGAAATCATGAAAATCAAAAACCGGGCTGCATAGGCTCATGTGTATTCATTTTACGCATAAAGCGACGCAGCTTGATTGTTTAAGTTTGAGCGAGAGCTTTGAAAATAGGGCCTAACCTCCCCCGCCGAGGGGAGGTCGGAGAGCGCAGCGATCCGGGTGGGGGGCTGGATTTCAAACGCGACACCTAAACCAGACTATTCGAAGCGCGCCCCACCCCAATCGCCTGCGGCTCTTGGGCCTCACCTCAAGTAGGAGGCAAGGATTGCGAGTCTTATCTGTCTTGCGAACGCTACAGTTTCCCCTTAGGAAGCCCTCATGTTGCAGCACCACCATCATTTGACCCACCGACATATCGGCACTTGATCCGAAACGGGCGCGCGCATTCCTCACATCGCTATCCGTTTTTGGCTCAAGCACCCGAGAGCGCGTCAATCCCTGATTGAGGCGTGAAGGCGGCGAAGCGCCGCCGCGCTCGCACAAGCACTTGGCCCAGCCAAATCGCTGCGAGCGCAGATCAAAGCGTGCCCCTTTTTAACTGCGCCTGAAACAGGCTTTTACGCGAGACCGCATCATGTCCGAGCAAACCCAAAAACCCAAAAAACAAAAGAAAAAGAAGCCGCAAAAGCTGCGCGCCCGCCAGCCGCGCGGTTTTGTGGACCGAAGCGCCAGCGATATCCGCGCCACCGAGGCCATGCTGGCCAAGATCAAGGAAGTCTATGAGCGCTACGGCTTCGACCCGGTGGAAACGCCGCTGTTTGAATATACCGACGCGCTGGGCAAATTCCTGCCCGATACGGACCCGCCCAATGAGGGCGTGTTCTCGCTGCAGGACGATGACGAGCAGTGGATGAGCCTGCGTTACGACCTCACCGCGCCGCTCGCCCGCCACTTCGCTCAAAACATCAATGAATTGCAGACGCCCTACCGCACCTACCGCGCCGGCTACGTCTTCCGCAACGAGAAGCCCGGCCCTGGCCGTTTCCGTCAATTCATGCAATTCGACGCCGACACCGTAGGCGCCCCCGGCCCCGCCGCCGACGCCGAAATGGCCATGATGATGGCCGATACGATGGAAGCGCTGGGGATTAAGCGCGGCGATTACGTGGTGCGGGTGAATGATCGGAGGATACTCGATGGCGTGATGGAGGCGATTGGGCTTGGCGGAAGTGAAAATGCTGATAAACGCCTCGGCGTGCTGCGCTCCATTGATAAATTAGACAAGTTTGGAATCGAAGGAGTTCGGGCCCTTCTGTTCAGGGGGCGGCTAGATGAGAGCGGTGACTTTACAGAAGGCATGAATTTGGGGATTTCACAAGTTGATGCGCTAATCGAAATTCTCGAACTAGAATCAAAGGGTTTAACGGTGGGTGGTGCAGAGCAATTCGCCCTTTTCAGAAAGCTATCTGTTTCTAAAGTTGGTGACGAAGGCGCTAGGTCCTTGGAAACGATTTCCGATTTGGTACGCGCTGCTGACTACATGGGTAGAATAAAAATTTCCCCCTCCTGCGTCCGTGGCCTCGAATACTACACCGGCACCGTGTTCGAATGCGAACTCACCTTCCCTGTCACCAATGAAAAAGGCGAAACCGTCACCTTCGGCTCCGTAGCGGGCGGCGGGCGCTATGATGGGTTGGTGAAACGCTTCACGGGGCAGGAAATTCCGGCCACGGGGTTTTCCATCGGCGTTTCGCGTCTCATGACGGCGCTCAAAAATCTGGGCAAGCTGGAAGACGATGCCGTCATCGCCCCCGTAGTGGTCTGCGTGATGGACCGGGATACGGAGAGCCTCGCGGGCTACCAGAAAATGGTGCAAGAACTGAGAGATGCTAAGGATGCCGACGGCAATCCGGTGGGCATTCGCGCCGAAATGTATCAGGGCAACCCCAAGCAATTCGGTAAACAGCTGCAATATGCCGACCGGCGCGGCTCCCCCATCGCCATTATCGAAGGCAGTGAGGAGCGCGAGCGGGGCGAAGTGAACATCAAAGATCTGGTGGAAGGCATGCGCCTTTCCGCAGAAATCACGGACAATGAGGAATGGCGCGCAGCGCGCCCAGCCCAGCGCACGGTGAAACGCGACGAACTAGTAAGCACGGTTCAGGAAATTCTGGCGCAACAAAAGGCGGAGCGGGAAGCGGAAGCCAAGGCGGCCCAGTAGATGGTTTCCTTCACCTTTCCCACCCAATTTCCGTCATGGGCCCACTTGATCGGCCCATCTTCCCAAGTGTTACGAGATAGGCCGATCAAGTCGGCCTATGACGGGGTTCATACGTCAGCCTATGACGGGGCTTATGTGCCAGCTTATGACGTGATTTGGTTGGAAGGCGAGGTCTAACGTCCCATGCTGGAAAGCCTGCTCCAACATCTGCGCCGCAGCGCGCCGGACCCGGTGGATGTGGATATCCTCCAACCCGTTGATCCTTTTCTGGAAACGGCGGGGGAGGAGATGCGCCGCCGCATTTTCATAACGGCAGATAATGCCGGCCAGCCCTTGTGTTTACGCCCCGAATTCACCATCCCCATCTGTCTGGTCCACACAGAGAAAAACCGAACCGGCCGGTACGCCTATGGCGGCACGGTCTTTCGCCAACAACGGGTAGGCCACACCGAATTTCGCCAGGCAGGACTGGAAGACTTGGGTCGTGACGACCGCGTGCAGGTCGATGCCCATTGCCTGTCGGACCTCTTTGCAGCGCTACACCACTTGAAACTGCCCAAAGCCAGTCTTGTGCTGGGCGATCAAGCCCTGTTTGGCGCAGTGGTGGATGATTTGGGCCTGCCAACGGCACTGGCTGACCGCCTCACCCGCGCCTTTGGCAAGCCGGAAATCGTGGAGCGTATTATTACGGCCTTGGAAAGCGACACTCCGCTGGCCCAGCCGTCCACGCAGGCGGAAAAACTGGCGGCCCAGGGGGAGCGCAAAGCTCTCATTGCCCATGTGGAAACGCTCATGGCCAACGCCAGTATTGCGCCAAAATCGGGCCGCGCCCCAGCCCATATCGCAGACCGCATGATTGCGCGGCAGACGGAGGCCCGTTTCCGCATTGACGCGGAACACGCCACCATGCTGCGCGGTTACCTTTCTCTCACCTGCCCCTTGGGTGAAGCGCCTGAAAGGCTCTCCGCCTTTGCCAGCGCCCACGGCGTGAATTTTGGCAATGGTCTGGATCAATTTATCGCCCGCATACAAGCACTCAACACACTGAATGTCCCAATGGACAGCATGACCTACCGCGCCTCCTTCGGGCGGAACTTGGACTATTATTCCGGCCTGCTCTTCGATGCCCATGTGGGCGGCATCAATGTGGCCGGGGGCGGACGGTATGACCATCTCTGCACCATGCTGGGCAGCGAAAGCCCCGTGCCTGCTGTGGGCTTTTCCATCCAACTGGACAGAGTTATGGAAGCGCTGGAAATGGAGGCGAACCGATGAGTTCGGATAAACTCACCATCGCCATCCCCTCCAAGGGCCGCCTGCGACAAGACACGTTGGACCGGTTTGAGAAAGCGGGACTGGCCATAGAAGTGCCCAAAGACGACCGGTCTTATCAGACGGTTTTGCAGGGCAGGGATGATGTGGAAATCGCCTTCATGTCCGCCTCAGAAATTGCCAATGAGCTTGCTGAAGGCACCGTTCATATGGGCGTGACGGGCGAAGATTTGGCGCGGGAGAAAATTCCCAACACCGACCACATCGTTGATTTTGATGTGAAACTCGGCTTTGGCCACGCCAACGTGGTTCTCGCTGTCCCCCAAGCCTGGTTGGATGTGACCACCATGGCCGATCTGGACGATGTGGCCGCAGACTACCGCGCCCGCTATGGCCGCCGGTTGCGTGTGGCCACCAAATATTGGCAGCTCACCCAAGATTGGTTTGGCGACCATGGCATCGGCGTTTACCGGATCGTGGAAAGCCTCGGCGCTACGGAAGGCGCCCCCGCTGCAGGCAGCGCCGATGCCATTGTGGACATCACCTCCACCGGCTCCACCATCCGCGCCAACCATCTCAAGGTTTTGGATGATGGCGTAATTTTGCGCAGCCAGGCCAACTTGATTGCATCCAAAACGGCCCTTTGGTCAGCGCAGACAGAGGCAATGCGCGCCAGCATTGTTGGCGCACTTTCGGCATAAGGGTTCACCGCATCACCGATGCCGTTCTTTTAGCGCATCAACGCTGCTGTCACGGTTCTGACACGTCCCTGTTATGCTTCCGTCACGCCCCTTTGTTTCTGTCGCCCAGTAAAAATCGCCACAGGCGAGCATAACCGCCACAGGAATGCCTCTTATGAAAACCCTGCTTTCCGCTCTTCTTCTCACCGTTTCCGCCACCGCCGCATGGGCGGATGGTCATGCCAAAGCCACGCCCGTGGATCTCGGCCCCCGCCCGCTCTGGCTGGTGGACCGCATGGACGATTCGCCTCTGAAACAAACGCTGCAAGCCTGCCAAGGCCCGTTTACAAAATCTGACTGGTCCATCGGCCACCGGGGCGCGCCCATGCAGTTTCCTGAACACACCCGCGAAAGCTATGTGGCTGGTGCCCGCATGGGCGCAGGCATTCTGGAATGTGACGTAACCTTCACCAAGGACAAAGAGCTGGTGTGCCGCCACGCCCAAAACGATCTGCACACCACCACCAACATTCTCGCCACCCCCTTGGCCAGCAAATGCACCGCCGGGTTCACCCCTGCTGAAGGCGAGGAAGATGCCAAGGCCGAATGCCGCGCCTCCGACATCACGCTGGCCGAATTCAAAACGCTGGAAGGCAAAATGGATGCGGCCAACAAAAAGGCCACAACCGTGGAAGCCTATCTGGACGCTACCGCCGGCTGGCGCACGGACCTTTATGCCGGGTCCGGCACGCTGATGACCCACAAGGAAAGCATCGAGCTGTTCAAATCCCTCGGCGCAAAGTTCACGCCAGAGCTGAAATCACCCTCCGTGGAGATGCCTTTCGAAGGCTACACACAGGAAATGTATGCTCAGGCTCTAATCGACGAGTACAAAGCCGCCGGTATCCCCGCTTCAGACGTGTGGGCCCAGTCTTTCAACTTGGAAGACGTGCTCTACTGGATTGAAAACGAGCCGGAATTTGGCAAACAGGCCGTCTATCTGGACGACAGCTACAATATTGATGGCTGGTCTCCCGAGGATGAGTCCACCTGGCCCGACACGAAACAAAGCCTCTATGACCGGGGCGTGCGTTATATCGCACCACCGCTTTGGGTGCTGGTGAAAGTGGAAAACGGTAAAATGGTGCCCTCGCTCTACGCCAAACGCGCCAAGGAAGCCGGCCTGAACATCATCTCCTGGACGGTGGAACGCTCCGGCCTGCTGAAGTCCGGCGGCGGCTGGTACTATCAGACCGTCAAGGATGTGACAGATAATGAGGGCGATGTGTTCGAACTCATGCACGTTTTGCACAAGGATGTGGGCGTGGTCGGCATCTTCTCCGACTGGCCCGCCACCAGCACATTTTATGCCAATTGCATGGGCCTGAAATAAGAGCCCAAAGCCCTCAAAAAACACCGTCATAGGCCGGCTTGACCGGCCTATCTCCAGAGTTTGGAAAGATCCGCCTGTGGACTCACGTTGCAAGTGCAACGGTTTGGTTTTGTTCCTTTGGTGTTTTGAAGTTGATGCAGGCTCTTGGCTGGTTGTTGTATTGTGTGACGATGGCCCTCAATTGGCTGGGGGATTGGGCATCGAGGTCGGTTTTTCTGGGAAGGGTACGCCTGAGGCGGCCGATGGTGTTTTCCACG
>JBCCTO010000069.1:0-10749 GCA_039198355.1 Pseudomonadota bacterium
TCGTCCTTCAACGGTGGATTCCATCCCCCTCATCGGTCCCTTTGCCAAAACCAAAAACGTCTTTGCCGCCTTCGGCCACCAACATATTGGCCTGACTGGCGGCCCTAAAACGGGCCGTTGGATTGCTGGCATGGTTGCGGGGACGGCGAGTAATACAGACCTCTCCGCTTTCTCCCCCAACCGATTTTAGCTTTGATAAAGCCGCAGCCTAGAGCACTGCGCATTCAACCTGAATCAAAAATTGCTGTCTCTCAAACAGCAAGGTGCTGCTTTCGAACGCATTTTTTGATATTTCACTGTTTCATATAGAATGCGAGATGCTTTAACCTCCTCCTTGAGGGGAGGTCGAAGCTGCGCAGCAGTTTCGGGTGGGGGGCTGGGTGGTAAACTTTAGCGACGAATTCCAAGGGATAAACCGCGCCCCCCACCCGAATCGCCTGCGGCCCTTGGGCCTCCCCTCATTTCTACCTTGGGGGAGCAGGTGGGCAGCCAGTTTTGACCCTATTGCCTATAAATCCGCACATTCAGGCACAGGCGTTTTCGCACCACCGCCTTTGAAATAAGACACCAGATTTTCCACCACCAAGTCGGACATGGCCTGACGGGTTTCCCAAGTGGCGGAGGCGACATGAGGTGTAAGCACGACGTTTTCCATGGCGAAGAGTTCTTCTGGCACATGGGGTTCTTTTTCAAACACGTCGAGACCGGCAGCGCCAAGGCGGCCGTCTTGGAGGGCTTTCACCAGTTCCACCTCATCTACCACCGTGCCCCGCGCCACGTTGATGAGCGTGCCTTCGGGACCAAGGGCGTCCATGACCTCTTTGTTGATGAGTTTGTCCGTGGCGGGGCCGCCGGGTGTGATGGCGATGAGAACGTCACTGTCTTCGGCCATTTCCACAAGGTTGCCGTAATATTTGTAGTCCACGCCCGGCTTTTCATTGCGGGAGTGGTAGACCGTCTCGCATTTGAACACGGAGAGTTTTTCGGCAATGGCCTGCCCAATGCGGCCCAGGCCCACAATGCCCACCGTCTTGCCGCGAATGGAGCGGGTGAGCGGAGCGTTGCCCTCGCTCACCCAGCGACCCTCACGCAAATATTTATCCTGCGCCACCATGCGCCGCATGGTCATGAGAATGAGCGCTATGGTGGTGTTGGCCACATCATCATTGAGCACATCGGGCGTGTGGGTGGCGATGATGCCGTTGCTGGCCGCATAATCCGCCGCCACGCCGTCATAACCCACCCCGAACGATGAAATGAGTTTGAGCGCGGGGAGTTTGTCGATGAGTTCTGCAGGAGCCCAGCCGAAGGTGGCCACACCTTCAATGCTGCCCAAAACATCCGCGCCAAGCCCATCAATTTCAGCTTTGTCACTGACATGGTGCAGGGTGAAATGGCCCTTCAGGTCTTCCATAACAGAAGGGAAGAAATTGCCGATAACGAGGATAAGGGCAGACATGGCGGCACACTTTGTTGAGAGAAAAAGAGACGTCCTTTTAACCACTTCCGCCCCTGTATTTCCAGCATAGGGTTGGGTAAGGAGGGCCAGCTTGACGCATGAGAGACCCTGCCGTGACCCAGCACACCATCACGCCCAAAACCCGCCCCCACTTCGCCAAGCTGCTGGAGGCCTGCTCTCCCCTCGAGCCGCTGGTGACGGCGGTGATTTGCCCGGAAGAGGCCACCGCCATGGCGGGTGCCATGGAAGCACGGGATGCAGGGCTGATTACGCCCGTGCTGGTGGGCGATAGCGCCAAGATCAAGGCCGTGGCCACCGAAGGTGGGTTCAACATTGAGGGTCTCAGGATTGTTGAGGCGGATACGGAAGAAAAAGCCGCCCATGCGGGGGTGGACCTGGTGGCGGCAGGCCAGGCGCAGGCCTTGATGAAGGGTTTCATCCATTCCGATACCTATCTTTCCGCCGTCATCCGCCGGGAGAATGGTCTGCGCACCAAGAGCCGCACCAGCCATTGTTTTGTGATGGACATTCCTAACTGGCCCAAGCCGTTCATCATTACAGATGCGGCCTTGAACGTGGCTCCCGACGTGAAGAACCGGGTGGCCATCACGCAAAACGCCATCCATTTTGCCCGTGCCATCGGCATTGAACTGCCCAAAGTGGCCATCATGTCCGCCGTGGAAAGCCCCAATCCGGGCATTCCCTCTTCTGTGGAAGCCAAAGAGATTGCCAGCGAGGCCTATGAGGGTGGCATTGTGGATGGCCCCTTCGCGCTGGACAATGCGGTGAGCGAAGAGGCGGCACGCATCAAAGGCATCACGTCTCCGGTGGCGGGGAAAGCCGATGTTTTGGTGGTGCCCACCATCGAGGCGGGCAATATGCTGTTTAAGGC
Organism: Pseudomonadota bacterium; assembly: GCA_039198355.1. Lineage (GTDB taxonomy): Bacteria > Pseudomonadota > Alphaproteobacteria > Rhizobiales > Rhizobiaceae > Pseudahrensia. The sequence goes on from JBCCTO010000069.1 coordinate 2,352, forward strand.
CCTCACCTTTATGGCGGGGTCAGAAACCGGTGGGCTGGTGGTGGGGGCGAAAGCGCCCGTCATCCTCACCAGTCGTGCCGATAGCGCCGAAGCGCGCATCGCTTCCTGCGCCATGGCGGTGCTTTACGGCCACTATCTGAACAGGTGAGTGACGGATACCTGTTTCTGCTTGGGCCGGTTGAAAAAACTGGCCACGATCAAAAGCCAGCCCAGCGCCCCCTGACTGTGGGCGGAAAGATTGGCGCGACCGGTAAAGCTGAGCAATTCAGCGTAATGGGCTGGTGACGGGGGCCAACTGATGACCGGTTGCAGCGACAGGCTGAAAAAGCGCATGTAGAACGTGTAATAGACCTGGGGCGAAAGCCACACGAAAATGGCGAATACGAATAGTGCAATAGCCAGGCGGGCCGGTAGGATAAGGCCCCGTCCCATACGCAGGCACCACCACAGGCACAGCCAAGTCATGAGAACACCAAGGGCCAAAATGGTGGCCCGTTCCGGCCCGGTGAGGGTTAGGAAGGAATCATCACTGTAAAGCCCGCCAAGCATGGTCGTCTTCTCCTGCTGATTTCCCCCTGCCGCCTAAAACCGCCCCAGCCCTTTTGTTCGGATCGCTACTCCGTGCCCATGAGCATAGGAAAGGGCGGTTAAGCCTTGATCGGCATAATCCTTAAAACCTGTCTTAATAGTCCCCCAGTTTCAGGTCTTCGTGGTATTCTTCCCCCGGCACGTCTTTGGTGACGGCTTGGGCGCAAAACCGTTTGCCTTCCACCGCATCAAACGTGAAAGCTGGGGAGCCTGCCAGTTCCCATCCGTTGGAAAGGGCCTTGGACACCCGGTGGCAAAAGGTGCTGCTGTCTTCATCCGTTATCAGGCGGTAGATCTTCATGACCGTCTCCCCTAGACCCGCTCACATTGCGGCCCGTTTTGCTTTGGTGTAATTAGCCGCCCACAGGCGTGCAAGCGCCGGTAATGAAAGCGCGTGCAAGCGCCGCTAATCAAAGGGCGTGCAAGCGCTGGTGGTATGACTTTTACCTCGGGTTTCAACATTTTTTGCGGGCAAGACGATGGATAAATTCACACAATTGACGGGCGTGGCAGCACCCGTGCCAATTATCAATATCGACACGGATATGATTATCCCGAAGGATTATCTCAAAACCATCAAGCGCACGGGTCTGGCAGAAGGTCTGTTTGCCGAAATGCGGTTGAATGAAGACGGGTCCGAGAACCCCGATTTCGTGCTCAACAAGCCCGCTTATCGCGATGCACAAATTCTGGTGGCGGGCGATAATTTTGGCTGCGGTTCTTCCCGTGAACACGCGCCGTGGGCGCTGCTGGACCGGGGCATTCGCTGCGTCATCTCCACGTCCTTTGCGGATATTTTCTACAATAACTGCTTCAAAAACGGCATTCTGCCGGTGAAGGTCTCGCCAGAAGAGTTGGAAAAGCTGATGGATGATGCCGAACGCGGTGCCAATGCTGTGCTCACGGTTGATCTGGAAAGCCAGACCATCACGGGTCCCGACGGCGGCACTATTACTTTCGATCTGGATCCCCACAAAAAGCACTGCCTGCTCAACGGCCTAGACGATATTGGCCTGACCATGGAAAAAAGTGCGTCAATTGACAGCTTTGAAGCGAAATTGGGGGATGCCCGGCCGTGGGTTTAACCCCGTGGCACTCATAACCTCCCTCTTGAGGGGAGGTCGCAACAACTTGTTGTGTCGCGTGGGGGGCTGGATAGGAGTGTAGTATTAAGACCGCTCCCCCCGCCCGGATCGCTACGCTCTCCGACCTCCCCTCCGGTGGGAGGTAGAAATGCCTCACGATCTCACTTCGCGTAAACCCCAATCAATGGCCCAACGGCGCGCCACGAACCGCGCGATAATCCCTCTGCGCGGATGGTGGAGACTGTGCCGTCCAAGAACAGGGCGTTGTGGGCTTGAAGCCGGTCTTTGAACAAGTCGCCAAAATCCCAGAACGTTACGGTGCCGTGGGAGATGGCAATGTGGAGGCGTTTACCGTCGTTACTCACGCCCACGCCATTACGGATTTTCCGGCTGTCTGAATTTTTCAAAAAACGCGGGTGGCGCTTGCCGTCGATGACCAGCATGGGACCGGATTGGGTGGCAAAATCGGGCATCTTTCCTGCCACCCGTTTGCGATAGGCCCCCGTTTCGGTCACGCCCGCTTTGCCATTGCGTACCCAAAACACGCCATTGGGCAGCAAGTGGAAATTGCCATAGCCGCCCTTAGTGGAAAGCGCCTTTTTCTGCTTTCCCTCCTCCACATAAAGCCCCACGGGCCCCAGATCGTCGTGATACATGCCACCATTCATGGCCATGAGGAGCCTCCCATCAGCATCAGACAGACGGGAAGGGTGACCGTAGATTTTGCCGTCGGCGTCCTTCCAATGAGTTCGCACGGTAACCTCGGCTACAGCAAAGGAGCAGATTGTATGGTCCACGCCACGCCAGTTCTCCACACGGCAATGGTCCGCTGCGCAGGTGCCCAAAAAGGCGCAGAAGAGGGAAGCAAAAAAATCCCAGATTGAGGAGAGGTTCACGTCAGGAACCGGCTTTGGGCAGTGTAGCTGTTAGCATCCAGCGGTGCCCTTGGGGGTCTGTAAATTGGGCAAAGCGGTCGCCCCAGAACATGTCTTCTGGTGGAGACGTCCCTTCCGCCCCATGGGCCAATGCCTTTTTATAGAGAGCGTCAAGATCTTGCGGCTTAGCTAATTGAAGGCTGATGCAGACCGGGGAACCTCGCTGCTTGTCCGGCCCCTCCACGTTTCCAAATTCGGGAAAAGCGTCGGACATCATGAGCGGCTGACCCGCCACATTGGCAGTGACGTGCATGATGCGCTTCCCGTCTTCAGCCATCATGGGCTCATCCCACGTGGCACCAAACACCTCTCCGTAAAACGCCAACGCAGCGCGCGTGTAGTGCATGGTCAGATAAGGCGTGAGTTGCTTTGAATGAATGTCAAACATCAACTTCCTCCTTGATGCCAAAAAGGCAGCAATTTCTTGACCTTTTGCCCCGTTTTGACGCATATCCTGTGGTCAATCAGGGGGCCTTGCAAGCGTTTGAACAAACGCTATGCCCCCTTTCCCATTCACCTCGTTCAGGACACTCCAAAATGGCTACGACGCTTTACGACAAAATTTGGAACGATCATCTGGTGCATGAAGCCGAGGACGGCACGTGCCTGCTGTATATTGACCGTCATCTTGTCCATGAAGTGACGAGCCCCCAGGCTTTTGAAGGTCTGCGCATGTCAAACCGTAAAGTGCGTGCGCCGGAAAAGACGCTGGCTGTGGTGGACCACAATGTGCCCACCACTGACCGGTCTGGCGGCATCGCCAACGAAGAGAGTCGCATTCAGGTGGAAGCGCTGGCCAAGAATGCTGCTGATTTCGGCGTGGAGTATTATTCCGAGACGGACAAGCGTCAGGGCATCGTCCACATTATCGGTCCAGAGCAGGGCTTCACCCTGCCGGGCATGACCATCGTGTGCGGCGACAGCCATACGTCTACGCACGGTGCCTTTGGTGCGCTGGCCCACGGCATTGGCACGTCAGAAGTGGAACACGTTCTGGCCACGCAGACGCTGATTCAGAAAAAAGCCAAGAACATGAAGGTGGAAGTGACGGGCGCGGTGGATGGAAAACTGCCCGCCGGCATCACCGCCAAAGACATCATTCTGGCCATTATCGGCGAAATTGGCACGGCAGGCGGCACGGGCTATGTGATCGAATTCTGCGGGTCGGCCATCGAGGCCCTCTCCATGGAAGGCCGCATGACCGTGTGCAACATGACCATTGAGGGTGGTGCCCGCGCTGGGCTCATTGCGCCGGATGAGACAACCTTTGCCTATATCAAAGGCCGCCCCAAAGCCCCCACGGGCAAGGCTTGGGATATGGCCATGGAATATTGGAAGGGCCTGAAATCCGACGAGGGCGCCCATTTTGATAAGGTCGTCACGCTGGATGTGAATAACCTCACGCCCATCGTTTCTTGGGGCTCATCTCCCGAAGACGTGGTCAATGTGACGGGCGCTGTGCCGGACCCGGATCTGATTGAAGACGAAAACAAGCGTGAATCCAAAAAGCGGGCGCTGGCCTATATGGGTCTGGAAGCGGGTACGAAAATCACCGACATCAAGATCGACCGTGTCTGGATTGGCTCCTGCACCAATGGCCGCATTGAAGACCTGCGCGCTGCCGCTGCCGTATTGAAGGGCAAGAAGATTGCTGATGGTGTGTCGGCCATGGTGGTGCCCGGTTCCGGTTTGGTGAAAGAGCAGGCGGAAGCGGAGGGGCTGGACAAAGTGTTCACCGAGGCTGGTGCTGAATGGCGTGAACCCGGCTGTTCCATGTGCCTTGCCATGAATGATGACCGGTTGAAGCCAGAAGAGCGCTGTGCCTCCACCTCCAACCGAAATTTTGAAGGTCGTCAGGGTTTCAAAGGCCGCACGCATCTGGTCTCGCCCGCCATGGCTGCCGCCGCCGGTGTGGCTGGTCATTTTGTGGATGTGCGGGAGCTTTAAGCGGCCTTTTCCATTGCAGCTCTTCCAAATGCCCGGGCCTGTCCCGGGCATTTTTGTTTGCCCCCTTGTCCACCGGCCTACAACGTTCGCAGCTCCATCCCCTTAACAATGCGTTAAACCTTCACCCCCCATGATGGGGCACCTGTTCAAGGGGGTGAACATGGGCGGTGCCTATTACATCATGATGGTCAATCTGGCCATTGGCGTGGTTTTGCTGTTCGGGTTTGTGGCCTTTTGGCTGTACAAACCCAGCCGCAAAGCCCCGCTTTTTTTGGCTATTGCAACGCTGTTTTTCTTGGGCAGCCGGGGTCTGGAACTGGCAGCGCCCTTTGTGGACCCCCAGTGGCACGACGCTTTTCGCTTTTTCCTTTATGCCGTTAACCTGTTGGCAGGCATTTTGCTGGGCGTGGGCATCAGCGTTCATTACCGGCTCGACCCCCATTGGAATAAGGTGGCGCTGGGGTTTTTAGCTGGTCTTGTTCTCACGTGGCTGGTGCTGGACATGGAGCGCAATTCGGTGGTTCGGCTTGTGCTCAACCAGCTGCCCATTGTTACCGCCATCGCCATCACGGCGGTTCGTTTGGGATTGAGGGGCAATAAGAACCTTTTGGATAAGGTGCTGGTGGGGGCTATGGGCCTTTTTGCGTTCAACCTCATGAGCCGCCCGATGCTCTTGCTCATTCTTGGCCCCATGGGCGCGGATGTGAGCCAATTTCACGCCACGGATTATGCGCTCATCGCCAACCTAACGCTGGCTATCATCACCATGATGACGGCCTGTATTTTGATGATGGTTCTCGTGGCCGATCTGGTGGGAGACCTGGCGCGCAAAAGCCAGACGGACCCGCTAAGCCGCCTGTATAACAGGCGCGGTTTTGAAGAGCGGGCGGCCAGCCTGCTCAATCAGGCAGCGCGGGCGGATATACCCGTTTCCTTGCTGGTGTGTGATCTGGACCATTTCAAATCCATTAACGATACCCATGGCCATGCGGTGGGCGACATTGTCATTGCGGGCATGGGTGAATTGTTGAAGTCTTCCACCCGTTCCACAGACCTGACGGGCCGCATCGGTGGTGAAGAGTTTTGCGTCTTGCTTTGGAATACAGGGCAAGAGGATGCGGTGAAGCTGGCCAACTCCATTCGCATGACGCTGCAAACCATAGCCTTTGCAGACTTGGGGTGCGCGCGGACTGTCACCGCCAGCTTTGGCGCAGCCCAATGGCACGAAGGTCTGGGCACCGTTGGCATGGGCCGCGATGCCCTGTTTGCCCTTGCCGATGACGCTTTGTACCGGGCCAAAAGCGCAGGACGTAATCGCGTTTGTGCAGCACCGCTGAAAGGTGCAGCACCGGCGCTTGCTGCCGTTGCTTAGGCTGCCAAGCCCCGCTTTTCGATCATGGCAGCTGTTGAAGGCATCTGACCGCGGAAAGCCTTATAGGTCTCTTCCGGGTCCACACTGCCACCGGCACTGTAGACATGGTCGTGCAGCCGTTTGGCCAAAGCGGGGTCGAAGGGATCATCCGCCTCTTCAAAGGCGGCAAAAGCGTCTGCGTCCAGCACCTCGCTCCACATGTAGCTGTAATAGCCGGCTGAATAGCCGTCGCCGGAAAACACATGGGCGAAATGGGGCGTGCGGTGGCGCATGGTGATGGCATCGGGCATGCCGATGCGGGTGAGCACTTGCTTTTCGAAAGCCAAAACATCTTCAATGGGTTCGGCATGGTTTTGGTGAAAGGCCATGTCCACCAGGGCGGAAGCGGTGAATTCCACCGCGCCGAAGCCCGCGTTGAATTGCTGGGCGGCCAGCACTTTGTCGAGCAATTCCTGGGGCATGGGTTCGCCCGTTTCCGTGTGGCGGGTATGGGTGGAGAGGATCTGCGGCACGGTGAGCCAATGTTCGTAGACCTGGCTGGGCAGTTCCACAAAATCCCGCGCCACGGCGGTGCCGGCCACGCTGGGGTAAGTCACGTCCGATAAGATGCCATGGAGGGCATGGCCGAATTCGTGGAACAGGGTGCGGGCATCATCCATGGAAAGGAGCGCGGGCTGACCCGCCGCCGGTTTGGCAAAATTCATCACGTTGACGATGATGGGCGTGCGACCCTCTGTGCCCGGCAATTTGTGCTGACCCTGAAAACCACTCATCCATGCGCCGGAGCGTTTGGAGGGGCGGGCAAAATAGTCGCCTAGAAAGACGGCGCGGTGGGAACCATCGGCATTCAGCACCTCAAAGACGCGCACGTCTGGATGGTACCCTTTCACGTCCTTGCGCTCTTCAATGGTGATGCCGAACAGGCGATTGGCGACATCAAAGGCGGCGGCGATGATGGCTTCTAATCCCAGATAGGGTTTCAGCTCCGCCTCATCGAAAGCGTATTTTTGGGCCCGCAGTTTTTCGGCGTAATGGCGCCAATCCCAAGGGGCGATGCCGTGGTTTGCGCCTTGAGAAGCAGCAAGCTCCGTCAATTCCGCTTCCTCTTGCGTCGCCTTGGCAACGGCTTTTTCCCAGACCTCCTCCAGTAGGTCTGTCACCGCGCCGGGGGTCTTGGCCATTTGGGGTTCCAGTTTGAAGTCCGCAAAACTGTCAAAGCCCAATAGGTGCGCTTTTTCCTGCCGCAGGGCGACGATGGTTTTCACATGGTCCAGATTATCCGTTTCGCCGCCATTCTCGCCACGCGACGTCCATGCCTTGAAGGCCTTTTCACGAAGGGCGCGGTTTTCGCTGAAGGTGAGGAAGGGTTCGATGATGGAGCGGGAGAGAGTGACGATGTGCTTGCCCTCATGGCCGCGCTCGGTGGCGGCGCCGGCCATGGCTTGCACGAGAAAGTCGGGCAGACATTGTAGATCAGCCTCGTCTTCGATGAGCAGCATCCAGTCTTTTTCGTCCGCCAGAATTTTTTGGGAAAAGGCCGAGCCCCGCTTGGCCAATTCCGCATTGATAGCGGCAAGACGGTCCTGCTGCTCCTTGGGCAAGGCCGCACCGCCGCGCACAAAGCCTTTCCACTTGCGCTCCAGCACCCGCTCCTGCTCTAGCGTCAGGTTGAGATCCGCGTGGTTTTGCCAAAGCGTGTCGATGCGCTGGAACAGGGCGGCATTGGCCGCCGTCTCGGAACTGTGGCGGGAGAGGCGCGGCGCGATCTCGCTCTCCAGTGCCCGTAATGTGTCGTCGCTGTCGGCGCCAATCAGATTCCAAAACAGGGCCCCCACGCGGTTGAGACTGCCCGGCTGTTCCAACGCTTCCACCGTATTGGCGAAAGTGGGCGCGTCAGTTTGGTCGGCCACCGCGTTGATATGGGCGCGGTCTTCCACCAGCGCCTTGTCGAAAGCGGCGGCGAAATCATCGCGGCTGAGGCTTGCAAAATCGGGCAGGCCCATGGGGCCGGTCCACTCAAAAATCGCTTTGCTCATGGGGGCGCTCCTAAACAGGTTTCAGCGTGTCGGGGTCCATGCCGCCCATGCGGCAGACCTCTTTCCACTCGTCCGGCTTCACCGGTTGGACAGACAGGCGCATGGAGGTGACGAGGGACATGTCGGCCAGTTTCTCATTGGCCTTCACGGCCTTGAGCGTCACCGGTTCGGGCATGTCGGCCAGCGCCCGCACATGCACACAATCCCAGCGCTCATCATCGGTGGTGCTATCGGGGGCGGATTCGGCGGAGACTTCCACCACGCCCACCACTTCCAACCCCTCATTGGAGTGGTAGAAAAAGCCCCGGTCGCCCACTTTCATGTCGCGCATGAAATTGCGGGCCTGATAGTTGCGAATGCCGTCCCATTCCTCTCCCGTGTCACCCTTGGCCTTTTGCTGGTCCCAGGACCATTTGAAGGGTTCGGATTTGAACA
>JBCCTO010000070.1:0-10381 GCA_039198355.1 Pseudomonadota bacterium
CCTGTTCCGAAATTTTCTTTGACCACGGAGACCACATTTGGGGTGGCCCTCCAGGAAGCCCTGAAGAAGATGGCGACCGGTTTGTGGAAATCTGGAATCTCGTTTTCATGCAGTTTGAGCAGGTCACCGTCGATGAGCGGATCAATTTGCCTAAACCGTCTATCGATACAGGGATGGGTCTGGAGCGCATTGCAGCGGTTCTCCAAGGCACCCACGACAATTATGAAATTGATCTTTTCAAAGCGCTCATTGGAGCCAGTGAAGAGGTGATTGGAGCTGCCAGCACAGCTGATACAGCGGCGAGCCATCGCGTTATCGCCGATCATCTGCGCGCCAGTGGTTTTTTGATTGCCGATGGCGTGTTGCCGTCCAATGAGGGGCGCGGTTACGTTCTTCGCCGTATCATGCGCCGGGCCATGCGCCATGCCAGTCTGCTGGGCGCATCGGAACCGGTCATGTGGAAACTGGTTTCGGCCTTGGTCGAACAGATGGGCAACGCCTATCCGGAATTGCAGCGAAGCGAGCAGCTGATCGCTGAGACATTAAAGTTGGAAGAAACCCGTTTTCGCAAAACGCTGGCCCGTGGCCTGGATCTGTTGGACACGGCTTCTGCCGATCTTAATGCTGGCGACAGTCTTGATGGAGAGGTCGCGTTCAAACTCTACGACACATACGGCTTTCCTCTGGATCTGACGCAAGACGCCCTGCGTCGTCGCGATATTAGCGTGGATACGGATGCTTACGACGCCGCCATGGAGCGTCAAAAAGCCGAGGCCCGCGCATCCTGGGCCGGGTCCGGCGGCAGCGCTGATGAGGCCGTATGGTTCAAACTGCGCGAGGAGCACGGTGCTACCGAATTTTTGGGCTATGACACCGAAAAGGCAGAAGGGGCCGTGCAAGCCATTATTGTAAATGGCGAGCTGGCCGATAGCGCATCTTCGGGAACCGAGGTGGCGCTTGTGCTGAACCAAACGCCCTTTTACGGCGAGTCTGGCGGTCAGATGGGGGATGCGGGCACGCTGTCATTTAGTGATACTCTTGTTGAAATCACTGACACTAAAAAGAAGGCGGAAGGGCTATTCGTCCATTTCGGCATTGTTTCTCAGGGGACAATTTCTAAAGGTGATGGCGTGGTTGCGGAGGTAAATCATGCCCGTCGCTACATGTTGCGCAGTAATCACTCCGGAACCCACCTGCTGCATGAGGCCCTGCGCGTCACTCTGGGTGACCATGTGGCCCAACGCGGGTCGCTTGTTGCACCGGAGCGGCTACGTTTTGATTTCGCCCATCCAAAGCCCGTTACCGCAGAGGAACTTAGTCAGGTGGACGTCCTCACCAATCAATTTGTGATGCAAAACAGCCCCGTTAGCACCACGCTCATGGGTGTAGATGAAGCGATTGAACTGGGTGCCCAAGCTCAATTTGGCGAAAAGTATGGCGATGAGGTACGTGTTGTCTCCATGGGCCGCAAAGAAGATGGTAAACCATGGTCCCTTGAACTGTGTGGCGGCACCCACGTGGATCAAACCGGCGATATTGGCTTAGTGACGATTGTATCCGAAGCCGCTGTCGCCTCCGGCGTGCGGCGGGTTGAAGCTCTTACCGGTGATGCTGCGCGTCATTATTTGCAGAAACAGGAAAGTGTTTTGCGCCAGGCAGCAGCAGCCTTGAAATCCACACCAGCTGATGTGCCCGCCCGCGTTGCCACATTGTTGGAAGAGCGCAAAAAAATGGAGCGGGAATTGGCTGAGGCCAAAAAGAAGTTAGCGCTCGGCGGCGACGGTGGGAGCGGGCCAATGGTGGAAACCATTAACGGCATCCCATTCGCAGGCCGTGTGGTGGAGGGCGTTTCCGCTCGCGATCTCAAGGGCATGGTGGATGAGCAAAAAACGCAACTGGGCTCCGGTGTCGTTTTCCTTGCCGCCCGCAGTGATGACGATAAAGCCGCGATCGTCGTGGGCGTAAGCGATGATCTCACCGATCGCGTTAACGCCGTCGATCTGGTCCGTCTTGCCTCCCAAGAAGTGGGTGGGAAAGGCGGCGGTGGTCGCCCCGATATGGCTCAAGCAGGTGGCCCAGACGGCGCCAACATCAACGCGGCAATGGACGCTGTACGAAGCGCCCTTGAATAGCGTTTTGGCAGGTGTTGATGCCTAGAACGAAAGCAATTGAAGAGAATGACTTCTCAGGTGTCGAGCGTGAAAATAGGCATTCGAACGGCAAAATGACGTTCAAAGGTGCCTTGATGTTGGCCCAAAGCGCATTGCGCAAGTGTTTTGGTGTGTGTTTCGATTAACACGCTTTGATGACCGGTTTTCCACCACCTGTTTGTCCATCAGCGCGTGTCCATCTGCAATGGGATCGCTTTAGATTTTTTGAACTGACGCAGTTGGTCTATTGGCCTTCGCTGTGCGTCTGTCGTGTAAAGGAGCGCGCTAAACTTTTGCCGGATGGCTGTTCGCCGCCGGGGCGCTTCAAGCGAAGCATGACACGCTTGAGCGCCAACCTCATTCTGCGCGAAATTACTGTGCGGCAAAAATCAATTAGAAACTTCTATGTTGCTGCTGTCGGAAGGGTCCCTTGTGGTCTGCGCCCGGAGTGTCATGCTTCTTTGCCATCTGCAACGAGGTTCCAGTTTGGTAGGTCGTCCAGAATCGGAGCCTCACTGCACACCCCAGCCGTAGTACCAGCTGACACCCCAGCCCAATTCGTAACCAGAAATTGACCAGCTGACGTTCCATCCACGATGCCAACCTAAGTGCCAGCCCACATGCCATCCCGTCGTCCACCCCAGCATCCAGCCCCATGACCACGCGCCGCCGGCATTGCTCCATCCGACATGCCAGCCAAAACGCCACCCAACGGTCCATCCAAGACCCCAACCGCTATACCAACCATAGGCCCAGCTGGAGGCGTAGACTGCCTGCCATCCAAAGTTCCAACCGTAATGCCAACCTAGCGTATAGACAGGATCATCAACCTGATCGTGGACGCTCAGGCCGAGCGTGTAATTGACCGAAACGATATTGCTGAAAGATGATCCAGGCGTGTCTTCTTGCGCGGAGGAAACACTGACGGAAAAAACCAGCTCGCTCCCAGGAATAATATCGAAAACAAATGGGTTCCAAGAACCATGGGCTTCCGTCCAGCCCCGCGAGGCGAACAGGCCATCAAAGCTGCCCTGGTCGTAGTAATAATTGATGGGCTCAGCATCAACAAAACCGGAGATGGGAACAAACGTAAAAACCTTCCAGTAATTTGTATAAAGATTGCTGACACCAAAGGTCCCAAAGCCGAGAAGAACGCTGGCCACATCGTCAGCCGTATCCAGCTTAAAATAGTCCACCGGGTCTTCAAAAAGATGCCCGCTGTCCGATACACCAACATTGCCGGTGAACGTGTCCGTGCTGAAATCAATGCGACCCAGATCTGTCGCAGTCTCAGCCGTGTTGTTGTTGCCACCTATATCGGCCATTAAAAGCGCCTCCTCACTGCGGCATAAATTATTGGAGAAAAAGCACCTTTTGTCCAACGAGTTTGGAGTAAGCAGCAAGAGCGCGTCTTGACTCGTCGCATTTCATATAGGGCAAAGGAAAGCGTGAACTTGGCGTAACTTTTGGCTCAGTTTAGGCGAGACACGTTACGGGAGGTGTCTTTGCTGCCCTGATTTAATACCCTGCTTCCACGTCTCCCATTTCCACATAAACGCTCTTGATCTGGCTGTAATAGTCCAACGCGTGGTGCGCATTCTCCCGGCCTATGCCGCTTTTTTTATAGCCACCGAAAGGGACACCCACGGGGGTGAGGTTGAAATTGTTGATGTAGCATGTGCCGGCTTGCAGCTGTCCGATCACCCGGTGGGCGCGGGCGATATTTTGGGTGAAAACACCGGCTGCGAGGCCGAAATCGCTGTCATTGGCGCGGGCGATCACGTCGTCTTCTTGGGCAAAATCAAAGAGGCATAGCACCGGGCCGAAGATTTCTTCGCGCGCGATGGTGGAACCATCCGCCACGTTCTCGAAAATAACCGGTCGGATGAAGTGGCCGTTGGGAAAGCCGTCGACAGCAACGGGTTCACCGCCACACAGCAATTTGCCGCCTTCGGCTCTGCCACGGGCGATGTAGTTTTCGACAATCTCCAGCTGGCGGCGTGAAATCATGGGCCCCATGTGAACGTCCGGGTCCAACGGATCGCCAATGCGAATAGCTTTGGTGCGCTCCACAAGGCGCTCCACAAAAGCCTTACGAATACTGCTTTGCACGTAGACCCGAGTGCCGTTGGAACACACCTGACCCGTCGAATAAAAATTGGCCATGATCGCCCCAGAGACGGCGTTTTCCACGTCCGCATCATCGAAAATAATGAGCGGAGACTTACCACCCAATTCCAGTGAAACGTGCTTCAACCCGTCTGCCGCGGCGGCCATGATTTTGTGGCCGGTGGGAACGGAGCCGGTCAGGGTCACTTTGTCGATGCGTGGATGATTGACCAATTTGGCCCCAACATCCCCTTTGCCCTGGATGACATTGAACAGACCGTCGGGGAGCCCGGCTTCCGTGAGGCATTCAGCCAGGATAAGAGCGGAGAGGGGGGTCTCTTCCGACGGCTTGAAAATGATGGCATTGCCCATGGCCAACGCAGGAGAGGCTTTCCAGCTGGCCACCTGAATAGGGTAGTTCCAAGCGCCCACGGCCCCCACCACGCCCAAAGGCTCCCGCAACGTGTAGGCAAAAGAAGATGCATTGAGCGGGATGTGCTCGGAAGTCGTCGTCGCCACCAGATGGCCGAAATGTTCCAGATTGTCGGCGGCACTGGCCGCGTCCACATAAAGAGTTTCTTGGATGGCCTTGCCCGTGTCTAATGATTCCACCCGCGCGATTTCATCGTTGTGTCGCCGAACGATGTCAGCCGCCCGCGTGAGAATGCGCGCCTTTTCGGGGGCGGGGACCAGTGCCCATTCGGCTTGCGCCCCGCGGGCCGCGGTGATGGCCTGTTCCAAAATCGCATCGGTAGCGCAGTTCAAGCGGGCAATGGGTTCATCAGTGGCCGGATGCCGCGTGAGGAGAGCCTCCCCGCGTTCATCTTCCACGGGCTTTCCGCCAATAAAATGGGAGGCGGAAGTGGAGACGGTGCGGGGTTGGTTGCGAAAGTCGATCATAGGGTTTTGATCCAATTTAAGATGTATGTCGTCACGGGTTCCGTATTGTCCGGATCCAAGATCGCCCCGGCCACCACATGTTTTGATGTGTCGTCGGATTGCTCCACGCGCTGAACACTTGCCTTGGCACCCGAGTTTTGCCCCCACCGCGCTGCAACCTGTTCTGTCACGGCAGATTTCACCACACCGTCTTCTGGGTGGAAGATGAAGAGGGTCGGCAGGTCCAATTCCTCATAAGCCACATTCCCGGCAGCATTGACAGCTGCCTGCATGGGCAACAGAGCCACATTGGGATAGCGAGTTGACCACCATTTGCGCTGTTCGTCGTTTTTCGGCTCCCACTCCCGGTATTCGCCAAAAACGCGGGGCACAAGCTGGCGCGCCCACGGATAGAGCAATATGTCCGCCCCCGCCGCTTGAACGGCGAAATTGGGGGAAATCATGACGCTACCAACCACATTGCGCATCAGTGCGGGCTTTGTGGCTGCAAGTGTCATCAAAGTGCCGCCGGTGGAGGTGGAGATGACCACCACTTTGTCGCCAAGACGTCTTCCGATGGCCAAGGCCTCGGCCAGATTGTTCATCCATTTGTTGACGCTGGCCTGCGCCATGGGGTCTGCCCCGCGCCCATGGCCGGCCAAGCGGGTGAAGTGTAAATTAGCGCCCAAGTTTCGCGCGACATCATCCGGCACAGGCCGGATTTCCTCAGAAGTTGCCGAAAATCCGTGCACATAGACAATGGCGAACTCCGTTTTGCGTTTTGATGACGGATCTGCCCAGATGATGCGCTTCTCTGCACCGGGTATAATGTCGGTGAACGTGGCTTCCTGCGCCGCCAGATAACCATCCAGGTCATCCCCTATGGCATCAGTCTTGAAAGTGATTTGCGTGTCGGCTTCTTCAGTTGGTCCTGCCAAAGCGAACAGGCCAAGCGCTGCCAACACAAAAAGCAAATACTTGCCAAGTTTTCTCATAACGTCCTCCCACGCCCAAAGCGCCGAATTTCCGGCCAATGCTTCGTTTCCTTGTCCATAAAAGGCGAGGGCCGGCGCTGGCAAGGAACTGCGCTTTTAAGCTTCTCGTGCGTCAATCGTATTGTCGGCTCAAAAATCGCCACAAATACACATCATTTCAGGCTCTCTGACCGGTGGTTTTCGCGCAATCTTGATTTCCTCCGCCAGAGCCACAAAAGTGTGGTGCATAGGGTTGACCTTTATGTGCCTTGGGCCTAATGACGGCCCACTTCAAGCCCACGTGAGTCTTGCATATTCAGCGCGCCGCGCGCTGGACTAAATCGGCTCAAACGAAGTTTGTAACACGAAAGACCATTGCTGAAATGCAAGAGCGGGGTGGATCGCCCTGTTCCTCTGCTTCTTAAAAGTGCCTCGGCGGGCGTTCCGCGTGATGGCGCTTTTGCTTGTTTGGATGACCTCTCGGTCATCCCGGCAAATGGTTTGGAATTTATCGCACGGTGCCTGCGGTGACAGCCGTTAGACACCCGCCAAGCCGGATACATCGGCGATGGCATCAAGTGAAACGCCCATTCTCTTTGCCCTTATTTATTCAAGGGGGGCAGGAGCGGGCAGATAAAAAGGATGCGTCATGCCGACCATCAACCAGCTTGTGCGTAATCCGCGCAAGGCGCCTGTAAAACGCTCCAAGGTTCCTGCCATGGAGGCCAACCCTCAAAAACGCGGCGTTTGCACGCGCGTTTACACCACAACGCCAAAGAAGCCGAACTCGGCTCTGCGTAAAGTGGCCAAAATTCGCCTCACCAACGGGTTTGAGGTGATCGGCTACATCCCCGGCGAGGGCCATAACTTGCAGGAACACTCCGTGGTGATGATCCGTGGCGGCCGTGTGAAAGACCTTCCCGGTGTGCGCTATCACATCATCCGCGGCGTGCTGGACACCCAGGGCGTGAAAGATCGTAAGCAGCGCCGTTCCAAGTATGGCGCTAAGCGTCCTAAGTAAGAAGAGATAGAATATGTCCCGTCGTCACCGCGCAGAAAAACGCGAAATCAACCCTGATCCCAAGTTTGGTGATCTGGTACTGTCCAAGTTCATGAACTCCATCATGCTGGACGGCAAAAAGTCTGTGGCTGAGCGCATCGTCTACGGTGCGCTGGATCAGGTGGAAGAAAAGGCCAAATCCGAGCCGCTTCCCATGTTCCATTCCGCTTTGGAAAATATTGCTCCCCAGGTGGAAGTGCGCTCCCGTCGCGTGGGTGGTGCTACATATCAGGTGCCCGTGGAAGTGCGTGCTGAGCGCCGTCAGGCTTTGGCTATCCGCTGGCTCATCGCTGCTGCCCGTAAACGCAACGAAACCACCATGGTGGACCGTCTGTCCGCTGAACTGCTGGACGCTGCCAACAACCGTGGCGCGGCCGTGAAGAAGCGCGAAGACACTCACAAAATGGCAGAAGCTAACCGCGCCTTCTCGCATTACCGCTGGTAAACGCCAGCGGGACAATAAAGACGTCGCTGATAATAGAGTAGGCGTTTTTCGTTTCGATCTTTCCTCCCCCAATTCGAGACCAAAATCATGGCACGCGAATATAAACTCGAAGATTATCGCAACTTCGGCATCATGGCCCACATTGACGCGGGCAAAACCACGATGACGGAACGCATCCTGTTCTACACGGGTAAAATCCACAAAATGGCGGAAGTACATGACGGTGCTGCCACCATGGACTGGATGGCCCAGGAGCAAGAGCGCGGCATCACCATCACATCCGCTGCCACGACGACATTCTGGCAGGGCCGTGACGGTAAGAAGCGTCGCTATAACATCATCGACACCCCCGGCCACGTGGATTTCACCATTGAGGTGGAACGTTCCCTGCGCGTTCTCGACGGCGCTGTTGCGTTGCTGGATGCCAATGCCGGTGTTGAGCCCCAAACCGAAACGGTTTGGCGTCAGGCCAACAAATACAACGTGCCACGCATGATCTATGCCAACAAAATGGACAAGACCGGAGCTGATTTTTACCGCTGTGTCGAGATGGTGAAAGAGCGTCTGGGTGCCACGCCTGTTGTTCTTCAGCTGCCTATCGGTGCTGAAAACGAGTTTGAGGGTATTGTTGACCTGGTCGAAATGAAAGAGCTGGTTTGGCTCGGTGAAGAGCTCGGTGCTAAGTGGGATACCCGCGAAATCCGCGACGAGTTGAAAGACAAGGCCGAGGAGTATCGTGAGGCCCTGATTGAGACTGCCGTTGAGATCGACGAAGAGGCCATGGAAGCCTATCTGGAAGGCGAAATGCCCGACACGAATAAGCTGCGCGCTCTGATCCGCAAGGGTACTATCAATGTTGACTTCTTCCCCATGATGTGCGGTACGGCCTTCAAAAACAAAGGCGTGCAGCCCCTGTTGGAAGCCGTGACCGACTTCCTGCCAAGCCCCGTGGACGTGCCAGCCATTGCGGGTATTGATGCA
Source organism: Pseudomonadota bacterium (assembly GCA_039198355.1). Lineage (GTDB taxonomy): Bacteria > Pseudomonadota > Alphaproteobacteria > Rhizobiales > Rhizobiaceae > Pseudahrensia. The sequence continues at coordinate 8,599 of JBCCTO010000070.1, forward strand.
AAAACGGAAGAAGAGACGGTTCGTAAGTCCTCCGACGACGAGCCCTTCTCCATGCTGGCCTTCAAGATCATGAATGACCCCTTTGTGGGCTCGCTCACCTTCTGCCGCATCTATTCCGGCACGCTGGAAACCGGTGGTTCGCTGATGAACACCGTGAAAGGCAAGCGCGAGCGCATCGGCCGTATGCTGCAAATGCACTCCAACGACCGGGTGGATATTAAAGAAGCCTACGCTGGTGACATCGTTGCCATCGCTGGCCTGAAAGAGACCACCACCGGTGATACCCTCTGCGACCCGCTCAAGCCCGTCATTCTGGAGCGCATGGAATTCCCCGATCCGGTGATTTCCATCGCCATCGAGCCCAAAACCAAGGGCGACCAGGAAAAAATGGGTATTGCCCTCAACCGTTTGGCTGCGGAAGACCCATCTTTCCGCGTGAAGTCCGACGAGGAAAGCGGTCAGACCATTATTTCCGGCATGGGCGAACTGCACTTGGACATCCTCGTGGACCGCATGAAGCGTGAATTCAACGTGGAAGCCAATGTGGGCGCCCCGCAGGTGGCATACCGTGAGACCATCACACGCGAAGCTGAAATTGACTACACGCACAAGAAACAGTCCGGTGGTTCCGGTCAGTTCGCCCGCGTGAAAATCATTTTCGAGCCCAACACCGAGAGCGAGGAATTCGAGTTCGAATCCAAAATCGTTGGCGGTAACGTGCCAAAAGAATATATCCCCGGCGTGGAAAAAGGCATTCAGTCCGTGATGGACAACGGCCCTGTGGCTGGATTCCCCATGCTGGGTGTGAAAGCGACACTCATGGATGGTGCTTACCACGATGTGGACTCCTCCGTGCTGGCCTTTGAGATCGCTGCCCGTGCCGCTTTCCGCGAAGGCGCCCAGAAGGCCGGTGCCAAACTGCTCGAACCGATCATGAAGGTGGAAGTGGTGACACCCGAGGATTACATGGGTGACGTGATTGGTGACCTATCCTCCCGTCGCGGCCAGGTGGCCGGTACGGAAGCCCGTGGGATCGATCAGGTTGTGACTGCCATGGTGCCACTGGCCAACATGTTCAAGTACGTGGACAGCCTGCGCTCCATGAGCCAGGGCCGCGCCCAATACTCCATGGTGTTCGACCACTACGAACAGGTACCGCAGCAGGTGGCTGACGAAGTGATCGAAAAATACGCCTAATTACGAGAATTTACCGGCGTATATTCATGCGCCAGTTTACCCTTTCCAAGAAGAAAACTGACTGACGGAGGCCCCTGATGGCTAAGGAAAAATTTGAACGGACGAAGCCGCATGTGAACATTGGCACGATTGGCCATGTTGACCACGGCAAGACGACGCTGACGGCGGCGATTACGAAATATTTTGGTGACTTTCAGGCCTATGACCAGATTGATGGGGCGCCTGAGGAGAAGGCCCGCGGCATCACTATCTCCACCGCCCACGTGGAATATGAGACGGAAGGCCGTCACTACGCCCATGTGGACTGCCCCGGCCACGCCGACTACGTCAAAAACATGATTACCGGCGCTGCCCAGATGGATGGCGGCATTCTGGTATGCTCCGCCGCCGATGGCCCCATGCCCCAGACCCGCGAGCACATTCTGCTGGCCCGTCAGGTGGGTGTGCCCGCTCTGGTGGTGTTCCTGAACAAGGTTGACCAGGTGGACGATGAAGAGCTGCTGGAACTGGTGGAAATGGAAGTGCGCGAGCTGCTCGACACGTACGAATTCCCCGGCGACGATATTCCAATCGTGAAGGGTTCTGC
>JBCCTO010000071.1:0-10214 GCA_039198355.1 Pseudomonadota bacterium
ACCACCACAGGGCGCCCGGCCAGACGGCATTTGCGGATCATCTTTTTTTGGATGGACGGCACCAGTTCCAGGGGCATTTCCACGCCCAAATCACCCCGCGCCACCATGATGGCGTCGGACAATTCGATGATTTCATCGAGGCGCTGCACGGCTTGTGGCTTTTCAATTTTGCACAAAAGCCCCACCTTATCACCGCAGATGCGGCGGGGTTCGGCCAAGTCTTCAGGGCGCTGGATGAAGGAGAGGGCGATCCAGTCGATTTCCTCTTTCAGGCAAGCCTCCAGGTCTGCGCGGTCTTTGTCGGTCAAAACCCCGTCAGTAAGCTCAGAGTCAGGCAGGTTGACGCCTTTTTTGTCCGCCAGCGCGGTGCCCGAGAGAACCTTGGTTTTGGCCCAGCCCTCGCCGCATTCGATGACTTGTAATTGCACTTTACCGTCATTCACCAGCAGGCGGTGGCCTTTTTCCATGGCATCAAGAATTTCGGGATGAGGCAGATGAACACGCTCGGCATTGCCGGGCGTTGGGTCGCTGTCCAGCGTGATGATGTGGCCGGGCTGCACACCCACTTCACCGTTTTCAAACACGCCAAGGCGATGTTTTGGGCCTTGAAGGTCGCAAAGAATGCCGATGGGAAACTTCAGCTCACGCTCCGCCGCGCGGATGGATTTGACCGTTTCGCGCATCAAATCATGGCTGGCATGGCTCATATTGATGCGGAACGTGTCGGCACCAGCCTGGGCCAGTGCTAAAATTTTGGAATAGGTGTTGGATGCCGGGCCAAGGGTGGCGAGGATTTTAACGCGGCGGGAGCGGTTCATCAGTTTGTCGATTCTTTCTTGGAGGCGTTTTTCTCGGTGAGGCGAATCTGCCAGTTTTTTTGCGCGTCCGTATCAACCTCGAAAAACCCGGCCCGTTCGAATCCCCGGCTAAAACAATTTTTTAACCCGTCAATTTTGAACTCTTTATTTGACGTGCACATGAACACCGGGCCCTGCCATCGGCCGCCGGTTTTTGAATCTTCAGCATGGATGTAATAATAGCGGGAATTCAAATCGCCCTTGATGACGCTCACGCAGGTATCTTCGGGAACGCGCCACCACCCTTCAGAAATCCATGTGCCTTGCTGGCGATAGCCCACGGCCACACCCACCAGCGTTTTGGTATCGTTGCAAACTTTAAGGTCTGCACGGGCTTCGGTGATGGTCAGTGGAGCGGTGGCCAACAGGAATGGGGCCACCCACAGCCAATGCCATGAAGGTTTGCTAAATCGTTTTAGGATCAGGCGCGCAGGCGTTTTCATGGCTTCTGTCTGTTAAGGGTTTATGGGGCCTTGTCAACGTGAGGGAGGGTCATTTGGGCCGAGCGATCCAGATGCCCCATAGGATGAGACCCCCTCCGATGCCCTGAAGTGGGGTGAGGATTTCGGCAAACACCAGCCATCCAAATAACGCGGCGGCCAAGGCTTCCACAAAGATGACAAGGGAAGCAAACCCTGCTGACAGGGAGCCCAGGGCAACCGCCAAAAGCCCCTGTCCGCCGGTATGGCTAACCAGGCCCAAGGCCAGCAAAGCGGCGATGCCGGCACCCGTTTGGGGCCAGAGGGATTGGCCAGCGGCCATAGCTACCAAAAGCAAAATACTGGCGGTTATGGCTGTGCTGACCAGAGTGAGAGCGCCTGCGCCATGGGTGCGGCGGGCCACGCGGATGGCTAGGAAGTAGAGGCCGAAAAACAGCGATGTGATAAAGCCATATATATCCCCGGCCAGCCGTTCTGGGGCCACGCTAAAGCTGGAGCCTATAAGAAGCGCAGCGCCGATGAGGCACAGGGCAAGGCCCACATAAGCGGCTGGTCGCACTTTTTCGCCAATGAAGATGCCGGAAAGCAGCAGAACCCATACGGGCGCAAGACAGGCCATGAGTGTGGCATTGGCAATGGTGGTGTTGAGAATAGCCAAATGCCAGAAAATGAGATCACCGGCGAAGAACAGGCCGGATAAGATAACCGCGCGGTTCAGCACTGTGGCTTCCCGCAAGGTGATGCCCGCTTTCTTCGCCTCCCACAATGCCCACAGCAGCAGCAGCGGCAAAGCCAGAGCAACGCGCCAAAAGGCACTGGCGAAGGGGCCCACCTCAGCAAAGCGCACAAAGACGGGCGAAATGCCCATGGCCACCGCCCCCATGACCAGCGCTGCAAAGGCGATGGGAAAGCTTAACGGTTGGGGTTTGGCGGACGTATTTGCGGTGGTGGTCAAAGTGGCAAAGTCGTGGCGAGGTGGGATTTGTCAGCATTGAACCAAGCGAGCCTTCGTGACAAGAACCGGCCATGGGCACCGCTTTTTCCCCTTTTGAAATCATCGAAGGCCGTCGCGACCGGGGGCTGGTTCTGCTGTGCGATCATGCGCGCAATACAGTGCCCGAACCTTACGGTACGCTGGGCTTGCCGCCGGAGAGTTTCACCCGTCATATTGCCTATGACATCGGAGCGGAGGCGGTGATGCGGGGGCTGGCGGCGCGGTTTGGCGTGCCCGCTGTCCACACCTGTTTTTCCCGGCTGTTGATTGACCCCAATCGGGGGCCAGATGACCCGACGATTGTGATGCGTCTGTCAGACGGAGAGGTTGTTCCCAGCAACCACCCCCTGCCGCGGCAGGAGGTTCAGCACCGGCTTACAAATTACCACCAGCCCTATCACGACGCGGTGGATGCTGTCATTTCAGACTGTATGGAGGCTGGTCCTGCACCGATTATCTTCTCCATTCATTCCTTCACCCCTTTTTGGAAAGGCGTTGCCCGCCCATGGCATGCCACCATGCTGTGGGACCGTGATCCGCGCATGGCGCGGCATATTCTGGAGGGTTTGGCCAAGGAACCAAGTCTTTGTGTGACTGATAACGAACCCTATGATGGGTGCTTGAAAAATGACACTATCTATCGTCATGCCACAGCCCTTGGTCTCTCCAACGGGCTCATTGAAATTCGCCAGGATTTGATTGCAGATGAGCCAGGGGTTGCTCAATGGGTGGAAAGGCTCGCGCCGTTGCTGGAAACGGCGCTGGCAAGGCCCAATTTGCGGGAAAGGCGGCGTTATGGTTCCCGTGCCGATGCGCGGGTGGTGTTACCATCTTCCAAATTGGACCAGCACGCGGTCGAAGATTACAGTCCTTGGTGATGAACTAAACTATTGAAAGGATGCGCAAAATGGATGATGCAACCCGTACCGAATTGGAAGCTGCTGCGTTTCGTCGGCTGGTCTCCCACCTGCGCGAGCGCACGGATGTGCAGAATATCGATTTGATGAATTTGTCCGGCTTTTGCCGCAATTGCCTGTCCCGTTGGTATATGGAAGCGGCCAACGAAAAGGGCCTTGAGATGGACAAGGGGCAGTCCCGCGAAATCATCTATGGCATGCCGTTTGAAGAGTGGCGGGACCGGTATCAGACGGAAGCTACCGATGCTCAAAAGGCGGCTTTTGAGAAGTCCCACGGTTAGGCAATTGCCGCTTTAAGCAGGGGGCTGATTGGGTTACCTAAAGCACTTCGCATTCAATAAGGAACAGAGGTGCATCAAAAAATGCGTTCGAAAACAGCCATTTGCTGTTTGAGAGGCAGCAATTTTTGATTCAGATTGAATGCGCAGTGCTCTAAGCGCTTTATTTGCCTAACTGTTACAACCCGCAGGTAAGCCCCATTCACGAGGAAAGAACTATGGCCGATACGTCCGTCGCGCGCGACCAACTGCGCACCATTATTGAACGCATTGAGCGGCTGGAAGAAGAAAAGAAGGCCATTGCGGACGATATTCGCGATGTGTTTGCTGAGGCGAAAGGCAATGGTTTCGACGTGAAAACCCTGCGCACGGTGGTGCGGATGCGCAAGATGGAGGCCAGTGAGCGGGAAGAGCAGGAAGCCATGCTGGATCTCTATCTCTCCGCTTTGGGGATGTTGCCAGAAGATGGCCGGGGTGGTGGCGAGAACCCGAATGACCCTGTGATGGGTTAGACACTAACCTCACCGCCGGCTTGACCGGCGTTTGTCGACACTGAACACGCATCATCCGCCGACTTGATTGGCGGATCGGACCAAGTGCATTGAGATGGGCCGATCAATTCGGCCTATGATGACACAACGCTTTAGAGCATGAAGAGCCGTAATGAACGGTTCGGTGATCTACTCTCCGATTACCACACCCTCTCGACGGGGATCAGCGCCGCCTTCTAGGCCCTTTCCGCCGATAACAATGGCATGGAGACCTGAATTTAGGTTTCGCACATTGACCTTGTAGCCCACGGCTTCCAGCGGCTTTTGCAACCGTTCCGCCTCCGTTCCGGCCTCCAGATCGTAGGTGCCGAAGCGGTTTACGGCGTGGGGTAGGTTGATGGCAGCCTGTATGTCCATGCCCCAGTCCAGATGGGCGATGATGGTTTTTGCCACATAACCGATAATGCGGCTGCCCCCTGGGGAGCCGATGGCCAGAACAGGTTTTCCGTCTTTCAACACGATGGTGGGGGCCATGGAGGAGCGGGGGCGTTTGCCCGGCTCCACACGGTTGGCGATGGGTCTGCCGTCCCGTTGCGTACGGAATGAGAAGTCTGTCAACTCGTTGTTGAGCAGATAGCCATTGGCCATGAGCCGGGAGCCGAAGCCGTTCTCAATGGTGGAGGTGATGGAGACGACATTGCCGTCAGCGTCACGGATGGAGAAATGGGTGGTGGCGGGCAGGTCCAACGATTGGCCGTCGCCGAAGAGCCCCGCATGGTCCCACGATGGTTCACCAGCGGTGACGGTTTCCAGCGCCTTTTTACCCTCAAGCAAGGCGGAGCGCGCTTTCACATAGTCCGGCTTCAACAGGCCCTTTGTGGGCTGGGGTACAAAGTCCGGGTCTGCCATGTAGCGTCCCCGGTCGGCGAAGGCGAGGCGGGAGGCATCACCAATGAGCCGCCAGCTTTCGGGATTATCTTTGCCAAGCACTTTAAGATCATAGGGTTCCAGCAATGCGAGAATTTGGCCCACGGTCAATCCGCCAGAGGAGGGAGGGCCCATGCCGCAGACTTGGTAACCTCGGTAGTCTGCACAAACCGGTTCGCGCTCTTTGACTTTATAATGAGCGAAGTCGGCCATGGTGAGCAGGCCGGGGTTCAGGGAGAAGTTCTGGACCCTGCTCACGATATTCTGCGCCAGATCCCCGCTATAGAAAGGGGCCATGCCTTCCTTTTGAAACCGCGCGAGCGTTGCCGCATAGGCAGGGTTCTTGAGCGTTGAGCCCACGGCCAGGGGCTCGCCATCGGGAAGAAAATAGGCGGCAGTGGCGGGGTGAGCCCACAGGCTGGCGGCAGCATTGGCCACGGATTTAGCCATGCGCGGGGAGACCTGAAAGCCCTGTTGGGCGGTTTTGCGGGCTGGTTCCAACAGGGTTGCAAAATCTGCCTTGCCCCAGCGCCGGTGCATTTCCACCATCAGGGCCGGGGTGCCCGGCGTGCCCACGGAGCGACCGCCGATGACGGCGGTGAAGAAGGCTAAGGGGTCGCCCGCTTTTGTTTGAAACAGGGTGGGCGTGGCGGCCAGTGGGGCTGTTTCGCGGGCGTCCAGCGTGGTTACTGCGCCCATCTTGCCGTCATAGCGCACCAGAAAAGCGCCGCCGCCCAGGCCCGAGGATTGGGGTTCCACCAGCCCCAGCATGGCCTGGGCTGCAATGGCCGCATCGCTGGCGGTGCCCCCTTTGCGTAACACATTGGCGGCAGCCTGCGCTGCAAGCGGGTGGGCCACGGCCACCATCCAGTTCTTGGCGGTTACCGGCGCCACACGTTCCTCTGTTCCCGCGGCGATTTCCGGTGCCACACTGTCAGCGGCGGTTTGGGCCAAGGCCGTGCTGGTGAGAAAGGTCATCAAGAGCGGGATGGAGAGCGCGAAGCGGAACATGGTGGCTGTCACTTTTCAGCATGGCTTTGCATCGAAGGGTGACAGGGCAAACGCAAGGCTGCAAGGCAAGACCCTGTGTTCTGTTGGGGCAAGTTATCAGTTTGGCGCAGTTTGAATGAGGTGTTTGTGGACATCGCCCCACGGGCCTGTCGGTGCGTTAAGGAATTGCCATTTGCACTGTGAGATTGAGCGGTCATTAACCAGCGCGACCCGCCCGTCGTTTCTCATGCAGGGCTGCATTGACCAAGGCGTTGGTAACCTTTCCTAACCGCTGTTAACTTTTTGGCCATCTCTACGGGGCCACGCTCGATACTGGGAAAGAACGATTCGCCACGCCCCTTGGCAGAGTCTTCGCGGTGTCTTCAGGCGGGAGGGATTGTGACGTGCGCATTCAGGTCATGCTCAACGGGCCATTTGCCAAGCATAAAGGTTGGTTTCACCGCTTGGAACAGATGTGCAGCGATCATCTTCTTGTTCGCAGTCTTAGCCTCGCGCCCTATTCACCTTTTTCTGCGGCTGCAAAGCACAAGTATTGATTATGTAAAACTGAGCTGTTTTGACTCTATTCCCGCCAAAAAGTTAACGAAATGATTCCGATTGGTTAACGCAATGGGCCAGTAATTTCGATAAAATTTGAATTAAATTTGTTAAACATTTGAATCTATTTGCAGTTGTTAGGGTTAAGGACGCGATTTTTACACAAGTTTGGCGGAAACTGTATTCTGAGCGCTCCAGCAGGAGAGATGTATCATGACCACGAACAACACGACATGGATCAAAGGCCGCATTCGCTTGGATGACGACCGTGACGACACGGCAGTGAACACTGTGGGGGGCGGGCTCGATGAAGCCATCGCAAATGTGACCGTTCAGCTCATTAATAAGAACGGACATGTGGTGGCCACCACGAAGACGGGGCATGACGGAAAATACCAATTCGATGTGCCAGCCGGCACCTACGCAGTGCGTGTGCCGGAGTTGGATGGTTTGGAACTGGCAGATAAAGGCGTGGGTCACCGCGCCAATTTGGATTCCGACATCAATCCGGACACAGGCCGCAGCGACTTTTTTCATGCGGACAAGGGCGAGACCACGACGCTGGACGTGAGCTACAAACCCGACCGTGATGACGATGACGACGATGATGATGACGACAATGACGGCGGCAACACCCAGGCCTGGATCAAAGGCCGCATCTCCTTTGACGATGATAAAGACGACACTGAGCTGAACACTGAAGGTAATGGCAAGTTTGATGGCGGCCTTGATGGTCGCGTTGTGCTTCTGCGCGATAAGGACGGCAAAGAAGTCGCCCGCGATACCACCAATCACAATGGTGACTACCAGTTCGACGTGCCTGCCGGCACGTATTTCGTCGACTTCCCAGACGTGAACGGCCTGGTTTTCGCCAGGAAAGACGTGGGCGATATCCGCTTTGATTCCGATGCCGACGAGAACGGCAATTCCGACCTGTTCACCATCAAGGACGGCCAAACGTTCAAAGAAATTGATGCTTCATATCAGCATGCCGCCGATCAGGTGGGTTGGATTAAAGGCCGTATTTCCTTTGACGATGATAAGGACGATACGGAAATCAACACCGAAGGCGGCGCGGATTTCGACAGCGGCCTTGGCGGTCGCGTGGTCATTTTGCGCAATGCCGACGGTACTGAAGCCGCCCGTACGACCACCAATGATAATGGCGAATACCAGTTTGACGTGCCTTCGGGCCGCTATTTCGTGGACTTCCCCGATGTGAACGGTCTGGTCTTTGCGGATGCCGACGTGGGCGATCCACGCTTTGATTCCGATGCTAACCCTGATGGCAATTCCGACGTGTTCGACATTGCCGGTGGTCAGACCATCATGGATCTGGACGCCTCCTACCAGCACGCCGCTCCTCAAGTGGCGTGGATCAAGGGGCGTTTGTCCCTGGACGACGACAATGACGATACGGAAGTGAACACTGTGGGTGGTGGTCTCGACGAAGGGATCGCTGGCCGCGAGATTGTGTTGCGCGATGCCGCCACAGGCGATGTGGTGGGCCGCACCACCACCGATGCCAACGGCATGTATCAGTTTGACGTGCCGGGCGGCACCTATTTCGTGGACTTCCCCGAAATCGACGGTCTTGCTTTCGCAACGCAAAATGTGGGCCCGGAAGAAACGGACTCGGATTCCGACCAAAATGGTAATTCCGAAGTCTTCACTGTGGCCGCGGGCGATACGGTGATGGATCTGGATGTTTCCTATCAGGACGCCACTGGCATGTTGATGGGTCGCGTCACGTTTGATGATGACAATGACAATACGGAAGTGAATTCCGTGGGCGGCGGTCTCGACGAAGGCCTTGAAGGCATCACGGTGGAGCTGCTCGACACCGATGGAAACGTTGTGGATACGACCACCACAGATGATACCGGCAAGTATAAATTCACGGTGGATGCAGGCACTTATGCCGTGCGCTTCCCTGAAATCGATGGGCTGCGTCTGGCCGATACGGGCGTGGGGCCTGAGGACGTTGATTCCGATGCCAACGCCACATTTGTCACGGACGCCGTGGTGGTGAACGCAGGCGAGACCACGAATGACGTGGACGTGAGCTACCAGTTCAACGATGTGGATGCGGTGGATGACACGGGCTTCATGACCAATCAAGGCGTGGCCGCCCAGTTCGACGTGCTCAACAATGACACCGACGCCCAGGGCGACGGCTTCCGCGTCACAGACGTGACCGACGGTGCCAATGGCACCGGGCAGATCCTCGACAATGGCAATGTGGCCTATTTCCCCAATCCCGGCTTTTCCGGCGAGGACACGTTCACTTACACCATCACAGACGACCTTGGCGCCACGGATACTGCCACTGTAACCATCACAGTGAAGCCGGAAAACTCCACCGATGCCATCGACGACGATAGCACCGGTGACTTTGGCGAAACCCAGGTGATCGATGTTTTGAAAAACGACACCGATCCGGAAGACGACGCCCAGACCATCATTGAGACCACCGACGGCGCCAATGGCACGGTGGAAATCGTCAACGGCAAGGTGGAATACACCCCCAATGACGGCTTCTCCGGAGAAGATACGTTCACCTACACCATCCAAGATGAGAATGGCGCCACGGATACGGCAACGGTGACTGTTGTTGTCGGCCCAGAAAACACCACCGATGCCCGCAATGACGAGAGCAATGGCGACTTCGGTGAGACGCAAGTTATCGATGTGTTGGCCAACGACACCGATGCTGAGGGTGACGACCAGACCATCATTGAAGCTACCGACGGTGCCAATGGCACGGTGGCAATCGTTGATGGCAAGGTGGAATACACGCCCAATGACGGCTTCTCCGGTCAGGATACCTTTACGTACACGATCCAAGACGAGAATGGTGCCACCGACACGGCCTCCGTCACGGTAAACGTGGGCGATCAGCCCATCGCCATCATCGCCGGGAATCTGTCCAACGATGTGGATTTTGATGACACGGAAGCCGGCAATATTTTCGGGTTTGAAAACCAAACCGTTCGCCTGCTCGATGAAAATGGCAATGTGCTTCAGGAAACAACGACCGGGCCTCTGGGCGAGTATTCCTTCACCACGGTGGAAGGCAATTACATCGTTGAGTTCCCTGAAATCGATGGCTTTATTTTTGCCGACAAGGACGTGGGCGGCGACCCAACGGTGGATTCCGACCCCATTCCGGGCAATGACGGACGCACCAACGTGTTCTTCGCCACCGGCACGGTGCAGGCGAACATTGATGCGTCTTACCAGTTCAATGACGTGGACGCTGTGGACGACGCCCAGGACGTGGACCGCAATACGCCCACTGAAATCGACGTGTTGGCCAATGACACCGACGATCAGGGCGATGCCTTCACCGTCACCGATGTGACCGATGGTGCCAATGGCACGGTGGTCATTCTCGATAATGGCAATGTGCAATACACGCCGGATGATGGTTTCGTGGGCGAAGACACATTCACTTACACGATCACCGACGATAATGGCGCCACAGATACCGCCACCGTCACCGTCAATGTGGGCGGCGATAACGCCACCGATGCTGTGGATGACACCAGCACTGGTGAATTCGGCGAGATGCAGGTCATCGACGTTCTTGCCAATGACAGCGATGCTGAGGGCGATGACCAGACGATCACGGCGGTGACCCAGGGTGCAAACGGTACCGTGGCCATCGTGGATGGTCAGGTGACCTACACGCCGAACGCTGGCTTCGCTGGTGAGGACACATTCACCTACACGATCACGGATGAAGATGGTGCCACGGAT
>JBCCTO010000072.1:0-10044 GCA_039198355.1 Pseudomonadota bacterium
AAATGTGTTGCGGAAGAACACCCTTCGAGACCATGATCGAGGGAAAACAAATCTGGAAGGAAAAGTTTGTAGACCAAATCTGATCCGACAGATCATCGCCGCAAAACGGATAACTGTCAGATCAAGTCGGAACTTCTACACTTTAACTCAGCTAAAAGTCTGGCAATCTCGGCTCGCATTTTATCGTCAGCAAGTCGCTGATCTGCTTCTGACATTGCACCTTCCAGTCTTAGAGAAAATGCGCGGTAGGCAATGCAAGAATAAGCTCGATAAAGACGGATGCCAAGGAAATCATCCCCCGCTTTTCGGCAAGGCTTCAATAATCACAAACGCCTGGGCCAGCGGGTAGTCGTCTGTGATAGTAATGTGGATATGGGGCTCCATGCCGTCCGGAACCATGCTTTCAAGGCGCTTCCCAGCGCCGTTGGTCAGCTTCATGATGGGCTTGCCACTAGGCAGATTTTCCACCCCCATATCGCGCCAGAACACGCCATTGGACAGGCCCGTGCCCAACGCCTTGGAGCAAGCCTCCTTTGCCGCAAAGCGCTTGGCATAGCTGGCGGCGCGCTGGTTGCGACCTTCCGACTTTTTCTGCTCCAGCGGCGTGTAGATGCGATGGATAAAGCGATCACCGAACCGCTCCAGCGTCTTTTCGATGCGCCGAATGTCGATGAGATCGCTGCCGAGACCGATAATCAAAGTGATTTCACCTTACCAAGATTGCCCGCGGCCTCCGCCGATTGTTTGGCCCGGTCACGAATGGCCTTGGCCTTTTCCATCATTTTGGTGCGGCGGCTCTCGCGGAAAAGGGCAGCGGCGCGGCGCGTGAGAAAATAGAGGGGTACGGCCACCAGTGGTCCCAACAAACATCCCCCCACAAGCATGGGCCACAAAATCGGGGTCCAGATGGCACCCATGGCGCTGACCACACCCTCTCCATCAAAATGCCAGCACGCTGCAATCACTTCAGACATGGCCGACATGACGGAAGGCGTCTCTTCTGCGTGAAAATCGGTCTGCAAGACAAAGTGGCCCACCTTATAGGTGGCAGCCCAGATGAGCGGAAAGGTGAGGGGATTGCCTACAAACGTGCCTAAGGCTGAGGCGATGAGATTACCGCGAATGATCCAGGCCAAAAACGCGGCCAGAAAGAAATGAAAGCCCATAAAAGGCGTAAAAGAGGTGAAGGCTCCGGCGGCAACACCGGCGGCGACGGCATAGGGCGTGGCGGTCAAACGCAAAATGCGTTTGGTGACATACTGCCCCGAGCGCATCCATGAACGGCGTGGCCATACCCAGACCCTGACCGTTTCCCACCAGCCCGGTGGTGTGCGCCGTTTCATGAGCATTCTTTCGCCAGCCTTTCAACGCTCAGCCCGTCTGTTCCCCGGTCGAAAACCCCCATCTTCGACCAGCTCACCATTCCACGCCGCTGTTAACAGCCGGTTTGTGACAGCACGATGGTGGGTTTTGCAATGCTCCAAAAGCATCGCATTTGTCCAACGGCGTTAACAGATTGTCTATGCCGCCAACAGGTCAACCAATCCACAGGCAATGTGCACGATAAAGCCCCAGCAGCCAGGCAATAAAGGGGCCAGCTAGACTGACCTTAGCGCTCAAGCATCAAGAGCAAAGCCGGTCCACATGGCTCACCACGGACAGGGTGCGCAATTCGCGGATGACCCGGGTGAGATGTTTCAAATCCCAAACCTCAATGCCAAATACCATGCGCGTAATGCCCGAATCCGGCTGGGTGAGGAAGAGGTTTGCAATGTTGGAATCACAGCGCGCAATAATCTCCGAAACTTCCGCCAACACCCCCACCTGATTAACCGCCGTCACTTCGATTTTGGAGGTAAACCGGACGGGGGTTTCCGGATCGATGTCCCAACGCAAATCAATCCATTCATCTGCGCTATCTTCGTAATTGCGCAAAGCATCGGCCTGGATTGGGAAGACCAACACGCCTTCGCCCGGCTTTAGAATACCGATGATACGGTCGCCGGGGACAGCACCGGCATCGGCATCAAATTTCACCGCACGGCCGCCATCCAGCCCGGAGATGGGCACAGACTCGGCCATTTGCTGGGCATCTTCCGCGTAACGCTCCTTGCGCCGCCCGGGTAGGCGGAACATGAGGTTGGCCACACCCGTCATATTATACCAGCCATCCCCTGCGGGCTGGCTCAACTGCTTAACGCGCTCCCGCTGATAATCCGGGAACACGGCAGTGATGACATCATCGGCGGGGAGTTCGCCATTACCAACCGCCGCCACCGCATCGCGCACCGAACGGCGTGCCAATCGGTTGAGCACGGCTTCCAACTGTTCCGGCACATAGGTGTGGCCCGAACGCTTGAAAGCTGTTTCCAGCATGCGTTCGCCCGTGCTGAAATACTGATCCTCCCGGGCCTGGCGCGAAGCTTTGCGGATGCCTTGGCGCGCTTTGCCTGTGGCCACAATGTGCTCCCACGCCGGGGGCGGCACATGGTCTTCCGCGCGGATGATGTGAACCTCATCACCATTATTCAACTGCGTCACCACAGGCTGTGCGCGTCCGTTAATGCGACATCCCACGCAGGAATTACCCACATTGGTGTGAACCGCATAAGCAAAATCGATGGCCGTGGCGCCAAAAGGCAGGGCGATGAGACGGCCTTTTGGGGTGAAGCAAAAGACTTGATCTTGAAACAGCTCCAAACGGGCCTGTTCCATCACTTCTTCGGGGTGCTCGCCCTCAGCAATCATGTCTACCGTGCGGCGAAGCCATGAGTAGGATTTGGATTGGCCCTTATCATGGGGTTCCAAATGCCCGGTGTTATAATGCCCATCCTTGTAGAGTGCATGGGCGGCGATACCGTGCTCGGCCAGCGCGTCCATATCATGGGTGCGTATCTGCATTTCCACGCGCTGATGGGACGGGCCAACCACCGTCGTGTGCAGCGAGCGATAGTCGTTTTCCTTGGGGGTGGAGATATAGTCCTTAAAGCGCCCCGGCACCGCATCCCATCGCGTGTGGATCACGCCCAAGGCGCGGTAACAGTGGTCCACCTCGTCCACGATCACCCGAAAGCCGATAATGTCGGATAATTGCTCAAAACTGACTTTATTGCGCTCCATTTTGCGAAATACAGAATAGGGGCGCTTATTGCGACTTTTTACGGTGGCCTCGATTTGAGCTTCGGCCAAACGCCGCACCATGCTGGCTCCAATCTCGCTCACCACCTCAGCGGCTTTGCCGCGCATTTCCTTTAGCTTGTTGAAAACCAGTGAATACGCATCGGGATGCAAGTTTTGAAAGGCCAGATCTTCCAACTCGCTGCGCATGGTTTGCATGCCCATACGGCCCGCAAGGGGAGCGTAAATGTCCAGCGTCTCTTGCGCGATGCGCTCACGCTTTTCCGGCGGTGTGTGGTGCAGCGTACGCATATTGTGCAGCCGGTCCGCCAGTTTTACGAGCAGGACCCGCACATCGTCGGCCACCGCCAATAATAGGCGGCGCAGGTTTTCACCTTGGCGCATTTTCTTGGAAACCAAATCAATGCGCTTGAGCTTGGTCAGCCCATCCACCAGCGAACCGATGCCCCGCCCGAACATTGCGTCGATTTCGTTGCGGGTGGCGTCGGTATCTTCAATCGTATCGTGAAGAAGCGCGGCCACAACGCTCTGCTCGTCCAGCTTCAGATCGGTAACGATGGCCGCCACTTCTAGCGGGTGCGTGATATAGGGATCACCCGATTGCCGCGTCTGGTGGCGATGCTTGTGCATGGCATAGACGTAGGCGCGGTTGAGCGTGTCCTGATCGCAATCAGGAATGTAACTGCAAACTCGGTCCACCAATTCTGTTTGCCGCATCATCTGCGGATCGCGTCCCTATTGAGAAATCAGCCGTCCACAGACAATGGGGGCGGTGGCGCAGATTGGCAACAAAATCCAACGCAAAAAGGGCCGCAGACTGTCCGCCTGCGACCCTTTGAACGAAAAACGATGGAAAGTGGTCTAAAAGTCGTCGGATTTTTCCGGCGCCACCAAACCCTGGATACCTGCAAGAAGCTGCTCTTCGGACAACGCATCAAAATTGGCTGGTCCGGCCTCGCTTGCAGCAATGGCTGGCACTTCCGCTTCTTCAGGAGCGGGTGCTTCCATCACGTCTTCAGGCTCGTCCACCTCCACATGCTTTTGCAGAGAGTGGATCAAATCTTCTTTCAGGTCACCGGGCGACAGTTCTGCGTCTGCAATCTCGCGCAAAGCCACCACCGGGTTTTTGTCATTGTCCCGATCGACGGAAATTTGACCGCCTGAGGAAATCTGACGGGAACGGTGGCTGGCCAGCAGCACAAGTTCAAAACGGTTGGGCACCTTGTCGATGCAATCTTCCACGGTCACGCGGGCCATGCGCTGCTCCTGAAAACAGAGGAATGAGAGGGTATGCTCCGTCGCTAAACAATAATGACGGCAAATTCAAGGTGCATACGGCAGAGCCGTACAAACCGTGGGACACGATGGCCAATTGAGAGCATGGGCAGCATACAGCACTCTTGTCGCGTATATATTTGAAACTGAATCAATGCCTAAGCGTTGGTTTCGCGCCATCGCAGCAGCTTAAAGCCTCCTCTGCGTGGGAGATATTGAAATTTATTGCCACGCCCAAGCCGTGCGCTCGGGCGGTAGAAGGGATGACGAATGTTCGATGAACGCGAGAAAATTGTTCTCCTTATTGATGGTGCCAATCTTTACGCCACCTCTAAAGCTCTAGGCTTTGATATTGATTACAAACAACTGCTTAAATCTTTCCAGAAGCGGGGCTATCTTCTACGGGCCTATTATTACACCGCGCTGATTGAGGATCAGGAATATTCTTCCATTCGCCCGCTGATCGATTGGTTAGACTATAACGGCTACACGGTTGTCACCAAGCCCGCCAAAGAGTTCACCGACGCCACCGGGCGGCGCAAGGTGAAGGGTAATATGGACATAGAATTGGCCATAGACGCCATGGAGCTGTCGCAGACGGTGGACCATTTCGTGTTGTTTTCCGGTGATGGCGACTTTCGCAAATTGGTAGAAGTGTTGCAGCGTAAGGGCCGCAAAGTATCCGTGGTGTCCACCACCGCCAGCCAACCGCCTATGATTGCCGATGATTTGCGACGCCAGGCAGACCATTTTATTGACCTGCAGTCTTTAGAGAACGAGCTGGGCCGGGCTATGCCAGAGCGGTCTACCCGCCATGATGATGATTACGACGATTAGTCTGGGCGCCTTTCACGGTAAAAAATCCATGTCCACCACCACAGCAGTCACCCGTTCTAACCCGCCCATTTCACCGCTGCCCCATCTCGATCCGCCAATGGATTGCGACCTCTGCCCTCGATTGAAAGGCTTTATCGACCATCACCGCATTGAAAATCCGAGTTTTTTCAATGCACCGGTCCCCAGCTGGCACGCGCAGGACGGACTTCAAAACGCAAAGCTCCTTGTGATCGGCTTGGCACCGGGACTGAAAGGGGCCAACCAGACGGGCCGTCCTTTCACGGGCGACTGGGCGGGCGATCTGCTTTACGCCACCCTTAAAAAGTTTGGCTTCGCCCATGGGAACTTCGAGGCGCGTGCTGATGATAGTCTGCGTTTGAAAGACTGTTCTATCACCAACGCCGTGCGGTGTGTGCCCCCGCAAAACAAGCCCGTCGGTGCCGAAATCAATACCTGTCGGCAATTCCTGCGCAGCACAATCGAAGCCATGCCCAACCTGCGCGTCATCGTGACGTTGGGAAAAATCTCCCACGACAGCACGGCGCGGACGCTGGGAGAGCGTGTGGCGGCGGTGCCTTTTGGCCACGGCGCTGAACACACGATGGCCGGGCGCATGGTCATCTCTTCCTATCACTGCTCCCGTTACAACACGAACACGGGCCGGTTAACGCCGGAAATGTTTGAAAACGTGTTTGCCCGCGCCCGCGAGGTGGTGGATGCCCGCTGAATGGGCGGCCCCTAAATGGCCAGGTTTATAAGGTGTGTTGGTGGCGGCAGCGGCAAGTTAAACCTTGCTCTCCCACCTGCCAATCGGCATAAGCCGAGCATTCAAAATGGCACAGCCTGCATTTCGACTGGAAGGAAAGCCCGTGGCATCCAAAGCCCACCAAAAGGACGATAACATCGTCTGGGAAACCGTGTCCGTGGTTCTTCAAGCACTGGTTTTGGCCCTGGTGCTGCGGACCTTTCTTTTTCAGCCCTTCAACATCCCCTCCGGCTCCATGAAGCCCACCTTGTTGATTGGTGATTATCTTTTTGTGTCGAAATTCAGCTACGGCTTTTCCAAACACTCTTTCCCCTTCAGCCCGAACATTTTCGATGGCCGCATCCTGCAATTTTCCGAACCGGAGCGCGGAGATGTGGTTGTTTTCAAATTTCCCGTCGATAACAGCACCGACTACATCAAGCGCATTATCGGCCTGCCTGGCGACAAGGTGGAGATGCGCAATAGCGTGGTCTACATCAACGATGTGCCGCTGCCGCGTGGCCAAAACGGCACCTATACGGACGAGGGTAATCGCGCCACCGTGCCCGTGTGGGTGGAAAAACAGGACAACGGAAAATCCTATGCCACCATCGACACTGAACCCGGCGGATTTCGTGACAATCACCCCGCGGTAACGGTGCCGCCAGACAGCTATTTCGTGATGGGTGACAACCGCGATAACTCCTCCGACAGCCGTTACGATGTGGAGTTCATGCCAGCCGAAAATTTGGTGGGCAAAGCGCAAATCATTTTCCTGTCGTTACGAAACGGCACTCCGGCATGGCAAATTTGGAAATGGCCTACGGACATGCGTTGGGGCCGCATTTTCACATGGCTATAGCCTGCGTTTCATAATGGCGTCTGCCCGTTTCACCATTGCCGATCTGGAAGAGCGCATCGGCCACCGCTTCAAAAGTGATAGCGCTCTCAAACGCGCCTTAACCCATGCCAGCGCCACCAAGACCGCTGACCATGTTTCCCATTACGAGCGGCTAGAATTTTTAGGCGACCGCGTGCTGGGCCTTTGCATATCGCAAATGCTGTTTCGTGCCTTTCCCGAGGCCCGGGAAGGGGAGCTGTCCGTGCGTTTGAACGCGCTGGTGAGCGGTAACACTTGCGCTGATATTGCCGATGAAATTGGCCTTGCCGACTTCATAAAAACCGGCTCCGACGTGAAGCGCCTCACCGGCAAGCGCATGCGATCGGTGCGCGCCGACGTGGTGGAAAGCCTCATTGCGGCCCTCTATTTGGATGGGGGTCTGCCGGCAGCGGAGAGGTTTGTCGATCGGTTCTGGCATGCGCGCCTGCACGATGACGCTGCCTTTATTCGTGATAGTAAAACAGCGCTCCAGGAATGGGCACATATCCACGCCAACGCCACCCCCACCTACACCATCACAAACCGCTCCGGTCCTGACCATGACCCCATGTTCACTGTGGAAGTGAAGCTGGGTAAAATTAAAGGAGCCCAGGGCAAAGGCCGTTCTAAACGTGCAGCAGAGCAGGAGGCTGCTCAAGTCATCCTGTTGCGGGAAGGCGCATGGGTGGAAGACGATAAGGGCGTGATCCGGGAAAAAAATGCATGAGTGAAAGCGAAGCCACGAGAGCCGGTTTTGTCGCCCTGATCGGTGCGTCCAATGCGGGCAAATCCACGCTCATCAACCGGCTGGTGGGCACGAAAGTTTCCATCGTCAGCCACAAGGTGCAGACGACCCGCACTGTGGTGCGCGGCATTGCCATGCGCGGCAATAGCCAAATTATATTTGCTGACACCCCCGGCATTTTCCAACCCCGCCGCCGCCTGGACCGGGCCATGGTGGACGCCGCTTGGGGCGGGGCCAAAGATGCGGACATCACCTGTCTGCTCATCGACAGCGAGCGTGGCATTCGCGGCGATGCCGAACGCATTCTGGAAAGCCTGAAAGAGACGGGCGGTCCGAAGATACTCATCCTGAACAAAGTGGACCGCGTGCCCCACCAGCAGCTCTTGGCGCTGGCGAAGGCGGCCAATGAGGTTGTCGTATTCGATGAAACGTTTTTCATTTCCGCTTTGAATGGCGAGGGTTGCGAGGTTTTCATGAATCACCTTGCCAGCGCCGTCCCGGAAAGCCCGTTTCTCTATCCGCCAGAACAGGTCTCTGACCTGCCGGTGAAGCTGTTGGCCGCTGAAGTGACCCGCGAAAAGCTCTTCCTGCGTCTCCATCAGGAACTCCCCTACAGCGCCCATGTGGAGGTGGAGGGCTGGGAGGAGCAGAAAAACGGCAGCGTGAAAATCTCCCAGGTCATCTACATTCAGCGCGATGCCCATAAGAAGATTGTGATCGGGAAGGGCGGCAATACGATCAAGGCCATTTCCAAAGCCGCACGGGAGGAACTGACCGAACTGTTGGACCGCACGGTGCACCTGTTCCTGTTCGTCAAAGTGCGCGAGAACTGGATTGATGACCCGGAGCGGTACAGGGAAATGGGACTGGAGTTTCCGAGGTAGGTTTCAAACCTAACACAATCTCTCCTCATTGCCGGACTTGTTCCGGCAATCCATCCCACTGGATGGTCAAGTTGCCATATTTGCGGCATGGATCACCGGAACAAGTCCGGTGATGAGGGCTGTTTATACATCGAAGCTAAGTCCACCTTCAGGAGCCACCCCATGGAATGGACAGACGAAGCCATTGTCCTTGGGGTGCGTAAACATGGCGAAACTTCTGTCATCGCCGAACTCATGACCCGCGAACGGGGCCGTCACATGGGTCTTGTGCAAGGTGGGCGCTCCCGCACCCTGCGACCGCTCCTTCAGCCCGGCAATTCCGTGCGCGCCACATGGCGGGCGCGGCTGGATGAACATTTGGGCCAGTTCAAGCTGGAAGCCGAGCGTCTGCGCGCCGCGGACCTGATGCAGACGGCCCACGGCCTCTACGCCCTGCAAACCATCGCCTGCCATTTGCGTTTGCTCCCGGAGCGCGATGCGCATCACGACCTCTATGCCATGCTGCTCGTCGTGCTCGACAATCTCCAAGACCCGTCCCTGGCAGGTGAAGTGCTCATCCGCTTCGAATTGGCCATCCTCGACGAACTGGGTTTCGGCCTCGACCTAACCGCCTGCGCTGCCACCGGCAGCACGGCCAACCTGCTTTACGTTTCGCCCAAATCGGGCAGGGCGGTGAGCGCAGAAGCGGGCGAAGCGTGGGCCGAACGCATGTTGCCCCTGCCACAATTCCTGCGCCAGCAGGATCAGGCCCGTGCTGACAGCGCTGGCTGGGACGATTTGCAGGCCGGTTTCGACCTCACCCGCTTTTTCATGGACCGAAACGTCTATACACCCCGCAACACAAAGCCCCCCATAGAACGCGACAGCTTCATCTCAGCCGCGCGGCGAGCTTTACAGGACAGATAAACCATGACTGAAACCCTTGATGGCCACCCCGTTCCCCTTGGTTTTGGCCATGCCACCATGGCAGAAATGGCCGCTCTATCCGGTCTTGATTACCTGCAAGCCATCGTGGATGGCAAATTCCCGGCACCCACGATTGGCCGCGCCTTGCAGTTTCGCCTTTACGAAGTGGGGGAGGGGTTTGCCAATTTCACGGGCGTACCGACGGAAAACTACATGAACCCCATTGGCACAGTTCACGGTGGTTATGCCGCAACGCTACTGGACTCAGCGTTGGCATGCGCCGTGCAAACCCTGTGCCCCCTGGGCTATGCCAGCACGTCCGTAGAATTGAAGGTAAACTTCGTCCGTCCCATCCTGCCCAATACGGGGCGGGTTTACGCCAAAGGCAAAGTCATCCACCCCGGCCGCCAAATCGCCACCGCAGAAGCGCGGTTGGAGGATGAAAACGGCAAACTCTACGCCCACGGCACCCAGACCTGCTCGGTGTTTAAGATACCGCTATGATTTCCCCCAAGTCCGTCATCCGCCGACTTGATCGGCTGTAGACTCACGTTTGAAGTGCAACACATTGTAGGATGTGTTTGCGATGGGACAGTGTTATGGCCAGCTCAGCCTTGAGGAGCGTGAAGAGATA
>JBCCTO010000073.1:0-8650 GCA_039198355.1 Pseudomonadota bacterium
AAAAAAGCCTGCATAGTGAACACGAAATTCCCCCACCAGCGGGTCGAAAGGTACCATTTCAGCGGCGTGGGACGGGGGCACATGGACGGCCTCGCGGGACACAAGAATGTAAAACTCATCCGGGTCCAGCACAATTTCACCGCTATGGGGGCCGCGCCCGTAAATGGGTTCCCAATAGTCCAGCACGGAATAGGCCGCTTTCTTGTCCACATCCACCACGCCCGTGTGGCGTTTGCCGCGATAGCCCACAAGGCCTGTCTCGTCGCCTGTAAGGTCAATGGACATGGCAATGCCCCGCGCTTCGATGGAAGGCGCCTCAGCCGCCACAAGCGTTTGCTCTTCGTGGAGGGTTTGCAACTCCTCGCGGGTGAGCACCGCATCACCCCGGCGGAAGCGGATTTGGGAGAGGCGGGACCCTGTCCGCACCAAGACGGGGAAGGTGCGGGGGGAGATTTCCAGATAGAGCGGGCCGTTATAGCCCGCAGGCACCATGTCGAATTGCTGCGCCCTATCGGTAATCACGCGGGTGAAAATATCCAGCCGCCCGGTGGAGCTTTTAGGGTTGGCCGAAGCGGCCACGTCCTGCGGCAAAGCGAGCCCTTCCAAGAGAGGCACAATATAGACGCAGCCCGTCTCCAGCACGGCCCCTTGCGTAAGGTCAAAAGCGTGGAGTTTGAAGCGCTCCAGCTTGTCGGCCACGCTTGAGCCTTCGCCGGGCAAAAATGAAGCCCGCACGCGGAAGGCTTGCGCCCCCAGCCGCAAATCCAGCGATGCGGGTTGGATCTGGTCACCCTGCAAAGGCTGGCCCGCCGTCAGCGCAGCACCATCGAAAAGGGCAGCAATCTGCCGGTCGCTCAATATGCCATCTGGGTCAGCCATGCTGTGACATAAAAGACCAATGGGAATTGACGCAAGCACAAGCCTTGGTTACCACAGATTTTGTGGTGATTTGGCCGGTCGGCTTGCAGCCACGTAAAACAAATCGCTAAAGGACCGATGCCTAGAGGGATCAACCTGATCCACCTTTTCAGCCGGTTTTGCGATGGAGCAGAGCCGGTTTTTTTTGGCCTCGTTAGAGGGGTAAATGACCGGGATTTGTCTCCGTTGATTGAGTTGAGGCGGCGAAGAGCCGCCCGGCAAACGTTTGTCGCGCCCACCACTGCTTTAAGGGCAGCGCAGGTCGCCCAAGTTCTTGGGAGGCCAGCAGCGTGAGCGGAAATGAACAGGAATAGACGATGACACAGGACGACTGGAAACCCGCTACAAAACTGATCCACGGTGGAACGCAACGTTCTCCCCATGGGGAGACCAGCGAAGCGCTCTACCTCACCCAGGGTTTTGTCTATGATAGTGCTGAGGCCGCGCGGGACCGGTTTGCGGGGGACGAGCCGGGTTACATCTATTCCCGCTATGCCAACCCCACCGTCACTATGTTTGAAGAGCGTATGTGCGCGCTGGAAGGGGCAGAAGCGGCCATGGGCACGGCCTCTGGCATGGGGGCCATTTCGTCGGCTTTGCTGTGCCAAGTGAAGGCTGGGGACCATGTGGTGGCCGCCCGCGCCCTGTTCGGCTCTTGCCGCTGGGTGGTGGAAAAGCTCATGCCCCAATACGGGGTAGAGGTGACGCTGGTGGATGGGCGCTCACTCACCGCGTGGCAAAAGGCCATCCGCCCCAACACAACGCTGTTCTTTCTGGAAACCCCCACCAACCCCACGCTGGAACTGGTGGACATCGCTGCGGTCGCCGAACTGGCAAACGAAAACAACGCCACGTTGGTGGTGGATAACGTATTCGCCACCCCGCTCCTGCAAAAGCCGTTAGAACTGGGCGCCCATGTGGTGGTCTATTCCGCCACGAAGCATATTGACGGTCAGGGGCGATGTCTGGGGGGCGTGGTGCTGTCCTCACAGGAATGGATTGAGGAAACTTATTTCGACTATTTCCGCCATACCGGCCCCAGTCTCTCGCCCTTCAACGCCTGGGTGCTACTAAAGGGTCTGGAAACCCTGCCCCTGCGCGTGGCCCAGCAAAGCCGCAGCGCGGCAGCCATCGCGGATTATTTGGCCGGGCGGCGCGATGATGGCGACCTCTCCCGCGTCATCTATCCTGGCCGGGCCGATCACCCCCAAGCCGCCATTGCCCGCAAACAAATGCATGGCGGCTCCACCCTGCTGGCCTTCGAACTGGCCAATCAGGCGCAGGCGTTCGCTTTCGAAAACGCCCTCAAAATCGTGCGCATGTCCAACAATCTGGGCGACGCCAAAAGCCTCATCACCCACCCGGCCACGACAACGCATAAAAACCTGTCTGAAGAAGACCGGCAGGAATTGGCCATCTCGGATGGGTTAGTGCGGCTGTCAGTGGGTCTGGAAGATACAGACGACCTGCTGGCCGACGTGGCGCAGGCGCTGAATGTGGCTTTGCGGCTGTAATGCGCCTCGCGCGGACCACCCAGGCCCGTCCTAGGCCGACTTAATCGGCCTATCTCCACAGCTGTCTTACAATCGAGAGCCACGTGGGCGATCCGCCGATTAAGTCGGCGGATGACGCGTTTTGGGTGAGTGAAGATGGCAACCGAATGAGTGGGAATGCCCTGGAGCCTAGGTCTCCGCTTTCTTCTTCCCAAATATGCCTTTCAGATTATCCCAAAGCTCAATCTTCGCGCCCTGACGCTTCATGATTGCGCCTTGCTGGAGGATCGAAAGGAAGTTGTTCCAGGCCCAGTAGATCACCAGACCGGCGGGGAAAGTGGCCAGCATGAAGGTGAAGACCACAGGCAGCCATTTGAAGATCATCTGCTGGGTGGGGTCTGGGGGCGCGGGGTTCATCTGCATTTGCACGAACATGGTAATGCCCATGAGCAGTGGCCATACGCCGATCATCAAAAGCAGCGGCACGTCATAGGGCAGCAGGCCAAACAGGTTGAAGATGGACGTGGGATCCGGGGCCGACAGGTCCTGAATCCAGCCAAAGAAAGGCGCGTGGCGCATTTCAATGGTCACGTAGATCACCTTATAGAGCGCAAAGAAGACCGGGATTTGGATGAGCACGGGCCAACAGCCCGCCGCCGGATTGATCTTCTTTTCCTTGTACAATTCCATCATGGCCTTCTGGCTGGCCTGCCGGTTGGCCGTCTTTTGCGCGTCTGGCACTTCGGGGCCCGTGGGGAAGCGCTCCTTGATGGCCATCATTTCGGGCTGCACTTTTTTCATGTTCGCCATGGAGGCGTAGGATTTGTTGGCCAGCGGGAAGAAAGCGATTTTGATGAGCACGGTGACGAGGAGGATCGCCACGCCGAAATTGCCCACATATGCGAACACTAGGTTCATCAGGCCAAACAGGGGCTTGGTGATGAAGTAGAACCAGCCCCAGTCAATCAGGTTGGAAAAGAAGGGGATGCCATCTGCCTCATAGGCATCGATGATCTCCACCTTCTTGGCCCCGGCAAAAAGCCGGTTTGTGACGCTGGCTTCACCACCGGCGGGCACGGCGATGGCATCGCCCAGGTAATCACTTTGATAGACGGGGATAGCGCCGGGCGTGTGGGTATAACGGCTGACAAAAGGCGTGCCGGGCACAAGCGCGGTGGCCCAATACTTATCCGTAATCCCCAACCAGCCGCTTTCGGCCCGTGGGCGGTTGATGGCGGGATCATCCTCCACATCGCCATAGTCGATTTCATCCAGACCTTGGTCGCCCACCGAACCGATGAGACCCTCATGGAGCACAAATATGCCTTCCGTCTGCGGACGGCCCAACCGGGCGATGCGGCCATAGGGGGCGATGGAGACGGTAGTGCCGCTCTCATTGGTCACAGCATCCGTGATGGTGAACATATAGTCTTCATCCAGCGCCACGGTGCGGGTGAAGGTAAGGCCCCTGTCGTTTTTATATTCCAGCGTGACGGGGGAGCCGGGGGCCAATTCGTTGGACCCCACCTGCCGCCATATGGTGCCGCGTCCGGGCAACTCCCCAGCTTGGGCATTGGGGGAGAAGCCGAATTCGGCAAAATAGGCCCCCTCTTCGCCCACCGGCCTCAAGAGTGTGATTTCCGGGCTCGTGGGGTCCACCGTCTCGCGGTAAAGGGCCAGGTTCAGATCATCAATGCGCGCGCCGCGCAGATTGATGGAGCCGTTCAACTTGCCGGATTTGAAAACTACGCGGCCCACATCAGCCTGGGCCTGCGTGGTCGTCGCAGCGGGCGCTGCTGGTGCTGGCGCGCTGGGGATGGCACCGGCACCGGCTGAAGGCACCGCGCCATCGCCAGTCGCACCGGCAGTGGGCGCGCCCGCCTCACCAGCTTGCTTTTTCAGCGCATCCTGGGCGGCTTGCTGCTGTTCCGCCGCCAACCGCTCCCGCTCCAGCCGGGGGTTGATGATGAACGCCTGCCACAGAAAGACAACGGCCAGCGATAAAACGGCGGCCAAAATGAAATTGCGCTGATTGCTCATAAAAACCTGCTCATGCGTGAAGGACGCGGGGGAAGGATTGTCGGAAAGGGTAGCCGGCAAACATATCGATCATGTCCGCCAGACTTTGCGGGGTTTTGCCTGCAATGGGGTCAATTTGCAAGGCGGACCGGCTACGGTTTAGGCGCTGGGGGCGTGTCCAAACCCGTATTTGCCCTTTTAGGAACCGGACGGGGAAAGCGTGTTTTGGCACGGGCTTTCAAAGCATGCACCACAGCGCGCTCAATTTCACCGGTCAGGACCGCAAAGCCCTGATTTTGTGCCGGCAGCTTTGCCAGCAAGACGCAGTCACAACCCGCCGCTTCAGGCGGAAAGTGGCCCGCACGGACGGCCTCCCGCAGCCGACGCTTAATATGATTGCGCGTCACCGCATTGCCGATTTTTTTGGTGACGGTGAACCCCACGCGGAAAGCCCCGCCATCGGCGCGGCGTAAAAGTTGCAGCGTAAAGCCTGTGCCGTGGGCCCGGCGCCCCGACCTGCAAGCCACAAAATCAGCGCGCTTTTTTAAGCGCTCCATGATGAGCGTGCTATCAGTGCTTGAGAGCGGCAAAGCCACCCGCGGGGTTTCAAACCCGGGAGCGGCTTGCTCTTTTATCGGGGGGGCACCGTTTCGGGCGGCCCGCAGCGCTCTGTCCAGGATTGCCCGCATGAGACGGGCGCAACCCTATGCGGAGAGCTTTTTGCGACCGTGGGCGCGACGGCGGGCGATCACGCGGCGGCCACCGGGCGTGGCCATGCGGGAACGGAACCCATGGCGGCGTTTGCGGACCAGACGGCTT
The DNA here is from genome assembly GCA_039198355.1 of Pseudomonadota bacterium. Classification (GTDB taxonomy): domain Bacteria; phylum Pseudomonadota; class Alphaproteobacteria; order Rhizobiales; family Rhizobiaceae; genus Pseudahrensia. The sequence goes on from JBCCTO010000073.1 coordinate 5,250, forward strand.
GGCTGATAAGTGCGTTTCATAAGGCTTAAAGTTGACCCCTACGGCCAACCCTCCTGCAAAATGCGTGTCGGACGGAGCGTTTGGGAAGGTTTTACAGGGTCTTGAAGAGAGGTCTTCAAGACACGGCATGGCCAAGGGGCCGCCCAAATCGCCAGATTGGCGGTGGATATAGCAGGCTGGTTCCGCGAGTCAATTGCGGGGCGCAATGGCTGGTTTGGTCACGCCCCTTCCCAAAATTGTCATGGGTCGTGATGGTTTGCGCTCACCATAAGGCTGTATCACGGTTTCAAAAGGGGGGCCGTTTCGCCTAAGACGGGATCACAATAGCCTTTCCCCGCAAGGACATTCCATGGCGAAACCCGCTTCTTCCGTGCTCACGCCGGACATTTGTATCATTGGCGCCGGGTCCGGCGGTCTTGTAGTGGCCTCCGCTGCCGCCGCTTTTGGTGTGGATGTGGTGCTCATTGAGCGGCACAAAATGGGCGGGGACTGCCTCAACTATGGCTGTGTTCCATCAAAGGCGATCATCGCTGCTGCCAAACACGCCCATGCCATCCGCGAAGCGCCGGAATTTGGGGTGACGGCGGGCGACCCGAAAGTGAACTTCAAAAAGGTCAATGGCCATGTTCAAGGTGTGATCGAAACTATCGCCCCCATGGATTCCGTGGAGCGGTTTGAGTCTCTCGGTGTCACCGTTTTGCAGGCGGATGCGGAATTTACTGATGCCAAAACGGTCGTTGCTGGCGACCACACCATCAAGGCCCGCCGCTTTGTGGTGGCCACCGGTTCCGCCGCTTTCGTGCCGCCCATTCCGGGGCTAGACCAAGTTGACTATCTCACCAACGAGACCCTGTTCGACCAGACCCGCAATCCCGGCCACCTGCTGGTCATTGGTGGCGGTCCCATTGGCATGGAGATGGCCCAGGCCCACCACCGGCTGGGGGCAAAGGTCACTGTGCTGGAGGGTGCAAAAGCGCTGGGCAATGATGACCCGCAGCTGGCCGCCATTGTGCTGGGCCGGCTGCGGGATGAAGGGATCACCATTTTAGAAAATACCAAGGTGATGCAGGTGGAGAGCCTCGACAAGGGCAAGGTGCGCCTGCATCTGGAGCGGGAAGACGGGGGCGAAAAGACGACCGAGACCATTGACGGTGATACAGTGCTGGTGGCCACCGGTCGGGCAGCTTCCGTGGAGGGTCTGGGCCTCGACAAGGCGAAGATCGAGTTCACCCGCCGGGGCATCAAGGTGGACAACACCATGCGCACCACCAATAAGCGTGTCTACGCCATTGGCGATGTGGCGGGGGGGCTGCAATTCACCCACGTGGCGGGTTATCACGCGGGCCTCGTGGTGCGGGCCATCCTGTTTCGTCTGAAAGCCAAGGAAGACACCCATATCATTCCATGGTGCACCTATACCCAGCCGGAATTGGCCCATGTGGGGATGGATGAAAAGACGGCACGCGAAAAACTGGGCTCTGGCATGACCATCCTGCGCTGGCCCTATGCGGAAAACGACCGGGCCCAGGCGGAAAAAGCCACGACGGGCCTCATCAAAATCATCACCGACAAGAAGGGGGTCATTTGTGGCGTATCCATCGCCGGCTCCATGGCGGGGGAGATGATGAATATGTGGGCCTTGGCCATCACCCAAAAGCTGAAAGTGCGTGATATTGCAGGCTACGTGCCGCCCTATCCCACCATGAGCGAAATCGGCAAACGGGCGGCCACGAGTTTTTATGCGGATATGCCCAAAAAACCCTTCATCCGCTCGGTGGTGAAGTTTTTGCAGAAATTCGGCTGACTGCCTTGAAACTTCGCCTGCCAAGAGGCCTGTCCGGCCGTCTGCTGATCCTCACCATGGTGGTCATCATGCTGACGGAAATCTTCGTCTTCGTGCCCTCGGTGGCGAATTTCCGCTTGTCTTGGTTGTCCGATCATTTCGTCACCGGCGAGGCCACCGCTATCGCGCTTGAGGATCTGGGGCCGGACGAGATGGGCGATGCCGTGCGCGATGACCTGTTGTCGCTCACCCGAACGCAGATGATCGTGGTGCGCAATGGCGGCACAAGCCGCATTCTGGCCACGCGGGAAATGCCAGGCCAGATCGCCAAATCCGTGGAGATTGCCGAGCCCGGGCGGGTGCAGGCGGTGGCTTCTATCGCTGATGCTTTTGATACGCTCATTAATGGGGGAGACAGGGTGATCCGCGTGTTTGGCCCCATGCAGCGGCGGCCGGGCACGCTGGAACTGGTGATGCGCGATGATGCTCTGCGCAATGCTATGCTTTCTTACGCGTATAACGTGCTGTTGATCTCGCTCGCCATATCCGTCTCCACAGGCGTCGTGGTTTTCCTGACCTTGCGTCAGTTGATGATCCGCCCTTTGCAAAAACTCACCGGCGTTATGGCGGCCTTTTCCAAGGAACCGGAAGTGGCCGATCATATTATCGAACCGTCCGGGCGGGCTGATGAGATCGGCGTGGCGGAAAGCCAGATGAGCGCCATGCAAAAACAGGTCAGCGGCACACTCTCCCAACGGCGGCGGCTGGCGGACTTGGGGCTTGCAGTCTCCAAGATCAACCATGACATGCGCAATATCCTCGCCTCCGCATCGCTCTTTTCCGAGCGCATTTCCGCCTTGCCGGACCCCACCGCCAAACGCCTCGCACCCCGATTGGTGCGCACCATCGACAGGGCGGTGGACTATTCCAGCGCTGTGCTGGCCTATGGCAAAGCGGGGGAGGCGGAACCCAAGCGCACGCTCATTCGCCTGCACCAATTGGTCAATGAGGTGGCCGAAGCGCTGGCACTTGATGGCGATCAGCCGGATGATCCCCAGGGCGTTGAATTCATCAACACAATAGACCCGGCGCTGGAAATCCAGGCGGATGGGGAGCAATTGTTCAGGGTGCTGGTGAACCTGTCCCGCAACGCCGTGCAGGCCATGGAACAGGTGGAGGGCGAAGCGGTGGTGCGCCGCTTGACGGTGGAAGCCCACAATGCCGATGGTCAATCCCACATAGCGCTCACCGACACCGGTCCGGGCCTGCCGGAAGAAATGCGCGAACGCCTCTTCACCGCCTTCCAATCCAGCGGCCGCGCCGGCGGCACGGGCCTATGCCTCGCCATTGCCGCCGAACTGGTCCGTGCCCATGGTGGGAGTATTCAACTGGCGGACAATGATGGGCCGGGCGCCCGGTTTGAGATAACACTTCCGAAGTAACTTAAACCAGCGTCGTCATCGGCCGACTTGATCGACTGTAGACTCACGTTTGAAGTGCAACACATTGTAGGATGTGTTTGCGATGGGACAGTGTTATGGCCAGCTCAGCCTTGAGGAGCGTGAAGAGATAGCTTTCCAGCTGCGCAGCGGGTCTTCCCAGCGGGCCATTGCCCGCT
>JBCCTO010000074.1:0-8383 GCA_039198355.1 Pseudomonadota bacterium
AGCCGCCCCGCCCCTTTTCCATTGCAGCAGAATTGGCAGGCACGGTGGACGCTGTGGGCGAAGGGGTTGAGCGGTTCAAAGTGGGCGACCGGGTGTGCGGCTACGTGCAATCGGGCGCTGCGCGGGAATATGTCTGCGCCCATGAAGCTGTATTGTCCGCCATTCCCGAAGGGGTCACGGACGAGCAGGCCGCTTGCATCATGGTCACCTATGGCACGTCTTATCACGCTTTGAAGGACCGGGGTGAACTCAAGGCCGGTGAAACGCTGGCTGTGCTGGGCGCTTCCGGCGGTGTTGGGCAGGCGGCTGTGGAACTGGGCAAGATCATGGGGGCCAAAGTAATTGCCTGCGCTTCAAGCGATGAGAAACTGGCTTTTGCGGAAGAGTGTGGGGCGGAAACCCTTATCAATTACACGGATGCCAATTTGAAGGACGCGCTCAAAAAGGCCACCAACGGCACCGGTGTGGATGTGATCTATGACCCTGTGGGCGGCGATTTTTCCGAGAGCGCCTTCCGCGCCGTGGCCTGGGGCGGGCGTTTTCTGGTGATCGGTTTTGCCGCTGGCCCCATTCCCAAAATTCCGCTCAATCTGCCGCTGCTGAAGGGGGCTGATTTGCGCGGCGTGTTCTGGGGTGCCTTCACCATACGCGATCCCAAGGGCAATCGGCAAAACATTGATGATCTGCTGGGCTGGCTGGCCGATGGCACGCTGAAGCCCCACGTGGATTCCATCTTCCCGCTGGAAGAGGGCACGCAGGCGCTGCAAAAAATTGCCGCGCGGGATGTAAAAGGCAAGGTGCTGCTGCGGGTGGCGGGGTAGGTCACGTTTTTAGCAAAGAACTCTCCCCATGCTCGGCTTTATGCCGGGCATCCATTCCGCAAAACTGAAAACGCCTTCGATCTGTTGGCATGGATCCCCGGAACAAGTCCGGGGATGAGGAGCAAATGGGTGGTTCCGATCCTTTACTTTGGCTTCAACTCGCTGTTTTTGCTTCTTCCACGGCCTCTCGCGCCATCTCCCGATGCTCATCCGTGATGTGTTGGCGTAGGGTGGAGAAGGCCATGGTCAGCACCGCGAAATCATCGGTGAATCCGAGAAACGCGATCACATCGGGCAGCATGTCCAGCGGCATGATGAAATAGGCGAGAGCTGCCAGTAATGTGCCCTTCGCACGGATCGGCGTGTTACTGTCGGTGGCGCAAAAATAAGCAGCGGCTACATCTTCCGCAAAGGGCAAGCGGGCGGCAGTGGTGCGAAATTTCGACCAGAACTTCCGCTTCACCTCTTCTTCACGGGCCTGTTGCGCCGCTGGTTCCAGGGGGGCCAGCACGGCTTCAATCTCTGTTTTCTTGGGCGCTTTCATCCGTCCCTCCTTGCAGATGATATGGGGAGCGGGAGAGCGTGCCGCAAGTTTGCAGGCCTGCGATAGGCAGTGCAGACTTGAATGAACAGGACTGCAAACAAGCGAATCAGAACCATGAAACTGGACAATTCCATTGCCGCCATCATCACGGGCGGTGCATCCGGCTTAGGCGAGGCCACGGCACGTATGCTGGCGGGACACGGCGTGAAAGTGGCCATCTTCGACATGAACGAAGAGCGCGGCACGCAGGTGGCCGCTGACTTGGGTGGGGTGTGTTGCCCGGTGGATGTGTCCGATTTGGACAGCGTGGGCGCAGGCTTTGAGAAGGCCCGCGAGGCCCATGGGGCGGAGCGCATTGTGGTCAACTGCGCGGGCATCGGCCCGGCCATGAAGACCGTGTCCCGCCACCGGGAGACCGGCGAAGCGCGCATGCATGATCTGGCGCTGTTTGCCAAAACCATCGCCATCAACCTCACCGGCACGTTCAACTGTATCGCCCATGCGGCCGCATCCATGATCGATCTGGAGCCCATGAACGATGATGGCGAGCGGGGTCTGATCGTTAACACGGCCTCCGTGGCCGCCGAAGACGGGCAAATTGGTCAGGCGGCCTATTCCGCCTCCAAGGGCGGGGTGAAGGGTATGACACTCCCCATCGCCCGTGATCTTGCCCGCGAGGGCATCCGCGTGAACACCGTGCTGCCGGGCCTGTTCAAGACACCGCTGTTTGAAGGCCTGCCGGAGGAAGCGGTGCGGTCTCTCTCCGAGTCCGTCCCCTTCCCTTCCCGATTGGGTGATCCGTCGGAATACGCCGCACTGGTGGAGCACATGTGTGTGAACCCCATGCTCAATGCGGCAACGATCCGTTTGGATGGGGCGATAAGAATGGCGCCCAAGTAAGGGAAAAGTGCCCTTACCTGGTTTGGTTTGCGCTCACGCTGTCGGGCCGTTGGCCCTTCGCTGCGCGAGGGCGGCTCTTCGCCGCCTTTGAGTGCCTTGCTTGAAATGATCCACTCGCTCGTCATCCTAGGCTCGAAGGCATAAGATGACGCGCAGGGGGCATGTTTAGGGGCACTACTCCATCCGTTTTGCTTGCGTGCTTTCAATATCCCTTCGGAATTTCATCCAGCAATTTGCGCTCATGGGATGTGGGGTGGAGGGCGAGTGCGCGGCGCAGCATGCCACGGCCCGCTTTGTAGCGGCGGGTGATGCGGATGTGGGTGATGGCGAGACCTGTCAGGCACCCCAGATGGCGGGGCTCCAGTTCAAGGGTCTTTTCACAGTCCACAATGGCGGCATTGAAATTGCGGGCGCGGAAATGGAGATAGGCCCGCTGGTTCCACGCCTCCGCCCAGTTGGGATTGCGAGCGATCAGATCATTGAAGGAAACAAGCGCATCGCGGAAATTGCCGCCATGGGCAGCTCGAATCCCCTTATTCATGAGGTCTGCTGCACCAGCGTCGGGCGCAAGCATGAACATCCGGTAGAGACGGGCCGTTATGGGTTTGGCTTCGTCCAAATCGCGCGCTGATTTCAGTTCAAACAGAATGCCAGCCACCACTTTTGCCCGGTCAAAACCCGCTGCCATGGGCTTTGACGGTCCAGAGGTCTGTGCAAGGGCCGTTGCAGTTGTGAGGGCGACGAAAAAGAGCGTGAGGTGAAAGAGCGGCCTCACAGCAAACCCTCAATGCGCTGGGCCATGGCAGCATCCAGTTCAGTAAGGCCTTTGGCGTCATGGGTGGTGAGCGTGATGGAGACCCGATTGTAGCTGTTGGACCAATCGGGATGATGGTCCAACTCCTCAGCAACCAGCGCCACGCGGGTCATGAAGGCGAAGGCCTGCTCAAATTCTTTGAATTTGAAATCGGCGCTGATCGCCTTTTCGTCTGCCGAAAGCGTCCAGTGGGATAAGTTCGCCAGCAGGGCGCTTGTTTCGTCTTGTGAAAGCAGGTCTCGCATGGGGTGAGTGTGGCAGATGAGCGCTGTCATGCAACAGCCTCACCGTCATTTTACTAACGACGTTAGTCCCGCTCGCTCACCTCTGGCGGCAGGACCACAATAATCTGGCCCTTGTCCAAATCCAATGCCGGCACATTGGCCTTGGTGAATTCCAAAAAGAAAGATCGATTGCCTTTTACGGGACCACCGGCTTCTGGCTGAATTTCCAGCAAGTCCCCTGCGCCAAAATCCGGCACGGCAATGACCGTGCCAATGGGGTTTGCATCTGTGTCCACCACATCCAGCCCCATGAGATCAGTGATGTAGAATTCGTCCTCGTCCCCGTCATCGGGCAGGCTGGCTCGGTCCACATAGAGATTTTGGCCATTCAATGCCGCCGCCTGCTCGCGGGAGGTGACCTCTTTGAAGCGAACGATCAGCACGGCTTTCGCGGGTCGAGTGGAGAGCACGGTGAGCGTGCGCCCATCTTCCAGATGCAAAGGGCCATAGTCAGCGATAGCCTCCGGATCGCCGGTAAAACTCTTCACCCGCACATCACCCCGCACCCCATGGGTGCCGCCAATGGTGGCCATGAGGACGGGATTATCCAGTTTGGTCATGGGCATGTGCCCCCCCTAAAGGAAAGGGCAGTCCGACCGCATATGATCGAACTGCCCTTATCCATGAACCCTAAAGGCCGCGCGAAGGCGCGCGGCTTACTCAGCAGCCGCTTCTTCTGCCGGAGCTTCGGAGGCGGCAGCTTCCGCTTCAGCGGCGGCCGCAGCGGCTTCTTCTTCTTTCATTTTCTTTTCTTCAATGCGTTCCTGCGCCTTCTTGCCGGGCAGGGCTTTCTTGGGATTGTTGCGGGCGTCGCGCTTGGCGATGCCGGCCTGGTCCAGGAAACGCAGCACCCGGTCGGTGGGCTTCGCGCCCTGGTCCAGCCAGTGCTTGATACGGTCTTCGTTCAGCGTCACGCGCTCGGCGCTGTCCTTGGGCAAAAGGGGGTTATACGTGCCCAGTTTTTCGATGAAACGCCCATCGCGGGGGGCGCGGGCGTCAGCGGCGACGATGCGATAGAAGGGGCGCTTTTTGGAGCCGCCACGGGCGAGACGAATTTTGGTAGCCATGAGTGTTATCCTTGAATGTTCATGTCTTTTGGGAAGGGGTCAGCCGTCTTTTCGAGAGGCGGCAGATTTGTGATGCTGGATGACCTCTCGAATGATGAATTCGAGAAATTTCTCTGCAAAATCGGGGTCGAGATTGGACCGTTCCGCCAAACGGCGCAGGCGGGCCACCTGTTCTTCCTCCCGCTTGGGGTCGGAAGGGGGAAAGTCGTGCTGGGCCTTGAGGCGCCCCACTTCTTTCGTGATACGAAACCGCTCGGCCAGCGTGTGCACGAGAATGGCATCGAAATTATCGATGGACTGGCGCAGGTCAAGCAGTTGATCCATGGGGGATTTCTCGGTCATGGATAGCGCTCCAGAAAATCTTTGGGCGGCAGGTGACGCCACACGTCGGCCACGAAGTTGTTGATGGCAACGTCTTCCTGCTCCAGCACAGCACCCATTTTGCGGGCAACGTTTTGGGAGCCGGTATTTTCTTTATCAATGCAGGAAATAGCGCTCTCCCAGCCCAGCTGGCCATAAGCAAAACGCAGGCTGGCGGTGGCGGCTTCGGAAGCATAGCCCTTGCCCCAGGCGCTGCGGCGCAGGCCATAGCCGATTTCATTGCCGGGCCAACCGTCCGGTCTCCACGGGCCCGCCCAGCCCAGGCATTGGCCGGTTTCTTTTTCTTCTACCGCAAACAGGGTGAAACCGCGAAGATGGAGGTGGCCGATATATTGCGCCACCATGCGGAAAGCCTGCCACTCTTCCGCCACGCCGCCCACGAAGCGGGCTGCTTCTTCATCGGAGGAAATGGCGGCAATGGCTTCTTTGTCTTCCTCACGCCAATTGCGCAGGATCAGCCGCTCGGTCTCGATAGTGGGCATATCGAAGGGCATTACTTCTTCTTGCCCCCAAACGGATTGCCGCCGAGGCCAGGGAGACTACCGCCACCGACACCGGGGAGTTTGCCGCCACCGCCGCCGCCGAGACCTTTGCTCAACTGTTCCAGCGCTTTGGGGTCCATGTCGGGCAGGCCGCCTTTGCCGCCCCCGGAACCAGAAAAGCCGCGCATCTGGTCAGCCATGGCCGCCATGTCACCGCCGCCCATACCACCGCCCAGGCCGCCCCCAAGACCCATGGCGGCTGCCATTTGGCCCATGAGTCCTTTGCCCTTCTTACCGGACATAGCCTTCATCATATCGGCCATCTGGCGGTGCATTTTGAGCAGTTGATTGACTTCTTGCACGGTGGAGCCGGAGCCTGCCGCGATGCGCTTCTTGCGCGAGGCGTTGAGCAGTTTGGGCGTTTTACGCTCCTTGCGCGTCATGGACGAAATGATGGCGATTTGTTTTTTGAAGACATTGTCGTCCAGTCCGGCGGCTTCGATCTGCTTGGCCATTTTGCCGATGCCGGGCAGCATTTTCATAATGGAGCCCATGCCGCCCATTTTGGACATCTGCCCCAATTGCTGGGCCAGATCGTCCATGTCGAACAGGCCTTTTTGCATTTTCTGCGCCATGGCGGCGGCTTGTTCAGCGTCGATGGATTCAGACGCTTTCTCCACCAGCGAGACGATGTCGCCCATGCCCAGAATGCGGTCGGCGATGCGCTTGGGGTAGAAATCCTCCAGCGCGTCCATCTTCTCGCCCACACCCATGAGCTTGATGGGCTTGCCGGTGACGGCCCGCATGGAAAGCGCGGCACCCCCGCGTCCGTCCCCATCGATACGGGTGAGCACAAGGCCGGTAATGCCGACGGAATTGTCGAAATTCTGCGCCAGATTCACCGCGTCCTGACCGGTGAGGCTGTCGGCCACCAGAAGCACTTCGTGGGGATTGGCGGCACTGCGAATATCCACCATCTCATTCATCAGCGGTGCGTCGATGGCGGTGCGGCCTGCGGTGTCGAGGATGACCACATCATAGCCACCCAACTTCCCCGCCTGCATGGCGCGGTTGGCGATCTGGACCGGGTCTTGCCCCTCAATGATGGGCAGTGAGTCCACGCCTGTCTGTTCGCCCAATTGGCGCAATTGTTCCTGGGCGGCGGGGCGGCGGGTGTCCAGCGATGCGATCAGCACTTTCTTGCGCTGTTTATCTTTCAGACGCAGCGCCAATTTACCCGTCGTGGTGGTTTTACCGGAGCCCTGCAGGCCCACCATCATAATGCCCACGGGGGATGGAGCGTTGAGGTCCACCGTTTCGCCCTCGGTGCCCAAGACGGCAACGAGTTCGTCATGGACGATTTTGACCACCATCTGGCCGGGGGTGACGGATTTGACCACCTGCGCGCCAACGGCCTTATCGCGCACAGCCTCGGTGAAAGAGCGCACCACGTCCAGCGCCACATCGGCTTCGATGAGCGCACGGCGCACTTCGCGCAGGGCTGTGTTGACGTCTTTTTCAGACAGGGCACCCCGGCGGGTGAGGCCGTCGAAAATACCGGAAAGGCGGTCGGAGAGGGATTCAAACATGATCTATTCCATCTGCATTTGGCGTGTTTTGCAGATGGTCCTTTCCGCAGGTTGATACAACAGTTGTCGCACCCGTGACCCAACACGAAACGCACCCGCGGGCGCATCGCGCTGGCGGGTGGTGACTTCCGGCACAGGCTCGGCAAAAGCGGGCCGGTCAGTGGCTCGTCGGACACTCAGTGTGACGGATGGCACGGGGCGTAAGGCTGGCGCACGAAATTGTCAAGCAAACGTGCAATCGCGCACGGATACCCCTCAAATCCCCGTCGTATTCAGGCGTTACAGACGAAACACCTGAATGAGGAACAGGACAATGATTTTTCGGTTTGAGACCATGAAAAACGATAGCAAGAACGACACCACGGCCAATAGGGCCAAAAGGCTTATCAAGGAATTGCGCCCCGCCCTTGCGGAAAATGCCAACCTGACAAGCCCCACGGTGAGCAACGTTTCTGTTACCACCATCACCGGCGTGACCGTCTACCCTTATTAATGGCGCAGCGTTCCTTATTGATGCTGTCGCATTGACTTTGATGCTGACGCATTGACTTTGCGGCCCACACGCCCACTTAGGCCGCATGAACAGACGCCGCTTTTTGAAATGGCTGGGCTATACCGGCATTGGTCTTGGCACCTTGGGAGCGGCTGGCGTTGGAGCGGTGGCGGTGGGTCGGATGCGCAATCCCTATTATGACGGTCCCGTGAGCGACCATTTTGACGGTGTAAACTTTTTCAACCCCGGCGGCGTGCCGCCCAAGGGGTTTAAGGACCTGCTGAAATGGCAGATGGGGGGCGGTCGCAAAAAATGGCCCGCTTCTTATCCCTCCCCCTTTGAGGACAAGCCACCCCAGCGAGTTGAAGGCGACGGTCTTCGCGTTTCATTCGTAGGCCACGCCACAGTGCTGATCCAAGCGGGTGGGCTGAACATCCTCACAGACCCGGTCTGGTCCGACCGTTGTTCGCCGGTTTCCTGGGCGGGCCCGAAGCGGGTGAACGCGCCTGGCATTAAGTTTGAGAACCTCCCGCCCATCGACGTGGTGTTGTTGAGCCACAACCACTACGACCATCTGGACATGCCAACCCTGTCGCGCCTGCACGATGCGCACCAGCCGCTCATCGTCACGCCCTTGGGCAATGACACTATTCTCAAAGCAGCCGATGACCGTCTTAACGTTTCCGTGGGGGACTGGCAGGACACGATTGCCCTTTCCGAAGATGTGAAAGTGACACTGGAACCCATGCACCATTGGTCCGCTCGCGGCATGGCCGACCGGCGCAATGCCCTCTGGGCTGCCTTCGTGCTGCAAGGCCCCATGGGCAAGATTTACCATTTAGCCGCCGCTGACTTGTAATTGGTGCCACCGTGAAAGCCCGTATCGCCTATATGGTAAATCTTGCCCATGGGGCCTTGCAGCACGAAGGCAGCCCAGAGGGCATTGCGCCGGTCGGCCATGCCGCGAGCGGACCAATGGTGCATGGGTTCCAGTGTCACTTTCACATC
>JBCCTO010000075.1:0-8259 GCA_039198355.1 Pseudomonadota bacterium
CCCGGTTTGACCACAGCCCCGCATAGCTTCGTCGCTGTGGGAGGCACTGCGCCATGCGGGTCTGGGGACAAACCTACCATTACGCCAAGTGGTACATTTTTACTCCGGCCACTGGCGGACTTTTACTCCGGCGTTGACAACAAGTCTGTTCTACGGATGTAAAGATGCACGATTGAGCGATGCCGTTTGAGCGACGAACGATTCATCGGTATTGTGAAAATTATTAGGTGACAATTTGGCTACAGTCATCTTCATATCCCGCTCAAGCCTGACAACTCGGTCCCATCTTCATATCTGCTTTGCATTGGTTAGTTGTGCAATGGTGAACTGAGAAGTTGTAACGCCTTAAAAAAAGAAACTCATAGCGGAGGTCTTAAAAGGGAGCCTTAAGCACACATGCTCCAGGGGGTCGTCCAACAGGCAGGCATTTAGTGCCTCATCTTAGCGGTCTGAATATCAAGTATTGGGTAATAGGAGCTTAGATTTTTCAAATGCCTTGGTCGATGGGGGTCAGTTCCGCGTTCTCTTTGATCGACAGCTTCAATGCTAAATATCTCGCAACCGTCGCCGACAACGCCCTATCTGGACGTCAAGTGGCGAGAGAGTCGAACCGCATTGTTGAACACTGCGCTCTTGCCTGCACGGTCGGGACAGATAGTGGAACTAGGCTACCATGCAATGTTACCATAGAATGGAAAAAAGATAAATATTTCAGTGGGTTACCGCCTTTGCAGCAACGTGAGCTGGACTGAATTTATCGCCTTATCCCACCAATACCCGGCGGGGCTGGAACTGGCCTTTGCGGATGTCGCCGATAGCCACCAGTGCGCCGCGGTAGACGGCGCAGGCATCGTCTTCTTCTATGGGGGCATCGCGGCCCCGCAGGATGATTGAATTGCCGAGGCGAATGCGGCGGGCTTCGTCTTCGCTGACGGTGAATTCAAAAAAGCCCTGCATGGCTTCCAGTGGGGTGATGAGGAATTCATCCAGCGCTTTCAGGTTCCCCTCGCAGGCCAGCACGTCGTCCAGCGTGACGCTGTCCTCCTCTTCAAAGGGTTCCACAAAGGTGCGGCGCAGGTCACTCACATGGCCGTGGCAGCCCAGCAATTCGCCCATATCCCGGGCCAGCGCCCGCACATAGGTACCCTTGCCGCATTCCACTTCGAAAATGGCGTGGTCTTCGTCCGGACAGTCCTTCAGTGTGAATGTGTCTATTTCCACGGGGCGGGCGGCAAGTTCCACCTCCTTGCCGGAGCGGGCTTCTGCATAGGCCCGCTTGCCGTCAATCTTGATGGCGGAGAAGGCGGGGGGCACTTGCTCCACCGTACCGATGAAGCGCGGCAGGAGAGCTTCGATGTCTTCACGGGTGGGGCGTTTGCCGCTTTTGGCGATCACCTCGCCCTCTCCATCATCCGTGTTGGTACGCTCCCCCCATTTGACGGTAAAGCGATAGGCTTTCTGGCCGTCCGTCACATAGGGCACGGTCTTGGTGGCTTCCCCCAGTGCGATGGGCAACACGCCCGTGGCAAGAGGGTCCAGAGTGCCAGCGTGGCCGGCCTTTTGGGCATCAAACAACCAACGGATTTTCCCCACGGCCTGGGTGGAGCCCAGTTCCAGCGGCTTGTCCAAAACCAGCCAGCCGGAAACAGCCCGGCCTTTCTTTCTGCGCGCCATCGAAATTTACTCTTGGTTGTCGTCGTTCGCTTCAGCGGCACCCGCCCCATCAACACGCGCCCCATCAACACGCGAATGCGTGTCACGTTGGACGGCTTCTCTGCGCAGCAGGGCGTCGATGCGGGAGAAGTTATCGAAACTGGTGTCTTCCCGGAAACGCAGTTTTGGCAGGAATTTCATCTGATTCAGATGGGGCGTGGCGCGGGCGCGGATGAAACCGGCCTTCTTTTCCAACGCGGCACAGAGTGTTTTCGCATCTGGTCCTGGTTTGGTTTGTTTGCCCTTTTTGCCCGTGACCAGCCCGCCCCCCAGTGGTGAAATAAAACAGGTGGCAATCTTCAAATCCGGCGACATGCGCACTTCGGTGACGGAAATGGAGGCATTGCGAAGGATTGGGTCGTCAAGCGTCTCGCGGGCCAAAACGTCAGAGACTGCATGGCGCACAAGTTCGCCCACACGAAGCTGGCGTTGAGAAGGGGCTTTGGAGGATTTCACGGATTAATCTTTTTCAGATTGCTCGGCTTGCATCAGCCGCAGAATTTGTGCGGCCGCCAATTCCTGAGCCTCAGCTTTTACCGCACGTTCTGTTGTTGAGTTCATCGCTGTGAGAAGAACTTTTAATTGCCCTTCGTGATTGTTGACAATGCGTTGCAGCTCTTCGATGCGTCGCTCCAGGTTACTATTCTGTTGGCGCAGGTCTTGGATCTCCGCCTCAAGGCGAACGACATTTCGAATGAAGCCGACTAATCGTTTCCATGAAAAACGGTTATCGCTCGAGTCATTTTCCAAGTCTTCAGGCATTCAAAGAGTCCTGCAGGCGCTGGGCAAGGAGATTGTTCTCCTCACTGGCAGCTAGCAATTCAGCATTTTTGCCCGCGCATTTGACATTCCAAGCAGTAAATTTAGTTCGATCCCGCTGAAGGTCTACGGCCATCCGTTCGACACTGTCAGCCACCACTTCGAGTGCTGCAATTACAAGCTTATTGTCCGACAAATGGCCGACCGGATCGGTGAATGTCCTCTGATCTCCATAGCGCTCAATAAGGCTTACAACCGTATTTCGGGGGTTATCATCGAATAACAACGCCAGCCAATCTTCCAACTCAGATGCATCCAAATCATTTGTTTCTCGCGTTTCTTGCTGCACTTGAATGTCGGCTGGGTCATCCATCCTCTATCTCCCTAATCCAATTTCCGCTCGATCATCTCCACGGTGAAGCACTCGATGCGGTCGCCTTTGCGCATGTCCTGATAGTTCTTGAAAGCCATGCCGCATTCCGTACCGGAATTGACGCGGTCTACCTCGTCCTTGAAGCGTTTGAGCGTCGCCAATTGGCCTTCGTGGACCACAATATCGTCGCGGATGAGGCGCACGCCCATGTCCCGTTCCACATGGCCCTCGGTGACCAGACAACCGGCAACCTTGCCCACTTTGGAGTGGGTGAAGATTTGCAGAATGTCGGCGTAACCAATGAAGGTTTCCTTGCGCTCGGGGGCCAACATGCCCGACAGGGTGTCTTTCACCTCGTCGATCAGATTATAAATGACGCTGTAATAGCGGATCTCAATACCCTCGCGCTTGGCCATGTCCTGGGCCTGTTTGTTGGCGCGCACGTTGAAGGCGATGATGGGGGTTTCTGAAGCGACGGCCAGCGTCACATCCGCCTCTGTGATACCACCCACGCCGGAGGAGACGACGCGCACCTGCACTTCGTCATTGCCCAACCCTTCCAGCGCATTGACGATGGCTTCCACGGAACCCTGTGTGTCCGCCTTGATAACCATGGGGGCCGTGTCGGCACCCTTGGCTTGCAGGTTGGACATCATCTGTTCCAGCGAGCCACGCTGACCGGCTTGGGCGGCCACGGCCAATTCGCGGGCCTTGCGTTGGCGGTAGTCGGAGATTTCCCGCGCGCGGGCCTCGTCTTCCACCACAACCAGCACATCACCGGCAGAAGGAGCGCCGGAGAGGCCCAAAATTTCCACAGGCGTGGCGGGGCCGGCCTCTTTCATCTGTTTGCCGTGGTCGTTGATAAGGGCGCGCACGCGGCCCCATTCGGAACCGGCCACGATAATGTCGCCCACCCGAAGTGTGCCGCGCTGCACGATGACGGTGGCCACAGAACCGCGGCCTTTTTCAAGCTTGGCCTCGATGACAACGCCTTCCGCGTCCCGGTCGGGATTGGCTTTCAGTTCCAGCAGTTCCGATTGCAGCGTGATGGCGTCCAGCAGATTGTCGATGCCGTCTCCGGTTTTAGCGGAGACTTCCACATCCAGCACTTCACCGCCCATGCCTTCCACAAACACTTCGTGTTGCAGCAATTCGGTGCGCACACGGTTGGCATCGGCCCCTTGCGTGTCCATTTTGTTGATGGCCACGATCATGGGCACTTCGGCTGCCTTGGCGTGTTTGATGCTTTCGATGGTTTGGGGCATGACGCTGTCGTCAGCGGCCACAACCAAAACAGCAATATCGGTTGCCTGCGCACCCCGGGCGCGCATGGCGGTGAAGGCTTCGTGGCCGGGCGTATCGAGGAAGGAAATTTTCTTCCCGTCTTTTTCGATCTGGTAGGCGCCGATGTGCTGGGTGATGCCCCCGGCCTCTGCTGCTGCCACGCGGGCTTCGCGGATTGAATCCAACAGTGAGGTTTTGCCGTGGTCCACATGGCCCATGATTGTCACCACAGGCGGGCGAGCAACCATATCGGCTTCATCGTCTTCCACCGATTCCACCACGTCAGCATCTGCTTCGGAAACGCGTACAACCGTGTGGCCCATTTCTTCCGTAATAAGCTGCGCCATATCAGCATCGATAATGTCGCCGGGCTTCATCATCTGGCCCTGCTCCATGAGCAGTTTCACCACGTCCACGGCCCGCTCCGACATGCGGTTGGCCAGTTCGGAAATGGTGATCGTGTCCGGGATGGTCACCTCGCGCATGACCTTTTCGCGGGGGCCGGAAGACTGGCCACGCTTTTGTTTGTCGCGCTGGCGACGCATGGATGCCAGGGAGCGGGATCGCTCTGAATTGGCATTAAGGGCGTTGGAGAGCGTGAGTTTCGTGCGCCGGCGGTCATCTCCACCTTTGGGCCGTGAGGGCTTGGGTGCCTCTTTGGGGCGTTCCACAGGGCGCAGGGCCGGTGCCGCAGCAGCGGGCTTTTTCACGGCATCTTTAGTGGCAGCAGCTGCGGCAGCAGAAGCATCCGCGGCAGCCTGACGGGCGGCCTCTTCCTCGGCCTTTTTCTTGGCTTCAGCTTCGCGGGCCTTGCGCTCTTCCTCTTCCTTGGCTTCCTGTTCAGCCTTTTCGCGGGCGGCGCGGGTGGCGGCATCCTCGTGGGCGCGACGCTCTTCTTCCAGACGACGCTTTTCGGCATCGGCGGCTTCGCGCTGGCGGGCCTCTTCCAGCGCGCGAGCGCGGGCATCCATCTCGCCGGATGACAGGTTGCTTACCGGCTTGGGCGGTGCCGCAGCAGCGGCCGGCTTGGTTTCAGCAGGCTTGGGGGGCGACGGTGCAACGGATTCCTTTTTGGGTGCGAAAACGCTTTCTTTAGCGTCGCCAGGGCGCACGATGCGCCGCTTTTTGGTTTCCACCACCACATTGTTGCTGCGCCCGTGGGAAAAGCTCTGCTTCACGGTGCCCGGTCCGCCCCGGGGGCGAAGGGAAAGGGTGCTGCGGGTTGGTTTCTTGTCGTCTTTGGACGTGTTGTCGCTCATGGAGTCTCTTTGCCTTTTTGACCCCCTGGCTGAACGGGGCCTTATCTCATTTAGGGTGCGGTCGCATTAGTGCGACTTGCTGTTGGTTGCGCTGGTGGCCATGGTTATGGTCCCGTTCTGCGGTATTGGTTCAGTTGAGCCAGGCGGGTTTGAAGGTTCACCCCCGCATGACCGTTTATGATTGAGGCGTGTATCACATGGTTTGCGCCCAAAGCCAAACTCATTTCTTCACATGTGAAGAGACGATACAGGGGCAATGGGGCTAAAGTTGCATTTTCTGCCCCGTCCACACGCGCTCGCCCCTTTTTGTTGAGCCCCTCATAGGCGCCTGCCAGCGCCGCCTGTTGTAACTTGCGCAATCCATCTTCGGCACCGTCAAGGGCGTGCAATGCGCCCAGTGCACCGCCTTTGCCTCGGGGCCCCCGGCGCAGATGATCGTCCACCTGATCGGCCCCGGTGATAACTTGGCCCGCCTTGTTGGCCATGGAAAGCGCGCCCAGTGCCGCTTGTGCCAGCAGTTCGTCCACCTGATCGGGCAAGTTTTCCTCCGCCTTCACAGGCGCCTGTAATCCCCGTGCAAAAGCCTTCTTTGCGACGGCTTGGGCGACCAAGTCGCGGTCTCGGGTCACCCAAACGCCCCGGCCGGGCAGTTTTCCCTTTAAATCGGGGACCACCTGCCCCTCTGGGCCTGCCACGAAGCGGATCATAGCGTCAGGGCTTTTCACCTCTCGGGTCACAATGCAGGTGCGTTCGGGCATGGGGTTCTTTTTGTCTGTCACAAAAACAACGGTGGGCCGATTGAGTCGGCCCACCGGGTGCGTAAACATCAATAGTGGTCTTTTTTGACCCTGAAGACTGAGGCTACTGCCATGTTAAGCATTCATGAACTGCCATGCACAGATTATGATGCATGATTGTTTTTTGCCAGAGCGCTGCCCATTCAAACCAAACCAAAAATTGCTGCCTCTCAAACAGCATCATGCTGTCTTCGAACGCCATTTTTGATGCGTTACTGTTTCGTTTGAAATGCGAGAGGTTTTAGCTGAACCACCCTTTTACACGGCCCCAGACGCTCTTTTTGGGTGCGGGTTCGGCGGCGGCCCCTTGCACGGGCTCGGCGCCCTGAATTTCCGGCATGTCTTCGGCTTCAAACGCTTCTTCCTCTTCCGCCGTCACTTCAGATTTTTGAATGGTCTCTTCGGTGACTTCCTCAAAAGAGTTCATTTTAGCCAGCGTGGCGGGGCCAGCCATACCGTCCACCGTCAGGCCATTGGCCTCTTGGAAGGCCATGACGGCTTTCTTGGTGCCGGGGCCGAATTTGCCGTCGGCATCAATGCCCAATTCCGCCTGCATTTTTTTCACCGCTTGGCCACGGGAGCCCACGCGCAGCAGCACGAGTTCGTGCAGGCCCATGGCCGTAAACGTATCGGGGCCGGCAATGCCGTCCACCACCAGACCGTTTTTCTCCTGATATTCCCGCAACGCTTTTTGTGTGCCGGGGCCAAAATCGCCATCAGCATCCACGCCGAGAGCCTCTTGCAGGCGCTTGATAGGCGCACCCTTCATACCGCGTTTCAAAATGGACATCGTCTTCTCCTCAATAGGTCAAATGTTAGAAAGGGGCCTTTCCGGCCTCCGCCTTAGACCATTTGCCTCTCTCTTGAAACATTCTTGCGCTCACGCTGTCGGCCTTTGGGCCTTAGCTGCGCCCCTGACGGGCAGTGGAGTGCGGCGCACAAGCGCCGGTCGGCTCTTCGCCGCCTTCGCGTTTCGCAAAAGGACGAAACGCTCTATTGCATCTGCGCTGTCTGCTCCCCTATGAACCCGCAACCATCTGATTGAGAGCAGCGTCATGAAATTTGCTGGAACCGAGACCTATGTGGCCGATCAGGGCCTGACCACGGCTGTTAACGCCGCCATCACCCTGGAGCGCCCACTTCTGGTGAAGGGTGAGCCGGGCACGGGTAAGACAGAGCTGGCCAAACAGATTGCCCAATCGCTGGGTCTGAAAATGCTGGAATGGAACGTAAAATCCACCACCAAAGCGCAACAGGGCCTGTACGAATATGATGCCGTCTCGCGCCTGCGGGATTCTCAACTGGGGGACGAGCGGGTCCACGACATTGGCAATTACATTAAGCGGGGCAAACTGTGGGAAGCTTTTGAGGCGGACGAAAAGGTAGTCCTGCTCATCGACGAGATTGACAAGGCCGATATCGAATTCCCGAACGATCTGTTGCAGGAAATCGATAAGATGGAGTTCTACTGCTACCAGTTGGACCGCACGGTGAAAGCCAAGCAGCGTCCCATCGTCATCATCACCTCCAACAATGAAAAAGAACTGCCCGACGCCTTCCTGCGGCGCTGTTTCTTCCACTATATCGCGTTTCCCGAAATGGACGTGCTCAACAAGATTGTCGATGTTCACTACCCCAACATCAAACAGCGTCTGGTACGCGAAGCGCTCACCCAATTCTATGAGATCCGCGAGACCCCGGGCCTTAAGAAAAAGCCCTCCACCAGCGAAGCGCTGGACTGGATACGTTTGCTCGTGGCCGATGATGTGGAGCCGGAAACGCTGCGCGAAAAAGCCACTAATGCGCTGCCAAAGCTGCACGGTGCGCTGCTGAAAAACGAACAAGACGTGCATTTGTTCGAGCGCCTGGCCTTTATGGCCCGTCGGGGGAGTTAAGTTCCGAATTCAATTGGGGCACTTCCCACCTCCCACCGGAGGCAGGGGAATCGCATATGGCTAGATTTTGTTGATTTTTGGCGCTTTTCAGATTCTTTAGGGTGCGGTTACCCCTGGAGAATGTGTCATGCGTGATTTTGAATGTGTGTTCAGCGTTATCGACGATCCCCGCGCGCCCA
>JBCCTO010000076.1:0-7401 GCA_039198355.1 Pseudomonadota bacterium
AAACAAATCTGGAAGGAAAAGTTTGTAGACCAAATCTGATCCGACAGATCATCGCCGCAAAACGGATAACTGTCAGATCAAGTCGGAACTTCTACACTTAAAGTGTTAAAGGTCTGCGTTGAGCCCATCTTACAAATTCGCCTCTTCACAACGAATGAACGCTTTTTGTGTTTCGCATCAACCAACCACACGGCTCAAAAGCTCTTTGAGTGTTTGTTTTTCACTCTGCGAGATAGGCTCTAAAATGTTTCCGATGACCTCGGCAACAATCTGCATCAATTCATTTGCAACTGTTTCACCCTCAGGCGTCAAAAGAACCAAACTGACGCGACCATCGTCCGACGAAGCCTCACGTCTAATCAATCCCTTTGTTTCTAACGATCCAATCATCCGCGTCATTTGAGACTTGTCGCGGGCGACACGCCTGGTGAGTTCATTCAAACTGATACGCCCTGTGTCGGCGAGTGTGAGGATGACCATGCCTCCGCTTGGACCGAACGCCTTTCTATCGAATCCCGGTGCACGTTCCTGCAATCCAAAGTGAATGCAGCGCATGAACCGGTCAATGAGAAGAGCGAGATCGGTGTCGGGCATAGAAGTCACTTGGTTGATAATATCAACTTTCTTCATTAGAGGGCATAGTTGACCTAATGTTCGTTTTATGGAAGCGCAAGCAAGGACGCGCGACATGACCAGCACACACCAGACCGCTCTCAAAGTTTCTGCTGTCCTTTGGGTCATTTGGGGCCTGGTTCATATGTTCGCAGGCGTCATGACAATTTCGCAGGATGCCTCCGGCGCTGTTGCAGGCATCGCAGATGCCGTTAATCCCGCACTGATAGCTAGTGATTTTCACCCTGCTGTCGGCGCGGTTTTGAACCAGCACGGGTTCAACCTTCTCTGGATCGGTGCCTTTACCGTGGTTGGAGGTGTCTTCATCTGGAAGCAGTCGATCACAGCTATCGTTATGACAGCAATTGTGGGTTGGGTGACAGATGTTGGCTATTTCATTTTCATGGATATCGGTGGCTTCGTGAACTTTGTGCCAGGTACAGTCATGACAATTGTTTCGACTGCAGCAGCCGTACTCAGCCTATGGGTATATTTCACAGTGTTGCGCCCGAACCATAACGATCAACGAATGCAAGATTGAGAAAATTGTAAGAACTAGCAAATGCTGATGGCAGCGGCAGGCCAAACTGATTTGGACAAGCGGACATCCGCGCAGGCGCAGCAAACGGCAACTTCGTCCTCATAGCCGCCCATACCCGTAGTCTCCCCACCTCCCCTTCACCACCAATTAACCACCGCCATCAAATGTGCGCGGTACTCCCCCTCCTTCACCCTGCCCTAGCATCGCCCTTTATGGTAACTCCATAATTCCGCGCCACTCCTAAGCCTGATAAATCACCGTGCTGTCCAGTGAGGACTGGATTGGGGGCGGTGTTGGGATTAGAAGCGGCGCAGATTGGGTGGGGCAAGGAACATACCACCGGCTCGGACGGCGGCAGGAACGGGGAAATCAGCATGAGCAACAAGCGGAAGTATTTTGGCACGGACGGCATCCGTGGCTACGCGAATAAGTCCAATATGACGGCGGAGACGGCTATGCGGGTGGGCATGGCGGCGGGGATTGCCTTCAAGCGGGGCAACCATAAGCACCGGGTGGTGATCGGTAAGGATACGCGCCGCTCCGGCTATATGATCGAAAATGCGTTGGTGGCGGGGTTTACGGCTGCCGGCATGGATGTGTTCCAGCTGGGGCCCGTTCCGACGCCCGCTGTGGCCATGCTCACCCGCTCCCTGCGGGCGGATATTGGCGTGATGATCTCCGCCTCCCACAACCCCTACCACGATAACGGCATCAAACTGTTCGGCCCGGAAGGGTTCAAACTGTCCGACCAGATCGAGATGGACATTGAGCGCCTCATGGACACGGATCTGTCCAAAAGGCTGGCTACAGGCGATGCCATCGGCAAGGCCAAGCGGGTGGATGGGGTCAACGACCGCTATATCGAATTTGCCAAGCGCACCCTGCCCCGCGCCATGTCGCTGGAAGGCCTGCGCGTGGTGATCGACTGCGCCAATGGCGCGGCATACAAGGTCGCCCCCGCCGCCCTGTGGGAACTGGGCGCGGATGTGGTGACCATCGGTGCGGAACCAAACGGAATAAACATCAACACCGAATGTGGCTCCACCCACACCTCGACGCTGGCCCGCAAGGTGAACGAAGTGCGCGCCGATATCGGCATCGCGCTGGATGGAGATGCGGACCGCGTCATCATCGTGGATGAAAAGAGCCAGGTGGTCGATGGTGACCAGCTCATGGCCCTCGTGGCTCAAAGCTGGAAGCAGAAAGAGCGGCTCACCGGCGATGGCATCGTGGCCACCATCATGTCCAATCTGGGTCTGGAGCGTTTTCTCACCAGCCAGGGCCTAAACCTCGCCCGCACCGCCGTGGGCGACCGCTACGTGGTCGAACACATGCGCCAGAACGGCTACAATGTGGGGGGCGAACAGTCCGGCCACATCGTGCTGTCAGACTATGCCACCACCGGCGACGGCCTCATCGCCGCCCTGCAAGTGCTTTCCGTGGTGCGCCAATGGGACAAGCCCGTTTCTGAAGTCTGCACCCGGTTTGAACCGGTGCCGCAACTGCTCAAAAACGTGCGCTATGAGAGCGGCGATCCCCTTTCCGATAAGCTGGTGGTGGAAAGCATCGAAGAAGGCAAAGCCCGCCTGGCCAATTCCGGCCGCGTGGTCATCCGCGCTTCCGGCACAGAGCCCCTCATCCGCGTTATGGCGGAAGGGGACGATGAAGGTCTCGTGCAAGAGGTGGTGGAGGATATCTGCATCACCCTGCGCAAAGTGGCGGCTTAGAACATCTGGCATTCTCACCCGGCAACAAAAAAGGGCTCCAACAAGGAGCCCTTTGCATTTCAGCGGTATTGCCCGGCGATCAATCGCAAACCCGCACTTCGCGCAGAACATACCGCCCACGTCGGGGCGACCAGCGCTCTTCCGTTTCATACCAGCAATCGCGCGCATAGCGGCGTGAGCGGGACCGGCGGGCACGGTCAGCGGCAATGGCCCCGATCACAGCACCGGCCACGCCAAGTCCGATGGCTGCATTGCGGTTGCGACGTGAACGTCGATTGTTGCGGCGAATGCGGCGTTGCTGCACCTCCTGAACAATGGAGGCTTCCAGCGCCCCGGTCATCTTGAACGGCGCAGCCTGTGCCCCATCAAAATCTGGCACGGACACCGCTGCGCCCAGAAGGGCCACCAATGCCCATTTGCTCAGTTTTCCGCGATTATTCTTCAAAAAAGTCATCATCTTCTCCTCGTAAGCAGCGCCTTGTGTAATGCTGCTGGTGGATGCACCCCCTAAGGCCAAGAGCGGCCCGGTATCTTAAGAGACAACACCTGCGCCTAAAGGGTCAAGACCGGAACCACCATAAGCTTAACCGCTGATACTTCAGCACCGACTAAAGGCAAAATGAAGTCAGCATTTTGGCAGGTCAAAGCACTGCGAATTCAAATCGGATCAAAAAGTGCTGCCTCTCAAGCAGCAATATGCTGTTTTCGAACGCATTTTTTGATGCATCACTGTTTCGTGTACAATTCCAGATTCCTCAAACAAAAAAGACTCCCGAGGGGAGCCTTCTTTCTGCCCGCTCCTTCCGCTGGAGATCGAAAGGGGCGCTTTGGCGTCTGCTCTTAGTCGCAGACTTTGATTTTACGGACCACGTAGCGGCCATAGCGGCGGGACCAGACACGCTCGCGCTCGTACCAGCACTCACGGGCATAGGACCGGCTGGCGATGGCAGCGCCCACAATGGCACCGGCGATACCCAGGCCGATGGCGGCGTTACGGTTGCGGCGGCTGTTGCGGCGCATGCCCCGGTTATTGCGGCGCATCTGGCGGCGGCGCATTTGCACGTTCTCAACTACGTTCGTGTCGGTCACGCCAGCGGGAGCGGCGGAGAAACGCACGGGAGCAGCTTCCACAGAAGCCAGGGCCGTGAAGAAGGTGGCGCCGGTGATGACTGCCACCATGGCGGTTTTGGCGAAGTTTGCTTTCAGGGTCGTGATGGTCATTTTCTTTTCCTCTCTGTCTGTGAAACGCTGTTTGGTGTGGGAGGCGGCGTCTGCGTTTCGATGAGATGACCATAGGCGGGGGCGCTCAGAGCCGATGTGCAAGATTGCACACGTGATGCAAAGCACTGAAAAGTCGTGGTATTTTCTATAAGAACCGGTGCAGCGCCTTGGGCAGCATAATGCGCAGGGCATTGTCCCACAGCCAAAAATGCCGCCAAAAGTGAAAACCAGCATGGGCGATGGCCACAAGGGCGAGGCCATAAAACTCGATGGAGTGAATCCCCCCAAAACATCATTGGCCTTGGGCAGACTGAGCGGCACGCCGATGGGCACGAGGTCACCAGCAAAAAGCTGGCGTGAGGCCGTCACGCCCAGCAAAAATCCGGTGAAAGCCACCAGAAACATGCCCCAGATGAGCGTTTTGTGGATAATGCTATGAAATCGCCTGCCCCAAAGCGGCAATTTCGGCCCCGGACGGCTCGCTAAACCTCGCCAGAGATAGTCAGCCGTCCAAACCAGCGCCAGCGTGACAAAAACCAGGCCGAGCACTGAGTGAAACCAGACGGCCGTGGCCCCAATGCGCGCCACATCGGCGGGCTGCACCACAGTGAACCACACAAAAAGCGGCACCATGGACCAGTGCAATATTTTCAGCCAAGCCCGGCGGGTAAGGGTGAAAGAGCGGAACATGGGAAAAATACGCGCTCCGAAGTGCAGCGGTTTCATGAAAACCACGACCGGGTTTCACAACAATACGCAAAAAAGCAGGGCGGCCCACCGTCGCCTGTTGAGCGCTCCTAACGATCTTCTACCGCAATGCGCAGGGCGAGGGCCACTAGGATAACCGCCGTGATGGAATTAAATAATCTGGTGGCGGCGGTGCGAGTGGCGAACCATTGGCCTAAGGACCCGGCAAACACGCCCACAGCGCCGTTCACCAGCAAGCCGCCCAAATTGATGATGCTGCCCAAGATCAAGAACTGCATCGCAGTGGACCCCCGCGCCGGGTCCACAAATTGCGGCACGAAGGCCAGCATGAAGATGATGACCTTGGGATTGAGTAAATTCACAATCATCCCCTCCCGCCATGCGCGCAGGGGTACGTGTCCTTTGGTGCGCTCCATGACGAGGGGCGCATTGCGGTTGCGCCAGATGTCAAAAGCCAACCACAGCAAATAAGCGATGCCTGCCCATCGGATCACCTCAAATGCCAGTGGAAAGGCCGCCACCAGCGCGGCTACACCCAAGGCCGCTAGCACGGCATGGACAAAGCCCCCGGTTGTGATGCCCACAGCAGCCGCAAACCCCGCCCGTGGCCCAGCCTTCACCCCTTGGCCCAGGCAAAACAGCATGTCGTTACCGGGGGTGAAGTTGAGGGACAAAGAAGCGGTGGTGAATACGAGAAGGG
The DNA here is from genome assembly GCA_039198355.1 of Pseudomonadota bacterium. GTDB lineage: Bacteria > Pseudomonadota > Alphaproteobacteria > Rhizobiales > Rhizobiaceae > Pseudahrensia. The sequence continues at coordinate 5,510 of JBCCTO010000076.1, forward strand.
TAGGCCAATCAATCACGGGGCACTCTAACCCTGGCGACCTTCAAAAACCCACAAAAAAGCCCGGCTGAAACCGGGCTTCTTGAGTTCCACATTTCGTGGCAGTTTAAGCCGACTCGGCGAGGGGCATGTCTTCAGGCTCGCGCAGCACATAGCCTCTGCCCCATACGGTTTCGATGTAGTTTTTGCCGCCCGTGGCAGAAGCCAGCTTTTTGCGCAGCTTACAAATAAACACGTCGATGATCTTCAGTTCCGGCTCATCCATGCCGCCATAAAGGTGGTTGAGGAACATCTCCTTGGTGAGCGTCGTGCCCTTGCGCAGGGAGAGCAGCTCCAACATCTGATATTCTTTGCCGGTGAGATGCACACGTTGGCCGTTCACTTCCACTGTCTTGGCATCAAGGTTCACTTTCAGATCACCCGTGGTGATGACGGATTCAGCATGGCCCTTGGAGCGACGCACGATGGCTTGAATGCGGGCCACCAACTCGTCCTTATGGAACGGCTTGGTCATGTAATCATCCGCGCCAAAGCCCAAACCGCGCACCTTGTCTTCGATACCTGCCAGGCCGGATAGGATCAGGATGGGAGTCTTGACCTTGGAAAGGCGCAGCGTGCGCAGCACTTCATAGCCGGACATATCGGGCAGATTCAGGTCCAGCAGGATGATGTCATAGTCGTAGAGCTTGCCGAGATCGACACCCTCTTCACCCAAATCCGTCGTGTAAACGTTGAAGCTTTCGGACTTCAGCATCAATTCGATAGACTGGGCGGTGGCGCTGTCGTCTTCTATCAGCAAAACTCGCATTTCATTCCCCTTGAAGGATCAACACATCCCACAGCCCACAACCCTGTCATTGCTAGGGGGCAGCGCGGCGGTGATTGCCGTTATGGTCACTCAAACTCAACGCTACTGCCAAATGGTTAACAAAGTATGATTTCGCCCCGCAAGGCTTTACCATAAATTTTGAGAACAATTCCGCAGCCCATTGAATTCATTCAATCTTTTGATCGGCCTCAAAATCGTTGAATTAAGGCAAATGGTTAACAAGCCTGAAGTCACCAATTCACGGTCCCAATTTCTGCCAGCTGATTTGCCCAGTGCTCCCCAGAGCGGCATTTATCTTTGTGGCATACATAGGCCCAAACCGAACGGCCTCACTATCGCGTGGTCCGGTAAACAGCGCCTTAACGGGCAAGACTTTGTCAACAGGTATGAAGACAGGTCTTTTCTTTGCATTAGGATTTGCCCCCCATCCCCTGCGGATTTGCCGAAGCACCAGAACCAGCAAGCCACCTGCGGCAACTTGCCCTTAAGAGGTGTTGAGAAAATGCAAATGCCTCAAGCGCTTATGGGTTACCGGGTAACAACAACAAAACCTGCGGCGGGTGGGTAAATTTTTAAGAATTGCCGCCTAGCGTGGCGGTACCGGTGTGCGTTTTTCTGCCGGTGAGTATCGGAGTATGAGTAATGAAATCGCGTGAAAGCGTGTTGCGCCTGAAACGATTCCAGGTTCAGGAAAAAGCCCGTCAGGTGGCGCAGATCGATCAGATGATCGCCCAGTTTAAATCCATTGCAAGCGATCTGGACGGCCAGATTGCCTATGAGGAAAAGAAGGCGGGCATCGAAGATGTGAACCACTTCGCCTATCCCACCTTCGCCAAGGCGGCCCGCCTGCGCCGGGAAAACCTGCAAACCTCCATCCAAGACCTACACGACCAGCACGCCGCCGCAAGGCTGGCGTTGGAAGATGTGCAGGAAGAATTGGCAAAAGCCGAGAAACTGGAAGAGCGTGACGGCAAAACGGTGGAACTGGACAAAAAGTCCAACTACGAAGCCGCTGGGATGATTGGCTAGGGGTCGTTAAAGCTCACCTCCAACACCACTGGTCCGT
>JBCCTO010000077.1:0-6513 GCA_039198355.1 Pseudomonadota bacterium
AGCGTATTGCCTTACGCTGCGAGAAGACCGCCCAGAATTACCGCGCCTTCACAGCATTCGCCCTCTTCATAATACTCGCCAAATCCGTCCACACGGCCTAGGCTCCAGACAAACAGTTACGCCATTGAGGTGGGCACCGTGGCGCTGGGGTCGAGATCATAGCGCTGCAGCAGCTTGATCGATGGTTCGGTGAAGGCGAGGTTGGACTGATCCAAAAACGTGTCGCGTATCAACTGAAACACGGTGCTCTTTTCCATCACCGCATAGCGCAAGAACCTGACAATGGTCTCGTGGTCATCAAACACCTCTGGAATAAGCGCCATCGCCAACGACCATGACGCAATGTTGTCGCTAGGATAGTGCACACCGGCAAACACCCGCCGGTCGCCAACATCCACCATGTATTGGGCCAAGCTCGCGATCCTTTCCTGTGATAGATTTGGATTGGTGGCGATCCAGTGTTCCAGCACCGCGCAGGCCATCATGACGCCTTGAAAACAGTGACCGCTCACAATGGACGGGTGCTGACCGCGCTCGGACAATTCAGAGACGAAGCTGGCCTCGCGCTTTGCTAACATTGCTGCGTGGAGCGGGCGCGGCCGCTGCATTTGGTCCTTAAAGAAAAAATGGCCTGCGGCCTTCTTTCCGATGGTGTCGCCATTGGAAATGGCATCGATCATCACGGCAACGAGGGTCTCTTCCTCCTGGATGGTGAGCGTTCGGTCATAGAGCCGGTAGGATGCACCTGGTGGGTTTGGGTTCTGGTCTTCGATTTCGTAGTGGTAAAGGTGCATCTTGATATCGGTCACCGCGAGCGGCGACGTGGGCTTGGTTTCCAAGATGTTATTCGGCGGCATGAATGCATCGATCATCGCACCGACTTCAAAAAACGTCAGGTCTTTTGCAAAATTCCTCGCCGAGCCCACAAATTTGCGTGTTTTAAAATCATACTGAGGCCAAATATGCGCGCCAAATTCCTTTAAGCGATCCTGCTTCCATGTGTTAAATGTCTTCAAGCGTTCATCTTGCGGCAGAGATGGCCGCCAATCGACCATGACGATCTGATCATCAAGGCCTTTTTTTTTAAATTCGCCGGGCATGACGCCGTAAGGCAGGAAGGGGAAATCAGTCATAGCGGGCTCAGCGTCTGTGTTGTTAAGGTCTGAAACAGGCAGCGTCCGGGCATCAGTGCTGGACCGTGGCTGATGTGGTGTCGGCCAACGACAGCGCTTGGCCGATGATGGCAACACTGTTGGCGGAGGGCAGCGGGTAATCATCGCCAGCAAGTTCGCTTCCCACAAAACGCCCATCGCGGGAACGGATCAGATCCACTGTGGCCCGGGCCGCCTCCATATCGCCGGACAGGGCTTGGCTTGCCGCCATGTGGCGCATGACAGCCAAAAACATCGGCTTTTTGGCTAAGATTTGCCGACTCAATGCCACCGCCTTGCCGTGCCGATGGGTGAGTGTGCAGGAAATAGAATGTGGCCCTTCAAAGAAAAACCGATAAGGACTGTGCTCACTTTGGGTCATGGCGCGCCATGAATACTGATAAGCCCGCTCAGACTGGCAGTTATAGTTGGCGTGCATGGCCGATAACGTCCAAACAAGCGGGTGATGCCAGCCAAGCTTGCGGGCAACAGCGTGGTGATCTTCGGCACGTGCAGCCTGACGGAACACGAAGGCGTAAATGTGGCCCACGATCGCCTGCACAATAGGATTGTCCGGCGCCGCCGCCACAGCCTGAACGCAGTGGGCCTCCAACGCCTCGCGGTCGGCAGCGCCCAGCCCGCCATGCTGCTCGGCATGGGCAACGGCAAAGGTGTAAATCAGCCAGGCTCGAGCCAGCCCGCAATCCAGCGCTTGGTCGCAAAGGGCAGCCCTTGCGGCCGCTTGGCCCGTTTTGGAATGGGACAAAACATTATGGATGGCACCAAACAAACCGTCGCTGCCATGGTGATGGCTGTAGCGCACCATGCGGTCGTAGACAGCGTTGGCAATCTCGCTTGCCGTGATCTGAAAGCGCAGCATCGACCTTTCAGCATCGCCATCCAACAGCGCGTTGTACCAACCAGTCCAAAGAATCCAGCCGTCGCTGAGACGTTTGAGCAGGATGGAAATGCAATGCTCATGTTGGCGCCGCAGCACCCGCAAAACAACACCGATGGCGGGGGATGGGCCGTTCACGGGGGCGCAGGCATCTGGACCGCTGCGTAGATCCAGCACCTCAGCACAGCCCTGCTGCACAACAGTGCCTGCCACCACATCCATAATCGTATCGCCAGCGATTTGATCCATCGCCGAGCCAGCCACGATGGGCAGGATGGCAAGGCAAAACGCTGCCGAATGGTCTGTCGGTACCCCCCATACGCCAGGGGTTGGCGTGTCTTCTAGACCGCTGATCCGATGACCGTACGCGGTCATCGGATCAGGAATCGGTCTAGATTCAAAGCGATGAGCAACTTGGCTTTCCAATGACCGTGTACGGTCATTGGAAAATTGCTCTAGGGGCGTGTCCTCCAAAAGCGCGTCTTGGAAAGGTGCGTCTTTGGGGAGCACGTCTTTCAAGGGCGCCGCGCTGGGCGCTGCGGCCAGAGGAGGAGGCTCTGCCCGATGCCCTTGGCTGCGCTGCTCTTGCAACCACTCCTCAAAGCCCTCCGCCCCTACGTCCAAACCCTCAAGATAGCAGGCGCAAGGATCGCGGCATGGCGCAATGACAAGCCGTCTTTGATCGAGCCACAATGTGTGATCGTCGGCGTGAAAGAGCCCTTTTAAGTGCAGGTCCGAACGCCTTAAGCGCCGCACCGCTTGGCGCAAATTGGCGGCGGCCTTTTGGGGTGGGGCGTCCGCCCAAAAAATTGCCTGGAGCCATGTGCGCGAGCGCTTGTGGGCCGGCGCGGCGCACAACGTGGCAATAATTGCACGCGCCTTGTCACCGCTGGGCAGCAGTGACACGCCCTCACCATCCACAATGTCAAAGTGGCCCCAAACCTGGGCGCTGAAAGCTTTCATACTCTGAGCCTGGTCATAATCAAAAAAAATAATGCAGTGTGAAAATACCATTGGCTTGAAAACTTTGAAAGACCTGCCGTGCACAGGGCCGCGATGCGAAACGCATCACGCTCACGTCACGCTCAGATAACGCAACCCCTGCGATAGCGCCTTCATGCCCGGTTTCATAAATTGAAGGGAGCAAGAAGAGCATGACAGGTCCGCTAAAACCGGTTCCGGACGGAGCCACCCGCGCCGACATCGCTGAGCAAGTCCGCCTCACCGCCGCCACCAACTCCAAAGACCGGGCGCCTCGGTTACCGCAGCGCGCCAACGGCGATCTTGCCAAAGCAATGGCAGGAGGCAACGTCACCATCGCCGCTTTCGGGACCTTCACCAAAGGTCTCACCCACGACAACTATGGCCGCGTGCGGGCCGCAGACCTTCAGAAGCTGGTCGATGAACTCAACCAGAAGCCGTCTGATCCGGTATTTCAAACGCAAAGCCCCTTCCCCGGCGTTTATGACCCCAATCTGCCCACTGGTGGGCGGCCGGTGTCCTTCGGAGTCCCGCTCTTCAATGGCCCCTATGTGAGCGATCCGGCACTGCAGCCTCGCGGCTGGGAAAGCCCTCTCGCCGGCCACACGTTCGACACCCAAGGGGATGATGCCGACGGGGTGGGAATGCGCCCCGCACCGCAGGTGGGGTCGGACGAACTGACCGCAGAAATGGCAGAGGTCTACAGCGCAGCGCTGCTGCGGGACAAAAAGTTCTCTGACTGGGCCACTGACCCCACGGTGGCCCACCTCATCGGTGAGATGAATAAGCTGCCCTACTTCGCCTCAGAAGAGGGGCTTGATAAGGCAGCGAAGATGCGCCGGGCAGCCCGCTTCAAAAACAATGTGCACGATGTGAACAGCGTTTTTCGCGGCTCTGGCCCGCGCGCCAAGGAGGGCCCGTATATTTCCCAATTCATGCTGATCGGGAACAGCCAGCGAACCAACCCCGGTGCCTCACCAAACACGGCCAAAACGCCGAAAGACGGCGTGATCCTTTACGGCCTTCAAGATATTCTGCAACAATTCATTGGTCACGAAGACTATTTCGATCATATGACCACCTGGCCGGTCTGGCGTGATGTGCAAAATGCAGCCAATCGGGGCGATCTCAACCGCTACAACCGCGCTCCCCGGTTCATCTCCACCCCGCGAGATCTTGCCACCTATGTGCATTTCGATGCGCTTTACCAGGCTTATCTCAACGCGGTTCTTATTCTAAACAGTATGGTAGCGCAGACAGACGTCGGCCTGCCTGAGGGTCCTCAGCTCACCCGGACTGCCTTTGCCACCTATGGCGGGCCGCACATTTTGAGCCTGGTGACTGAAGTGGCCACGCGGGCGTTGAAGGCGGTGCGGCGGCAAAAGTTCAACATTCACCTGCGCTCTCGGCCTGAAGTCATGGGCGCTGCACTTGCTTTGGCGTCTGCTGGGGGAAACTCCGCCAACGCGCTGGGCCCTTTCAAGGGCGATTTTGATGCCATGGCCACCGCCCTCGTCAGCATCCTTGATGAAATCAAAAAACACAACAAAGACCAAAATCAGCGGCAGGGGATCGACAACAACCCTGGCGATCCCATTGACGCCAACAGCAACGCGCTGTTGCCCATGGCTTTCCCCGAAGGTTCGCCCATGCACGCTGCCTACGGTGCGGGTCATGCCACAGTCGCCGGCGCCTGTGTGACCGTGGTGAAGGCGTTCTATGAAATGTTCACCGTTGATGAGAGCGTGCGCGGTCAGATCCCTCTCTACGATGTTGTCACCAAGTCATCGGGTTATCCCGCGCTCAAGTTCCCCACTGAACTGTTCACGGACGAAAAGATCCTCTCTGGCCCTAATGAGGCACTCAAGGTTTACCAGGCCGATCCAAATGACCCAACGACACTGTCTGAGGTTACCAGTAGCCCACCACTGACTGTTCAGGGTGAGCTTGATAAGCTTGCCGCCAACATCTCCATCGGACGCAATTTTGCCGGTGTACACTACTATACTGATTACTACGATTCAGTGCGGATGGGCGAACGTATCGCAGTTTCCATGCTGCAAGATCAGATGCTCACTTACCGTGAACCGGTGACGATGCGCTTCAAGTCCTTCGACGGTGATTATGTGATGATTGCCGGCACCGGTGGCAGCGTAGGTCGCAATGATGCCCTGGTCTTTGTCTGGGATAAAAACCAAAACGGTGGCACCGAAACCGATTTCCACAATTGGTATAACCGCCACCGGTAAAGAAATACACTTTGTATTATATGAATTCATTCGAGTTAGAGTATAGTTTTTACATACATTGCATTATATAGGTGTTTATATGAAATAATTATTCTAATTTTTACAGTAATAATCACACATAACTCTGAACAGAAACGACATCTGTAGCGCGTTGCCGGTTGAACAAAGGAGGTTGGGTCCATGAGTCTCATTCGCTTAGGAAGCGCATCCACCCGCCGGCAAATGGCGCCAGCGCAGGCCACACCCCTTGAAGCCGCTGCCAGGCCCGGTGAGGGTGGAGAACGGGCGACACCAACTCCCCCAGCACCGGCAGCAGCGATCCCTGCGCCGGCCACGCCAACGCCACCAAGGGGCGATTCCATGGCGGTGCGGGCAGAGACCGACACCACCACCGAGCGCGCCTTGGAGCAACTGGTACAGTATTTTCCCGTTGAAACTATGACACTATTTCTATCAGTGGTGTCATTCAAAGGGATGTTCGAGCAGGGCACTTGGATCAAAGATCTTAGCCCATTCGCCCTCATTGGCGCGTTTGCTCTCATCACTCCGCTGATGGTGTTGTTGGTGGCGTTTGCGACCTTTCGTGAGGAAAAACAGCGCGGAACAATTCAAGCCGATAAGCCGTTCACGGTGCCGGTCTTTGATATGCTGGCCTCCGCCATTGCCTTTTCCATCTGGGCTCTTGCCGTGCCGGGGCAGTTTGAATCCAGCGCATCGGGCGAGGAAGGGTCGGCGAACATGTTTACAGCCGAAATGGCCCAATGTTTTGCTGCAATTTTTGGCTTCTTCGCATCATGGGTGCTGTCTCAGATTCGCATAATTCTAGGGCTACAAAGCAATCACAGTTATTCATTTGGTATGACGTCTGTCGTTACCAATGATATAGAACGAAAAAGCGGCCCTAAACGAATGCCGCATTTTACCACCACAAGGGTGTTTCGCCTCCCGTCCTGCGCAACCAACGTCCCCGCCCTCACCCTGGCGGATCGCATCGATGGCAACCGCTCCAGCGCCATCACGGATTATCAATAATAACAAATTTCCAGCCTGGAATCTCCACAGCAAAATCCAAATAAGAGAGGTATCTGTCATGTCAAATTTCGCTGGTCAATGGTTTACCATAGCACTAATCGATACACCGATAGGCAATTCGGGGAAGGTCCAGCAACTGTTGGGCATCCCAGGGCAGGGTAATGTTTATACTATCAATGGGACAAATATTGTTTCAGCTTGG
>JBCCTO010000078.1:0-6475 GCA_039198355.1 Pseudomonadota bacterium
AATCGGGCCGCGCAAAATGTTGCGCGGCCCGGTTCCAACGACAGTATTACGAACAAAGGGCGAAGGCGCTCTTTTCACGGAAAGAACAACAGTATGACGATGGTTCTCACCCGCATTTTGCAGAAAGTCGGCTTGGCGGCCGGAGGTCTGATGGTTGCTGTGGGTATTGCTGCTGCACCCGCTTTGGCTGCGTCTGGCTACCCGATCAACAAGCCAAGGGAAGTGGATTGGTCCTTCGCTGGTCCTTTTGGCACCTATGACAAAGCGCAGCTTCAGCGTGGTTTGAAAATCTACAAAGAGAACTGCGCTGCGTGCCACTCCATGAACCTGCTGTCTTACCGTAATCTGGAAGATTTGGGTTACACACCGGACCAGATCAAAAATCTGGCTGCTGAGTATGAGGTGACCGACGGGCCAAACGAAGATGGCGAAATGTTCGAGCGGCCCGCGCGTCCCACAGATCGTTTCAAATCCCCCTATGCCAATGAACAGGAAGCTATCGTGTCTAATGGTGGTGCACTGCCTCCGGATATGTCTCTTCTGGCGAAAGCCCGTGCCCCTGAGCGTGGGTTTCCTACATTCGTCTTCGATGTGTTCACCATGTATGCGGAGAATGGAGCCGACTACATCTACTCGCTCCTGACCGGCTATGAAGAGCCGCCAGAGGGCGTCGAAATTCAAGATGGTCTCTATTACAACCCCTACTTCATCGCCGGTAAGGCGCTCGCCATGGCTCAGCCGCTTTACGGTGACGATGTGGAATATGATGACGGCACGCCCACAACACTGGAACAACACGCTAAAGACGTGTCTGCATTCCTCATGTGGGCTGCGGATCCTAACTTGCCGGAGCGTAAGCAGCGGGGCTTCATTGTGATCCTCTTCCTGTGCATCTTTGCGGGCCTGCTGTACTTCACGAAGAAAAAAGTATGGTCCGACGTGTCTCACTAGCACGATGCCTATTCGCGTTTCAAAAAGGCCCCGCTTCGGCGGGGCTTTTTTTATGCCTTGCGCCAATGGACTGTGCCCCATACCACTGGGAAGTGTCTCGTTTTGATGGACTATGAATTGCGCCAAGGCTGTGCCTCTTGTGGCAGCCTTCGAAGCCTGTTGAACGAGAAGCCCTTAAAGAAAAAGCACGAAGAGGCGGCCCATGGACAAGACCCTGTTGGATGAACTGCGTGACGCCATTCGCGCTATTCCTGATTATCCCAAACCCGGCATTATTTTCCGGGATATTACGACCCTGCTTCAAGACGCCCGTGCTTTTCGTCGATCCGTTGACGCGCTTGTGCATCCCTATATCGGGAGCGGCCTCGTGCAGATTGCGGGCATTGAGGCGCGAGGGTTCATTTTGGGCGGCGCTATCGCCCACCAACTCACAGCCGGTTTTTTGCCCATCCGCAAAAAGGGCAAGCTGCCGGGAGAGATCGTCAGCATTGCCTACACGCTCGAATACGGCGTGGACGAAATGGAAATTCACAAGGATTCTGTCACGCCGGGCGACAAGGTGCTTTTGGTGGATGATCTCATCGCTACAGGCGGCACGGCCGAGGCAGCGGTAAAGCTGTTACAAGGCTTAGGGGCAGAAGTAGTGGCCGCCTGTTTTGTCATCGATCTGCCCGAGTTGGGCGGACGGAAGAAGATTGAGAATTTGGGCGTGCCGGTGCGGACCCTTATTGAATTTGAGGGGCATTAGAAAAATGTGCTCAATCCTAACCTCTCCTTGGAGGGAAGGTCGAAACTGATTTCAGTTTCGGGTGGGCGCTGGACTCAAGATTAGCTTACAAATCGCGCCCCCCACCCGGATCGATGCGCTCTCCGACCTCTCCTCGCGGGGCAGGTCAGTTTGAGTGCGGAATTTATGCTCCCGATTATCCGGTTGGCACAGTTACTGCCCCATCCATGCTGACGACGCGCTCGCCGTCTTGATTGAACCCTTCAGCGCGGTTCATCAGCAGGCCCCAACCGGGGCGATGGGCGAGGGCGCGCTTTCCCGTTAACGTGGTGCGATAATGAACTGTATCGCCCGCATAAACGGGTAGATACCAACGCAAATTGCGAAAGCCCGGCGAGGGGCCGAAGGCCACAGGCGGGCCATCATATCCAACGGCGTCCACAAGCCTTTGATAACTGTGTTCAACGTTCTGGCGCATCCATTGGGAGGATGTGTGCCAGCCGGAAGCGCACAGGCGGTCAAAATGGCTGCCAGCGGCACCCTCATCACTCAGATGAAAGCGTTGGGGGTCGAACTGCTTGGCAAAGTCGATAATGGGCTCCCTTTCGAATGTATGGGCTCCCAAGTCGAGGGCGATACCAGTTTGCAAACGCTCATAAAACGACGTCCCGTGGGAGTAGTTTTCATTCTCTTGGGTCTTTTTTGATGCTTTTGAACTCTTTGGTGGCGTGGATGGAGGAGTTTCTTTGCTTTCCTCCGGCGCGCGTAAGGCCACAAAACCCATGCCGCGCATGCGCAAGATGGGCTCTTCCTTTTGATTGCTCAGCAGATACGTGAAGTTCACCACGCCCATGTCGGGCCGGGATTTCAAGACCCGGCGACTGTCCACGGTCGCTGTACCGCTGAGCGTATCGCCGGCGAAGACCGGTTTGAGCCACCGAACCTCGTCAAGACCGGCAGAGCCTTGGGATGCGGTGTTGAGCAGGTAAGCGTCACACATCATACGCATAAGCACGGAACAGGTGTGCCAGCCCGATGCGATCAATCCGCCCAGCTGTTTTGCAGCGGCACTGTTTGCATCCAGGTGGAAAGGCTGTGGGTCAAACTGCTCGGCAAAGCGGATGATGCTGGCAGCATCGAAATGGTGGGGGCCAAGGGTAAGGCTGTGGCCTTCCGGGAAATCTTCGTAATAGAGCAAAGGTCAACTTCCCAATTGCAAAATGAAATAGGCGGGCACAGCCCCATAGGCCAGCATGATGGTAGCCAGAGCAAGCCTGACCCACAGGGCTTTGAACCGGCGAAATAAAATGAGGCCGAGCAGCAGACCAGCCCCGGCTTCTACAAAGCTGAAAAGACGTCCGTGGTACTGTGGGTCCCAGTATGAGACGGGAGAAATGAATTTCCAGTCCGACAGGGGCCAAAAGTGCCGGTGCGCGTCTTCCACATGCACGGGCAGATCGCCGGCAATATGGAGCAAGGCAGCGAGAGAAAAGAAGGTGAGGAACAGGGCCGCGCGCAGCAAATTTGGGGTAAGCCGTGCTAACACCACGCCTATCAGCAGGAGCACTGCGTAAAGCGGTATGGAATTGCCCGCCGCTGTATAGGTCTGCCACGGTTCTTGCCAATACAGCGTATTCCAAACGGTTTCCTCGTTAATGCCTGCCAATTTGGACCATGCGAACAGGGCGTAGATGGCCGCATCTGGCACAAATGCGCCCAGTATTACAGCCGTATTGCGCAGGGGTTTGTCCGGCTTGGCCAGCAGCGCGGCTGCCAGCAGAATATGCGTCTGGCTCATCATCGCCGCGACGTTAACCGGTTTGGCTCCGTGCCGATAGCGTTCAGCGCGGGCTTACCCGCATGGGCATGCCATTGTCGGGCTGAATGGTGATACGCATGATGGGCCATGGCGCTTTATCAGCGGCATAGTCGAAGCGCAGGGTGCGGAGCAGTTCGACCAGTATAATCACCGCCTCCTGCATGGCGAAACGCTGGCCAATGCACACGCGGGGCCCCATGCCAAAAGGGAGATAGGCGAAGCGATCGATGGCCTTGCGAGCCTCACCGTAAAAGCGGTGTGGATTGAATAGGGCTGGATTATCCCACAACAATTGATGGCGATGAAGCACATAGGGGCTGGTCATAATCGCCATGCCCTTGGCTATGGAAATATCGCCCAGCTTGAAATCTTGAATGCTCTCGCGGGCAATGAGGGGGGCGGGTGGAAACAAACGCATGGCCTCTTCAAAGCAGGCCATGATCCATGGTGCCTGCTCTGCCCAGTCTTGCCCGGGCTGACTGGTGTCTAAAGCGTCAGCCTCCGCCTCGCAGCGCTGGCGGGCGTCGCTGTCTTGAGACAGTAGATACAGGGTCCAGGCCAAGGCGCGGGCGGTGGTTTCGTGGCCTGCTGCAATGAATGTGATGATATTGTCTTCCACCTCGTCCATGGTGAGAGGCGCATCCCCTTCTTCCCCAGCTTGCAAAAGCAGGGTGAGAAAGTCGGAGGGCACTTCATCGCCGGCTTCAATACGGCCCATGCGTTGCCGTGCGGTCTCCCGCACGGTTTGGCGCAGACGGGCAAGCGCAGCGTGCCCCCTTAATTTGGTGAGACGGGGCATCCAGCTGGGCGCGCCCAGAAAATCCAAGGGATCGGGGTGGGACAAATGCTCCAAAAAGTGGCTCACATCGGCAAGAACTTGCTCGGTGTCCCTGTCGATGTCACCGGAAAAAAGGGTTGCAGACAAGACGCGATAGGCCAGCGTGGACATGGCCTCTGAAATGCCATGCTCCCCCGGCTGAGCGGCCAACTCCTGTGCGAAGGTGCGGGCGTTGGCGATCATGGAACTTGAAAAGCCATTCACATGGCGAGGGGCAAAAACGGGGGCAAGTGTGCGGCGTGAGCGCTTCCACAAAGCGCCTTCGGCGGTGAGCAGGCCATCCCTCAAGGCCGGTTTCAACACCGTCTGGCGAACGCGATCCGGCTTTATATGCTCGGCATGGTCCACGAAAGCGGCGCGGATGGCCGCTGGATCGTGCAACAGCACCATGGGTTGATTGAACACCTGCGTGAACGCTACCGGGTCTTGGAAGGCGTCCTCGCTGAAAGCCTCCAGCGGGTTGCGAATGAGCTTTGGTAGAACCGCTACGGAGCGCAGAAACGCAAGATTGGCAGGTGGGGTCGGGCGTGGTTTTGGTGCAGCCGGTTCAAAGGGGGTAAAGGCGGGGGCGGCCTCTATAGCGCTCATGGTCAGGGCCTCCTCAGCCCTACCGATAGTTTAACCGTGGACGCCTCGTATTCAAGAACTGTACCTGCGACTTATGTATTGAATTTGAACAGCATCACATCGCCGTCCTTCACCACATATTCCTTGCCCTCGTCCCGGGCCTTGCCTGCCTCTTTGGCTGGCACTTCACCGCCCAGTTCCACATAGTCGGTATAGGCGATGGTCTGGGCGCGGATGAAGCCACGCTCAAAATCCGTGTGGATCACGCCCGCTGCACCGGGGGCTTTGGTGCCCTTCGCGATGGTCCAGGCGCGGGTCTCTTTGGGGCCTGCCGTGAAATAGGTGATGAGGTCGAGGAGGTTGTAGCCCTCGCGAATGAGGCGGGAGAGGCCGGATTCTTCCAAGCCGTTCATTTCCAGAAAATCGCCCTGTTCTTCGTCAGGCAATTGGGCAATTTCTTCTTCAATCGCGGCGGAAATGACCACCGTACCCGCACCCTGTTCAGCGGCCATGGCGGCCACCTTCTCGGACAGGGCATTGCCCGTGGCTGCATCGTCTTCGGCCACATTGCAGACGTAGAGCACGGGTTTGGAGGTGAGCAGTTGCAGGCCGCGCAAAATGGCCAGGTCTTCCGCCGCAATGTCGTCCAGCAGGTGGCGCACGGGTTTGGCGTTTTGGAGAAGCTCAAGGGAGGCTTCCATCATTGGCAGCACGATGGCGGCGTCCTTATCCTTGCCCGTGACCCGCTTTCGATATTGCTCCACACGGCGTTCCAGGCTTTCCAGATCCGCCAGCATGAGTTCCGTCTCGATGGTCTCCGCATCGGCGATGGGATCTATCTTGCCCTCCACATGGGTGATGTCGTCGCCTTCAAAACAGCGCAACACATGGATGATGGCATCCACCTCGCGGATATTGGCGAGAAACTGGTTGCCCAGCCCTTCGCCTTTGGATGCGCCGCGCACCAGCCCAGCAATGTCTACGAAGGAAATGCGGGTGGGGATGATTTCTTTGGAGGCTGCGATTTCCGCAATTTCATTGATGCGCGGGTCTGGCACCGCCACTTCCCCTGTATTGGGTTCAATGGTGCAGAAAGGGTAGTTGGCGGCCTGTGCAGAGGCCGTGCGGGTGAGTGCGTTAAAGAGTGTGGATTTCCCCACATTGGGAAGGCCAACAATGCCACATTTGAAGCCCATGGGGTGCTCCGAAAAGTTCAGGATTTTGGGCAGGGGATAGCGGGTTTTGTGGAAAGTGCAAACGGGTTGTTGGGCGATGACACGACACAACTTCTATTGTCATCCCCGCAGCGCCACCTCCCACTCGAGGGGAGGTCGGAGAGCGTGGCGATCCGGGTGGGGGGCGCGATCTTCGTGCTATGTTCCCATCCAGCCCCCCACCCGAAACTGCAAGCAGTTTCGACCTCCCCTCGGGTGCAGGGTTATCGCATATGGCTTATTGCGTTGATGAGGTAGGTCTCATCCCATGCGCATTTTTTGATGCGATGGCTTATGGGGACTTTGGGTTTGTCGACAATTTGCAGGATGTTTCGGGCAATTCTTTTGAGGATTGCGAT
>JBCCTO010000079.1:0-5728 GCA_039198355.1 Pseudomonadota bacterium
ACTTGGGGTGTCTCGCCGGGCGCAGGCGTTACGCCACCCCGTTCGGTGAAAATGAAAGCCCCCATGACCAGCGCGGCAAGGGCAGCCGCCACGCCGCCCATGCGCCAGCGGCGCAGGCTGGTTTGCAGTTTTTCGATCCGATTATCATTGGCCGGATTGGTACTGCGGATTTGGGGCGCAGGCTTGGTTGGCGCTGCAGGGGTGCGGGCATCGGCCTTGGCCATGCGGCGGGCAGCGTCTTCACTGCTGACAACGCTGGCCAAGCCATCGGCGGGAAGGGCCGTTGCACCGTCGTTGGGCAATTTTCCCTCGATTTTCGACCATAGGTCGGCGGGCACCGGTTCCGGGGCCACAGAGGCATTGAGCGCGCCAAAGGCCCGTTCCCAAAACGCCACTTGTGCGCGCGTGTCGCCATCGCTTTCGATGGCATCCTCAAACGCCTTGCGTTCCACATCGGACAACGTGCCGATGACATATTCGGCCGCGTCCAGTTCTTTCTCCGTTACGTTCATGCCGGCTATTCCCTCTCCAGGCACTGTCTCAAAGCCATTAATCCGTGCCGCAACCGCGTTTTAATGGTGCCCACCGGGGCAGAGTATTGATTGGCCAATTCCTCGCGGGAATAGCCTTCGTAATAGGCCAGCAGGACGTAGTTGCGGTCATCGTCCTGCATTTCACTCAGACACAGGCGCAGGGTTTCCAATTCGCCCAAGTCCACATTTTCGGCATCCCATCCCCCCAGACGAAACACGTTTTCCTCGTCCCCCGGTTCATCCACACTCATGTCGTTGCGGTTGGCCCGGATGATGTCGATGGCGCGATTGCGCGCAATGGTAGCCATCCATGTGATGGGGCGCCCCTGCGCAGCGTTGTAACTGCCAGCCTTCTGCCAAATTTTCAAAAAGACATCTTGCAGCACGTCTTCCGATTTTTGGCGGTCCTTAAGGATACGCAGCACAACGCCAAAAAGTTTTGCGGAACAGCGCTCATAAAGCGTTTTAAACGCTTCCCGATCGCCATCGGCCGTGCGGGCCATGAGTTCTTCCAGCGCGACAGACCGATCCATGCTCAATTTTCCGAACGTCTTGGGGCGCTCACGGTTTAGCACGGAGAATGCGGCACCAAAAGGTTAGTCAAGGGCGACAACCCGACCCGTTTGGTGGGAACGGTAAATGGCTTCCTCGATGCGCAGATTGCTGAGATAGTCGGCACCGGTATTCTGCACGGCCAAACCGTTAAGCAAATGATCCACCACATGGCGGGTGAAGCGATAGACGCAATCCGCGCCGAAGCCGTGATCGTTCCAATCATAAGCGATGGGTTCAATTGTGTTGGAGCCATGGGCGCGGAAGGTGAGATTGGCTTCGCCGTCCAGTTCCAGCACGCCCTTTTCGCCCTCCACCAGCATTTCCCCCATGGTGCGGCGGCGGTTGTCCGCCCGGTGGTCGGACAGTCGGTTGCCATCGATGAGGCCCCGCGCGCCACCTTCAAACCCCATGGTGATGAGGCAGGCGTCTTCCCCGGCGATGACCGGGTTGAGCTTGTCCAGACGGGCGGACACATCCGTCACTTCGCCTGCCAAATAGCGAAAGACGTCCACATAGTGGATGGCCGTTTCATGGACCAGAAAACGCTCCATGGTCTGGAAATAGGGTTGGCGTTCCAGATAGGCCTGCGGCCCCTGCCCATCCCCCGGGCGAAGCCGGAAAGTGATCTGGAAGAGGCGACCTAACCGATCCTCATCCAGGGCAGATTTGATGGCCCCGAACCAGGGCATGAAGCGAAAATTTTCGTGGACGATGATCTGCGTCCCTTTCCTAGCGACCCGTTCAACGGCGCGTTCAGCTATGTCCAGCGTGCCGCAAAAAGGCTTTTGGCAAATGGCGGTGATGCCCCGCGAGGAGGCCTGTTCGATCAGCTCAAAATGGGTCGGCGGCGGCGTGATGATGTCCAGCGCATCCGGTTTGACGGCATCCAGCATCGTGGCCGTATCGTCGAAGGAGACCGTGCCCAGTTCATGGGCTTTCGACTGAGCGGCCTCCCCGTTGCGGTCGGCAATGCCGACGATTTCCACCTCCGGGCAACGCTGCCAGGCATCATAATGAAACTGGCTAAAATAGCCGGTTCCCGCCACCGCCACGCGCAGTTTCTCTGCCATCATACCATGGCCTTGATGAGATCATCCATGGCGGTGTTGACCGCGCTGGTGATGGTTTCCACCCCCGCATCACCGCCCCGCTCGGTGGAAACCAGTGTGCCGTCAGCAAAAGCGTTGTCCACAGCATCGCTGATGAGTTTGGCGGCGGTTTCGTAGGCCGCGTGTTCCTTTTCTACAGCAAGCCAGTCCAGCATCATGGCACCGGAGAGGAACATGGCGGTGGGGTTGGCGAGACCTTTGCCCGCAATATCGGGTGCCGAGCCGTGGCAGGGTTGGAAGACGGCGTGGTTGTCGCCAATGTCTGCGGAGGGAGCCATGCCGAGGCCGCCGATAAGGCCCGCGCCGAGATCGGAGAGGATGTCGCCATACATGTTTTCGGTGACCATCACGTCATAGGTCCACGGGCGCTTGACCATTTCCAGCGCCACGGCATCCACATAGCCATAGCGGGCTTCAATGTCCGGGTAGTTTTGGGCCACGTCGTCAAAGCATTCCCGCCAAAAGGCCATGGATTTGAAAACATTGGCCTTGTCCACGCTGGTCACCTGCCCCGCATGGCCCCGCTTTTTGCGCTGTTGTGCCAAGCGAAAGGCGAAATCGGCGACGCGGGTGGTGCCTTTGCGGGTGATGAGTTGGGTGTCGGTGGCATAGTGCTCATGCTGCTCGCCGGGTGCATCGGGGGCGAAAAGACCTTCGGTGGATTCGCGAATAAGCACAA
Organism: Pseudomonadota bacterium; assembly: GCA_039198355.1. Taxonomy (GTDB): domain Bacteria; phylum Pseudomonadota; class Alphaproteobacteria; order Rhizobiales; family Rhizobiaceae; genus Pseudahrensia. The sequence continues at coordinate 2,877 of JBCCTO010000079.1, forward strand.
AATCCAGTTCGTCCCCGCGCGGGTCTTTCAGCGGCCCGCCCACGCCCTTGATGGAGCGCACCGGGCGCACGCCCGCATAGAGATCAAGGATCATGCGGATTTCAATTTGCGGGACGATTTCCGTGCCGTCGGGATAGCGCACGGCTGGGTCCCCCATGGCCGCCAGCAGGATGGCATCGGCGGCACGGCAGCCCTCTACCGTTTCGTCGGGTAGGGCCGTGCCCCGTTCGGTATAGGTTTCGGCCCCAGCCTCCAACCAGTTTTCGGTGGCCGCCGGTTCACCCACCGCCACGAGCGCCTTTTGGAGCAGTTCCACACAGGGTTTGGTGATTTCCATGCCGATGCCATCTCCCGGCAGGATGGCGAGGTTCAACGGGGCGTGGGACGACTTGGTCATGAAAAGGATTCCGTACTGCGACAATGCGCCCTTTCTTGCGCCCTCCCCGCGATCTGTCCAGTCTTGTGTCCAGCCCCGCCCGGTTCGCCGATTGGGCTTCTCGGCAAATGGGTTTAGGCTTGGGCACCGATTCTCCTTTCGTTCCCGTGTGAGCCCCTGCCCATGACCGTGCGCCGCCTTGCGGAAAATATCGTCAACCAGATTGCCGCCGGTGAAGTGATCGAGCGGCCCGCCTCCGTGGTGCGCGAATTGCTGGACAATGCGGTGGACGCGGGGGCGAGCCGGATCGACATCACCACGTCTGGCGGGGGGCGGGCGCTGGTGCGGGTGGGCGACAATGGGCGCGGAATGAGCGCCAAAGACCTGGAAATGGCGGTGGAGCGCCATTGCACCTCCAAGCTGACGGATGATCTGGGGGCCATCGCCACGCTGGGTTTTCGCGGCGAGGCCCTGCCCTCCATCGGTTCCGTGGCGCGCCTTACCATCCGCTCGCGACGGGCGGAGGATGAAACGGGGTGGGAAATTCAGGTGGATGGCGGACGCGTATCCGAGGTGCGGCCCGCGCCCATGAACCCGGGCACGATCGTGGAAGTGGCAGACCTGTTTTACGCCACACCGGCCCGGCTGAAATTTCTTAAAACGGACCGGGCGGAGGACAACGCCACCACCGATGTCATCAAGCGCATCGTGCTGGGCCATCCCCACATCCATTTTGCTGTCAACGGCTCGGACCGGCAGACGGTGGACTATGCGGCCACGGAAGAAAGCACCACGCGCCTAGCTCAGGTGCTGGGCGACGAATTTGTGGAAAATGCGCTGGAGATTGATGCGGAGCGGGAGGGAGTAGAATTGGCAGGTCATACGAGCCTGCCCACATTCAACCGGGGCAATGCCCAGCACCAATTTATCTACGTCAACGGTCGCCCGGTGAAGGACCGGCAGCTGACAGGGGCCGTGCGCGGGGCTTATATGGATTTCCTCTCCCGCTACCGCCACCCGGTGCTGGCCCTGTTCATCACCATCGACCCGGCGCTGGTGGATGTGAACGTCCACCCCGCCAAGGCTGAAGTGCGGTTTCGCGATGCGCAACTGGTGCGCGGCCTGATTGTGGGCGCCTTGCGCGAAGCCATATCCAGTGCAGGCCATCGGGCCAGCAGCGAGGGCGGTGTTGATCTGGCAGCAGCGTTCAAACCCGGCGGGCTGGGTGAAAAAGTAGCGGCCATGGCGCAACAGCAAAGGGAAAGCGCCAATGGCGCTTTCTCAACCGCTGGTCAATATCGTGGCGAGGGCAATCAGAACTATGACTGGACCCAATCGGTCCACGCACCACCGCCAGAACCGGTGGCAGCAGCCAATGGGTTTGCCGAACAAAGCCAGGCTCGGTTTGAACACGACATGCCTCCCGTTGCGGCGCGTTTGGAACAGCAAGACGAAGGCCCGGTTCATGCGCCCCTGGGGGCGGCGCGGGCGCAAGTCCACAAAAATTACATCGTTTCCCAGACCGATGATGGTCTTGTGATCGTGGATCAACACGCGGCCCATGAGCGGCTGGTCTATGAGCGCATGAAGGCGGAATTGGCCACCAGCGGCATCGCAGGGCAGATGCTGCTTATACCCGACATCATTGAAATGCCGGAAGAAGATGCTAACCGGCTGTTGGGGTATGCCGAGGATTTGTCCCGCTTTGGCCTGGTGATCGAAAGTTTCGGCCCCGGCAGTGTCGCCGTCCGCGAAACGCCAGCCATTTTGGGCGAGGTGGACAGCAAGGCGCTGCTGTCCGATCTGGTGGACGAGATTGCCGAATGGGGCAGTGCGGATGGCGTGGGCGCAAAGATTGACCATGTGGCCGCCACCATGGCCTGCCACGGGTCGGTGCGGTCCGGGCGCATTTTGCAGGCCCCGGAGATGAACCAGCTTTTGCGGGACATGGAAGCCACGCCCAATTCCGGCCAGTGCAACCATGGCCGCCCCACCTATGTGGAGTTGAAACTGGCAGACATTGAACGTCTTTTTGGAAGGCGGTAAGAGGTTTCCACTCGTCCATGAAGGAAGCCGGAGCATGTTGAACAGGATCACCCCACCGGGCGTGCAACTGGCCAAGTTGCGCTATCTGGAATCCGACTATCAAATCCTGGCCCCCGGCACCCATGTCACCTGCGCCATCACCAATGATCTCATTGCCTTGGATGATCTGAAATATTGGAGTTTCGAGCGCCAGGAGCCCTATCGGGATGCCCACATTTCGCTGGAAGCGGAAATCCGCGCGGGGAATTTGAAGTAGGATTTCGGTCGTGCGTTAGGCCACCTCCCCCAGGAGGCAGGGCTATCGCATATGGCTTATTGCGTTGATGAGGTAGGTCTCATCCCATGCGCATTTTTTGATGCGGTGGCTTATGGGGACTTTCGGTTTGTCGACAATTTGCAGGATGTTTCGGGCAATTCTTTTGAGGATTGC
>JBCCTO010000080.1:0-5262 GCA_039198355.1 Pseudomonadota bacterium
AAAAGTTTGTAGACCAAATCTGATCCGACAGATCATCGCCGCAAAACGGATAACTGTCAGATCAAGTCGGAACTTCTACACTTCATCCTGAAAAGCGGCTGCTAATTACTGTTGCAGCCCATCGCGGTCTTGGTAAGGGGACGTTTTTATCCGCCATGTCGAGCCGGAAAGGGCTTTCGCTTTATGATGAAGTCCTTTGGGGTCGGGACGCGCTGGCCGATGCAAATGCTTTCATTGTCGGTGCGGCATTCATAAATCTCAGTTTTTCAACTGAAATAGCGTCCTGCTTCGATTCGCTCCTGCTCACGCTACGAGAAGTCACCGCCATTCTTCATGCGGCTGCAAACGATAGTGCAGACCGGCACGAAATCCGCCACCGGCTTGAGCGCAGTGTGAACGAACCCGAGGGGAATGAAAGCCCTCCCTATGACCCCCATGAGGATGGCAGCGTTACAAAGAAGAAGCTCGATGAGTTCGCAACGGAATTTGGAGACGTGTCGCGGATCCAAGAGCTTTCGCGTCTTTTTGAGGCTTTCGAGACGGAAAGCCGCCTTGTGTTCAGCAAAGGGATTGGGCGCCCGCGGTTCCTCGTTTGTCTGATGGGATTGGAACTTGTTTTCTCGCCCGACAAAAAACCCAAAAACCACGAAGTGGAGATGCTTTTCCAAGCCGTCTTTGACAAAGATGCAGATGGCGTTCCTGTGGATTTCGTATTCGTGGGGTCGGAATACGGACTGGGTGAGCCGTTTTCACTGGAGCCTGATAGTTCTCAAAAGCGCGATTTTCATTTGGTTCGGTGCGATCGCAAAAACATGCCTCCACGCGCTTACGAGCAAATCGAGAGCCGCATCCGTAATGGCGGGCTGAAGCCAGTAGTCCGCCCCGTCCCGTCCAAAAATCATGGCGAGGAAGACGAAGGCGATGGGGCAACACGTCAACCCATCAACCATGTGCATTTTGCCCGTCCGGTGAGCCCTGTCTCGCTGCTCGTGGACAATTTTCCACTTCTGGCCATGGGGCTTTACCTAACCAATCCGCCCAAGGCCGAACGTCATGACCCGCGCAGCGATGCGCTGCTGAAAGACATTAAGAAGGCCTTTAGAGAGGCGGTGCGCAAAGGGCGCCGGGAATCTGATATTGAGATTGATGCGCTTTGGTCGAGAAAGGAGCTGCCAAGAGCCAGAGAGATTGATACCGCCCGAAAAGCCGTCTGGCGCAAGGCAAAAGCCATGTGTGGCGCGGACTTAATCGCCCATGCGCACCTCACCCAAACAAAAATGCCAGAGGACATGGACGGCGATGATGCCGTTGAGAATCTTCTCTCCCATCGCCTTAAATTCTGGAACCCGGAGGATCGTGAGGAATGGCGCCGGGTGCGACGGCAGATCGGATCAAACCGCTTTTCCGCAACTCTTCTCATGGCCATCGCCGATTTTATCGTGGTTCAGGCGCTCGACCCGTTCGAAGGGGGTGCTGAAGCGCAAACCTTTATTCGATCGACTGTCGATCAGGTTAGAAATGTGGGCCGCGACCGGCGTGAAGAGCTTATCCTGCAAATCGTCATTGAGCGGTATCGGCGCAATCAGGTGGTGGGCGATCCGGACTTGGACATGGAGCTTCATCAGCTGGTGCTGCGGCATTTGGCTGTCATCGGCTCACCCACCTCGACAGCGGTCTTGGTGCGACTGCCGGAGTTTAGAGAGTATTACAAACGCATAGCGGTGGAATTGGACTATAGCCGCAGGCGGCATCTGACCCGCGCGCTGACGACAATGGCCTATCGCGGGCTGGTTTTTCGTTTGGACGCACATCCACGCCTTGTTCGTCTCGCTAAAGAACGCAACGGGCAGGCGGATACACAAAGCTGGCCTGCGGATCAGGATTTTCGCTACGCCCTGCACCGCAATGTAACAAGTTTCGCCATCAACAAGCTGGGTGTGGGCAGCCATGACCCCGTGCGTAATAACTCCTTTGCGCCCCGGCTTTATACCTCCATGCCGTCCATCGGTACGGGGCTGTCCTATGAAAGTTACCAGTTCCTACGCTCCCTGCTCATTGGCTTGAGCCAGTATCCGGATGTGCAGCGCAATGACGAACAATTGCTACCCTGGCTTTTTACCACCAACACGCGCTCCGTGAAGGTGCAGGCCTTGCGCGCGGCGCTTTCTACGGCCCGTTCAACGCTTTCAGTGGCCACGCTATCGCGCTTTCCCGCACTTACTGAAAAACAGGTGACGGGGGCATCGCCGCTGGGGCTTCTTGAAAATTACAAGCTGCGGATGCGCTGGATCATTCGCATGTCTTGGGAACTGGTTGAGCCGGAAGATCATAAGAAAGTTGCCGAAAACCCTGCCCACACTTTGCCCTATATCAATGCGCTTTACCGCGATGAGATTGTCTGGACCTACAATGAGCTCGGGGTCATTGCTCTCACCCAGGGCAATATGAACGAAGCGTTGGGCTTTCTGCGCCAGGCGGCGGAGTTCAACGAAGGCGTGGAGGGCCGTTCCCGGTTCGGCCCCATTGATGAATACATCGCGCTCAACCACGCTATTGTCCAAATGGAGCGCGGGCGGTTGGACAGCGCCGAGCACCGCCTTTACGGCATTCGTGATGCCCATGGTGAGGATACGCTTTTGCACCAGATCTCGGAGGGCTATCTGTGCGTCATCAGCCATATTCGCGGGCGGTTTTCAAACTTGAGGCCACGCTTCGGGGCTGTCGTCAAAGCATTGCAAAAGCTCGGGGATGCGCGCGCCTGCGCACTCTTTATGGCCCATGCAGCGCGCTTTTATTCGTTTAATCGTGACCCCGATGCTGAGCAGGATATGGAAGTTGCACGGGCCATGGCCGAGACATCTGGCCATGAAGACGTGCGCCACCACATCGAAAACTCCCGTTTGACCATTGAATTCAGGCGGCGTCAGCGGCTGAAAGAAAATGACGTGGATGAGACGCCACGCGCGCTTCAGCAATTGCGTGACATTGAAACCTATGGTCGGCGGATGGGTATTTGGAGCCTTCAAGTGGATAGCTTGAAACTGCGGGCTGAAATATTGCTCATGGAAGGGGAGACATCATCGGCGGGAGCCTTGCTTGTGCGTGCCATGGCCATCGCGCGCCGCTACCGCATGATTTTGCGCCTCAATAGTGCGTTGACGCTCTATGCGGAGCTGCTAATGCGCCGCGAAGACCTGGAAGGCGCAAGACGCCACGCCACGATGAGCTTGGAAATGGCAAAAAGAGTGGGCTACAGCCTCCAAACATCTTCCGCCCAACGCATTTTGGCGAAAATAGACCCTAATGTATTTTAGGGCGTGTCACGCTGAACTTGAAACGCTCTGGTGGCGAAGAGCCTCCCGGCAAAAGTTTGCCGCGCTCCACTGCCCGACAGGGGCGCAGCGAAGACCAGCAGGCCGAACGCGTGAGCACAAAAGACTTAAAGCGGTTCCATCGCAGGTTGGGCTTGCTGTAAGTAAAACTTTTGCGTCTCAAAATTCAGGAGACGGTTGTTGAATTCAATTTTCGACGCCTCATTGTTTCCAGTAGAATGGGAGACGCTTTAACTGCCCGCGCTATGGCTAATGCGTAGAGCGGTATTGTCGGCAATTGGTGTCATCATCATTTCGTTGAAAGACAGTTTTGTTTGAACCGGGAGCGGGGTTCCGGGAACCGTTGTTTCGCAAATCCAATGGTTATTACCGCTAGTTTGTCCGCCACACTTTTTTTCATACACAATTCCGGTGGACTTGGTGAGAGTGACCGTCGCCAGCTCACCCTCATTGTCCAGTTCGAAGCATAGTGTAATGCCAAGAGAGTGTAGCGTGACACACATTTCTTCCAGTAATTCTGCTCCCGTTGGCGTGGCAGCGTCAAAGCGGGGCAGTTCGATGAAGTAGGATGTTCCATCGATATAGGGCCCTTTATCGCCAATCACGATTTTGCGGTCGAAATTTTCCAGATTGATGGTGACTGAATAAGCCATGGGCGCTTCCCTACTCTCAACCACTTCCCGTTTAAGGCTGCAAGAAATGCCAGCAGCTATGCAGCTATGAGGCAATCTATGGCGCCAGCAAAACCAGAAACGCTGTACAATAAAGCAAGCATGGCACGGGAAATCCTTTTGTGCCAGCGTTGATGAGCCGAAAGCCAGGTCCTGATGTTCATTTAAGAGAAGTCATTTTCAAATGAAGACAAGACCATTTGAAAGTCACTTTCAAACACGGGTTTCTGCTGTTTGAGAGAAAGAGAAGGTCGTGCCCGTTCGCGCAATATTGCTCAGGAATATTCGATGGTGTTAGCTTTTCACCAACACTTGCTGCACGGGCTTAAAACTACGTCTATGAAGCGGGGTAACCCCATATGTCGCCAGCGCCGCCTTATGGGCCAGCGTCGGGTACCCTTTATGGCTGGCGAGGCCATAGCCAGGAAAGTGGGCCTCCGCCACAACCATCATCCGATCCCGCATGACCTTGGCAACAATGGAGGCGGCAGCGATGGAAAGACTGCGCCCATCGCCCTTCACGACACTGGTGGCGGGGCAGGGCATGTGCTGCGGGAGGACATTCCCATCCACCAAAGCATGGTCTGGTATAACCTCAAGAGCAGAAACGCAAAGTGCCATGGCATGAAGCGAAGCCGCCCGGATGTTCATGTCATCAATGGTCTTTGCACTAAGAGACGTGATGGACACATGCGCTGTGGCTATGATGGCTTCGAACGCCGCCTCCCTTTGGACGGGGAGCAATTTTTTGGAGTCGTTCAGCCCATTTGGAATATTGTCGGGGTCTAGTATCACAGCAGCGGCAGTCACCGGCCCCGCCATTGGCCCACGCCCCACTTCATCCACCCCACAAATGCTGCGGTGCCCGGTGTCAAAAAGTGCCTGCTCCAAAGAGTAATCTGGGCTTGTCAGCAAAGGCATGGGAGAGCGCGGAACACATAGGGGTGGGTTGCGAAGTGATGGGGTTATTGGGGCATAAAGGTTGGGCCGGTAAACACCACCTACACCTCACCCACAGGAAACAGCTTGCACAAAACTGCTCCCACCCACCACTTCGCAAGGCCTTGTCACAAAGAGTTTGCTTTGCGAAAACATGGCCCACGCGCTGTGGCTGAGGCAGCGCGTGGGCTTCACACAGCCGGATGACGCTCGAAGGGGAAGGAGCGTGATCCTGAAGGGCGTGTGAAACTCAATTTCTTCTCAGGGCGGCCCACAACGGGGGGGCGGCGCCGCGGCGGGGGGCGGGGGGGGGGGGGGGG
>JBCCTO010000081.1:0-4866 GCA_039198355.1 Pseudomonadota bacterium
CGTGGAAAACACCATCGGCCGCCTCAGGCGTACCCTTCCCAGAAAAACCGACCTCGATGCCCAATCCCCCAGCCAATTGAGGGCCATCGTCACACAATACAACAACCAGCCAAGAGCCTGCATCAACTTCAAAACACCAAAAGAACAAAACCAAACCGTCGCACTTGCAACGTGAGTCCACAGGCCTATCTCTTTGCGTTTTGCTCATAATTCTTACGACGAAGATGCGCCGATCGAGTCGGCGCATGACGTCAGAAAAATTGAAGCCTACTCCACCACCGCTTCCGGCCTGTCCGGCTCCAGCCATTTGCCCGCGCGGTGGCCTGCGAGAAGCCAATGGGTTGCCCCCGCAAAAAAGCTGGCCGTCAGCACAGTCAACCAACCGCCCCCGTCCAGGCCGGACGGTACATGGGGTACAGCACCCAAGCCAAAAGTCACCACCACGCCGGACACTGCGATGACAGCACCGCTGACCACATGGATCAAAAGCGAGCGCCACTTTTCCGCTTCCTGAATGGCAAACACCACCACGGCTGGCCAGAAGGCAGCCGGTAAAATGGAGAACCAGACCGTGCCAAAAAAGGCTGACGCGCTGGCCCACGTGAGCACCATTTCCGCCGGGTCCCGCTGGGGGTTTAAGGCGAGCCAACCGATATCTTGACCCAGGAAAATGATGAAAGTGATGGTTGCTGCCGCCACAGCGCAGGAAAGGGCGTAGGACAAGGCGAGGGCAGCAAAACGCAGGATGAAAAGAATGAGGCGGGTCATATCACACCTTTCGGGGTTGATTATCGCACAATCTTCGAGGCTATGCCCGCGCCGGATATTATGACGGTAATCCCGTAACCGATTATCGCGGAGCGACTTAAGGTGCATGAGCACTGCGCGGCATACCCTTCAGCCCTTGATTTTGTGCGAAAGCGGTTTGGAAGAAGTAAATGAGAGCACCGCGTCCTGGGTCGCTGCCATTATTTGATGTGGCCGGTCATGGCGCCAGCGGCTCAATCCCCATGGCCTGCCACCATGGCCCGCATGGCATTCATGCTTTCCTGGGCTTCCAGTGCTTCCCGCTCACGTTTGCGCAGGCGCTCAGATTCTGACTTTAACTGCCCACAGGCCGCGAGGATGTCCCGGCCCCTTGGCGTGCGGATGGGGGAGGCATAGCCATTCGCGTTCACAAAATCGGCGAACTTTTTAATTTGCGCCCAATCCGAACATTCATAGGCCGAACCAGGCCATGGGTTGAACGGGATCAAATTGATCTTGGCGGGAATGCCCTTGAGCAAGCGCACCAATTCCTTGGCATCGGCCAGTGAGTCATTCACGCCCTTGAGCATCACATATTCAAACGTAATGCGCTTGGCGTTGGAAACGCCGGGATAGGTGCGGCAGGCGTGGAGCAAGTCGGCGATGGGGTATTTTTTGTTGATGGGCACGATCTCGTCGCGCAAATCGTCCCTCACAGCATGCAGCGAGATGGCCAGCATGCAGCCGATCTCCTCACCCGTGCGCACAATTCCGGGAACCACGCCAGAGGTGGAGAGGGTAATGCGCCGCTTGGACAGGGACAGGCCCTCGCCATTGGAGGCGATGAGCAGGGCCTTTTTCACATGCTCAAAATTGTAGAGGGGCTCTCCCATGCCCATCATGACGATGTTGGTAACCTTGCGGTCCCCCTCCGGCACGAAACCATTGCCTTCGGCTTGCTTGTCGGGAAAATCCCCTAGCCGGTCGCGGGCGACGATGAGCTGCATCAAGATTTCTTCTGCCGTCAGATTGCGCACCAGTTTTTGTGTGCCCGTGTGGCAGAACGTGCAGGTGAGCGTACAGCCCACTTGGGAGGAGATGCACAGCGTTCCCCGGTCGCTTTCGGGGATATAGACCGTCTCCACTTCCACAGGCTTGCCTGCGCCCCTTGCGGGAAAACGGAACAGCCATTTGCGGGTTCCGTCTTGTGAAATCTGCTCTTCCAGCATTTCCGGGCGCGCGAGGGTGAAATGGCGGGCCAGTTTGGCGCGCAGGTCCTTGGCAATGTTGGACATGGCGGAAAAATCCGTGTGCCCATACCAATAGATCCACTGCCACAACTGGCTGGCCCGCATTTTGGCCTGTTTGGGGGGAACGCCCACCTGCATGAGTGCAGCAGCCAGTTCGGCCCGGTCCAGACCAATAAGTGACTGCTTTTCGACGGACGCGTTTTGCCCAGCGCTCACCGTGGCGCGGGTCTTCGGATCCAGAAGGTCAATCAGTGCGGGCATGGTGGGACCGTTGGCGGAAGAATATGCCGCCTATATGGCCGTTTGTGGTGGGCCATTCAACAGACACCATCGTCACTCCCGAAGGGGCAGGGATGAAAATGTCAAACTCGTCATGGGCCGACTTGATCGGCCTATCTCCCAAGGACGTGGAGATCCGCCGATCAAGTCGGCGGATGGCGCTTCAAGGCTTTAACAATTAGCCACTTCGTTCAGCGCGGCCGTCACGCCGGATAGCGAGTATGTGTAGCTGGTCTGGGTGCCCCGGGAGGATTGGCCGGAGACTTTCATGGAACGGCCCGCGCGCATGGCTTCCACGAGGGCAGGCTCCTGCCCCACATCTTCCAGCCAGGCATTATTACCCTGAGAGAACATTTTGAAGTCTTTGCCATCCACCGTTACGGTGACAGCCGCTTGAGGTTTGAGGGGATAACCCACCTCCACTTGTGGCTCAAATTTACGGGAACCATCGGGCTTCTGGCTCACCAGGAAGAAAACATCGCCATGGTCGCGGTCGGTGGGCTCCTTGGCGGTGGGGATGGAGAGGATGTAACAAATTTTGCCAGCGCGGGCATCATTATAGGTGTACGCGCCCCAGGCCTTGTGCTGTTTGATGGGCTTGGGCGTTTGGGCGTTGGCGCTGTCCGTAGACAGGGCCATGGTGCCCGCCACTGCAAGACCTGCCACCATGGCAGCGTTAAGACCGATCACTTGTGCGCGTTTCAAAAACATCGTGTTCCCACCAACTTGTCTTATCTCAAACCAGCCCGGCATTGCTTCCCATTGAACGCAATCCCTTCATTCAGATTTAACCATGCCTTTGGCCTGTTACAAAAGCCTAAACGGTCATGGTTAATGCGCGGCTTTTGCGGCCGCACCACCGGTGTTGCTGAAAGCCCGGTTGCATAAAAAATAAGACGAGAATGGGGAGAAGCGCTATTCGCCGCCCCGCGACCCCACTTTGGAGAGCCGATTGCGCCCTTTTTTCGCCTCCAGCCGTTTGCCTCCCTCATATTTTTCCCGCCCATAGACATGGGGTGGCAGAGGGCCGTGATAGCCCTCCACCGGGCCACCGGCCCGCACGGGGCGTTCGGCAAATTTGCCCATGGATTGCTGCCGATCATACATGATGATGGCCCCCGCCGTGGCCACGTTGAGGCAATAGAGCGTGGGAATTTTGACAATAAACTTGCATTTTTCCATCAGCTCGGGCGACAATGAGCCATTCTCCGGCCCCAGCACATAGGCGGCGCGGGAGGGGTGGCGGAAGGATGGAAGGTCGATGGCCTCATCGGTGAGTTCCACGCCCACCAGCCGGCAATCATCGGGCAGAAGCATCTTGTCCACACCGGCAAACGTGTACCACGGCATATGATCCTGACTGGCGCTGGTGTCAGAATACTGCCGCTCCACCTTCCAGCCCGGCGTGATGGTGAACACAAACGACGCCCCAAACCCATAGGCCGTGCGCGCCATGTTCCCAAAATTCATGGGCTTAGAGATCACCTCCGCCCCAATCCCAAAATAACCACGTGCTTTCATGACAGGCTGTCCTGTTCGTAAACAGCTTGCAAGACGACGTTTTTGTCTTCGTCGATGGTAAATGTAATTATCAAAGCGGGCATGGAGTCACGCGCCAGGGTTCGGATGTATCGAAAAGAGAACAAATCGCTTTCGAAAATTTCGAAGCCGTAAGGGTTTCTGACGAGCGCTTCGATCACACCACTGAGCACTTCATCAAAGGCTCTGTAATCACCAAGCGCCTTTAGCTGAAACGAAAATTCTGCGGATTCGATTATCGACCGTCTTATTGGGTTTTCCAACCGCGTTCCTTCGCCAAACCAGCTAATTTGTCCGCTTCTCGGCTGGATAGGGTAGCATTCGAAAACAGGGCAGATTGATAGGGCAGGTTCTCGCCCAATTCTCGTGTTTTCCAAGCGATCCCGTGAGATTCTTCACTCGCTGCTGCACCGGTGTGTTTCCAAAAATGCTTAATAGCCCCATCAAGAAAGTCGAGATCGAGCGGGCTGAAGTACTTCAGGTTCGGTTGAGCGAGCGCAACGGGTCTCTTCTCGGTATGTTGGCCCACTTGGATCTCATCTGTTCGAAGATGCCCGCCCCGAAGAAGCCGATTGGATACGATCGTCATTTCTGAGGGTACGGGCCCTTCTGGCAGTTTCACATAAGCACGACCCGTTACCGGTACGCCTCTTTCAGCATAAGCCATAAAATCAGCACGCCATAGAATTTTGTTAAGCTTGACGCGCCCAAAGCGCTCCATGTCGATCGCCTTAGAGCAAACGTATAGCACGGCCTCCTGAAGTCGTTCGACGCCTCCGGGCAATTCGACCTGATAGATCGCATTAATCTCTGCTGTGTCTGTCCACGACATGGATATATTCCTCGCTAGAACTCAAAATAGCATAAACGATTCCCATTGTGAATCTTGTAACGGAGACCACCCATGAAAGCCCTGTTGTCGAAAGAGCCTGGACCGCCGGAGACTCTGGTGGTGGAAGAATTGCCCATGCCGGAGCCGAAGCGGGGTGAAGTGCGGGTGAAGGTGCATGTGGCGGCGCTTAATTTTTTCGACTGCCTGATTATTGAGGAC
>JBCCTO010000082.1:0-4406 GCA_039198355.1 Pseudomonadota bacterium
CAAAGCGCAAGACCGTCCTCGCCCAGCCGTTTGCCCAGCGCTTTCTGAGCATGTTTAACCATGGCGAAAACCGCATCCGGGTCCACCTTCCGTCCCAGCGCTTGAGCAACACTTTGTGATGTGGGTAGCGCCAGCACTTGAGCCCGAAACGCCGGTTCAAGTTTATCGTCAAAGGCAGTCTGCGCCAGAGCGTCCAGGAGCCCGTCATCAAGGGTCGCTTTCATACCCTTGGCCCGCTTCTTCGCGCCTTTCACCAGTTGTTGCAGAGCCAACCCATTGAGCGCTTCCCAGCGATTATACGCATCGCTGTCATGGCGACCCCTGTGCAACCGGTGTTTCGCGCTTTGCTTGTGGTTCACATTAACCGGTGCGGAGAACCCCCGCAGGATCGACAGGACCGGTTTGTCTTCAACATCTTCGAAATGAATTGTTACGCTCTTGCGGTCCAGCAAGATCACGTCGCCGCGTACCATGTCACTCTTTGATACAATCTCCATATCCGCCCCAGCCTTATCAATCAGGCCGAAGCGCAACGGAATGGGAACAGTTTTCTTGTTTTTCTGCCCCGGCGTAAGCGGCACCGCTTGCGAAAGCGTCAGCGAATAACGCTTTTTGGTTTTGTCATAGTCTTCGCTCACTGATACTTCAGGTGTGCCCGCCTGTTCATACCAGCGGGAAAATTGGGTCAGATCCACCTCGGCGGCTGTCTCAAAACTGCGCAGCCAGTCTTCCACCCGCGCGGCTTCGCCATCATGGCGTTCAAAATAAAGATCGGTGGATTTGCGATAGGCTTGCGGGCCCACAATCGTCGCCAGCATGCGCACCAATTCCGCGCCCTTTTGATAGACGGTGGCCGTGTAAAAATTGTTGATTTCTTGATAAGCAGCAGGGCGCACACTGTGGGCCAGCGGCCCCGCATCCTCCGTGAACTGCCCCGCCTTCAAACCCCGCACTTGCTGAATACGCTGAACGGGCCGGGAGCGCTGGTCGGCAGAAAACTCCTGATCGCGATACACCGTCAAGCCTTCTTTCAGACAAAGCTGAAACCAATCGCGGCATGTGATGCGGTTGCCCGTCCAGTTGTGAAAATACTCATGGGCAATAATGGCCTCAATATTGGCAAAATCGGCATCAGTGGCCGTGTCTTCATCGGCCAAAACATATTTGTCGTTGAAGACATTCAACCCCTTATTTTCCATGGCTCCCATGTTGAAGTCGGACACGGCAACGATGTTGAACACGTCGAGATCGTATTCCCGGCCATATTCCTTTTCGTCCCAAACCATGGAACGCTTGAGTGCATCCATGGCATAGGCGGCCTTGGGGGCCTTGCCCGGCTCCACATAAATGTTGAGCGCCACTTCTTTGCCGGAAGCCGTTTTGAATGTGTCGCTGAAGGCATCCAGCTTGCCGCCCACCAGCGCAAAAAGATAGCTGGGCTTGGGGTGGGGGTCATGCCAGGTGGCGAAGTGGCGACCATCCTCAAGCGCACCGCTTTCCACAGGATTGCCATTGGAAAGCAGCACGGGGCACTCTTTGGCGTCACCTTCCACCCGTACGGTGTAGACCGCCAGCACATCTGGCCGGTCTGCAAAATAGGTGATGCGGCGGAACCCTTCGGCTTCGCATTGCGTACAAAAGACCCCATTACTTTGGTACAGCCCCATGAGCTTGGTGTTGGTTTTGGGGGCAAGCCGCGTGGTGATGGTTAGTTCAAACGTCTCGGCCTCGGGCGGGTTGTGCAGTGTCAGCTGTTCTTCCGTGGCCGTATAGGCCTCGCCATCCAGCGTCGCGCCATCCAACAAAATGGCTTCCAGCGCCAGTTCATCCCCATCCCAAATCAACGGCGTTCCGGCTTCGGTACCCGCGCTCCGCCGCACTTTTGTGGTCGTCACAACCTCCGTAGCGTCTGGCGACAGCTTCACCACCATTTTGACTGTATCGATCAAATAGGTGGGGGGCGTGTAGTCTTTCAGGTGAACGGTGGGGGCTGTGGTGGTGCGCATGGGGGAGCCTCGACATTTCGATTTGCATCAATATGGAGATGCAACCCCTCAGTTCAAAGTGCGCTCTGACGCGTTTTTGGTAGAGATCAGCCGCGGGGGCATCCTGTTATCCCTATAGCGTATGGCAGCACTTTCGATTTTCAGCGTCCGCTCGCCAAACGGTGTGAGACCCCCGAACATGGGCATCATCTTTGCTTGGGCCTGATAGGTCACCGTCAATCCCAGGGGCGTATATTTGCGCCTGAGCCGCCATCGCAATTTGTCGATGCGCTCATCGCGATCCAGATTGGCGAGGAACAGCGAGCGGGCCGTTCGTTGCCTGTCCCGCCAACGCTGGCTGGGCTTGGCCAGCGCTGCGAGTGCCGCCTCATCGGCTGCGTGTTGCAAATCATTATGCACGGAGATGTTGTCGGCAAATTCAATGGCCGTGAAAATGATGCCAGCGAGCGGCACCGCCATCCCAGCCGTCAGCAAGGCAACATTGCCCCGCTCATCGCGGTTAAAGCGTTTTGCCACACGCCCGATGAAATTTATCCCCGACATAAACCCATGTAGCAGGGCCTTTGCCAAGGCAGGGCTAACGCTACCATTCAAATTGTCATAAACAATATCCAGCCCCTCCTTTTGCGCCCGTAGGAGCATCAAACCATGGAAGCCGCACCCGCTGCCCTGCTGAAAAACCTTCAAGCCGAACATGCCAACAGCGAACCCCGCTCCATCCCTGCTCTGTTCGATGCGGAACCAAACCGTTTCCAGAATTTTTCCGCACACTGCGGTGATATCCTTTTCGACTATTCCAAAACCGCGTTGGATGAAGCGCTGCGCGAAAAGCTCTTCGAACTGGCCCATGCCGCAAAACTGCCCGCCAAGCGCGAGGCCCTGTTTGCGGGTGAGCCCATCAACGCCACCGAAGGCCGGGCAGTCCAGCACATGGCTCTGCGCAATCTGTCAGACGCGCCCGTCCTAATCGACGGTGCAGATGTCATGCCGGACGTGCGCGCCGTGCGCGCCCGCATGGCCGATTTTGCCGCGAAGGTCCGCAGCGGTGATATTGCTGGTCAAAGCGGACGCTTCACCGATGTTGTGAATATCGGCATAGGCGGTTCAGACCTTGGCCCGGCCATGGCGACGTTGGCGCTCGGACCGTACCATGATGGCCCCCGCACCCATTTCGTCTCTAATGTAGACGGCGCAGACATTTACGCCGTGCTGCAACAGGTCCCCGCCGAAACCACGCTTTTCATCATCGCCTCCAAAACCTTCACCACCCAAGAAACCATGACCAACGCCGCCACCGCGCGCGCATGGTTTGTGGAACAATGCGGCGAAGCGTCGGTGAAAGACCACTTTGTGGCCTTGTCCACCGCCCTTGATAAAACCGCAGCCTTTGGCATCGAAGATGACCGCGCCTTTGGCTTTTGGGACTGGGTGGGCGGCCGCTATTCCATCTGGTCCGCCATTGGCCTGTCGTTCATGCTGGCTATCGGGCCGGAACGGTTTGAGGAATTTCTGGCCGGTGCCCATGCCGTTGACCAGCATTTCCAAACCGCACCGGACGCCGAAAATGTGCCGATTCTCATGGCGCTGGTGGGTCTCTACCACCGCAATATCTGCGGCTACGACACCCACGCCGTCTTACCCTACGACCAGCATCTGGCCCGTTTCCCGGCTTATCTTCAGCAGTTGGACATGGAATCCAACGGCAAGCGCATCGCGCTGGATGGTACCGTTGTGGATTGCCAAACCGGCCCCATTGTCTGGGGCGAGCCGGGCACCAATGGCCAACACGCTTTCTACCAACTCATCCACCAGGGCACATCAATCGTGCCTGCGGATTTCCTCATTGCCGCAAACGCCCACGCTCCGCTGGGCGATCACCATGAAAAACTGGTGGCCAACGCCTTTGCGCAGACGGAAGCGCTCTTGCTGGGCAAATCGGAAGCGCAAGCCCGCGAGGAACTATCGGCCAAAGACATGGATCAAGGCACAATCGACGCCCTGGCTCCTCACAAAGTCTTCCCCGGCAACCGCCCCACATGCACCTTCCTCTATCCCAAACTTACCCCGTTTGTTTTGGGCCAACTCATTGCCCTCTACGAACACAAGGTCTTCGTGCAAGGCGCCATCTGGAACATCAATTCCTATGACCAATGGGGCGTGGAACTGGGCAAGGAACTGGCGGGCGAGCTCCTTCCGCTGGTGAAAGGGGAGGCAATGGAAGAGCGGCGGAACGGCTCCACCGCCGGATTGTTGGGCGCCTTTCAGGAGATGCGAAAATGAATCCGTCATCCGCCGACTTGATCGGCTGTAGACTCACGTTTGAAGTGCAACACATTGTAGGATGTGTTTGCGATGGGACAGTGTTATGGCCAGCTCAGCCTTGAGGAGCGTGAAGAGATA
>JBCCTO010000083.1:0-3704 GCA_039198355.1 Pseudomonadota bacterium
AATCCACTCCACAGCCCGGCCCGGTCCTGCATTATAGGCAGCGAAGGTGAGCACATAGGAGCCGTTGAACCGCTCCAATTGTTGGGAAAGGAAGGCTGTGCCCAGCCGCGCGTTATAGGCCGCATCCCGCGTCAACCGACTCTTGGAATAGGAAATGCCGATGGAACGCGCCGTGCGCTTGGCCGTGCTGGGCAAAAGCTGCAAAAGGCCGAGAGCATTGGCGGACGAGCGCGCATCCACCTGAAACGTGCTTTCCTGCCGCGCAATGGCATAGGCCAAAGCAAGCCCCGCACCGCCCACTTTCGTGTTGCGGGGGATGGCCCCGAGAGGCCAGGCCAGATTGTCCACTGCTTTGCCGCGAATGAACCCCACTTTGCCCACCTGCAAAGCCAGTTGAAAATCACCCCGCCGTTCCGCCCGCGCCGAAAGCAAGGCTAATTCGCCCGCCCCATCCAGATGCCGCGACAGGTGGCGGTAAATGGTGCGCGCCTTGCGCGGGTGGCCAGCGCTTTCCAGTTTGGCAATGGCCTGCACCAGTTCATAACGCTTGAAGTTGCTGCGCTCTGAAGTGCTCGGCTTGGCCTTGGACACGGCGATCGCCCGTTTGCCCAAACGCTCCCCGGCCAATTGCCCATAATAGGTAGTGTCAAAGCGCGCCGCTTTTTCAAATGAAGCCTTTGCAGCGCTTGTCTTTTTCTGGGCCGCTAGCGCCCGTCCCATCCAATAATGCCCGCGCGACAGGGAGAGGGGCCGCGTGGCCATTTTCAGCAGGCGTTCAAAATGGCGTTGGGCCGTCTTCGCGTCCTTCACTTTGCGCAGGGCAATCCAGCCCGCGTAGAACTCACCATCAATGCGACGACTGTCCCGCTTGGCTACATTGTTGGCGGCCAGCTTGTACGCCGTGCGCACCGCTTTCGCTTCCAGCAAATCAGAGGCTAAAATGCGCTGTTCGATGGCAAAGGCCCTGCGCGTTTCATCCATGATGGCGTTTGATTTTACCGAGAGAAGCGTCTTGGCAGCAGCCTGAAATTTGCCCTGCTGGCGCAGATGTTTAGAGCGGGAGATCAGATAGTTGGGGTCGCGCTTTTGGCTATTCGGCACCGCCGAAAGGCGCTTGGCCGCATCGCGTGTCTTGCGTTCAACGGGCACACGGGCCGCCACCAGGCGCGTCGCTCCCGCCTTGCCCGCAATGCGCTGCGCCCCGCGCAGCCGTCGCTTGCCGAGCAGATATTCCAACCGCGCGCGGTGATCGGCCCGCGATAAAATGGAGCCGAACTCTCGCAAAATGACGCTCTCTTCCTTGCGTGAGAGAACATCTCTCCGCCACAGGGGCGCAATGGCCCGCCGTGCCCCTTTGTTGTCTCCCGCTTTCTTGTGCGCGCGGGCAAGGGCCAAACGCCCCTCATCCGTTTCCGGAGCACTTTGGCTGAAAGCAACACGCAGGGCGGCAGGGTCGCTCTGCTTTACAAGCGCGCGCTCCATATTGGCCCGCATGCGCTTTTGGCCGGGCCAGTAGGCCAGATCATTGGCTATTTTGGACAGGGTGAGCGCATCCACATCCTCACCGTTCATGGCAATGGCCCAAGCCATCACCTTGCGCTCCAAAGAACCGCCCGGCAGTTTCGCGCGGGCGGCAAGAGCAGTGGCCATGCTTTCTTTGTCTAAAGCATCCAGTCCGGCTTTTAGTGTCTTTGATGCTGATGATAGGTCAGGCTTTGCAGGCCCTCGTTGATGGGATGCCAAAGTGCCAACGCTGCCATAGGTTTGGGCCACAGCATGACCCACGGGCTGATAAGCAAGGGCCGCCGCCCCCAATAGCGCTGCACCGGCACAGAGTTTGAGCAGTCGGGAGGCGTTTTGCATGGGGGTGCTCTCAAAACAGCGTTAGGGGAGAAACGGATTGAAGCCGTGTGTGCTCCAAATTTTATTTGTCGCAAACAAGTGGTTGAGGCTCCGTTAAGCAAAGGTTACGGACCACGCGCAAATGCAGCCCTTTCCCGCTTGCCCCCCGATAGACCCAACCCTATGTTGCGCGCCAACAGCACAACCCTCACACCATGATTTGAGGGATAAAGTGTGGCGAAAGCCACCGCCGCCTGCGGGAGAAACCCATGTCCTACGCCACTTTTGACCGCTCCAACGTCGCCTTGGTCACGCCTTTCATGGAAGACGGAGCGCTGGATGAGCAGGGTTTTGCCGATTTTGTGGAATGGCAGATCGCCGAGGGCACCCACGGCCTCGTGCCCATGGGCACCACTGGGGAAAACCCCACCATGACCGATGATGAGCACAAGCGCGTGGTGGATATTTGCGTGGAAGTGGCCAATGGCCGGGTCCCTGTGATGGCCGGAGCAGGCTCCAACAATACGGTGGAAAGCATCGACTTCGCCAAACACGGCGAAAAAGTGGGCGCGGACGGCCTGCTTGTTGTCACGCCTTACTACAACAAACCCAGCCAACGGGGCATGTATGCCCATTTCAGCGCCGTGGCCGAAAGCACCAGCCTGCCCATTTTCGTCTACAACGTCCCTGGCCGTTCCATTGTGGACATTTCGCCGGAAACGCTCGGCGAATTGGCCAAGAAGTACAAAAACATCCACGGCGTGAAAGACGCCACCGGTGATGTGACCCGTGCCACCATGCACCGTGCCACTTGCGGGCATGATTTTGTCCAGCTGACCGGCGAAGACGGCTCCGCCCTGGGCCACCATGCCCATGGCGGCGTTGGCATTATTTCCGTTACCGCCAATGTGGCCCCCGCCCTTTGCGCCCAGTTCCAACAGGCCTTGGCCGATGGTGACCGCGACACCGCTCTCACCCTGCAAGACCGGCTCATGCCCTTGCACACGGCCCTTTTCATGGAGCCCAACCCCGGCGGTGCAAAATATGCCCTCTCTTTGCTGGGCAAAATGCGGAACATCCAGCGCAGCCCTCTCGTTCCCATTGCGGAAGAGACGGAAAAGGCCGTGCGCGACGCCATGGTTCACGCCGGTCTGATAAATTAAGGCACTTGAATGGCCCCCAAGAAAGAGAGCGCTTATCGCAATATCGCGGAGAACCGGAAGGCCCGTTACAACTTCGCGGTTGAGGATACGTTTGAAGCGGGCCTGGTGCTCACCGGAACAGAGGTAAAATCTCTGCGCAATGGCAAAGCCAATATTGCCGAAAGCTATGCCAGTTTCGAAGATAATGAGATGTGGCTCATCAACAGCTACATCCCGGAATATCTCCAGGCGAACCGGTACAACCACGAACCGCGCCAACGCCGCAAACTGCTGCTCTCCAAACGCGAAATCGTGCGACTCGCTATGGCCGTCAACCGCGATGGCATGACCATCGTGCCACTCAAGCTTTACTTCAACGAGCGCGGTAGGGCCAAACTGCAGATTGCCCTCGCCAAGGGTAAGAAAAACCACGACAAGCGCGAAACCGAAAAGCGCCGTGATTGGAATCGTGAAAAGGGCAGATTGCTGCGGGACCGGGGCTAACCAAACATAAGCTTCACAAGTGCTGCTGTTGCGCCCATCAGGCCTGCCGCCGCAAGAAACGGGACAAGAAACGTGTTAACCGTCACTTGCTTTAGCTGTAGAAGACTCGACTTAATCTGACACCGCTACCTTTTCAGAGGACTGAGAAGGCAGCGGCGGGTCTCTTGAAGGAGACCTTGGTTACCCGTTTTGATGGTGGTGCGAACCTAACCATTG
>JBCCTO010000084.1:0-2835 GCA_039198355.1 Pseudomonadota bacterium
CTACGCCGACGCTCAAACTAAACACGTCCCGCTTATCCCACCGCCTACCCCATAGCGCTGATCTGCACATGAAAATGGAACTGTTCCAACAGGCAGGGTCGTTCAAAGCCAGAGGCGTGTTGCTCGCCATCGACGCTATGAACGAAGCGGAAAAGGCCGCAGGTATCACCGCTGTTTCGGCGGGCAACCATGCGCTGGCCAGTGCCTGGGGCGCGGCCAGTGCTGGCATCAGCGCCAAAGTGGTCATGATGAAATCAGCGGATCCTGTGCGGGTAGAAGGGTGCAAGGCGCTGGGTGCCGAAGTCGAACTGGCAGATGATGTGTCCGCAGCATTCGAGCGGGTTGAACAATTGGTGAAAGACGAAGGCCGCACGCTGCTGCACCCGTTCGAAAGCCCGTTCATGACACTGGGGGCGGCCACATGCGGGTTGGAACTGGCTCGATCGGTTGATCATCTCGACATCGCTATCATACCGGTCGGTGGGGGTGGCCTGCTCTCCGGCATGGCCTGCGGCATCCATCATCACCATCCCGAATGTACGATTATCGGTGTGGAACCGTTCGGCGCGGACGCGATGTTCCAAAGCTTTGAGACAGGCCGGACGGTACGGCTGAGCGGCGTCAACACGATTGCTGATTCCCTCGGCGCCCCAATGTCGCTGCCGGACAGTTTTTCCATCGCCCGCCACCATGTGGACCGCATCGTGCGCATCGATGATGACATGATGCGCCAGTCCATGGCGGACATGTTGGACGCACTCAAAATCATGGCCGAACCGGCCTGCGCTGCCACACTCGCCGCTGCGTGCGGCCCATTGAAAGACGAGCTTGAAGGCAAACAGGTCGCTGTGATCGCTTGTGGCTCCAACATCGGGTTGGAGAAGTTCACCACCCTGCTTGCGGGCTGAACTGCGCTCCAAAAAGAGCAAAGACCAGTGCTTGACGCAGAAATTTAGCGCCACATATAGTCTTATTCCACCGGGTGAGCGCATTTAAGCGCACAAACACCCTGATTTGTCCGAACATTGGGCTTTCGATTTGCACCGCCAAGGCTGCAACGAGAAACCTTGTGCCAAACGAAGGAAACCCTTTCATGGAAAAGGTTCCCATGACCATACCGGGCCACGCAGCCCTGACAGAAGAATTGAAGCGCCGCCAGGCGGAAGACCGCCCGCGTATTGTGGCTGCGATCTCCGAAGCCCGTGCCCATGGCGATCTGTCTGAAAACGCGGAATATCACGCAGCCAAAGAGCAGCAGAGCCTGAACGAAGGCCGCATAAATGAACTCGAAGACATGCTCAGCCGCGCTGAAGTGATCGACGTCTCCAAGATGAGCGGCGACACCATCAAGTTTGGTGCCACAGTGCGTCTTGTCGACGAAGAGACCGAAGAGGAAAAGCACTACCAAATCGTCGGCAACCAAGAGGCGGACGTGGCAAGCGGTAAGATTTCGCTGAGTTCACCCATCGCCCGCGCCCTGATCGGCAAGGAAGAAGGCGACAGCGTGGAAGTCGCGGCCCCCGGCGGCGCGCGCTCCTATGAAGTCGTCTCAGTTCAGTACATCTAACGCTGCCTTCAAACAGTCAGACCAGCAAACAGCCGCGAAAGGCGCTCCCATGATCGACCTCTACACATTCGGTACGCCAAACGGCAAAAAAGTCTCCATCGCACTGGAAGAGATGGGCCTCGCCTATGATGTTCACACGATTAACATCATGAAGGACGAGCAATTCGCGCCTGACTTTTTGAAGATTTCACCCAACAACAAAATCCCTGCCATTGTCGACCATGACACCGGCGTGTCGATGATGGAGTCAGGCGCGATACTTTATTATTTGGCCACCAAGACAGGTAAGTTCATGCCATCGGATCCTGTGCGCCACTGGCAGGCCATTGAATGGCTTAACTGGCAGATGGGTGGCTTCGGCCCGATGCTGGGACAGGCCAACCATTTCTTGAAGTTCAACCCGGGAAAAAGCGATTATGCGGAAAAGCGCTACGGCGACGAAGCAAAACGCCTATACGGCGTCTTGGACAAACGCTTGGCCGACAACGAGTACGTGGCCGGAGAGTACTCCATCGCCGACATGGCGATCTTCCCATGGTGCGCCCGCTGGGAGTGGCAAAACATCGATTTGGCTTCGATGCCAAATCTAACCCGCTGGTATAAAACTATTGCAAAGCGACCCGCTGTCATAAAAGGCTACAACGTTCCAACAGAAGCTGAAATACCGATGCCGTGACGGTCAAACGCACTTTCCAATCCATCTGGATACTGACCGACGGCAAGATTGGCGATCTGGTGCAGTGCCGTGGCATTGCCCACCATTTGGTGCAGGGGGTTGAACCAACCCCAAATGTGAGCGAACGCCTGGTGCATCCTACCGGCGTGTGGGCATGGCCGTTGCCATACCTGCCCGTTGCACCAGCAGACAAACCAGACAGTCCTGACAGTCCGATTGCTCCGCCTTTTCCGGACCTCGTTTTGGCATCCGGGCGCAGAACCCTGCCCTATCTTCGTTTGTTGAAAAAACATGCGCCCCGGACGGCAATTGTATTTCTAAAGGACCCGCGTCTGGGCGGGCGCGGCGCGGCTGACTTTATCTGGGCCCCGATCCACGATCATTTGCCATCGGGCAAAGCGATAACGCTCAGCACTCACACTTCCCCTCACGGCTTGGACGAGCGCGTGATGGCGGAAGCCGCCGCTCGGGCAGAGGCGAGATTCCGCACATTGCGCCCTCAAAGCGTTGGGCCGGTGACCGGGCTGATTTTGGGGGGCAATTCCGGCACAGTGAACTGGACCGCCAGAATGGGGAAGGACTTTGCCGGAAA
>JBCCTO010000085.1:0-2795 GCA_039198355.1 Pseudomonadota bacterium
AAAAACCGACCTCGATGCCCAATCCCCCAGCCAATTGAGGGCCATCGTCACACAATACAACAACCAGCCAAGAGCATGTATCAACTTCAAAACACCAAAAGAACAAAACCAAACCGTTGCACTTGCAACGTGAGTCCACAGACCCATCTCTGCAAGCCGTAGGAGATGCGCCGATCAAGTCGGCGGATGACGCAAATAAAACTGGACGTTTCTACTCCCCCGTCAACTCCGCCACACGGGGCATGGAGATGGTGGAATAGCCGCTGTCTACAAAATGCACTTCGCCGGTGACGCCGCCGGAGAGGTCTGACAACAGATAAAGGGCAGAACCGCCCACCTCTTCCAGTGTTACCGTGCGGCGCAGCGGGGCATTGCGTTTTTGATAGTTGAACATGGCCCGCGCATCCGACACCCCAGCCCCGGCCAGCGTGCGCATGGGGCCGGCGGAAATGGCGTTCACGCGCACGTTATCGGGGCCGAAATCACTGGCGAGATAGCGCACGGAGGCCTCCAGCGCCGCTTTGGCCACACCCATGACATTGTAATTGGGCATGACCCGGGAAGACCCGCCATAGGTGAGCGTGAGCATAGAGCCGCCGTCTTTCATCAAAGCAGCGGCGCGCTTGGCGGTTTCCGTAAAAGAGAAGCAGGAAATCACCATGGTGCGGGAGAAATTTTCCCGCGACGTGTCGGCATATTTGCCCTTTAGCTCGTTCTTATCGGAAAAGCCGATGGCGTGGACGAAAAAATCGAGCCCACCCCACTCTTTCTCAATGGTCGCAAAGGCGGCGTCCACGGAGGCGATGTCTTCCACATCGCAATCAATCAACAGGCTGGAGCCGAGGCTTTCCGCCAGCGGTTTCACGCGCTTGCCAAAGGCTGCCCCCTGATGGGTGAAGGCCAGTTCCGCCCCGTGGGCAGACAGCATTTGCGCAATGCCCCAGGCGATGGAGTGGTTGTTGGCCACACCCATGATAAGACCGCGCTTGCCGGCCATGATGTTGGATTGCAGGTCAGCCATGGTCGTGGCCCTTTTCGGTTCACGTCATCCACCGGCTTGACCGGTGGATCTCCCAAGACTTTGGAGATGGGCCGATCAAATCGGCCAATGACGTGGCAAATAGATTATGCGTAACGCTGGAACACCAACGACGCGTTGGTGCCGCCAAATCCGAAGGAATTGGAAAGCACCGTGTTCAACTCGGCATTGTCCTGCCGTTCCATGATGATGTTCATGTCGGCAAAGGCCGGGTCCAGCTCTTCGATATGGGCGGATTGGCAGATGAAGCCGTTTTGCATCATCAGCAGAGAATAGATGGCTTCCTGTACTCCCGTGGCGCCCAGCGAATGGCCGGTGAGGGATTTGGTGGCGGAAACGGGCGGGCATTTGTCGGCTCCGAAGATTTCCCGAAGCGCGCCCATTTCTTTTTCATCACCCACGCCGGTGGAGGTGGCATGGGGGTTGATGTAATCGAGCGGTTCGCCCACCCCTTCCAGCGCCATCTTCATGCAGCGGATGGCCCCTTCGCCGGAGGGGGCGACCATATCGTAACCGTCGGATGTGGCCCCATAGCCCACCACTTCGCCGTAGATTTTCGCACCGCGGGCCTTGGCGTGTTCCAACTCTTCCAGCACCAGAACACCCGCGCCCCCGGCAATGACGAAACCGTCCCGGTTCACATCAAAGGCGCGCGATGCTGTCGAGGGCGTGTCGTTATATTTGGACGACATGGCCCCCATGGCATCGAATAGATTGGACATGGTCCAGTCCAGATCCTCCGACCCGCCCGCAAAAATCACATCCTGCTTGCCCAGTTGGATGGTCTCATAGGCATTGCCGATGCAGTGGTTGGACGTGGCGCAGGCCGACGAGATGGAATAGTTCACGCCCTTAATTTCAAACTGCGTGGCCAGCACGGCAGAAGCTGTGGACGACATGGCCTTGGGCACCGCCGTGGGGCCGATGCGCTTGGGAGAGCCTGTATCCACCGTCTTTTGCGCCGCTTCCACAATGGTCTTGGTGGAGGGTCCGCCGGACCCCATGATGATGCCAGTACGCGGGTTCACCACTTCGCCTGCTTCCAGCCCGCTATCGCTGATGGCCTGCTGCATGGCGATATAGTTCCACGCCGTGCCCTTGGACATGAAGCGCACCGTTCTACGGTCCAGCTGTTCAAATGGGTCCAGATCGGGTTCCCCATGGACGCGGCAGCGGAAGCCGTGTTCGTCAAAACTTTCCGAAAACGTGATGCCGGATTTGGCTTCCCGCAGGGAGGCCAGCACCTCCTGCGTATTATTGCCGATGGAGGAAACGATCCCCATGCCCGTGACGACAACGCGTTTCATTTGAAATTCCTTGAGATGGTTGAGAGAGGGCGGTGGCGGCGTGGCCACTAACTTGGCCTAGCTGGTGAAAAGGGCCACTTTCAGGTCGGAGGCGTTGAAAACCACCTCCCCATCGGCCTTCACCAGACCATCGGCAATGCCCAGCACGAGACGGCCCCGCCGCACGTTTTTGAAATTGATTTCGTATTCCACCAGCTTGGTTTCCGGCGTGATCTGGCCCTTGAATTTCACTTCCCCGGTGGAAATGGCGCGGCCCTTTCCGGGTTCGCCCAGCCAGCCCAGGTAAAACCCCGTCAATTGCCAAAGCGCGTCCAACCCCAAACAACCGGGCATGACCGGATCGCCCTGAAAATGGCAGGGGAAGAACCAAAGGTCCGGCTTGATATCGAACTGGGCGTGGATGTGCCCCTTATCGTGGTCACCGCCGGTTTCTGAGACCGAGGTAATGC
>JBCCTO010000086.1:0-2184 GCA_039198355.1 Pseudomonadota bacterium
AGACGAGTTCATCCTAGCAGCGACCGTTCAAAACCTCAGAAAACTCGCCAAACTGGTCCCGAACTCAGCGTGAAAGCATGAAAGGGGCGAGTGCGACCTCCTATAAGGCCCGCTCAAACGGCAGGGTTTTTCAACACTATCTCCACAAAGGCGACGTTGGAATAAAGATGTATTCGGTGCTCTGTAAACCAAGTGAAGCAGATTACCTCAACCCCAACTGCCCCAGCAGTTTCGGTAGCTTCTTTTTCACCTTGAAAAATCCTGCCGTCGCATTGGGCCAGATCGTGCGGTCCCAGGCTCGTGTGACCGGGTGAATGGCGACACCATTGTCCTGCAAACCGTTCAACGCAGGCCGGAGCGCATCGCGGGCGGTGCCTTGGGGGATCGTTGGTGTGATGAGGGTTTCGATGCTTTCTTTTTGTATGAAATTTCTTAGACCATCAGTTGAATGCAATGCCTCGATTGGCTTTTCGGTCTTTGCCTGAATACGCTCCGCAGCGTCCCCCAAAGCCTCTTTTTCAAAAGCTAAAACAGCCTCGGCGGCACCATGTTTGTGGCCGGGCAGGGCTGTGCGGTGCTGTTCCGTGGCCACGGTAATGATGTGGGTGAGGTGGCTCCAGTCCACATCCAGCAGGTCGGGCGCGCAGTCGTCATTGTGAATCAGCAAGGCAAATGGCTTTTTGTCTTGCGCAAACAGCGGCAAGTCCAAATCTTGCGCGGGGGGCTTGTCGAACTCTTCCAAACGGCCAGTGTCATCAGCCAACTGCCGGTTGCCAGGTTTGAAACGGCCATTGGTAAAGCGCTCGATGTTGGAGGGCATGGCCAGATAGGCTTTACCCGCTGTGTGCAGGCCGGCGACCCAGCGCCAGGAAAGCGTGTTGGAGGCCGCATCACCGTCCAGCAGATGGTGATAGAAGAAATCCGCGCCCAATTCCCAAGGCAAATCCAACGTAAACACCCAGATGGAGGCAAACCACATGCGTGTGTGGTTGTGCAGCCAGTTGTGCTCTTTCAGCTCCGCCACCCAGGCATCGAAGCAGACGATGCCGGTGCGGCCTTCCAGCGCTTCATCCACACGCTCTTTGAATTCCCCATCGCTTTCATAGCGGGCCCAAAGCTCGCTGCGCTCGTAGCAATAGTCTTCCCAAAGGGTGGGGCGCATTTCCAGATAACCCTTCCAATAGGTGCGCCAGACCACTTCTTGCACGAATTTTTCCGCACCATTGGGCCCGAATTTCTTCAAAACGTGGGCCACAATTTCCTCTTCCGTCACCAGCCGGTGCCGCACATGGGGGGAGAGCAGGGATGTGGCTTGTCCCGCATCCGGGCCATAATCCGTGTTGCGGTTTTGGGCATAATTTTTGCCCGCTTTGGGCAAAAATGCCTCCAAGCGCTCAAGGGCAGCGGCGCGGGTGGCGGGCGGAAAGGTGGTCATTGTCGTCGGCTCATTGGATGGCAGTCACCGTCCCTAACGCACAGCTGACGGCCCGGTCTCTGCGGCACAATCGGCTGCGACCTTCGTGCGTTTCTGCCTTCCCAACTGACCGCTGCCGATTGACCAGCGAAAGCCTTCCCCCTAAGCGGGCTTTGTAACTCTCTGCCCCCAATCATGCGCGAGACTCATGGCAAAGCGGGACGAAACAAACGCGCTGGAGCGCATATTCAGCACGGGCGATGCCACTTTTCTGCGCAGTTTTCGGCCACCGCGCCCGTCGCCCGCGCAACAGAGCCTGTGGCCCAACTCGTCCAACTTTAATGCGGCCATGGTGGTTTGGCTTGTGGCCATTGTGATCGCTTTTGCGGGTCTTGATGGGCCCATAGCCCGTTGGGCCAGGGTGGCCGCCACACCGGACACCACGCTCCACAGTCTTTTCGATGATCTGACGGTGCTCGGCGAGAGCCTTTGGGTGCTGCTGATAACCTTCGCCATTTTCATGACGCTCGCCACCATACGCTGGCGGGAGATAAAACCGCGCGAACGGTTTCGGCTGGCCCAATTTCATGGGGCAGCATTTTTCACCTTCGCCACGGTGGCCATCATCGGCACCACCATCGGCTTTGTTAAGCGTGCGGTGGGGCGGGCTCGGCCCTCGCAATTGGAAACGCTGGGGCCTTATAATTCCGGCTTTCCCATATGGGATGCGACGTTTGCCAGTTTTCCATCAGGCCATTCCACCACGTTTG
>JBCCTO010000087.1:0-1502 GCA_039198355.1 Pseudomonadota bacterium
GCCGATCCAGTTGTCCTGCATCAGGCGGACTTTGGCAGGCCAGCTCTCAAGGCCATCAAGAGCGGATTTCAGCTCTCCGGCCATGTCTGAAATCTTGAAGAACCATTGTGTCAACTCGCGCCGCTCGACCTCGGCCCCCGAGCGCCAGCCCTTGCCGTCGATCACCTGTTCGTTGGCCAGCACGGTCATGTCGACCGGGTCCCAGTTTACCTGCGCCTCTTTGCGGTAGACCAAACCGGCCTCAAGAAAGTCGAGGAAAAGGGCCTGCTGCTGGCCGTAGTATTCCGGATCGCAAGTGGCAAATTCGCGCGACCAGTCGATGGAGAGGCCCAGCGGCTTCATCTGTTCCCGCATCACCGAGATGTTGTCATAGGTCCATGTCTTGGGGTGGCCACCAATGGCCATGGCCGCATTTTCCGCAGGCATTCCAAAGGCATCCCAACCCATCGGATGCAGCACGTTGTGCCCTGTGGCCATTTTGTAGCGGGCGATGACGTCGCCCATCGTGTAGTTGCGCACGTGGCCCATATGAATGCGCCCGCTGGGGTAGGGGAACATCTCAAGCACATAGTATTTGGGCTTGTCAGCAGTACGGGTGGCACGAAACAGACCGGCCTCATCCCAGGCGGTTTGCCAGCGGGCTTCGATGTCGGAAGGGGAATAGGTGGGCATGGGGCGGGGGCGATCCTGGTCGTGAACATGAAAACGTCGGGCCGTTTTCGGGCCCGACGCTTGTTTAGTAGGGAATGGGCGCGCCCGAAAGGGCTTTAGAGGCGGTTGTCGGCAATGCGCAACTGACGCGCGCGGGTGAGAATGGCGTCTTCTACCGCGCGTACAGTGGCCGCACTTGCAGCCCCGCCACTGGTCTGCAGGGCCACGTTGAGGGAACGGGCATCAAGGGCCGGGTCGTTGATCAGAACAGTGGCGCGATAAGACCGTCCACCGCCAGGCGGGGTGCCAAAGCCGGTGATGATCACGCCGGTAAACGGATCAACAGATTGGATGGGTAGAAAATCAAGCACTTGCAGGGATGCAGACCAGATATACCGGTTGACCTGCACAATCGATTCCTGGTTTCGCGCGCCGAGCAAAGACTCACTTAATGTAGTTCCCGCGACGCCATCGCGACTGCGTGCAATGTCACTGTCTACCTCTAGCTCATTGGGCGCGCTCACGCCCACGCGCTGGCCGCAGCCCACCAGCGCCATCGCGCCGCACAGCATGAGGACATGTGCCGTAAACCGCCCTGCAGACTGAGAAATGTTCATTTTGCCGTTCCACCGTGTCCAATTCCACACTCCTGATAGACAAGTTGAATCCACCTCGCAAGCCGCTGGGCACCGGGGGCTGCCCCAACTTGGCCAAACCCAACTGTGGCAAAGCTGCACCAACCATGTCGGAATTATGGCTGGATGGAAGGCGCGGCTTGAGTAGGCAGGGCAAATGAACGAAACAGCATCCATCCCCTCACTGGATAAGCTGGTTAGGGTATTTGAATAGAA